>NZ_PYUA01000009.1:0-83861 GCF_003028545.1 Bacillus sp. Nf3 | reverse complement strand
AAAACTCGAATTAACAGGTACGTTTTGTCTTGTTTAGTTTTCAAAGATCATGTTCAAAATGGAGCGGGTGATGAGAATCGAACTCACGACATCAGCTTGGAAGGCTGAGGTTTTACCACTAAACTACACCCGCGTGGTTTGTATTGGCGCGCCCGAGAGGAGTCGAACCCCTAACCTTTTGATCCGTAGTCAAACGCTCTATCCAATTGAGCTACGGGCGCTTAATCAGGCGACTTAATTATCTTAACATATCGTTTTTATTAAGTCAACATCTTTTTTGAAATTTGTTTGCCGCATCCGTGTGAACATCTGTATTTCAAATACGTCATCAGCGACGAATAAAAATATACCATGGATCACATAAAAGGGTCAATACATTTTTCTAAAAAAGTTTCATGTTTTTTTAAAATTGATTTTTTCTTAGATCAATAGACATGTAATAGCCCTATTTTCTTCTCTTTCTTCATAATTCCAATGATTCTTAAATAAAATCTTTCTAAATACAAAGGAGGACAAAACATGGCCACATAGAATTTTTATTTATTGGAAAATTCTTAATATTTTTCCAAGCATTTAAAGGAGGTAGGAGATGATGAAAAAGTTTATCGCTTTTCAGATCATGATCGCTTTGGTGATAGGAGCTCTTATCGGCCATTTCTTCCCTGACTTCGGAATGGCTCTGCGGCCAATTGGAGATGGATTCATCAGGCTGATTAAAATGATCGTTGTTCCAATCGTTTTCTCTACCATTGTTATTGGTGCAGCCGGCAGTGGCGGCATGAAGAAAATGGGCAGCCTTGGATTAAAGACGATCATTTGGTTTGAGGTCATCACAACCATCGTTCTTGGGATCGGGCTATTATTGGCAAATGGTCTAAAGCCTGGCGTTGGTCTCGATTTCTCTAAATTAGCTAAGAAAGATATTGGGGAATTAGATGGTTATACTGAGAAGGTTGTTGACTTTAAACAAATGGTATTAGATATCATTCCAACCAATATCGTCGATGTTATGGGTCAGAATGATTTACTTGCTGTTATTTTCTTCGCCATATTATTTGGTGTAGCGGCAAGCGGCATCGGTAAAGCATCTGCTCCTGTTCTCACCTTCTTTGAATCAGTGGCACAAATCATGTTTAAGCTCACACAGATGGTGATGGTAACAGCACCTATTGGGGTTCTTGCATTAATGGCTGCTTCTGTCGGCCAATATGGCATTGTTTTATTAATCCCAATGATGAAGCTTGTCGGGACTGTTTTTTTAGGATTATTCATTATTCTCTTTGCTTTATTCCCTCTGGTCGCACTGATCTTCCGTTTTAACTACTTCGAAGTATTAAAAATGATTTGGGATTTGTTCCTTGTTGCCTTCTCTACTACGAGTACTGAAACTGTCCTTCCTCAATTGATGGAACGAATGGAGAAATACGGGTGTCCAAAAAGAATCGTTTCCTTCGTGATTCCATCTGGCCTTTCTCTCAATTGTGATGGATCGAGTTTATATTTATCAGTTGCCTGCGTATTCCTTGCACAAGCGTTTGGTGTCGACATGAGTCTGTCACAGCAGCTTTTGATGATGCTTGTTCTTGTGTTAACGAGTAAAGGGATTGCAGCTGTGCCATCCGGTTCACTCGTTGTTCTTTTGGCAACCGCTCATGCAGTCGGTCTTCCAGCAGAAGGCGTTGCCATTATAGCCGGTGTTGACCGAATTATGGATATGGCACGAACAGGCGTGAATGTTCCAGGGCATGCCGTTGCTTGTATTGTCGTATCTAAATGGGAAAAAGTATTCCGCGAGTCAGCTTGGGAAGTTCCAAAAGCAGGTAAAGAAACAAAAGGGATGTAATGTTATATGAAGGAAAGGGGTACGCCCTTTCCTTTTTTATGCTAAAAACGTTTGCTTTAGTACGGCTTTTCCTCGAGGATGCAGCTGCACTTCTGCATATGCCCCATTAATCAGCGTCATTTGCGGCGGGACATGTCCACAATCTATATCGTAAAAAATGGGGATTTGTAGTTCCTTTTGTAATTCTTCATATACATCCTGATACTGATACCCTTCAACAGGCACATCTACTGCACTTCGCCCAAACAACATACCTGAACAGTGATCAAACCACCCTGCTAGTTTTAATTGAACAAGCGATCTCTTCACACTTGCAGCATTTAATTCGCAGTTTTCGAAATACCAAAGAATTGGTTCATCTTTTATGAATGTTTTCTGAAAAGTTTTGACGTCCCCATAAGGTGTCCCTGCTAAATGACGTATGACATCAATGCAGCCACCCATCAGTCTTCCCTTCACTTTCATTTCTTGTTGATCAACTGTATGCCATGCGGTAGGTTCTGTTAAATGAAAGACATGTTTACTCGGATTGTCATGCTGCCATTCCTTTTGATACATAGATGAAGAAAACTGGGTTATCTCCGTCTCCTCTTTTGCGGAAAGTGTTCGCTCCCACATGGCAGTCGTTTGATCAAGCTCTTCTCCTCTTAGATCGACTAAGTTCGGTCCATGCGCTGTGGCAATGCCTGTTTTCAATGTCAACGCCAGCAGGAGTACACTCGTATCTGAGTAACCAAGAATCCACTTTTTTTTCATCGATGAGAAATCGAGGTGCTCTAACACTTCCATAAGCAACTGTCCTCCCCATGGCGGGATGATGTGATCAATCTCATCACATGTCATCATGTACTGAAGTTCGTTTGCTCGTTCTATCGCAGGGGCAGATTTTGCCTTTGTCTGCTGCCAGACCGTCTCTCCACATATGACATCATAGCCTCTATTTTTCATTCGTTCACATGAAAGCTTAAACATATCATGTAAAGTTGGCTGTACACCTGAGGAAGGTGCAGTGACGCCAATTGTTTGTCCTTTTTGCAAATGCGGAAATTGAATCACTCTGCTTCCCTCCAATCTCTATCTCTCTTATCCTATCCATTTTAGAGAAAATGCCCCTTTTATAAGGGACATCTCTTTTTATTCTTTTTGGCGCAGTACAGTATAGACTCCTGCAAAGATACATAGAATCCCAATGAATGAGCGTATCCCCATCTCTTCACCTAAAAGCAGCCAGCCAAGAGCTGCCCCTACGATCGGTTGAAAGAAAAAGAACAGACCGCCGCTCGAGGCATCCATCAATTGAAGCCCTCTATTCCACAAAAAGAATGCAAGAGCTGTTGAGATGATGCCTAGATAGAGAATACCGCCCCAAATCTCCGGTCTTGCCATCTGCTCCACATCTAGGTGAGGTAAACGAAATAAAACAGGTGGTGTTAAGACAATGAATGCAATGATGATCGCATATGTGGTCGTCACCACTTGAGGGTACTTTCCTGGAACTCGTTTAAGCAAAACAGACATGAGCGCCCATGTAAAAGCAGCGATGACGAGTGAGAGACCGCCAATAAATTCATCTGTTTGCACTGCGACTGGTCCAATCATGAGCCATACACCTGCTGTAGCAAGCAGGATGGATGCGCATTTTCTAACAGTCATGGCTTCTTTTAATAGAAAGAACGCAAACAGCACCATAAAAGCAGGGGTCGCAGATGTAATCACAGCCCCCATTTGTGCAGATGTATACATGGTGCCGATTTCTTGGGTCACAATTGATAGGAAATTTCCGATCAATCCGATCATTACAACAAGCGGGATATCTTTTTTATCTAATCGAAAGGAATAGCCCAAGCGCCATATGGTGCACACCAGCACAATTCCTGCTACAGCATATCTCATCCATACAAGCTCAAGCGGCGGAACCACCGCTACTGTTACTTTGACAACAACGTACATGCCGCCCCAATTACTTGCAGCGATTGCTAGGTAAAGAGCGCCTATATATTTTTCATTCATCTTTTCCCCTCCGTTACTGGATATATTGATCGCCATATCCACAGAACGGAGATCACTCTCCGTTATGGACGGAGGGTGTTTGGTACATCATGTTCAAATAAAGGCTTCCATTGCATTGTCGTCACCTCATTTGTTTTTATTTTCAGACTACTTTATAACAAATTCTGGTTGACTTCAATCCTTTTTTGTCACCATTTTTCTTCATATAATAGAAGATAAACGGGTCTTGACATGCTGAATTCGTTTTCATATAGTAAGTAAAACTATAGATCGTCATGCAGAGAAGGAGTAGAGGTCGTTGGATATTGAAGCTAGGAAACACATTCCCAGCACGGAACACGAACCATTTCTCGAGGGAATAAAAGATTGTGTGCCAACCCTGCTTGGTTATATGAGTATCGGGTTTGCCTTTGGAATTGTTGGAATTAGTGCACAGTTGAGCTTATGGGACATTGCACTTCTAGCAATCTTTATTTATGCTGGTGCTTCACAGTTTATTATCTGTGCACTGCTTGTCACGGGAAGTCCCCTTTCCGCTATTATTCTCACTACATTTATTGTGAATCTGCGTCATTTATTACTCAGCCTGACGCTGGCTCCTCATTTTACATGCTACTCTTTAAAACAAAATATCGGATTCGGTCTCTTGCTGACTGATGAATCCTTTGGCGTAGCCATGAATAAATTAGCTCAGCATGGAAAGCTGAATAACCGGTGGATGCACGGACTGAACATAACGGCTTATTTATGCTGGATTGCGGCCTGCATACTTGGCGGCATTTTTGGACACTGGATTTCAAATCCTGAAGCGCTTGGTCTTGATTTCGCTTTATCAGCGATGTTTGCTGCACTGCTAGTCCTTTCGTTACAGACAGTTCCCAAAAATAAGTTAACTCATCGCCTGTCACTTGTTTTGTATATGGTCATTGCCATGTTTGTTCTGCTTCATTTTGTTCCCTCACACGTGGCTGTTCTGTTAGCCACCATGATTGTCGCAACCATTGGGGTGGTGACAGATAAATGATCAGCAGCTTTATGTTATGGCTCATTGTTGGTTGTATGATCGTCACCATCATTCCAAGAGTCGTACCCTTTATATTTGTCCGAAGTATTCAGCTGCCTGAAGTGGTGCTGAAATGGTTATCGTTTATTCCTATTTGTATCTTTACAGCTTTGATTGCAGAGCATCTCTTCATCCATACAACAACAGGCACAGGCGTCACTATCCATTGGATGTATCTTGCTGTCTTGACTCCCACTGTACTCATCGCTGTTTGGACAAAAAGCTTGTCACTTACTGTTCTTGTCGGCGTCATGCTGATGGGCACTGCTAGATGGTTTTTCTAAAAGAAAAAGCTTAACCACATGTGGTTAAGCTTTTTTTCATTTGACGATTCCGTATACAAATCCATCATAACCTTTTTCACCAACAGTTTGAATCGCTGTTGCCTCTATTCTCGGTTCTTGTTTGAGTAAATCAAAAAATTCACGAGTTCCTTGCACTCGTTCATCCCCACTAGAGTCATGAAGGACTGCTCCATTTCTGACGACATTGTCCGCAATAACGACTGTTCCCTTTTTTGAGAAATCTAACGCCCACTTTAGATATTTCGGATTGTTTGGTTTATCTGCGTCAATGAAAATCAAATCGAATGGAAGCGCAGCCCTCTCTTTTAACTGAGATAACGTATCTAATGCCTTTCCTTGCAAAATGCTCACTCGTTCCGATAAGCCCGCTCTGCTGATGTTTTGCTGTGCGATCTGTACATGATGGCTGTCAGCCTCTAATGTGATGAGTTCTCCATCCTCTTCAAGAGCACGCGCAAGCCAAATAGTACTGTATCCACCAAGTGTTCCGATCTCTAAAATGCGCTTTGCATTCTTCGTTTTTGCTAATAAATAAAGCATTTTCCCTTGGGCTGGTGACACATCAATTGCTGGCAGACCTGCTTGCTTATTATGAGTAAGGGCTTGCTCCAATACGTCATCTTTAGGAATCAACTTGTCTATGATATACTCGTCAACTTTCTCCCACACGTGCTCCATTTCATCCATCTCCCTTGATCATGTCTTCTATCTCAAGTCTACATGATGATCGTGAGAGCGTATAATCAATTCTTTTCACACATCTATTCATTTTTTTGATGAAAGACATGCGATGATGAATACATGAAGCAACGCACTGGTTTCAAATCTACTGGTTCAGCTTATTTTTGACATCGCCTTTTTTATCTTGAAGTTTTCCTTTTGCTTGATCCTTTTTCCCTTCTGCTTTCAGGTTTTGTTGATCCGTTGCTTCTCCAAGCTTTTCCTTGACTTGACCTTTGACTTGATTTGTTTTTCCTTTCGCTTTATCCATATGTCCTTTTTCTTCACTCATTTGTTCCACCTCCAAGTTTGATACTATTCATTTAGCCTTTTTGAAAGATACAAAACATCTGAGTGTGCGATGTACACGTTTCAGGTATGATAGACATACTGGAAAGAAGGGTGGGTGTTCATCAATGATCATCTCTGAAAAAATATTCACAGTTCGTGAGTTGACCTATCATATTCGGTCCGCTTCAGCTTCCGATGCTAAACAGTTATCAGCTCTCAGACTGAAAATCGATGGTGAAACAGAATATTTAGACCGTGAACCAGGCGAAGCCTTTCTTGATGAAAAAGCATTTGAGGCTTTGATTCAAGAGGATACCAAGCAAAGCCGGCATTTATTTTTGGTCGCTGCTATTGAAGGAAAGATTGTCGGTTTTTCAAGATGCGAGGGCCATTCACTCAAGCGCTCTGCTCACAAAGTGACATTTGGCGTCGCCATCCAGAAAGATGCTTGGGGCTATCACATTGGGAAAGAGCTTTTAGCCGCCTCAATTGACTGGGCAGATCAGCAGGGCATTCAGAAGATCTCTCTTCATGTGCTTGAAACGAACAAAAAAGCCATTCGGTTATATGAGAACCATGGCTTTTTGATTGAAGGTGTATTAAAAAAAGATAAACGGCTGAGTGACGGATTATATTATGATACTGTTGTGATGGGCAGGCAGCGGCCAAGTTCCTGACCACTTACATAACGTAGCCCCATACCATTGAAACCGCACTGTAAATTAGAAGCACCCCCATCACATAATGGAACGGTCTTTCATAAGCAGTCAAAAAGCGCTTATACAAAGACCCAAATAAGCTCCAGCTGAATGTACCGAGAAAGCCAATAAGTGCGAGAATCAGCGTCCATATGACATACTGCATATTAGATTGTCCATATGGCAAAACAAATGTTGAAATCACAGTCAATCCATACAAGATCGCTTTTGGGTTGATAAATTGCAGCATCATACCAGGGATAAAATGATTGTAGCGATCAAGTGTTTCGTCATCACCGCCTTTACTTTTCATGATTTTGACCGCTAAATAAATCATGTATGCGGCTCCGATGAACGCCATGACCCAGCCTATTTTCGGCATCACTTGATAAAGAATGATATTAAAGAAGCAGCTCAAACACAAAATAACGAGAAATCCGATACCCACACCTAAACAAAAGCGAAATGTTTGCTTGACCCCATATTTATTCGTAAAGACCATGGCCATGATGTTGTTTGGCCCTGGGGTAAAGCTGCTAACAAAAGCATAGATCAACATAGATACAATCAAGATGCCGCCCCCCTTATACGTTATTTAGACTTTAATTACTTTATTACGTATATTACGTTTTATTGTAACGTTCGGTCTTTATAAAGTAAATAGAGAAAGGAGCTTTTTTCATGGAAGACGTACAATCGATTATTTCTAAAAATGTGAGGCTTCTTAGAGATCAAAAAAAATTAAGCCTCGAAAAGATGGCAGAATTAACTGGTGTCAGCAAGACCATGATTGGACAAATCGAAAGAGGAGAATCAACCCCTACCATCACGACTTTGTGGAAAATCGCCAACGGATTAAAAGTATCTTTTAGTGAGCTCATTTACGCACCACAGCCTGAAATCAAGGTGGTACGCAAGGAGGATGCACAGGTTTTAACTGAGGACGACGGCCGTTATCGCGTATACACGACTTTTCCTTTCGATGACCGTGGGAAATTTGAAATGTACCGAGTAGAAATTGACCGAGGCGGGTCGCTGCGTGCGAGTGAACACATTGGGGGAACAGAGGAATTGATCACTGTTTTTGAGGGAGTCCTTGATTTATCCATTGGTGATGAACAATACACCTTAAAAGCCGGAGACTCCATTCGTTTTAAAGCGGACCGGACGCACACGTATAAACAATTCGGAGAACAAATGGTACGGATGCAAATGATTCTTTATTATCCTCAAGAAAAAAGCTGACAGGCTTGTCCACCTGTCAGCTTTGTGTTTTATTTAATTAAATCCCGGATCGCGTACCACTGTGCCAGTAAATGTGACACTATATTTTCCTAATCCTAATTCTTTAATAGAGGTTTGTTCTAAAATACCGACCCAGCCATCCTCTGCATATACAATACTGTCTGGGATGTTTGAGGTCGTATATGTTCTTGTTACTGAAACAGTTCGACTGGCCTGAGCCGTTATTTCACTGTTTGTTTGCTCCTTTGCTTCCACTGGAGCAGTTGTGACCCCAGCACCCGTTAAGACAATTGCTCCAACCAAAACAGAAGACATGACCTTTTTCATAAAAAAATCCCTCCCTTTTTTTGTTGAACGTATAAACTATACCATAATTTAGAACTTTCGTAAGTTTATTTTTTCATTTTTTTGAAAATTATGATATCATTGTCTTATGCTGGATAGAGTGTGTTACATACTTCTATGCTTTTATCCTCATCTCAACCTAGTGAAACAATTGTGAACGGAGGTGATTTCATGAAAAAATGGCTCATCTGTTTTCAACTTGTTTTCCTCTTCACCTTGGCGATCACACCAATTGCTTCTGCTGCCAAATGCCCTACAGTAAAACCATGTATCACTGATCCTTAAGCATAAGAAAAGGCCGATCAAGCCTATTCACTTGATCGGCCTTTTTATTTATTTTTGCTCTGCTTCCCAGCGGGCAACCTCTTCTCTTACTTTAGGAGCCACTTCTTTTCCAAATAGCTCAATGGCTTTTAGCACTTGATCATGCGGCATTGAACCAACCGGTACATGAAGCATAAAACGTGTGATGCCTACATTTTTTCTAAGATGAATGACTTTCTCTGCCACGGTATCTGGATCTCCTACATACAGCGCACCTTCTAAAGTTCTCGCTGCGTCAAACGTAGAACGAGTATAAGGTCCCCAGCCTCGCTCTCTCGCTAATGTGTTCATCACATGCTGTGTGGATGGGAAAAATTGATCTGCTGCCAGGTCTGTTTCTGCCGCAACAAATCCATGAGAATGTGATGCTACAGTTAATTTTTCAGGGTCATGTCCAGCGTGCACTGCCGCTTGCTTGTACAGTTGAACGAGCGGTGCGAACTGTCTTGGACTTCCGCCAATGATGGCAAGTACAAGCGGTAATCCTAGTAATCCAGCACGTACGACGGATTCACGGTTTCCTCCACTGCCGATCCAGATCGGAAGCGGATCTTGAACAGGTCTTGGGTACACCCCAACATCCTGAATGGCTGGGCGGTGCTTGCCGCTCCATGTAACACGCTCTGACTGCTGCAACTTCAACAACAAATCAAGCTTTTCTTCAAATAATTCTTCATAGTCATCAAGGTCATAGCCAAAGAGCGGGAATGACTCAATAAATGAACCACGACCTGCCATAATTTCTGCACGTCCGTTTGATAGTCCATCTAGCGTTGCAAAATCCTGAAATACACGAACAGGATCTGCTGATGAAAGGACTGTCACTGCACTTGTCAGACGAATATTTTTCGTTTGTGTTGCTGCAGCCGCTAAGACGACAGCTGGATTCGATGCGGCGAAATCCTCACGGTGATGCTCACCTACGCCAAATACATCGAGACCGACTTGATCTGCTAAAATAATTTCTTCTACTACTTCTCGAATACGCTGTGCATGACTGACTGTTTTTCCTGTTTGAAAATCAGGTGTTGTTTCGACAAATGTACTAATTCCTAGTTCCATGATTGGAACCCCCTATCTTATAAATATGTCACAAATTCAGAAACTGGCTTTCTATAACCTCTCGCTTGTCTGCTCTCTACTTTTTCTTTTCCAAGTGTAATCATTAACACAGGAACCAAATCTGATTGAATGTTTAATACCTTTTTCATTGCTTCGGGATCAAAACCGATCATCGGGCAAGTATCCCAGCCTTTATTTTTAGCGGCAAGCATAAACAGCATGGCAGATAAGGAAGCATTGCGGATCGCCTCTTCCTTCTGGAAATCTGCCCCTCTCTGCTCATAAAAGCTCATGGTCTCTCTGACCATTTCTTCATATTGCTGCGTATTTAAAATGCCTAGCATTTTCAGGCCTTCATATATGTCCCCTGCGTGCTCATAAGCGTTTGGATCTCCGAGTACGATGATCGCTGCTGAAGCAGAGTGCACTTTATATTGTCCAAATGCCGCTTCTCTTACTTGTTCTTTCAGCTCTTCTGTTTGGACGACAACATATTGTGTGTGCTGTAAGTTAAAAGCAGATGGTGCCAGCTTGACCTCTTCAAATATGCTGTTAAGTTCTTCTCTCGAAATCGAGATATTCGGCAAAAAATTTGATGCAGATCGTCTTTCACGTACCAATGTATCAAAGCTGAGTGTCATCTTGTTTCCCCTTTTCGCGAAGTTGTTTTGCACCTAAACCGATTTTTTTTAGTAATTCAATGAGCTGCTCTTTTTCTTCTTTTTCAATAAAGGATAGATTTTGCGAAATGACCTCTGTGTGTTTAGGGAAAATGTCGTCAAACAATTGCTTCCCTTTTTCCGTAAGCTGTACATGGAATACCCGCTTATCTGAAGGCGCACATTGCCTTTTCACCAGTTCTTGTTTTTCTAGTTTGTTCACGACATATGTCATACTTCCACTTGGGATTGACAAGATGTCGCTAATTTTTTGAACAGGCTGAGGTCCTTTACTGTAGAGCAATTCAAGGATCTGAAAGTTTTCAAATCCGATATCATAATGTTCAATGTCTTTTTGGATATTTGTAAAAAGGGCTTGATAGGCTTTCATCCATACGCGGAATAGCCTTAAATCTAATTCATGATCATGCTGCACCATGGCAACTACTCCTTTTTCAAGAAATCCTAAAACTAGGATAAATTTATCCTAACACTAGGATATTTTCTTGTCAATGAGTTTGTTTCATGAAAAAAAGACCACCTTGGTTCAGTGGTCCTCTTCTTTTAAGGTGAAATGCATTTCAGCAATTTGTTTATATTGATGTACTTCCTGTAATGAAAACTTGGATTCCAGATCCGCTGGCGAAAAGAGAGGAATTCCTCTTCCAATGATGACAGGTACGATTTGAAGAAAAAGCTCATCCACCAATTTTTCTTTTATGAAAGATTGAAGCAGTCCCCCGCCGCCGACAATCCAAATATTCCGGCCTGTTTCATTCTTTAATTTTTTCACAAATGATAAGACATCTTCGCGAATGATATGGGTTCCTTCCAGACTGTCTTGTAACGTACGTGACATGATATAACATGTCTTTCCTTCATAAGGAAATTCATCTGGTGACAGCTGAAGAACTTGTTCATATGTATTGCGCCCCATGATCAGCGTATCGACTGACGCATAAAAGGTGTCGTAGCTCGTTTCATCTTCGCCCTCTGTCCCTATTAGCCAATCGAGCCTGTGATCCTCTCTCGCTAAATATCCATCGATACTCATCGCCCCATAAAAAAGCAGTTTTCTTTTCTCACTCAATCCCACCACTCCCTTACCTCAAATAAGAACATATATTCTATTTTATCAAAAAGGAAAGACAAAGGCTACATAACTTTCTCCCTTTTTACGATTCCTGTTCCACCTTGACGAGAAGCTCGTATAATTTTTGCGCGAGCTTGCCGGCATCAATGGTCATTTCTTCATGAATCCATTCCTCTAGTACCCCCACGACACCAGATACGACAAAAGAGGCCTCTATTTGTTCATTCTCTGTAATAGGACGCTGATCAAGCTGCCACTCTTTCATGATTTTTTCTTTGAAAAAGGCTTTGAATTGATTGGTCGTTGGTCCATTTGGTTTTACAAATAACATCAACATATACTGATTCTCTTTCAAGTATTCAGTCGTTTTGTTTAAAAAGGAAAGCATATCAAGAGGGTCCTGACTTGGAAAGGTTTCATCATATAACCCCCCGAGCTGATCGAATAGTTCTTTCTCAAGCTGTTCATATAAATCAAACACATCTTGATAGTGCAAATAAAAGGTTCCCCTGCCTAAATCCGCTTTCCTTGATAGCTCTGATACCGTAATCTGCTGCACTTCCTTTTCCTTTAACAGCTCAAGGAAGCTTTCCCGAATGGCTCTTTTTGTTTTGATTGTTCGTCTGTCCTTCATGAAATCCCCTCCGTTTTTGAACAATCAGGCCCTAACTGTCTAATTATGAACAGGTTATCATGCATTGCCGATGTTCGATCTCTTTACTTCTTATTATAATCAACACATGTTCAATAATATATATCTGTTCAAAAAAGGAGGCCATCATATGCTTCATTTCAGACTTGCCAGAGAGGATGAACTGCCTCAAGTGGCAGAGTTGTTAGATGATTCGTTTCAGGACTATTCATTTTTTGACTTATTATGTGAAAAGGTCTCAAAGCGCTCTGCTTTCGCTCGTCAGCTGCATTTGGTCAATACAAAGGTGTATTTTCAGCATCAAATCTGTTTTGTCGGGGTTGAGAACGAGAAGGTTGTGTCTGCTGCCCTTTTAAAGCATCCGCATCTTCCTGAACCAGGCGTCATGAATTATGTATTGTCAGGTGGGTTAAAGCTGCTCTTCACTGGCGGTATATCGGCCATTCAGCATGTGTTCCGTGTTTTAAAGGAGGCGAAAAAAGCGTGTTCTTCCTTAAAGAAGCCTTACTGGTATTTAGAAGCACTTGTCGTGGCAAAAGACCAACAAGGAAAAAAACTCGGAAGCCGCATGTTAAAGCAATGCCTTTTTCCCTTTATCGCCCGGCAAGGCGGCGGACTGTTCACACTGATTACACACAACGAGGCCAATCGTCATTTCTACCGGAAAAATGGCTGGATGGAGTTTGATGAAAGGGTATTGCGCGGAAAGGAAATGTCCTTGGAAAGCTGGAGCTATAAAACCGTGATTAAATAAGGTATCCTCTTTAGGTGATGATATAATAGAGTCAGTTCAATCAATGATCATACTTGGAGGAGAGACTGATGATACGACGACTTGATCATATCGTGTTGACTGTACAACATATGGAGGACACCATTCGCTTTTATACAAACGTATTAGGGATGAAGGAAGAAACTTTTGGTGAAGGCCGTAAAGCGCTTCGTTTTGGTTTACAGAAGATCAACCTTCATGAAGCTGGTCATGAATTTGAGCCAAAAGCGGCTCATCCTCTTCCTGGATCTCATGATTTGTGCTTTATCACCGATTTAGACATGGACAGTTTGCTGCTGCACCTTCGGAAGCAAGTGGTCCCGATTGAAGAGGGGCCGGTCAGACGCACCGGTACATTAGGTCCCATTGAATCTGTTTATATCCGTGATCCTGATCTGAATTTAATTGAAATCTCTCGATATATAGAGGAGGGTGATCCGTCATGACTCGTATATTTTTGAGACCGATTGAAGAGCAAGATTATCCTGGTATTCAAAGAGGGTGCCAGCATGCAGAAACACTTCATATGACTGGCACACCAAAAACGTTCACACTAGAAGAAATTCGATCCGCCTATACCCGTTTTTTGCAGGATGACAGCAGACGAGATTTCGCCATTTGTCTGCTGGATACGAAAGAGATGATTGGAGATGCGGCGATTGTGGACATTGATCCAATCAATCATACGGCAAGCTTCCGCATTGCGCTTCACGGGCCGGAGCATTTTCAAAAGGGCTATGGCACTGAAGCTGTTCGGATGGTTCAAGCATTTGCCTTTGACACATTAGAACTCAACCGTCTTGAGCTTGAAGTCTTTTCCCACAATCCAAGGGCCTTTCGAAGCTACGAGAAAGCCGGATTTCAATATGAAGGAAAAAGACGCCAAGCGCTCTATTTCAACGGTACATACTCAGATGTCATCATCATGGGCATCCTTCGTGAAGAATATAAAAACATGATGAATACAGATGCTCCTGCTTAAGAAGGGTCATCTTTTTTAAAAAATTGAATCCCAGTGACGATGATTAAACAAATGATGGAAGAGAGAACGATAGAGACGCTTGATAGACTGAGCGCCATGCCTTCCCATCTACCAATAAAGAGACTGACAATCAATAAAACCAAACCAAATAAAATCAAGCATATAGGGACAATGAACCCCGCATGACGCTGCCGGCTTCTTTTCCCTGCCCACCATGAGAGACACAAAATAACGATTGTAAAAATAGCTGTTTGCAGCCAGAACATGTGATATCAACTCCCATTCTCTTTTTTGAACCTTTAACAACGGAGGTACTTCAAATGAACATTAGACCCATCGAGCAAAAAGACAATCCGTATATCGCAGCGATTATCCGCCAGTCACTAGAATCAGCGAATCTAGCAATTGAAGGAACAGCCTACACTGACCCCCAACTTGACCAGCTTTTCGAATACTATCAATCATTGACTCATGCAGCCTATTGGATTGCTGAAGAGCATGGTGAGATTGTGGGTGGTGTAGGGATTGCTCCATTCACAAATGGAGTATGTGAATTACAAAAGCTTTATTTAAGTCCAAAAGCACAAGGAAAAGGTGTGGGCAAAAAACTGATGGATACGGCGCTGGAATATGCCTCTACATACTACGAAGCGTGTTATTTAGAAACCCGCCGGGAATTAACAGCGGCTATAGGCCTTTATCAGCGATACGGCTTTTCTCTTCTTTCAAAACCGCTTGAAGGCTCTGAGCATTCTGCAATGGATGCTTGGTATCTCAAGACCTTCTCATCATGAACCATAAAACAATCGATAGGTTTTGATCCTCTGAAAGCCTAACTTCTCTGCTAGTTTGATTGAAGCAAGGTGATGGACATCGCAATCCCAATGCGGTGTCCTCTTTTTTTCAAGACAGATGCTGATCATATGCTGAGCTGCCAGCAGCGCCAAACCTTTTCCTCGATAAGTCTCATCTGTCCAAATATCTATCTCTGCACGATCTTCACTTGAAAAAATAGAGACACACTCACTCACCACGTTCTCTCCATCTAAAATGGCAATCCCGATTCCCTTTGATAGAAAGCGAGCTGTTTCTCCCCAATAGGCTTCGTAATAGCTAGGAGGAAAAGCCCTGCTTGCAGTCATCACCTGCTCATTTGTCCGCTCTACTCTATAGCCTGGATGAGACGCTGTGACATGAGAATGTGTCTGTGAATAAACGTACGCATGTCTTTCCATCTCATTCAAATGTGACCCAAGACATTTTTTCATCATCGCATCTGTTGATGGATTTGCTGAAAATATGGTGAACCGGGCATTTTGTCTTTTCTGCCTTTCGTACACATCCACAATAAAGACTGAACAGCGTAACAGCTCCGCTTCACTCCTTCCTGCCACATAATAAATGCCGCATGGAGCTTCGAGAAAATATACAAGCGGATGTGCTTCATTATCTACATAAAGATGTCCTTGTATCATGCCATCCATGACCGCATCTACAAACACTGGATATGCCGGATCGATCTGCTTAATTCCTTCTTTCATTGCTGGTGTCTTTTGCCGTTCCAAGAGATGCACGATTTTTCCTCCTTTCCTTCCATTATAAAGAAAAAGCTGCTGACATACAGGACTCTTTTCAGCAAAAGGAATTCTTCTGCATCAATAGCGCAATTTAAAAAAGAGACCTTATTTAAAAGGTCTCTCATTATTCTGCCGCTGCCTCTTCTGTCACTTTTCCCTTCCAAATCAGGGTTAAGCCTAATCCAAGAAATAAGACAACACCTGCGAATAGAAATGGGAAGTGAATATTTTGGTCAAATAAGATGCCGCCAAGTGCCGGCCCGAAAATCGTGCCTAGGCTTGTGTAGGTGGAGTTCATTCCTGCGACAAATCCTTGCTGGTTGCCAGCGATTTTCGATAAGAAGGTCGTTAATGCTGGACGCAATAAATCAAACGCAAGGAAAATAACACATGTGACAATCAAGACAACCAAAAAGCCTGACACAACGGTTGAAACGAAAGCAAGGACAGCCCCGATAATCAGACATAGCTGAATGACTCTTTTTTCTCCTAGGGTATTTACCAGTTTACCAAACACAAGTACTTGGATGATGACTGCCACAATCGAGCTGACGGTAATGATCACGGCAATATCTTTTGGACCAAATCCAAACTTATGATTTGTGAACAAGCTAAAGACTGTTTCATATGCAGATAGTCCAAATGCGAGGACAAATACAATGATAAAGGCAATGAGGTAGCTTGGATGAATCGATTTTTTCAAATCTTTAAAGAAAGTCGATTCTTTCACTTCATTCATTTGCTTCTCTCGCTCTTCTTTTGTTAAAGGCTCCTTCAGCATAAACATAGACGAAATGACAGCAATAAACGCAATCCCTGCTGCAAAGAAGAATGGCAGGCGTACGCCGTATTCTGCAATAAACCCGCCAATTCCCGGGCCAATGATAAAACCAGTACTAATGGCCGCAGAAACATAGCCCATCGCCTTTGATCTTTCTTGAACGGTCGTAATATCTGCGACATACGCAGTGACAGCAGGCATGATAAATGCCGCACTAATTCCGCCTAGAAGCCTTGCAACATACAGAACGTACACGTGTGTTCCAAGACCAAAAACGAGTTCTGATAACGCGAATAGGAACAGCCCAGACACAATCATAATCTTTCTTCCGTAGCGGTCTACCCATCTCCCTGCAATCGGTGATGCGATGAGCTGAGCAACGGCAAATGCCGCCACAAGATATCCCATCGTACTCCCTGTTAGATGCATCACATTCATGAATAGCGGCATGACAGGAATAATGAGACCAATGCCTAAAAACGCAATAAATATATTACTTAATAGAATAACGAGTACAGCTTTTTGCTCACGAATCGGTTTTTGCATGATGTTTGTTTCCCCTTTACTGACTCACTTGTTACTCATGATGGTTGATTCCGTGAATAAACAATGAGATCGCCTCTTTTTGTAACTCTTTCTTCTGCTCAATGGTGTCATTTTTATATAACACGTCTAATCCATAAAAAACGGAAAGTAATATTTTCACTTTTGACTCCACATGTTGGATCGACCAGCTGCCATCTTTGTTTCCTTCAAGTAAGATATCTCTCATCACATCATCAAAATCGACATCAATCTTGTTCAGCCGTTCCATGACTTCATCTGATGTAAAGGCGCTGGCACAAAATTCCTCACTCGCTCTCATTAATGGGTAGTTAATCCCTATTTGACTGAGCAGCTCTGCAAATCCCGCAAGCTTATCAATAGCTCGGTTCAGTGTTTTCTTTTCCTCATGCCACGTTTCCATCATCAAACGATGATCCTCTTCCATAATATGAAGAAACAAAAACTCTTTTCCTTTGAAATGGTGATAGAGATTACCTTTACTCACCTCAGCAGCCTCTAAAATATCGCGCACGGATGTTTCTGAATAACCTTTTTTCGCAAATAAATCACGAGAAGCGGTGACGATTTTTTGCTTCGTCTTCTCACTCTTTCCAGCCCCGCTTTGGGTACTTGTCATGTGTCACAATCCCTTTCTACCCTACATTTCTTAATGTGAACAAAATAAAACCGACCAGTTGGTTTATTTTTTATTATAAATGGATTTTCCTCATAATACAATGAAAATGGCATCGATTCATAAGGCGTAATTCATGTAAAAACAAACAAAACAGTCATCTGCGTTATCACTAAAAAGGACTTATACGCATTTTTCTTCTGCGACCTTTTCATGGCTGCCTTGACCTACTACGTGTTCATCATTCATTTAATTTTCCTTTATATTTAACTTCACTTAAATATAAAAATTGCCTATAATAGAATAGAGGTGATGTCATTGGATGAGGAAATTATTCATTACAGTAAAAAAATCATTGAATACTCGAATGCTCTAGGCTCAATTTATGTAGAAGAGTATCAGCGATGTTTAAAATATGAGTATGCAGATTTATCAGCCAAACAAGAGCTGACGCTTGAGTTGCTGCGTACGAAAACGAGAACAATCAATGAATTAGCTGATTACTTTTCGATTTCTGCCAGCGCAGCTAGCCAGCTTGTATCAAGGCTTGAGCAGCTCGGCTATGTCACACGAGAAATTAATCCGCATAACCGAAGAGAAATCATTGTTGATTGTGCTCAAAAGGGCCATGACTATCACAAGAATACAGAAGACATTCAATTGCATCTAATTCAAAAATATTATGCAAAGCTTCCAAAAGAAGATTTAAAAACATTACTATCTCTATACGAAAAAATCTATCAGATTGCGAAAGAAGCGCCTTAATACGGTGTTTCTCTCCCCGACATTTAAGTTAACTAAACTATTAAGGGGCTGAAAATATGACAAGGATTCATTTACAAGATGGCCGGCACATCGGTTTGATTCAATACGGTGATCTTTCGGGGTTTCCAATTTTCTTTTTTCATGGAACACCTGGATCAAGAGTGATGTTTTTAGATGATGATCCAATCTCTCAAAAGCTCGGCATTCGTCTCATCTGTTTAGATCGACCTGGATTTGGTTTATCCACCCCACTACCTGACCGCACAATTTTAGACTGGGCAATAGACGTGCAGGAAGTGGCAGATAATCTTGGCATTCAACATTTTTCAGTGATGGGTGTATCTGGAGGCGGTGCATTCGCAGCTGGTTGTGCCTATCAATTGCCGGATCGCGTCCTTTCAGCCGCTCTGATCTCAAGTACAACCCCTTTTCAGGGCGGAAAACCGCCGAAAAGCATGCTGAAAGAAAATAAATTAGCCTTTTTCCTTAGTGAGAAGTTTCCTTGGCTATTGAAAGCAAGCTATCGTTCCCAGAAAAAAATGATTGAGAACAAACCAGAGAAATTTAAGAAGCTGGCCAAAAACGGGAACAAGCATTTACATCCATGGGATCGGCAATTCCTTCAAACCGATGAGCAGTTAGAAATGATGATGACACATTTACACGAAGCGACTCGTCAATCGGTGGATGAATGTATTCATGAACCCGTTTTACTTTCGAAACCATGGGCCTTCGATATGAAAGATATTCAAATCCCTGTTGATGTCTGGCATGGAAAAGAAGATACGATGGCTCCATTTGTAGAAATAGAAAAAATAGCTCGGGCGATTCCAAACGTCAAAACCCATTATATAGATCAAGCAGGGCACTTTCTTACTGATGTAGACGATATTTGGCGAAATATATTACGCTCTTTAAAGGAGCGGGCTGAACATCAGAAACTTGCATGAAAAAAGACCCGATATGACTCGGGTCTTTTTCTTTATTAATATTGTTCATAATACCTCTGCACTTTATCTGGATCCTTTGTCTTCGTCAGTGCAAGCATGAGCAGAATACGTGCTTTTTGCGGGTTTAATGAATCAGACGACACAAAGTGATGTTCATCATCCGTTTTTTCGTGGGTGACAATTCCATTACCTGTACGGCTTGATCGCACGAGAACCACATCTTTTTTCACTGCATCTGTTGCTCCTTTGATGGCTTCTGTTGACATCGTTCCATTTCCTGCTGCGGCTACAACAATCCCTTTTGCTCCTGCTTTTACTGCAGCATCATACATATATTTTTGATCATTTTGATAGCCGTATAAAATATCGACTTGTGGCAATTCTTTTATCTTCGATACATCAAAATCGCTTTCAGTCGTATGTTTTCTTGTCGGTTCGTTATAAAAGGACACCACTTCACCAGTAACTACTCCGATGTATCCTTGCTCAAGTGACTTGAAGGCATCAGTTGTGGTCGTGTTTGCTTTCGTAATAAATCGAGCCGAAGCAATTCGATCATTTAATGTGACCATGACTCCTTTGCCTTTAGCTTCTTTGGTGGATGCAATTTTTACCGCATGATACAAGTTAAGCGGGCCATCTGCACTGATAGCCGACGCTGGTCTCATTGAGCCAACGACCACAACAGGCTTATCACTTTTGACCACCAGATTTAGAAAGTAAGCTGTTTCTTCAAGTGTATCTGTTCCATGCGTGATGACAATGCCATCCACTTGATCATCTTTTAATAGCTCATTCACTCGTTTGGCTAATTTTAAAAGAAGAGCGTCATCCACATTTTCACTTCCAACATTCGCAACCTGCTCACCAGTGACATTTGCAATATCCTTCAGCTGTGGAACTGAAGCAATGACTTTATCGATGCCAAGTGCACCAGATTTATAGCCCGTCGTATCTGTATCACTATCTGAACTGCCAGCAATCGTCCCGCCTGTGGCTAATACCTTAATATTTGATAAGGACTTATTCCCTGTTTCAACCGCATTGTTTTTCTCTTTTGTTTTACTGGATACGTTTTCTTTTTCGCTTTGAGTATTCTCTTGAGTGCCTGTGTTCGCACAAGCTGCTGTCACTAGTAATAAAACAGAAAGAAGGACAGCACCTAACCATTTTGTCATGTTCATTGGATCATCTCTTTTCCTCATTTGATGGATTTCATGGCTAAATCTCTTTCTATAGGCTTTACTTTATACCATACCTTCATTCATCGGCATGAGGCTAAAGATATAGAACCAAATACTGGGAATACTCCTTATATTTTTAATGAATTACTTTAAAACATAAAACTAAATTATAAAAATAACCCATTTAACCTTAATTTTACCTTAACAAAATTATTTACATATGGAAAAAAATAATTACGTGAGTAGAATATACTATAAAGGAGGGAATATGAAAATAAAGTTTATTTTTCTTTTCTTGTTCATAATAATCACTATTGTTTTCATTTACATACCTAAAAATGATCACAACATTAAAATAGCAGTCATTGATAGCGGTATTGACGTAAATCATGTTGATGTTTCTGTGATAAAGCGCTTTGATAATAAGAAAACAGTGATGGATTCTTTCGGACATGGTTCTGCTATTGCTGAAATTATTAATAAAAACAATGAGAACATAGATTTTTATGATGGAAATATTTTAGACGAGAATGGAAACACAAGTGTAGAAACTTTAATCAAAGCATTAGATTGGTGTATTGACAACAAAGTGAATCTCATCAATATGAGTTTTGGTCTTTCTGAGAATAATGTAAAACTACAAAAAAAGATTGATGAAGTCGTTAGTCATAATATTTTAATTATAGCTGCTGCAGGTAATAAATTTGGTTTAAAAAGTGATTATCCTGCTCGTTATAATAACGTGATTTCTATTTCTGCTGTTGATTCTAAAAATAAGATATATAAATTTGCAGCTAAAGGAAAAATCGACTTTGTTTCTCTTGGTGTCGATGTAGAAACAGTGAAAATAAAAAAATTGGCTGAAGTTAAAGTTTTAAGCGGTACTTCTTTTGCTACAGCAAATGCTACAGGGTATATTTCCAAGCTAATACCAGATGACTTTTCGCTATCTTTTAAAGATATTCTTCACAGATTAAAACAAAAAACTCAAACTCTGAATAATGACGAACGAGATTCAACCTATGGTTATGGCCTATTATTAAATAAGAATTAGGAGTTTATGATGTTTAAGAATATTATTAAAGTAATAAGTTTAGTAATGATATTTTCAATTATTGGACCTAGCATTTCTAATGCGACCATGAATTCAAATGAACATGATGAAATTAATTCAAATGATATTAACACTCTACAAAACACGGGGGAATTGCATAGTACAGAGGTCATTAAAAACACGAATAATGAACAGGAACTTGAAGTAAGTGTTGAAAACGAAAATTTATTGATCAACAGTAAAGTGATTTTATCTCAAGAATCAGAACAATTACCAATGGTTGAGGCTGAAATTGTTGATGAAGACACAAAAGAGACTGTAAAATATAATTTTGAAATAGCAGATATTGATGTTGCTGAAAAAAGCGAACCTCATCTCTTATTAGTGGATATTGAAACTGGTGAAGAGTACACAGTAAGTGACTCACAAATTCAAGCATCATGGTATCCTTTAGTAGTCGTAGCAATCTATATTGCTCGTGTTGGAATTAACCAAGCAATAAAGAAGTTTGGTAAAACTGCTGTTAAAAATGCTGTTAAAAAACATGGTAAGAAAACCACTACTTCAAACGCAGTCAAAAAAGTGAGTATGTCGCGGCTAGACTATCATTATAAGAAACACAAAAAAGAATTTGGTAACATTACCAAATCTGAGTATTTAAATAAAGCACGCAAACTATTAGGAGCAAGTAAGAGCAACAATATTTTAGAAAAGAAAAGCAAGAAAAAATTTAATGGTAAACACCGTTATTATAAATATAATAAAAAAACAAATGAATTTTTATCTGTAGAGAAACAAAAAGATAAAGATGTCATTATCACTTTTTTCAAACCTAAAAGAGGAATTAATTATTGGAAGGACCAGTAGAAATGAATAAAAACGTTTGTTTAATTTGCGGCTATAATGAATTAGAAGAAAGACCTTACTATTCCGATTTTGCAGGTAGTAACGAAATTTGTCCATGTTGCGGTTTTGAGTTTGGAGTAGATGATTTTGATTGTGATGAATTTGATCATGAAGGGTTAACAGACCAAGAAATTGTTGAAAAGTCCCATATCATATGGAGAAAACATTGGATTGAAAACGGGCTAGAGTTGTTCAATCCTAAAATCTTTTCTCCAGAATTTCGAAACGGTAAATTTTTAAAAAGAGATTACTTAGAGATTCAATTGAAAAAGAACCTTGGATTAGATTTTAATGACATTTAAACGAACAAAGACCACTCAGGTTTTATTCTGAGTGGTTTTCATATTTTAATATATGTCTTTACTACAGCAAAAAATATTTAATGTATAGGTTGTTTTTACCTGATTTATTACGCATTTTAAGTGCTCCAAATATGCTTGACCACACAGTCAATCATGCCATAAAAAAATCACTGAGGATATCTACCTCAGTGATGGGAATCGTTATTTCTTCATTGAACCTGCGTGTGAAAAGATTAGATCTTTCAATTCAAATTCGAATGTCTTTCCGTCCACAATACCGACTGTTTTTTCACTGTCATAAAGCTCAAGCATACAAGCAGCCATTTCTTTTGATGTATGATATTTCTTGAAATTGCCTTCATATTCAAATTCGTCTACATCCAATGAACGCTTTGCAAATTCTGATTCTGTCGCGGATGGCGCTAATACTTTTGCCTGTAATTTGGCACCTTTTTCTTTCAATTCTAGGGCCAGTCCTTCTGTAAAGGCGCTCACGTAAAACTTCGTTGCTGAATAGGTGACGGCATTGCCAACGACTGTATAGCCTGCTCGTGAAGAAATGTTAATGAGCTGAGCTCCCTCTACTTGCTCATAATCACGAACAAATAAGGTGGATAGAATCGTTAATGCTTCGATATTCAGATGAAGCATATCCCCAATTTTACTTAAATCTTGTTCTCCTATAGAGCCAAAGTGACCAAACCCTGCATTATTAATGAACGTATCCAGCTCATAATCTGACAATGATTCATAAAATGAATACACTTGCTCTATGTTTGTTAAATCAACTGACTGTATGACTACTTTGATATCGGGAAATTGATCATGAATCTTTTTCTTCAATTCCTGGAGTTTATTGAGCCGGCGTGCAGCTAATATAAGGTTTTTCCCTCGTGCTGCAAAGGCGAGAGCCGCCTCATATCCAATACCTGAGCTTGCTCCTGTAATGACTGTATAGCCCATTTTACATCCCCCTATTCGCGTCTTCTAACTGGTTAAATTATAACGACAGCATTTTACTCAAGTCAATTTTGAAGAGAGTCAAAGGGTATCATGTCAACTTAGATACA
Source organism: Bacillus sp. Nf3 (assembly GCF_003028545.1). Lineage (NCBI taxonomy): Bacteria > Bacillati > Bacillota > Bacilli > Caryophanales > Bacillaceae > Bacillus > Bacillus sp. Nf3. The sequence goes on along the minus strand of NZ_PYUA01000009.1, from coordinate 60,028 downwards.
GCTCCTCAGTTACTTCCTTTTGAATCATTTTGGAGGATGTCATGCTGAGATTTTTTTGTTAATTTTTGAAAAACCAATTGATAGGAATGTTCGATTAACTCCTCTACAAATGAGGATGGAATGTCTGCATCAAGGTAAATGGAATTCCAATGAGTCTTATTCATATAGTAGCCAGGGATAATTCCTTCATGCATCTCTCTTAGTTCTTCAGCACGAAGAGGATCACATTTTAAAGTGATGACAGGCTTTCGATTCGCATCTCCCCCCATCATAGCAAACATCTTTCCGCCAATATGATAACGATCTGCCTGCCACTCAGGTTGATAATCATGGGTTGTTCCTTTTAAGGAAAGACAAAATGCCTGCAGCTGTTCTTTTTTCATTTCATTAGCTCCTTTTTTAGAAATCATCTATTTTTTCTATTATATCGACAATGAGGAAAGATATCTGACGCTTTTTTCAGAAACAATAAGAAAAGCACAGGCCCATTGTCTCCTGTGCTTTTGAATCACTCTGCTTTTTTTATTCAAACGCCTTCTTTAGCTGATCCCCCATCAAATGCCAAGCTTCTTCAGCTATGGCTAAATCTCCGGCGTGCGTGAAGCCGTGTGGAACTCCTTTAAATTGTTTATACGTGACGTCTATCCCAGCTTCTTTTAACTTGGCAGCATATTGCTCAGCTTCTTCAGCCAGCGAATCCTTCTCTGCTGTGATGACGAGAGCTGGAGGCATTTGTGCCAAGGATGAACGATCTGCAAAAACCGGAGAAACGAGCGGATTGCGCGGATCTTGGCCTTGCAGATAGAAGGAATTAAAGAGTCTCGCCAATTCAACTGGAATCGCTTCTTCAAACGCTGGCTTTTGTGCTGGATCAGTGGCTAGATCAAGCGGTGGATAATCGAGCACCTGATAAACAATTGGGAGTGTATTTCCTTTTTGAATATTCAATAGACAAGCAGCCGTTGCCAAATTTCCTCCTGCACTATGTCCGCCAATGGCTAATGCAGTCCGATCGATTTGAAGTTCATCAGGGTGGTCATACAGCCACTTCAGTACATCGTAGCATTCATGAAGAGCCGCTGGGAAAGGGTGCTCAGGAGCAAGCTGATACTCGACATTGACCACGATACATTGCGCCCGGTCTGCAATGACTGGACACCATGGATTATCCATTTCAGCACTGCCCATGATAAATCCGCCACCATGTAAATTCACAAAAACAGGAAGCGGCTGCTTTGATGTGTTCACTGGTTTAAACACCCACACCTTTGTTTCGCCAGCACTTGTTGGAATGTCATATTCCATTTTGTTCACATCAGGAGGATTTACTGGCTTTAGTTCCGATTGACTCGCTAATGAACCTTCAGATGGCTGGCGTAATGAAGCAGCGATTTTGATTTGTTCTTCTAAGTTCATGATCTCAGACTCCTATCTTATTCATTTCTTCTTAACTCATTCGTTCCTTTTTCCTCTTTTCCTTCTACTGAAACAGCAGCACCTTACTGGAATAATCAAAATAAAAAAGAGAAGACATTGAAGAAGGTATACGTTCATTAGCTAAACTAATCAATAAAGCTAAGTAACACACTGAATTTAACACACGATACTAAGAGAATGAAAAAAAGAAGATAATCTAAAATACGATCAATCTGTAACTGCAAACCAAGTTTCTTTGAGCAATTCACAGAAAGATTGAATGGTTGGTCCTTCTGAACGACTTTTTAAATATACGACAGATGTTTCAATTGGTTTTTCACAGTAATGCAAAGGGATAAGAATACCCTCTGCTAATTCCTCTTTAATCATATTTTCACCAAGCAAGGCGATTCCGGTTTTATTTAAAACTGCCCGCCTAATCGTTTCATCACTTCCCCCGCATTCAATGATAGAAGATGGACGGGTGTTAATTTCAGAAAAACACTGCTCTGTAATTGAGCTAAAACCGCAATGTTCATGATAAGCGAGAAACGGAAAGGATTCTATAACCTCTTCTTTAGAGCGATTTTTGGTAAGATCGGCGGAGACAACCAACACCGCCTTTTCCCTTTCTAAAACAAACTTTTCTAATTCTGAGGAATCAACTTCCCCTGCAACAATCCCAATATCTGCTTCATTATTTAAAATTTTATCGACAGCTATAAGGCTGTTTGCTGGCATGAGGCGCAGCTTAACTTGTTTATGCAATTTTGTATAAGAACTAAGCAGTAGGGAAAGGTGATTCGTACAATAATATTCTGAAGCTGTAATAGTTAGACTTCCGGAAGGACCATTTAACTCTTCCATGTCTCTTTCCATATATTCCATTAATTCAAATAATCTATCTGTATGCTGCTTTAATTTTTTTCCAGCAGGCGTCAAAAACGTTTTTTTTCCAATACGGGTGAATAGAGAATGGTTTAGTTCCCTTTCTAATACTTGAATTTGCAAAGTAATAGTGGGTTGAGTATATTTTAAGATCTTTGCAGCTTTGGTCATATTCAATTCATTGGCTACTACTTGAAAAGTTTTTAGATTTCTGAGTTCCATTTAACCTTCATCTCACTATCTATGTTTTTTATAGCCTACAAAAGCTCCTAACCAAAAGTATATAAAATAATCATCTTTCACATAGGATATAAGGTTAACCATATAACCCCATAGACAAGATGCTCTGAAGAGAATAGCAATCAAATCATTATATCAAAAATTTTAACGGGAGAATCTAAAAGTTTGATACGAATCATTCATTTTTTATTGGTAACTATTGAATCGACTGATTTAAAACACCAATAAAAAACCAAATCATCTCCTTACTCTTAAGGTGATGATTTATCGCTAAAGTTTTCTAATGCATACTATTAAATTAATTAATTTTTAGCTTGTTTCATCCTGTGATAGATTGATAAAGAGCTTAACGAAGTAAGGGAAAGGGAGAATATTATGTACCCATTTAAAGTTTTAAATCATGAAGATATCAAATCTATTCTTGATATGAAAAATGTAATCGATATCGTAGAAAAAGCTTACGTCTTAAAAGAAAATAAAGAAGCTTCTTTATTTCCAATGGTGTTTCACGAGTTCGAACCTGGTAAAGCGGACATGGATATTAAATCAGGAGAAGTGTCAGGAGCAGGCATTTTCGGTTTAAAGCTTGTTTCCTGGTTCGAGGACAACCCTTCTAAAGGCCTTCCTGCTGTTGTTGGTACTGTCTTAGTTCTTGACAGCTGTACAGGCCTTCCAATCGGTATCTTGAGCGGTGAGTATATGACCATGATGCGCACCGGAGCAGCTGGTGGAATTGGAGCTAAATATTTAGCAAGAAAAGATTCAGAAGAATTGCTTATGGTAGGATCAGGTCATGTTGCGGCTTATCAAATCTTAGCTGTTTTAATGACAATGAACTATATCAAAAGAGTTCGAGTGTATAATGCTCATTCATTTGACCGAGCTGGTCAGTTTTGCGCAGACATCAAAGGCAAGTTAAAAGAGCTGTTAGCTCAAACTAAAGAACAAAACCCGGAAGTTTATGAAGAAATGCTTCAAAAGATAGAGATTGAGTATACGCCGGTTAATGATATTGAAACAGCTACGAGAAATGCAGATATTATTATTACAGCTACTCCAGCACGCCAACCAATTATTCTAAAAGAATGGGTAATGCCAGGTACTCATTTTTCATGTGTGGGTGCAGACATGGCAGGAAAACAGGAAATTGATGAAAATATTTTAACTGATGCTCGCATATTCGTTGATGACCTTGAACAGTCTGTTACGGTAGGAGAATTTGAAACTGCATTTAAAAAAGGCATCATCGCAAAAGATAGCATCATTTCGGAAATTGGAGGAGTGATTACAAATCAAGCACCAGGACGCATTTCTCCAGAAGATATCACTGTTTTTGACAGTACAGGCATCTCTCTTCAAGATCTATTGACAGCGAGCTATGTTCTAGAACAGGCAGAAGAAAAACAAATTGGGATGTCGACAAAGCTGTAACTGATCGATAGCCTTTTAAATAAGCAGATTTTAGAAAGTATTCTTTACCAAAAGACTACGTATCAAAAAAATAAGATCATACTTACAGAGGAGTTAATCGGATGAATATTAAAACATTTGCTGTAGAACATTGGATGAATTTATACGAGCAAGAGGCCGTTTATAATATCGCGGAAACATGTGTTGAATCTTTCACTGTAAATGAGTTGATTGGAATCGACGGCTCAAATCCGGCAGATTTTTTCAATGAAGTCGGAAAGAAAAAATTAACATACGGACATATTGAAGGATCTCCAGAGTTTAAAAGCTTAGTATCTGGCCTGTATGAGACAGTTGAAGCTGATAATGTACTTGTCATGAATGGAGCAATTGGTGCAAACTTCTTAGTGCTCTATTCTCTTATTGAGCCAGGAGATCATGTAATTGCTGTACACCCAACATACCAGCAGTTATATGATGTGCCTGCTTCATTTGGCGCGAATGTAGATCTGCTGCCATTGAGACCAGAAAATAACTTCCTGCCGGATCTAAACGAATTAAAGTCTCTGATTAACGAAAAAACAAAATTGATTATTATCAACAATCCGAATAATCCTTCAGGTGCTATTATTGAGAGAGAAATGCTTGAAGAAATTGTAGAAATTGCACGCTCATGTGATGCTTACTTGCTGTGCGACGAAGTATACAGAAACCTATTACAGGAAGATAACCTTGTTGTGCCATCTGTTGCTGATTTATATGAAAAAGGAATCAGTACATCAAGTATGTCAAAAGTATTTTCATTAGCCGGATTGCGCCTTGGGTGGATTGCAGGTCCAAGTGATGTGATCGCTGAATGCATAAAACACCGTGATTACACAACAATCAGCTGTGGTGTGCTTGACGATATGTTAGCCGTTCATGCTCTTAAAAACTACGACAAAGTCCTAGGGAGAAGCCGCAAAATTATCAAAGATAATCTGGCTATTTTAGATGAGTGGGTTCAAAATGAACCTTCAATCTCCTACGTAAAGCCACGTGCAGGCACAACATCTATGCTGAAATACGATTACCCTGTTTCATCAGAAGAATTTTGCGTTGACCTATTTAAAACGAATGGCACATTCTTAACGCCAGGTTCTTGCTTTGATATGGAAGGTTACGTTCGTATCGGTTACGCATGTTCAACAGATGTATTAAAAGCAGGTCTTGAGAAATTCTCTGAATATTTACGTACCCTAAAAGTAAATAGCTGATTAACAACCATTAAGATAGATATTTGGAATATCTGATCGTACAAAAAACCGAACTGCCAATAATGGTTAGTTCGGTTTTTTATAAAGTGAATAAGGGATATTTAAAACCCTTAAAAAAACATTGAAATAACTTATCAGATTATCTCACATCATTAATTTCAATAGTAACCATTATGTACGACTCTTTTTTTTCATTTATTTTCATATTTAATGACATTATTATTTGATGAAAGACTAATTTATTGAAAAAAAGCACTGCGGCGCTATGTCCTCAGTGCTTTTCATTTCTCTTATGATACTTGCTGTTCTACCTTCACTCGTTTAATGAAGAAAGCAATAATCAATCCAATGACGGTCATGATCACGGCAAAGATAAATGCATGCTGGACACCATTTGTAAAGGCGAGCAGCTGATTCACCGGATTTGCGGGATCAGATACATTTTCCATAAAGCTGCGAGTTCCTGATGAAAGGATCGAGATACCGATCGCAGTACCAATAGCTCCTGACACTTGCTGCAAAGTATTCATAATCGCTGTACCATGCGGATATAGCTCTGGCGGAAGCTGATTTAATCCATTGGTTTGAGCAGGCATCATGATCATCGCGATTCCGATCATTAAGGTAATATGAAGAGTTACAATAAATCCAATCGACGTATTCACACTTAGATTCGTAAAGCCAAACATCGTCGCTGCGACAATGACAAGACCTGGAATGACAAGCCATTTTGGACCAAACTTATCAAATAGACCACCCATGATTGGAGATAGCAGTCCGTTGATAATTCCACCTGGCAACAGCATTAAACCTGCTGTAAATGTAGAAAGCGCCAAGGACGTTTGCAGATACAATGGCAAAATCATCATAGCAGACAGCATCACCATCATACACACTAAAATCAGAAGTAACCCAATGACAAACATCGGATATTTAAACGGGCTTAAGTTCAGCATTGGTTCTTTCATGTTCAACTGTCTTAAAGAGAACACGAGAATCCCTATGACACCAACTACAATTGCAACGATGACATGCATACTGCTCCAGCCGCCGCCTTCACCGGCACTGCTAAAGCCATATACTATTCCACCGAAACCAATGGTTGAAAGCACAATCGATAAGATGTCGATTTTCGGTCTTGTTGGTTCTGTAATATTTTGCATAAAGATAAAACCAAAGACAAGTGCAGCCATTAATAAAGGAAGTGAAATCCAGAAAATCCAATGCCAAGTCAACGATTTCAAAATAAGACCAGAGACTGTCGGGCCGACAGCTGGTGCAAACATAATCACAAGACCAATAATCCCCATTGATCGGCCTCGTTTATGAGGCGGGATGATGACCAAAATCGTATTAAACATCAATGGCAGAAGCAATGCTGTACCGACTGCCTGCACGACACGTGCTACCATTAAAATACTAAAGACCGGCGCAACCGCCGCAATAAATGTTCCGATGATCGAAAAGACGAGCGACGTAATGAAAAGCTGTCTTGTTGTAAACCATTGAAGAATGAGTCCTGAAATCGGTACGAGAATACCAAGTGTTAATAAATATCCTGTTGTCAGCCACTGAGCAGTCGTCGCTTCAATTCCAAAGTCTAACGTTAAACTTCTCAGCGCCATGTTTAATGCCGTTTCACTGAACAGGCCAATAAATCCAGCTGTGATAAAAGAAATAATAATGGGCAGCGTTCGAATTTCAGAAGCTGCTGCTTTCTTTTTGTTCATATTAAGTTGGCTCCTTTTCTTTTTCAATTTAGATGAACCTTAGGAAGTCAGGGTGGTCAGAAATGAGCCACTTTAATGTCTATTGAAAGACGGATAAAATCTGTTTTTCTGCTGCAAATTGAGCAATTTTGTCGATCGAATAGCCAGATTCATGTATATAAAACATGAGCTCAGGCGTCATTGGAGAAGACATACATAACGTTGTCAGTTCTATATCCTGTATATTCGCTTCTCCCTTTTCTCTCGCTTCTTCAAGCAATTCACGAATGATTTGTCTGAGTGATTGACTGTAATGACTATCATACACTTTACTTGTCTGCTCTAAATTCCCAGAGATTGTGAGCATCCGAATCCAGTCTAAATGGTGACCGACGATCAGATGAATTTCTTCGAGAACATAGCGCAAACGTTCACGAACCGGCTGATCACTTATTTTGCTCAAGTAAAGATGCAAAGCTGGGATCAGCTGTTCAAATCTCTCCCCAAGGATAGAAAGGCACAAATCACTTTTATTGGCGTAGCGGCGGTATAGAGTGCCCTGTCCAACACCAGCTGTTTTCGCAATTTTATGCATGCTGACATTTTCTACACCAAATTCTTGAAACAAGGAGAATGCGATCTCTTCAATTTCCTCACCAATATCCTTTTCCACCATACACACCTTCTTTACCTTCATCCACATGACACTCATCTCTATGTGTTAAATCAAAACACTTTAGGTTTTTCTTAGGACAATTGTCCCGATATTATCTTACGGACAACTGTCCGCATTGTCAATCATTATTTTTTACTTATGATCTTTCTTTCAATTCTATTAAATGATGCACACTGTTTATCATTATTTAGACCGATTTTCCCTTTTGAAAGAATCATGTATGATCAATAAAGAAAGCGCTTCCATAAAAGGAGAGGAGAATGCGAATATGTACCGTATGAAACGAATGTTGTTGCTGGTTGTCACTGGATTAGTCTTGAGTTTGTCCACATTTACTGTGGGTGCCTCGGCACAAACGGGTGGATCGTTTTATGAACCTTTTAATAACTATAATACGGGGTTATGGCAAAAAGCCGATGGATACTCGAATGGAAACATGTTTAACTGTACGTGGCGTGCAAATAATGTGTCGATGACCTCAGCAGGTGAAATGCGTTTATCGCTCACAAGTCCCGCCTATAACAAGTTTGACTGCGGAGAAAACCGCTCCGTTCAAACGTACGGCTATGGGCTATACGAAGTCAACATGAAGCCAGCTAAAAATGTTGGGATCGTCTCTTCTTTCTTCACTTATACGGGACCGACTGATGGCACGCCTTGGGATGAGATTGACATTGAATTTCTAGGAAAAGATACGACAAAGGTACAGTTTAATTACTATACCAATGGTGTAGGAAATCATGAAAAGATCGTCAACCTTGGTTTCGATGCAGCAAACTCTTATCACACGTATGCATTTGACTGGCAGCCAAACTCCATCAAATGGTATGTCGATGGACAATTAAAGCATACCGCCACCACACAAATTCCTCAAACACCAGGGAAAATTATGATGAACCTGTGGAATGGTGCAGGTGTCGATGAATGGCTCGGCTCCTACAACGGTGTTACCCCGCTCCACGCACATTATAACTGGGTGCGTTACACAAAAAGATAACTCTATCAAAAAAACCTGTGACAAGTCACAGGTTTTTCTTCGTTTAATGAGAATGAGTTTTCAGCTGATGAGCGAGTTTTTTCTCATGATTGTGGATAATATCTTCATAACTTTCTATTTTGAAATCCAATCGTTTAATGGTCTCTTCAATTTCCTTTTGTTTTTGGACGAGTCTTTCTCGTTCATTGATCAAAATGTTTTTTCGCGAAGATAACGTATGATCATCATCCTCAAAAAATAAGGCTGTATATTCTCTAAGCGCATCAATCGAGAGCCCAGCATTTCTCATACACTTGATAAATTCAATCCATTGAAGATCATCCTCTGTATAATCACGAATTCCTTGATCGTCACGTTTGATTTCCCTAATCAAACCAATATTTTCGTAATATCTAAGTGTCGCAGTGGATAAATCGAGCTGTTTTGCTGCTTGTGCTATTTTCATTGTGCCCTCCCTCTTTCTCTTACCTTCCGTTCTCCCTTTCCTCATCATCTCCATTTTGAAAAAGAAAGCAAGATGCTTTTGGCTCAATTCTCGATTCAAGAATGTTGAATTCGTTATTACAGAAGGTTTCCTGTTGACTTATAGTTCACTTTAAGAAGTACAGTATAGAAGAAAGAATCGAATCTTATTTTTGAAAGGATGATCAAGAATGTGTCAGACGCACCAATCAAATGTTTTAAGTGTTCCACGCGCAAAAGCGAATTTTGAACGGACGACCATTGAACGAAGAGCGCTTCGTCCACATGATATTTTAATTGATATTCAATTTAGCGGGATCTGTCATTCAGATATCCACAGCGCTTTTGATGAATGGGGCGGCGGCATTTTCCCGATGGTTCCGGGTCATGAGATTGCTGGGGTCGTTGCAGCTGTAGGTGATGATGTGACGAAGTTTCAGATCGGAGACCGTGTAGGTGTTGGTTGTTTTGTGGATTCCTGCGGCATTTGTGAATATTGTCAAAATGGAGACGAGCAGTATTGCACAAAAGGGGTCGTCCAAACCTATAACAACCTTGACTATGACGGGAAACCGACTTATGGGGGCTATAGTCAAAAGATTGTCGTGACAGAGCGATTTGTCGTCAGCATTCCTGATCAACTACCTCTTGATGCCGCTAGTCCTCTTCTCTGTGCTGGCATTACCACTTATTCTCCATTAAAACACTGGAAGGCAGGTCCTGGAAAAAAGGTCGCCATTGTCGGAATGGGCGGACTCGGTCATGTCGCCATTCAATTCGCGAGTGCTCTGGGCGCTGATGTGACGGTATTGAGCCGCTCTTTGAATAAAAAAGAAGAAGCACTATCATTTGGCGCAAAAGACTATTTTGCTACAAGTGATCCTGAAACGTTTCAGACACTAGCCGGTCAGTATGACCTCATTCTCAATACGGTCTCTGCCAACATTAATGTGGATGCCTATCTGTCCTTACTCCGTGTAGATGGAACCTTGGTGAACGTCGGTGCACCGCCTAAGCCGGATCAATTCCACGTCTTTTCATTAATTTCCGGCCGTCGCAGCATTGCTGGTTCACTCGTTGGCGGCATCCAAGAAACACAAGAAATGCTCGATTTCGCAGCTGCTCACAACATCGCACCACAAATTGAAGTGATTAACGCGAATCAAGTTGATGAAGCGTATGAACGTGTGCTGAAAAGTGATGTGCGTTACCGGTTTGTGATTGATATTGCTACGTTGTGATTGATATTTGTTTTAAGAGACTAGCCTGATTGGCTGGTCTTTTGTTATGTTTCAACCTTTTCCTTTTACACAGGTGTACGCAATGGACATTTCACAGCAAAAATCCTCTGAAATTCGCACAAAAAATATTGACATAAAAATAAAAAACATGTTATTATTAAAAATTTGGTTATTACACCTTCATTTGTGATACCCTTATAGTAGATACAATTTATGGAGGTGGATGAAATGTTTCAAATTGGTGATAACATTGTTTATCCAATGCACGGAACAGGCATAATTGAAGCCATAGAAGAAAAGAAATTTTCTGCCGAGACAGAAGAGTATTATGTCATTAAGATGTCCGTCAGCCAGATGAAAGTGATGATTCCAACAAAGAAAATGTCTGGGTCAAATATAAGAGCAGTTACGAATATACTTGCCATCAAGAACATTATCCACATTTTTCAGAATGGAACCTCAGATTCATTATTGTCCTGGAAAGAAAGGTATAAAATCAATACAAACAAAATCAAAACAGGCGATATCCAAGAAGGCGCTGAAGTTGTACGTGACCTCTTGCGAATGAAAAAAGAAAAACCACTCAATTCAAGCGAAAAGAAAATGCTGGATGATGCTTATGAGTATTTGATTAGTGAACTGGAAGTCATCGAAGGAATTACCGAAAAACAGATTAAGAGCTTTTCTTAAAAATTTATACCACTTTTTTACTCCCACCTTCTCCCTCATTTGTTGAGCATTCTCTACGAATAGCTCCACGCCCTGTCACTTTGAAAAGAAAAAGAAATTATTTAGGAAAATTCCGCATATTGTCAATCCAGTATGTTATACTAAACTAACCTTTGAAGCATGAAATTTTGACGAATACCTTGTACCATCTCCCTACTTGTACGTTGAGTAGGGTTTTTTCATGCAAAAAAACAGGCTCTCCGTAGAGAACCTGTTTTAAAAGAATGAAGATTAAGCAATTTTTTGAACGTTAGCAGCTTGAGCTCCACGAGAACCTTGCTCTACGTCAAATGATACTTTTTGACCTTCGTCTAAAGATTTGAATCCGTCGCCTTGGATAGCTGAGAAATGTACGAATACATCGTCGCCTTCTTCACGTTCGATAAATCCAAAACCTTTTTCTGCGTTAAACCATTTTACTGTACCTTGTTCCATGATTGTTGCCTCCTCGTGCGTTTACCACACAATGTATTATACTATCCTTGCCCAAAGTACCCTCAAGACGAAAAGTCAATCTTCATACTATCCTTTACGCCGAACAAAAATAATTACTTTTCATTATAGCATGAATCGGTAATAATTGCAATTTGTTGATTAGAAAGAAGAAACTCTTCTTTGCATCGAGTCCCTTTGTGCATAAAATCGTTTTTTTCATCACTTACAGAGAGCTGTATCTAAATTCTTTCTAAAATCGACTTAACAAATTCTGTTTTTCCCTCTGCATATTTGTGTTTGTCATTTTTATTTACACTTGATAGGTTCAGTTTAAGCTGTTGGTACTCACTTCTTGCTAGTTTGTTACTTCTCAGGTAATCTCTAAAATTTATTTGTTCAAGTAGATATCTATTGCCCGTTTGATACATATGGATTTGGTGTGTACGTGGTTCTCCTTTGCTGAAATAGTGTCTTTCAGGCAACACATTGGTTCCTCTATATGAATAACCAAGCCCTTGCAAAGCTGTTACGCACTGTTCTCCGTCAACAAAATGATTGATTTCAATTGCAATATCAATAATTGGCTTTGCACTCAAACCATTTATTGCTGTACTTCCAATATGGTGTACATCCACTATGTATTGACCGATAACTTCTTCAATTTGTTTCTTCTCCATCTCAAATTCTTTGACCCATTCAGCAGACCAAGGGACTAAAAAAACTTCCCCTCTTGGTAATCCAAGCATTTAATCACCCCACTTTACGATTTCGTTGTTTAGTTGGAAATTTGAATACAACTAACAAGAGAACAATCTCAAACAAAAAGTCCACTTACTTAAGATTCTCCTTCATATTCTAAAGAATTGATCAAATATCTGCTACAATAAATTGACAACATATACATTGAACCGCATACTCTTCATACACACTAAAATATAAAATTCCGAGAGGAGAAATCAAATGAATCCTTTGTTGTTAGATATTCCTTTACAGTTAGAAACAGAAAGACTCATTCTTCGATCACCACACCAAACAGGAGACGGGAAAATTGTAAACCAAGCAATAAAGGATTCCTTTCCTGAATTAAAAGAGTGGTTGCCATTTGCTCAAGAACTTCCCACTGTTGAGGAAACAGAGATCAATTTAAGAAATGCTCATATCAATTTTTTAAAGAGGGAAAGTTTCCGTTTTCTTATTTTTGATAAAAACAGCAATAACTTCATTGGAACAACTAGCCTTCAGAGGATTGACTGGACCATTCCTAAATGTGAGATTGGGTACTGGGTAAATACAAAGTTTAGTGGAAATGGATATATGACAGAAGCAGTGGAGAAATTAGCTCACTTCGGATTAAACAATATCAAATTTAGAAGAATTGAAATAAGGTGTGAATCCACAAACCTCAAAAGTCGGGCTATCCCAGAAAAACTTGGCTTTGTATTCGAAGGCACTTTAAGAAATGATGATTTATCCGCAGATGGTAGCAAGCTGACTGACACTTGTTTTTATTCCATAATAAAATGACATTGTACGCTTAAAATAACGGATGCTATTAAAACAAAAAGGCATAACATATTTTATAAAAGTAAGTGGTCAGTTTTGGTTACAAAAAACAACAAGGGACTCACCCCCTTGATATCATTGATGCGGCCGAGAGGACTTGAACCTCTACGGGTTATTCATCCACTAGCCCTCACTCAGAAAAATTTGTAAAACACTTACGAAAAGTTGATTACAGTACAAATAAATAGGGCTATTTATACACACTATTACACTTTCCAAAGAATGTGGCCAATTCATGGACAGCTATAACAGATTGAAATATCTATTTCAATTTATTAAATACAAGTTCATGTTACAGGCCTGCCAAATGAATTCACATAATAAATTTCTATCGTGGGGTCTTTGTAAAAACACATTCGTTTCATAATGACCAACCATTCAACTTTATTAAAGGAACAGTAAAATTAATCATATACTTCTTTCATCATTAAAATTCCTTATCAATTTACAAATTAACATTCTTTTATATTTTTTGGGGAAATTGTATACTTAATTCATAAACTATTGAAAGGATGTATATTTTGTTTGATGCTGTTATTTTTGAAAGAGCTATATTGTTAATAGGTAGCGGAATAATACCTGTTGTTGGCTTGTTCTTATCTTTATCACAAAATCGTCTTAAAAGAGAAAAAGAGTTTCAAGACTCTCAACAACAAAACTATAATTTTATACAAAATGGCTATTATAATGAATTTAATGTAGCTATTCAACACAATCATGCTCAAGAACATTATTATTACCATCAACAAAAAAAAGAAGAATTTAAAGAAAAACAAGCAAAATTAAATTCTCGTGCAAATTTTATAGAGTCTATTATGACTAAAACATTTTTAGTTTTGATTATTATAGTAGCGTTAAATGAAATTTTTTCATCTTTTAAAAAATTCGAATTAAAAGATATTATTAATTATAGTTATATTTTTTGGGATTCTTTCCAAGTTGCAGGAACAATTGTTATTCACGCATCGTTCGGTTTAATTACAGCTGTTTTTCTAAGTTCTCTTTTAACAAAAAATGCTCTAATTCGAAATCTTTTTATAATCTTCTTTACAGCGATAGCAAATTTTAAAACTCTAAATTTTTGGAATAACAACCATATAAACATGAAAATAATTCAAGAAAATGCACAAAAAATTTCTGAACAAGTAACAGTGAATTCAACCATTGATCACTTTATGCCATTTCTTCTAATAATTCATGTTATTACTGCCGTTATCGTTACAACATACATCACTAAGATTCTTTATTTACCAGAAAATAAAAACCTATCAAGAACATTTTCTTTATCTTTAGCGTTTTATATCCTTTTTCCTTTCCTTTATGAACAAGTTCTTGCTTTGCTTTAAACAACTTAATTGAATAATACAAAGTAAAGTGAAACAGAAAAATAATAAAGTTCCTAATTATATAAAAATATCTGTTTTATACAAAAAAATCAACTTACTTAAAATAAGTGGATAGATTTATTTAGATATTATAAAAAAACCAAAGGTCTACAACCTTTGGTTTCTTGATGCGGCCGAGAGGACTTGAACCTCCACGGGTTATTCACCCACTAGGCCCTCAACCTAGCGCGTCTGCCATTCCGCCACGACCGCGTGTATGATGTGCTCATATATTCATAAGTGCACTGTTTGAAAAAACAATGCGGGTGAAGGGACTTGAACCCCCACGTCATAAAGACACTAGATCCTAAGTCTAGCGCGTCTGCCAATTCCGCCACACCCGCGTGACAATGGTGAGCCATGAAGGACTCGAACCTTCGACCCTCTGATTAAAAGTCAGATGCTCTACCAACTGAGCTAATGGCTCATCTGCTATGCAGAAAAACATATATAAAAAATGGCTGGGCTAGCTGGATTCGAACCAACGCATGACGGAGTCAAAGTCCGTTGCCTTACCGCTTGGCTATAGCCCAACGAATCAAAAAACAAAACATGACCCGTACGGGATTCGAACCCGTGTTACCGCCGTGAAAGGGCGGTGTCTTAACCGCTTGACCAACGGGCCATACAATAATGGCGGAGAAGGAGGGATTTGAACCCTCGCGCCGCTTACACGACCTACACCCTTAGCAGGGGCGCCTCTTCAGCCACTTGAGTACTTCTCCATTATGGCTCCGCAGGTAGGACTCGAACCTACGACCGATCGGTTAACAGCCGATAGCTCTACCACTGAGCTACTGCGGAATAATAAGACATGTTTCATTATATCTATGCCAGAAAAATGTGTCAAGAATTTTTAAGTGTTTCATTCCTGTCTCATTAGCGACGGCTTTTATAATTTAACATATACTAATATAACAGTCAAGCCTTTCTTCCTTCCTTTTTGTTTTCTGTTTAGACATGACAGAAAGACCCCGACCTCTAACTGAAAGACCAAGGTCTTCTTGCTGCTGTGATCCCTATGAGTTCATGACAGCTTATACTTCCGCATCCACTTGTAAAAGGTGCTTCTTGGCACCCCTGCCAGCCTCGCTGCTTCTGACACATGACCTTTTGTTTTGTGCAGTGCTTCTATCACTGTTTGCTTTTGAATGCGTTCCCTTAGCGTGAGTTCTTTTGAATTCTCGGTATACTCTGGTAGATGCAGCTTCTGCTTTTTCTGATCCATCGCCTCTAATACCGCCGCATATTGCGATTCACCAATCCATCCTCCTTTAGGAAACAGTACCCTTATATATTCAAACAGATTAAAAAGCTCTCGTATGTTTCCTGGCCAGTGGTACGCTTCTAGCTTACGAAAAAAAGATTCAGGAAATGTCGCATTCCATTGGTGTTTCTTTTGGTAATAGCGATAGAAATCAACAATATCTTCTTTTCTTTCTCTAAGCGGCGGGATGTTGATTGGATAGACATGAAGACGGTAATACAAATCTTCACGTATTTTTCCTTCTTTCAGCAGTTCGTTCATATTCCGGTGTGTCGCTGTTATGATTCTAATATCCAAAGGGATTTCGTGTGTCCCGCCGAGCGGTACGACTTTTCTTTCTTCAATGACCCTAAGAAGCGCCACTTGCATCGCATAAGGGATTTCGCCAATTTCGTCTAAAAAGAGCGTTCCTTTTTGCGCCTGTTCAAATTTCCCCTTTGCTCCATGACGTTTTGCCCCTGTAAAAGCTCCTTCAGCATAACCAAATAGTTCGCTTTCTAATAGGCTTTCTGGTATGGCTCCACAATTAACGGCAATAAACGGTCCTTTATGTCTTTCACTAGCTAAGTGAATTGCTCGAGCGGCCAGTTCTTTCCCTGTACCTGTTTCTCCCCAAATATATACATTTACATCTGTTTGTGCCGCTCGTTTCAATTCGCTGAGTGTCTGCTGAAATACTGTACTTGTTCCAGATTCCCCGGGAAATTGAGGAAAAGAAACGGTGATATGTCTCTTCTCTGCTTCTTCAAGAGAAAAAGCCATCCCAAGCAGCTTTCCGTCTTGTTCTGACTGAATGATCTGCTTGTCCCGTGTAACAAATGTCTCGTCCATAAGCAGTTTAACATCCATTCCGTACCAGTCTGAAAATCGATCTCTAATCGGTTTGCTTGCCGAAACAATCTGCTTTTTCTCATTACAGATAACATACGGCTCGTCCGCTTCCACCTGCTGGAGACAATGACTGACTAGCTCCATCTCTTTCCTTTTTTGCTGGACCTGAATTTCTCTCTCTATAGCATATGCAACTGTTGAAGCCATCCCAAGCATAAAAGGATGCCTTTGATCCGCCATACAGGAGATATCAATGACTCCTATGATCGTGCCGTCTGCATCACGAATAGGGGCCGCTGAACAACTCCAATGGTGGGAAGCGACTGAAAAATGCTCAGTTCCGTTGATCGCTACAGCTTCCCCAATGACCAGTGCCGTTCCAATAGCGTTCGTCCCCACATCGGCTTCGGTCCAGCGCGCGCCCTCCATAAAATTTATTTTTTTCGCTTCTACCAGCGTCCTTTGACTTCCTGTCAAACTCAGCACATAGCCATCTGCATCGATGAGTAAGGCCATCATGTCCGATTCTTTTAATTGCTGACTAATTTTATTTAAGTAAGGAAGAGCGGCATTTAGGAATAATGAGTACTTCTTTTTTTGAATACTGAATAATTCCTTTTCTAACAACGACTGTCCTTTATCTAAATACGGGTTCACATTTGCCTGTTTACATCTGTGCCATGACTCCATCACTCTCTTGTCCAGACGAGACCTATCAAGTAAACCTTCACGAACAAAGCGTTTCCAAGTATTTAAATAACAAGGCGTCGGATTCATTCCATCCTCTCCTCTGGGGGCTTTTTATCCATTATAGATAATTATAAAAGCGCTTTCAATTATTGACTGACCCAGGAAAATTCATTCGGATAAAATGTTTCTCTATCAGCAGTGCACCGCTCGTCCATTTGTTTGCAGCAAGGCTTCGTGTATCGCCTCAGAGAGTGTCGGATGTGCCGCAATAAACTGCTCTAATGTATCAGCTGTTAACTCTGTATGCATCATCACTGCCGCTTGTCCAATCAGTTCTGTGGCATTTGGCCCGATAATGGATACACCTAAAATTTCTTGATATTGCGGTTCGACAATGACCTTTACTTGACCTGCTGGCTGATTTAAAATGAGTGCTTTTCCATTAGCAGAAAAAGCGAATTTCCCTATCCGAATCTCCCCATATTGTTTTCTAGCACTCTCTTCATTTAAACCGACACTCGCGATTTCTGGAGACGTGTAGATGCACCTTGGAATCACTTGTTCATTGACCTTTACATCTTCACCTGATGCATGTGATGCCGCAATCGTTCCTTCATGAAAAGCAGCATGAGCAAGCTGAACACCGCCTGTCACATCACCGCATGCATAGATATGCGGGAGATTGGTTTGCATATGCTCATTGACGCAGATCCCGTTTCTATCAAATTCAATGCCGACCTGTTCAAGATTCAGCTCTCCTAGCCTCGGCTTTCTGCCAATGGCGACTAAACAATGATCGGCCTTGATGTCACAGCGCTCTCCATGTTCCTTCTCAACCACCACTTTTTTTGAGATTGCATCAAGCTGTTTGACTGCTGCTGATGTCAAAATCTCCACACCAGCTTTTTGAAGCTGATCGTGAAGACAGTTAGCGGTATCGTGATCTTCTTCAGGTAAAATGTGTGCTGCCTGTTCAACCATGACAACCTTTGATCCCATTCTGCTAAAGATGCTTGCAAACTCACAGCCGATCACCCCTCCGCCAATGATACAAAGCGAATCTGGTATTGAAGGGAGCGTCATGGCATCCTTACTATCAATGATCCACTCCCTGTCAAATGGGGCGAATGGTAAAGCAGCAGGTTCTGATCCTGAAGCAATAATGATTTGATTTGCTTGAATGATTTCAGATTTCCCTTCACTTTCTATCAATAACTCATGTGCCGAAAGAAATGATGCTTTCCCATTTAACACGGTGATTTTGTTTTTATTCATCAAATAACGAACACCATCAGTCAGCTGCTTGACGACTGACCGCTTTCGCTTTTGAACAGCTTCCCAATGAATGATAGGCTCCTTTTCTGAAAGCTCAATTCCAAAATGTTTTGCTGATTTCACATGCTCGTACATATCGGCGCTTTGCAAAAGGGCTTTCGTTGGAATACAGCCTTCATTCAGGCAGGTCCCTCCTAACAGGCCTTGGTCGATTAATACAACCTCTCTGCCAAAACGGGCGGCTGTTATTGCCGCCACATATCCTGCTGGCCCGCCTCCTATAATGACTAGCGTCATGGTCATTTCACCTTCTTCCTATAAAAGAATGGATACTGGTTTTTCTAAATAGGCTTTAACAGTTGATAAAAATTGTGATGCCGGCGCCCCGTCCAGCACGCGATGGTCAAATGTCAGACTGAGTGGCAGGATCGTCCCTTTACATAATTCATTCCCCTGATAAACAGGCATGTGATCCGCTTTTCCAACGCCAAGAATACCTGCTTCTGGCGGATTCAAAATCGGGGTAAAATGTTCCACACCATAAGCACCTAAGTTAGTGATTGTAAAGGTAGAGCCTTCAATTTCATCGTGGAGAAGTTTGCCTTCACGTGCTTTTTTGCCATACGATTTGATGCTCTTCGCCAGCTCAATAAGTGAAAGCTTTTCCGCATGCCGAATAACCGGCACTGCCAGCCCGTGATCTAAAGCAGCAGCGATTCCAAGATGTACATGCTCAAAAGTTTCGACTCTATCATGTTGATATTGACTGTTCATTGCAGGGTGCTTTTGCAGAGAAAGAATCACTGCTTTGGCTACAAAATCGGTCATGGTTAATTTCATATCGTGTTGTGCTCCAGCTGTTTCGTTCAACTCAGACTGTAAAGCTGTAAGTTTTGTCACATCCGCTTTCATCGTTATTGTTAATTGTGCACTTGTTTGCAGGCTTTCCATCATTCGCGAGGCAATGGTTTTCCGCATCATGCTGGCTGGCTGATGCTTTGTTGGTTCATTATGTTGTTTTTCTTTTTCTTTTTCATCAGGAAGTGCCCGAAGCACATCCGCTTTCGTGATTCTCCCATCTGGACCTGTTCCCACTAGTGTATGAATATCCAAATTAGCACTTTGAGCAATCTTACGTGCAACAGGGGAGATTTTTATTCTCTCTTTCTTTTGTTTTGGCGGCAGGTCTTTTTCTTTCTTTTCCTCGACCTGTTCATTTCCTTCACCGATATAGCAGATGACCGTGCCAGGCGGTACACCTTCTCCCTCAGACACTTTTATATCCAATATGGTTCCTTCTGCAGGTGATTCGATCTCCATTTCAATTTTTTCAGAGTTGATGCTTGCAATGCTTTCTCCTTTATTCACGGTCTCTCCGATCTCTTTATTCCAGACAGATACCGTTCCTTCTTTCATTGACATGCCCAATTTCGGCATCACAACCTCGACAGCCATCTCCCTCTCTCCTTTCTTTAGTTCAAGATCTTGTCATGACTTTTTCCAACCATCTCTAAGACAGTGTTCACAACCTTATCAGGTGTCGGCAAATAGATATCTTCAAGCGGTGGTGAAAATGGGACCGGTGTATGAGGAGCCGTCACTTTTTTGATTGGTGCGTCGAGTAAATCGAATCCTTTATCCGCAACCAGAGAAGAAATATCTGCGGCAATTCCGCATCTTGGATTTGCTTCATCCACAATGACAAGCCGATTTGTTTTCTCTACTGAAGTCAGAATGGCCTCTTCATCGAGCGGCGACAAGCTTCTAGGATCAATCACCTCTGCTTCAATTCCTTGCGCAGCTAATTGCTCTGCTGCTTCGAGTGCTGTATGAACTTGTTTGCCTACTGCAAAAATGGTCACATCTGAGCCTTCTCTTTTCACATCTGCTTTGCCAAGCGGCAACGTGTAATATCGCTCCGGAACATCTCCTGTGATATTGTAAAGCGTTTTGTCTTCAAAAAAGATGACAGGGTCCTGATCCTCGATGGCTGCCAGCAGCAATCCTTTGGCATCGTATGGTGAAGAAGGCACCACCACTTTCAATCCAGGGATGCTTGTAAATAGCGCATACAAGCTTTGCGAATGCTGAGCAGCTGCTCTAAAACCCGCTCCATGTGTCGTTCTGATCGTGATTGGCACCTCTGCTTTTCCGCCAAACATGTATCGAAATTTAGCCCCTTGATTCAGCACTTGATCCAGACAAGTGCCGATAAAATCATTAAACATGAGTTCTGCAATTGGCCTTAGCCCTGTGGAAGCAGCTGCCATGGCCGCACCTACATAGCCAGCTTCACTAATCGGTGTGTCAAGGACTCGCTCACGTCCAAACTCCTGAACGATTCCTTTCGTTACACCGAGCACACCGCCCCATGCTTCATCATCCTGTAAGTGATCTACATGAGCGCCTCCAGCAACATCTTCCCCCATTAAAATGACATCCTCGTCTCTTCTCATGGCAAGTTTAATCGCTTCATTCAATGCACTAGACATGCTGATTTCTCTTGTCATTTTCCTCTCCTCCTTCTGATTTATTGATACGAAACATACACGTCGGTCAATAATTCGGTCTGATCTGGATATTCACTTTCTTCACTGAATTGAACGGCTTCATCTATCGCTTCTGTTACAGTCGTTTCAATATTTGATAGCTCTCCATTCGTCAGCAGCTGCTGCTTGATCAATTCATTTTTAAAAAGAGTGATCGCATCTCTCTCTTCTTGATGTTCTATTTTTTCTTGATTGGTTTTGTAACGCTGGGCATCTCCTTCGAAATGGCCATAATTCCGATATGTCATACATTCAATCAATGTCGGACCTTCTCCATTTTTCGCTCGTTCAATTGCTTGTTCTGCGGCTTGATAAACGGCCATCACATCTTTTCCATCTACTTGAATCCCAGGAATGTCATAACCGGCCGCTCGATCGACGATTGATTTGCAGCTTGAAGCATAGGAAAATGGTGTCGCTTCTCCGTACCCATTGTTTTCTGCGATGAAAATGACGGGCAGTTTCCAGATGGCCGCGAGATTGATTCCTTCGTGGAAAGTCCCTTGATTGTTTGCACCATCTCCAAAAAAGCAAACGCTTACATTTTCTGTCTTTTTATATTTGGCTGTGAGGGCTGCCCCGCACGCAAGAGGAAAGCCGCCTCCAACAATTCCGTTGGCACCAAGCATTCCTTTATCAAAATCTGCAATGTGCATGGATCCGCCTTTGCCTTTACAAAGACCTGTGGCTTTTCCATAGATTTCTGCCATCATTCCTTTTAGATCACAGCCCTTCGCTATACAATGGCCGTGGCCGCGGTGGGTACTTGTAATACTGTCTTTTTCATTCAGATGTGCACAGACTCCTACGGCAACAGCTTCTTCGCCAGCATAAAGATGGACAAACCCTGGCAAGATTCCTTTTGTAAAAAGCGCGTGTACTCGATCTTCAAATTGGCGGATTTCCTGCATTTTTTGATACATCCATATGGCTTTTTCTTTAGTCAATGCCTTTTCCATTTGGTAAAACCTCCTATCCTTTTTTGCTTGCACTTCTATACAAGCAAAAATCGTGCCAACATGAAGATACTTGAACACTTTGGCTTTGACCGAATCACACCGATGAAAAAAGAGACAAAATGAGACATGCGTCTCTTTTTGTCTCCATATGTCCACACATCTAATCGAATAAAAAAAGCACCCCCTTAGAGGAATGCTTATCACAATGAATCGGTTGTGCTCTGCCACTTTAATTTCCCTTTGCAGACGCCGCATACATAACGAGAGGTATCAAACCGTCTTTTTCTGATAAAAGACCGGCCGCATCCTGTGCAAATGTATTCATGGCGTTTCCCCGCACGTCGCTTCTTTTGTAAGGTCTTAAGCGGTGTACAAAAACGCGGGGCTTCTACTTGTTTTAATAACTCTTTAAAATCACGGTCGCGATGCTGATAGCCTTTTCCCTCAAGATGCAGATGATAATGACACAGCTCATGCTTGATGATCCCAATTAATTCTTCTCGACCATGCTCCTCTAGGTATCGGCGGTTCAGTTCGATATTGTGTGTACCAAGTAAATATCGCCCGCCTGTCGTTTTTAACCGGTCATTAAAAACAGCCTGATGGCGGAATGTCTTGCCAAAGAACTGCTGGGAAATGTGCTCTGTTAACTGCTGTAACTCTCTCTCGTTCAATCAAGATCGTTCCTTTCTATAAAAACCTCGAACGGGACAATTTCCCCTATGCATACATTGAAGATACACCCACTGTTTCGATCAAAGGAGGAATGGGCGATGCCCAACTGGCTGAAAAATCAGATGCAGAAGGCATTTTATGAGAAAAATCATTATCAAATCAAATTGCTGAATCAATGCTGGTACTTCTATAGAAAAAAACATTCAGTCACATCAAGGCACACCCCATCCTAAGGTGCGCCTCGTTTTTTGTTTACTCTGGTTTCAACATGGAGAGGGCGACGCGGCCTTTTGCCTGGTCAACGGAGTCCACCCAGACGGTCACAATGTCACCAACTGATACAACGTCAAGCGGATGCTTCACAAAACGATTGCTTAGTTTGGAAATATGCACAAGCCCATCCTGCTTTACGCCAATATCAACGAATGCGCCGAAGTCTACGACGTTTCTTACCGTACCTTGCAGCTCCATTCCTTGCTTCAAGTCTTCCAATTTCAATACATCTGTTTTGAGCAGCGGTTTTGGTACTTCATCCCGCGGATCACGCTCAGGTCTTGTAAGCTGATCGATGATATCTTGAAGTGTAATTGTCCCAATATCTAGCTGTTCTGCTGCTTCGTCCAGTTTCACTTCAGCAATTTTCTCTTTTAACTGCTCTGTGCCAAGATCGTCTGGCGTCATGTTGATCATGCGTAAAAACTGTTTTGTTTCTTTATAGCTCTCTGGGTGAATGCCTGTACGGTCAAGCGGATCTTGTCCGTCTGTAATACGCAAGAAACCGATACACTGCTCATATGTTTTAGCACCGAGCCTTGGAATATCCTTCAATTCTTTTCTGCTTGTGAATCTCCCAATCTCTTCGCGTCTTTTGATGATATTCCCAGCGACGGCTTTTGAAAGGCCTGATACATATTGCAGCAGCGCCTGTGAGGCGGTATTGACGTTTACACCAACTTGGTTGACGACTGTCTCAACGACAAAGGTTAACGAGCTGTTTAATTGCTTCTGGCTGACGTCATGCTGGTATTGGCCCACACCAACAGACTTCGGATCAATTTTCACGAGCTCTGCTAAAGGATCTTGTAATCTTCTAGCGATTGAGATGGCGCTTCGTTCTTCGACTTGCAGATCTGGAAACTCTTCTCGCGCAAGTGCAGATGCGGAGTATACACTTGCTCCTGCTTCATTCACGATTAAATAGGACACCGGTTGATCCAGCTCTTGAATCAAGTCTGCAATGAATTGTTCGGTCTCTCTTGAGGCTGTTCCGTTTCCAATCGCAATGACTTCAATGTTCGATGATTGAATGATCTCTTTGACTTTTTGTTTCGCTTCCGCTTTTTTCTGCACGGGCGGATGCGGGTAAATAACGCCAATATGATGGACTTTGCCCGTATCATCCACGACGGCTAATTTACAGCCTGTCCGAAATGCGGGATCGACTCCAAGTACACGCTTCCCTTTCATCGGCGGTTGAAGCAGCAGTTTTCTTAAGTTTTCAGCAAAAATATGAATCGCTTGTTCCTCTGCCTTTTCTGTCAGCTCTTTTCGTATTTCTCGTTCGATGGAAGGCTGTATGAGGCGTTTATAGGCATCATCTATTGCCGCTTCAATAAACGGTCTCGCCGTCGTCTGTTTGCCTTTTAGAACTTGTTTGTCGAGATAGAAGCGAATATTTTCAGCAGGTGGTTCGATGGCTGCCTTTAAAATGCCTTCTTTCTCTCCGCGGTTGACCGCTAATATACGGTGCGGGACAATCTTTTTGATTGGCTCTTGATAATCGTAATACATTTCATAGACGTTTTTCTCATCGCTTTCGACGTCTTTTCCTGATGTGACCAGACTGCCCTTTTGGTACGTTTCACTACGAATCCATTTTCGCATATCGGGATCATCTGCCAGCTGTTCAGCAATGATGTGCTGCGCACCCTCAAGTGCCTCTTCTACATTCGTCACTTCTTTTTCTTCATTCATAAAAGCAGCTGCCTTCTTCTCGATCTGATCGCTTGGCAGCGTGAGTAAATATTCCGCTAGCGGCTCCAGCCCTTTTGCTTTGGCTACATTCGCCTTTGTTTTGCGCTTTTGTTTGAATGGCCGGTATAAATCTTCGACCTCTTGCAGTTTATGAGCTTGTTCAATTTTCTGTTTTAATTCATCGGTTAGTTTGTCTTGTTCAGCAATTAAGCGAATGACTTCTTCTTTTCGATTCATGACATTTTGGATATATGTATAGCGCTCTGAAATGGTTTGGATTTGCACCTCATCCAGTGAGCCTGTCTGCTCTTTCCGATAACGGGCAATAAACGGGACGGTGTTGCCATCCTCTAAAAGCTTGATCACACTTTCAATTTGTTTCGTTGAAAGCTTTAATTCTGTCGCAATTTGTTTCAATAAAAAGTCAGATGTCTTCATACTTTGCATCCTCTCACTGTGTCTTCTCTTTTAGTGTATCAAAAAAACCGGCAAAACAGAAAAAAGGTCAGCTATTTTACGTGAGCTGACCAAGTACATAGGTGAGATCGTCCTTTTTGTCTTGTGTGTATGTTTCAAGCTGTTTGGCGATGTCTTCAACTGAATGTCCATGCTTTAAACACATGCGCATGTTTGGCACATTCAGTCCGTCTGAATACATAATGAATATCGATCCTTTTTCGTAGGAATAGGTGTATGTTTTATATTTTCTAGGTTTGCCTGATAAGTATCCTGATGTCGGAAGTGGATAAATATAGTCGCCAGAAGGTGCATTCAAGATAAAACGAATATTACCAACCGAACAATAGGTAAATTGCTGCTGGGAAAAATTCACCTTTAAGATCGCAGCTGTGGCACCGCGTTTATTTTTCATGGCCTGATTGCATCTGTCGATGAGGGTCGCCACATCCTCATGTCCATATTCTTCGACAATTTCGCTGACTAAAGAAGATGATTCATTGGCGTACTGGCCGCTGCCTAATCCGTCTGCTACAGCACAAATTAGTTCTTCATCATCTGCTTTAATAAAAAAACTGTCCCCGCAGCATGGTTTTCCTTCTTTATTCGATTGATAGATAATGGCGTTTACATGCTCATGCTGTTCAATCTGTTTCATTACCCTAGCTCCATAGACGCATCTTCTGATAATGCATCTCGCAGTTTTTTCACTGCCTTCCGCTGCAGTCTCGATACATGCATTTGGGATATGCCAAGTAAATCGCCTGTCTCTTTCTGACTCTTATTTTGCAAGTAAGTCAGATTGATAATCTCTTTTTCTCTATCCGACAGCACATGAAGCACACTCTCAAGCATCATTTTTTGGTTCACACGTTCGTAGCCTTCTTCCTGTGAGCCGACAACGTCTAAAATCGTCACAGTACTTCCTTCAGAATCAGCCTCTACGCCTTGGTCAACAGACAGTGCTTGATAGCTTTTGCCCATCTCCATGGTTTCAAGTACTTCTTCTTCTGTTACATCTAGGTATTCTGCAATTTCTTGGACTTTAGGTGATTTCTGTGTCTCTGTTGTCAAATGATCGACTGCCATTTTGATTCTTGGTCCAAGCTCTTTGATCCGCCTTGGTACATGGACACTCCATGTCTTATCTCGTAAAAAGCGTTTGATTTCCCCGATGATGGTTGGAATAGCAAAGGCTTCAAATGATTTACCAACGAGCGGGTCGTATCGTTTAATGGCGCCAAGTAAACCAATCATTCCAACTTGTCTGAGGTCCTCATGAAAGCTTTTTCCTTTAGAATATTTTTTCGCCAGCATATCAACCAAGTTTGTATAGCATTCGACCAGCGTGAGCTGCGCCTGCTCGTCTTGATTGGTTTGATAGCTTTGGATGAGGCGATCTACTTCATCTTTAGTTAGTTTCATAGTTTTGGATGGTTGTGTCATGGTCAACTCGCTCCCTGTTTAAAAACTTTGTCATCGCCACGGTAACTCCGGAGTTTGCTTGCACCTCGACTTCATCCATCAATGTTTGCATTAAGTATAAACCAAGACCTCCTTCTGCCAATTGATCCACCGTATGAGCAGATGTGTACGGTCCCAAGTCTTCCTGTTTTTGCTTAAAGTCAAAGCTACCGCCTTTGTCAGCGACAATGATTTCTAGACGATCCTCGTAGACAAGAAAGCGAACAGCTACCTCTCCATCTTCGCCGTTTTCACCTTTGTAGGCATGCTGAACTGCATTTGTGCAGGCCTCACTGACGGCAATCTTTAAGTCTTCAATCTCTTCATAGGCATAGCCCATTCGGCTCGCTACACCTGAAAGAGTCAAACGAATGATGCCTACATATTCTGGTTTTGCCGGTATTTTCATCTCGATTAGATCTACTGATTCGTTCATTGTACCCCACCCTCTGACTTTGCAGAAATGTCAATGATGTCCTTTAATCCAGTGATTTCAAACAACCTTACAAGCCGTTCTGACAAGTTCTCAAGCTTTAATGTTCCACCTGCTTTTTGAGCCGCTTTAAACAGCCCAACGAATACACCTAAACCTGTACTATCCATATACGTAACGTCCTTTAGACAGATTTCAAGATGCTCTCCCGCCTCTGCTTTAGGCATGAGCGTTTCTCTTAGCTGAGGAGCGGAGTACACATCGATTTCTCCGCTGACACTGATTTTCGTTTTTTGATCTATTTGATGCTCTTTTACAGACATATTCATTATGCATTCACCTCGAAATTCTTGTTTCCTAAAGTTTTATATACCCGCATGTTCACTTTCTAAACCTTTCTTTTGAGAACAAGTAATGTAAAGTCATCGTGCAGCTGAAAATCCTGCAGTTTGAGTAAGCTGGCGTAGATGGCATCCACCATTTCTTGAGCTGAGTAGGATAGGTGCTCTGATATGAGTGCTTTGATGTCCTCCCGCTCTAGGAAACCCTCCTCTGACTTGGATTCTGTGACCCCATCAGAGAATAAGATCACCATGTCTCCTATGTCTAAATGCTTCTCATACTGTCTGTAATCAAAGTCTGGTGCAATCCCAAGGACAAGCCCTTTCGCTTCTAAATCGTAAAATTTGTCCTCTTTTTTGCAATAGAAAAAGCCCGGCTCATGACCAGCCGATGCATATTTAAACTCATGCGTTTCTTTATTATAGCTGCCATAGAACATTGTGATAAACATACTTGGATCTACGTTTTGCTCGACAACACGATTCAGGGTTTTCAGCACCTTTGTTGGGCCGCTCCCTGACTCTGGTAAGGAATCCATCGCATATTTAATCATCGACATACAGAGCGCAGCCGGGATTCCCTTTCCAATGACATCTGCGATCGCGATATTGATTGTATCGTGATCCGTTACAAAGTGGTAATAATCTCCACTCATCTGTTTTGCCGGTACACTAATCGCACCAATATCAAAGGTATCTCCTTCTGGAATTTTCGTTTCCAGAAGGGTTTGCTGAACATTTGCAGCAATTTCGATTTCAGATTTTATTTCTTGCTGGATGCCTCTGAGTGTTAAATGTTCTTGGTAGGCAAGTCCGTACCCAATCATGACTTCAATTAAGAAGTCTAGTGAATGAAAAACATCTTCCGGCAAATCAGGGTAAAGCTCCTGAATCACTTTTCGGTGAACACTCACTATTTCTTCAGGAGGTATTTGATGCTCAATGGTTTTACGGCTAAATTTTTGAGCTTGATAAAGCGATGTTTCAGTTAAATCACTGATATAACGACTGAGCAGCTGATGGTACCGCTGCTCCATTACCTCCTTAAAATCCATGGTTTCCCTCCTAGCGAAGCCACTTAACAGCTTGTATCTCCGTTCCTTGTTCTGGTGCAGAGTCTAATTTAAATTCATCCATCAGTCTTCTGACACCCGGAAGACCTGCTCCGAGTCCGCCTGATGTTGAAAATCCGTCTTCCATTACTTTACGTATATCCATGATACCCGGCCCCTCATCGGCTGCGATGACTTTGAGTCCACGCTTTCCGCGCTCCATCACTTCGTCTATACAAATCTGACCTTTACCAGCGTATAAATAGATGTTTCGAGCTAATTCTGAAATGGCCGTCGTAATTCTTGCTTGGTCAACTGTTCCAAATCCAAGTTCTTTTGCAACATTGCGCCCCAATTGTCTTGCTGCGACTATGTCCCATTCCGTCAATATTCTTACACAGGATTGGTCTTTCATATCTATTCCCCCAATTCCCGCTTCAGTGTCTCAAGCCCTTGTTCAAGATCTAGTGCTGTCTGAATTTCTTCAAGCGATATTCCAAGTTCAATCAGCGTCACAGCGACTGCCGGCTGTATTCCTGTTAATACAACTTTTGCCCCCATGAGCTTGGACATCGTGATGACATCGCCTAATACCTTTGCAATAAAGGAATCAATCATGTCGACGGATGTGAGGTCAATGACAACACCGTTTGCTCCTGTTTCATGAATTTTATTCAGCAAGTCTTCTTGAAAGTGGAGAGCCGTCTGATCATCAAGCTCCCACTGTATTGAAATCAGAAGACAGTTATATAGTTTTAAGATTGGAATCTTCGGGTGATTTCTCACTAGGTTATCCCTCCAATGAAACAATTTTTCGATTTGTCATTTCCAAAGCAGTTTGAATTCCTTTTTGAAGGGTATTCTTTGTTGTAACTTGCGATAAATCAATTCCAAGGTTCACAATGGTTTGGGCTATTTCTGGGCGAATACCGACAAGCAAACACTTCGCACCTACTAATCTCACAGCCTCAGACGCTTGAATGATATGGTGGGCTACCATTGTGTCAACGACAGGGACACCTGTAATATCAATTAAGACGACCTGTGAGCGATGTTTGACGACACCATTGAGAAGATTCTCCATAATTTTTTTCGCACGATCTGTATCAATTGTTCCAACAAGCGGCATGACGGTGATGTGCTCAAATACAGGGATCAGCGGGGCTGAAAGTTCCTGCAGCGCAATTTTTTGAAGGTTGACTGTTTTCTCCCATGAGATGGAATACTGGTTTAAGATCTCGTTATGAATTGGTGTGATGAATTGGTCGATTTGCCAGATGAGGTCATGACTTTCTTCTGTTGTATCTTTGTCATCGTTCATTTTTTGATATAAATGTGTACGGATTTCAGTTAGACCATTTGCCAGTAACTTAAGTGATATACCCATTTGAACAATGTTTAAAGCAAGAGTTTGCACTTTTTCTTCAAAATCCTCATTATACCCCTCTGAAAGAGATGTAATGATCAGTTGAACATATTCCGAACAGATGGTTTCATACATTTTGTCGTTCAGCATCATGTCCGTTTCTTTTTCTCCGAGTCGTCTAAAAATGTCCGTCCACTCTTTTTGTAATTCCTCTTGATACTCCCTTGCGAAAGCTAACACGATATGATTCGACATGTTTTACCCCCTACGTACATAAACAGCACTTCTTTTATTCTTTCTTCATTATAACGTTAATAAAAATTGAACACAAAAAAAAGTTGCTCTCAAGAGAGCAACCAAATCTCACCATATTAAAAATCAATAAGAGCCAAACTAACTTGTAAGGCTTCATCAACCTTCTCCATCATCTCATCATCAAGATGTGTGATTTTATCTGTCAATCTTTGTTTATCGATTGTACGAATCTGCTCCAAGAGAATGACAGAATCTCGTTCAAAGCCGTAGCGCTTTGCATCAATTTCGACGTGAGTCGGTAATTTCGCTTTTTGTATTTGGGCTGTTATGGCTGCAACGATAGCAGTCGGGCTGAAGCGATTTCCAATGTCATTTTGAATCACCAATACTGGGCGAACCCCGCCCTGCTCGGAGCCAACAACAGGAGATAAATCAGCAAAGTAAACATCACCGCGTTTAACAATCAAATGTTTAACCCCCGCTGACTAATCGCTCAACTGTATTCTCAGCCTCAAATTCTGCGTATTGTGCCTCTGAAGAGATATTCAGATTAATTTTCGCCATCTCCATGTAGCCGCGTCTCATCGATTCACGATTTTGTCGAATATTACGTTCACGAATATACGTTTTTGTCGCTCGGTAGATCAATTCATTTCTTGTTACCTTATCCTGCTCTGCTACTCGTTCGATTTCAGACATCAAAGCCTCCGGTAGTCGAATCTTCATTTCGTTTGTTGCGCTGGATTCAGACAAAAAACATACACCTCCACAAAACTTACGGATACCGTTTCGATCCATTCCAAGACTAATCATACCATTATTCAATGCGCAAGCAAAGCTGTTTTTTCATGATTTCTTATTAGAACATGAAGCGGCTGTTCACCCGTAAATCAAAGATGATAATGGAGTTCCTCTTTCACATTATACGCTTTTTTCCGAAAATCATACGGTATTTCCAAAATCTCTAAAAAAGGGAGAATGTTTACGCCTTCTTTGTAGAATAAAAAGGAACGATGTCAGTTTGACGATCGTTCCTGTGAAAGCTGTTTAGAAAAAGCTTGGCCCGCCTTGAAGCAGCGGATTCCGCACATGTACCCTTTTGCCGTCCTCTATATATACTCTTGGAACGCGGTGTCCAATGGAGCATGTGACTTCATAGTTAATGGTTTCAAGCCTTTTTGCAATTTCATCGACTGATACCATTTCTTCACCTTGTCCACCAATCAAAACGACTGGCTCCCCTACTGGAAGGTTCTCTTTCAGTTCAACCATGAATTGATCCATACATACCCTTCCGGCAATCTTCCGGCGCTTTCCGCCAACAAGTACTTCCGTACCTGCCAGCTTCCGAATCCACCCGTCTGCATAGCCGACTGGTACCGTACCGATCCACGTATCTTGATTAGCTGTATACGTCGCCCCATAGCTGACACTCTCACCCTTTTGAATGAGCTTTACATGGGCAAGCTTTGTATGAAGCGACATGGCTTCTTCCAGCTTGAAAGGAAGTTCACCTTTGATTTCCTCTGACGGTGACAGCCCGTACATACTGATGCCGAAGCGAACCATATTAAACAACACTTCTTTAAACCTTAATCCTGCTGCACTATTGGCACAATGAACAAGCAGTTTTTCCGTATGAAGCGGCTGAAGCAAGGTTTGAAAGGTGTCGACCTGCCGATCAAAATAGTTCTCATCCTTTTCATCCGCGGTCGCAAAGTGAGTAAATACTCCTTCCAGCTGTAAATAAGAATGCTCTCTGACAAGCTTCTTTACTTCATTCACTTGCTCTAACGTTTTCACACCTAAACGGTTCATTCCGCTGTCTATTTTCAAATGAAAACGAATGGGTTGTCCCATCTGTCCTTTCACCATATCGACGACTTCCCTCAGCCATCTGGTGGAGTAAGCGGTCATAATTACATTGTATCGAACAGCGGTTTTGACATACTCCGGCGGTACTGCGCCGAGTATAAGAATCGGTGCTTTGATACCTTTATTTCTTAAAGAAATGGCCTCATCTAAAAAGGCTACAGCTAACAAGTCTGCACCTGCTTTGAGGGCAGCTCTTGCCACTTCTATATCTCCATGTCCATATGCATTGGCTTTCACAACAGCCATCAGTTGAACATTTTGACCGATATGATCTTTCATATGTGAAACATTGTGCTTGATTGCTGTTAAATTAATTTCTGCCCATGTGTCTCTATAAAAGGCATTTGTGTCCATCAGTCACACTTCCCTATTGAATGATTCAATCCCCTCATATGATACTAAAAATCAAGAATAATGTGAAACAAATCAAAGAAAATCAGCCCTTGCACAGGGCTGATGCTTTATTTATTAGGCTTTCGGCCTGAGAACCTCATTTATTTAGCTGACTGGCCTTCTACACTCTTTGCGACCATCAACAGCTCTTCTTTCGATAGATCACTTGAGGAAATTAAGTAGTCAACTCCGTCAGATGTCCATGAGAGGGATTGATCTGTCAGAACCCCTACTGTCATACCAAGATCGACCGGCTCGCCGTTCATCGTGACAGGCGTAGATGCTTCAGCTACTCTCGCTTTTTCTTGGATGAGTGTGAAGGATTTCTTGCCGCCGTACGTAATCACATAACGCTTCCCAGCATCTGTCGTCATTTCTTTCTCTTCCATCTTCTTCACGCCTTCTGGCATATCAACTGGTGTTTTCACCGCAAAGCTGTCAGATGGGTCTGCACTTGTGGCAACATCCATTTGAGAGAGCGTCATGTTTTTCTTCTCATCAAATGCATCTTTGTCAAAGGATTTATTGAATTCAAAGTGAGAGAATTCCACTTTCACCATTGGCTTTTTGTCGCTATCCAGCACTTTTACACTGGCAGGCGCCATTGTTTTCTTATGAAAGGTAATCTCTTGGGTAGGCAGCATTTGATTGTGCTGATAATTGGTCTTCGTTTCGAATACATACTTTGACTCTTTCGCTTTGAACTGAGCTGCACTGTCATTCTTAATGTCCTTCACGAGTGATTCGAATAAATAGACTTGACTGCTATTATTCGGCCAATCGCTATGGAAACGGAAGCTCTTGTTCAATGAAGGTGTCAGCACAAACACACCATTGCCGTTTCTTAAAATGACTTGACTCTGATCCTTTTTCGGATTTTCTAAATAGACACGGTAAAGCTCCGGCTTTTTGTACCAAATTTCTACCTGGTACTCCTGCGGGTCATTTCCTGTCTCAATGGTCATTTTTGCTTTGGCTTTGTATGATGTCATTTCCTCTGCCTTTTTGTTTAAATCTCCAACGATATCCTGCTGAGATTTTTGACCGCATGCGGAGAGAATCAGTACAAAAAGGATTCCCGTTACAAGCAAAACAAAGCTTTTTCTCACCCTTTTCAACCCCTTCGTTAATTGTGTTAAAAGGAAGAAACCGCTTGTTTGACTTTAACAGTACGCCTCAAAAGTTAACTGCGTACCGCGAACCATCAAAGCCTGTTAGCAACTCGCCCTTCCTTATCGCACTACCCAATATATGAAGGGGGGACAAACAATATGCAGACTAGCTTGACAACCTTTCAATTAAAACTTGTGCAGCAGCATATTCCTTTGTATGAGTAATGGACACATGAACCTGATCTCCCTCCGCTTTCTCGCTTTTGATGAAGGGTTTTCCATTATCGTCTTTTTGAATGTCTATGTCATGAAAGCTTAAATGCTGACCGATTCCGGTTCCGTATGCTTTAGCGAAAGCTTCCTTTGCCGCAAAACGTCCTGCCAAAAATTCCAGCTGTCTTTTTTCACTGAGTGTACGAAAGACATCCTGTTCACTTAAAGTCAAAATGCGTTCTGGTAAACGGGGCTGTCTGCTGAGCACTCGCGATAGCCGGTCAATCTCTACAATATCAATGCCTATTCCTTTGATCATGAGGTACCTCCTATGATACTCGTACTAATTTGAGTGTTCGCTTCATAAACGTGTTACTATAAACTTACCAATATCTAGTCAAAAAGGGGTTTGTTATGTTTATTCGAACGGAGAGCTTTCAACAATTTATTAGATCGTATCCAATCGTAACAGCGATCCTTGCTTTACAAATCGGCCTGTGGCTTATATTTGCGATTCCTATCCCTATTATACAGCTTGGACAAGATCATCTCGTCGGTTTCAACTATGGTGTAGCGGCTGGGGAATGGTGGCGGCTCGTCACACCTATTTTTCTCCACGGAAGTCTCACGCATATTTTATTTAATTCTATGTCCCTTTTCTTATTCGCCCCAGCGCTTGAACATTTGCTCGGGAAGGTTCGATTTTTAATCATTTATCTTGGTGCAGGGTTCATTGGCAATCTCGGGACCTATTGGGTGGAGCCTTTAGAGTATGTACACGTTGGCGCTTCTGGTGCGATCTTTGGTTTATTTGGGGTGTATCTATACCTTGTCCTATTTAAACCGCACATGATGGACCGCGGCAATTCACAAGTGATTTTAACGATTCTGGCTGTTTCTGTCATCATGACCTTCGTCAATTCGAACATCAATATCATGGCTCACTTATTTGGATTGATCGGCGGTATGATTCTAGCACCTATTACGCTGTTCTTCCATTCGAAAAAAAGACGCTATTAACCTCATAAAAAATGTCGATCCCTCCTTGAGCTGGAGCTGATCGACATTTTTCGTTTAAGACGATTGATTTTTTTCATACGAATACCAATCAAATACACGTGCAGCATCTTCTTCCTCAAGGTGATGCACACCAAAGGAATCAAGCAGCGCAGAGGATTTCACAAAGGTGTGAATACTTGCGACCCGGCCTTTTTTTTGGAAAAAAGATTGCGTCATCGTATAGTTTTGCATTCGTTTTCTCAAGACAATGCCAGTGGTCTTGCCAATACCTCTTGATGTCAGTTGAATCAATGAATCTTTGATTGTATATCCTGATTGTTTATAAGCTAAATAGCCAAAGAATAGAGCAAGTGGTAACGGAATGAGTCCTAAATACCCCCATGGTGGAAAGCGCACCGACAGGATAACACCTACAAGTAACGGCACAAAGCCATATGAGATCAGGTAGCGTTTGAGTGAACGCTTTGGCACCTTTTTCAGCTCAGTTTCTGGTGCTACATGATAATGATCCGTGAATTGGGACAGCAATTCATTTATTTTTTTCTTCCGAATGAGCGGAAATAAGACGGAAGAGGTTTCTTTCTCTGTAATCGAACCTCCTGCACTAACAAGCATCACTGTCGCAAAGCCAAAAGGCTCACGGATAATATTCTCTTTGATCTTCACTGCTTGAATTCTCGCAAGTGGAATGGTCATTTGATGTCTCTCGATGAGTCCTCTTGTAATGATGATGTCATTCCCTTTTCGCTTTGCAGCAAAATTCGCATACTGAAGCGCTGTTACCCCAACACTCAGGATCCACGCGATCAATACGGCAAGAAATATCAAAATCGCATAAATTTCAACGCTCGCATGACTTAAAAAAGAGAACTTCTTGAAGAACCCGTCCAAAGGGAGAATTTCATCTATTTGCGTGTAGATGGCAAGACACCCAGATATAATGACCCCGATACCGCTTGAAGTGGTCGCAGCCAAAAGTAATTCTGGCACACCCATACCGTAGGAGACATTGATTTCTTCCTGCACAGGTTTCTGAGCAGTCAAATGGCCATGCAGATCTCCTGCTTCATCCGTCATTTCTTCTTCCTGCAAGCGTTTCTTCCGGTTGAAAATCGACCGCTTTAATTGTTCTGCTTCTGCTTTAGTAATAGCGGTAAGGCTCACTTCTGGACCATCCGTTCCGCCTGCCGTTTCGATTTGGACCCGCACTAAACCAAAAATCCGCTGGAAAATGCCTTCACTTGTATTGACTGTTTGAATTCGTTCTAATGAGATATATTTTTTCTTTTTCGTGATTACGCCCGATTCCACACGAAATTCATCATCTTCCATCCGGTAGGTGAATCGTCTCCATTCTAAAATGGTATAAACGGCTTTCCATAAAAGAAGCACACCAAGAATGATAAATGCATAAAAGCGAATGCTTGAATTCGAGTTCACAAAAATCAACACGAAAAAAGGGATAATGAAGTTTTTAATCATGGACACAGCATCTGATATAAAATCAATGAACATCGAGATGGGATGTACACGTTTTGGTTCAGACATCATCTTCCGTCACCCTTGCTAAACGAGATATGTAATCACGAAGCTCATCTGCCTCTTCTAATTCTAACGCCGGTATATCATGAACTGTGGCAGCAGTCGAAATTTGAACAGAGGCTAAACGGTAGCGCCTTAAAAGCGGTCCTTGAGATGTATCAACATGCTGAACACGAACCATAGGCACAATGACACGTGTGACACGAATGAGTCCATGCTGTATTTCAATTTCATTTTCGAATACTTCGTAGCGCCAGATGTGATGGCGGATTTTTGGTATGAGCCAAATGCCAAAAATGACCTGTAAGACCCATAAACCAGAAAGAATCGCTCCAATCCAATATGGCCATTGAAAATAGTAGCTAGCAACAAATACCCCAATGATGATGAGTAAGAATATCAATGAGATAATTCCATTTTGAAGACGCCATACCTTTAAACCATTTAAACTAATTTGACGTTGCGGCTGTTTTCTCACATTCTTCCCCCATTCTCTTACTTTTCTATCAATATATTACGTAACAAAGCCTAAAAAGTTTCAATTTTAGCCTGTTAAAAAAAGCGAACCCTGCAAAGGATTCGCTCTTTTATATTAGTTGTTATAAGATTTCTTTTGACGACGATCGTTAGAAGAACGATTGCGGTCATTTGAAGAACGCTTTTTATCACCATAAGATGAACGGCTGTTCTTGCTTTTTCCACGGTAGCCTCCGCCACCGCCGCCGTCTCTACGTTTAGAAGAGCTGCGGTTGTTACGATTGCGTTTTGAAATCATTGGTGCTTCATCTGTCAAACGAACAGGCGTTGCATCCGGCTCTTTTGTCATCATTTTGATAGCAGCCGCAACCACTGTGACAGAAT
The DNA here is from genome assembly GCF_003028545.1 of Bacillus sp. Nf3. Classification (NCBI taxonomy): domain Bacteria; kingdom Bacillati; phylum Bacillota; class Bacilli; order Caryophanales; family Bacillaceae; genus Bacillus; species Bacillus sp. Nf3. Next base: position 23,018 of record NZ_PYUA01000009.1, on the reverse strand, counting down.
CATGATCTTCCAGCAATTCAGCAGCAGCTGTCATGTAGAAGTTCAAGTTGTTTTCACTGATGATCGTGCGTAGACGGTCAACTGTTACTTGCTGTTGTCCTTCAATTGCCTCATCTAGTGTAGGTTCTTTCATACGATCCATTTTACGTTTAGTCGTTTGCTCAATCGCACGAAGCATATCTTTTTCACGTGGTGTGATGAATGTCATCGCCATACCTGTACGTCCAGCACGTCCAGTACGTCCAATACGGTGTACGTAGCTTTCTGGATCTTGCGGCACGTCGAAGTTATACACGTGTGTGACGCCTGAGATATCAAGTCCACGTGCTGCAACGTCTGTTGCGACAAGCACATCGATTGAACCTTCTTTGAATTTACGAAGCGCAACCATACGTTTTGCTTGAGTCAGGTCACCATGAATTCCTTCAGCTGTATAACCTCTAAGGTTAAGTGCTTCAGTCAATTCGTCAACACGGCGTTTCGTACGGCCGAAGACAATTGAAAGCTCAGGTGATTGAATGTCAAGAAGACGAGTCAATGTATCAAACTTCTTACGCTCGTGGATATCCAAGTAGAACTGTTGGATGTTAGAGACTGTCATTTCTTTCGCTTTAACTTTTACGTGTTCTGGGTTTGTCATGAAACGCTCTGCAATGCGCTTAATTGGTGCAGGCATTGTCGCAGAGAATAAAAGTGTTTGGTGTTCACTTGGTACATTTGAAAGGATCGCTTCAATGTCTTCGATGAAACCCATGTTTAGCATTTCGTCTGCTTCATCTAGCACAACTGTTTCAACATTTTGAAGACGCATTGTACGACGGTTAATGTGATCGAGTAAACGTCCTGGAGTCCCTACGATGATATGAGGATTTTTCTTGAGCGAACGGATTTGACGGCCGATATCTTGTCCACCGTAAATCGGAAGTACGCGTGCACGCTTGTCTTGGCCAATTTTGTATAGCTCTTCAGATACTTGAATCGCTAATTCTCTTGTTGGCGCAATGATAATCGCTTGGATATTTGGAGACGCTGGGTCGATTTTTTCTACAAGAGGAATACCAAATGCTGCAGTTTTTCCTGTTCCTGTTTGTGCTTGTCCGATGACATCTTTATTTTGAAGACCGAGAGGAATCGTTTCTGCTTGAATCGGTGTTGCTTCTTCAAATCCCATGCGGTTAATAGCCTTCATGAGACTTTCGCTTAATTGAAAATCTTGAAACGTTATAGTCAATTTATTCAAACTCCTTCTAATTGCTGTTTCAGTAATCTCGTGAATGATCATTAAAAACTGCCCTTTTCTGAAAGGACAGGTCCATTATATACAAAGCCCGAATTACCCTACCTTATATCTTACCATTACACTATTTGTTTTTCAACAAGACAGAAATGGATATATCTACTGCTCGACAATGACAGATTCACCTTCACTTTGGTCTCCGTCCATCCATTTCCACTTTTCAAACAGTTGAATTTTTCCGTTATCCAGCTGCTTTGGAGTGGAATCGCAAGCCCCGCTTCTCATGCTGCCGTCCTTGCTTACATGGTGGTATCTAAAATGAAGTGTTCCATCCTCATTCACAGTTCCTACAAGTACACCAGATACAATACTGCCGCCTTGATATGTGCCCGTTAATATATTCCCGTCCTGATGATATTGAAATATGGTTCCTGCTGATACTTCTCCGTTACTCGAATTAGACTGCGGGATAAAGGTTTTTCCGTCATATTGAAACAACCGAATCAACCACCTTTTCTTTCCTATTGTACCATAGGCCTGTCACTCATTCGACAAAAATGATGCAAATTTTAACAAGTGGGATTCAATTTATATTAGTTTAGCCACATTTTAGCTTTTCTATATATTAAATTGCTTTTTTTAGAAAATGTTCTACTTTCTCAAACAATTGCTGGGCACACGGCTCATGACAAACATGATGTTTACAATCCGGCAAATAAAACATTTCTTTCTGGCGAGACGGGACTTTATGATAAATAAATTCTGCACTTGAAGCAGGCACAATCCCGTCGCTTTCACCTTGAACAATTAACACAGGCAGATGAAGCTTCTCAAGCGAATTCTTCGTTTGCTTTACCAGCTTCATAAATTCTATCGCAGCTGATAGCGGCGTGCTTGTGAGCTTATGGCGATATCGATCATATAAAGGGTTTGTATCAACGATCCCTGACAGGGACTCCTTTACCATCTGCCGTGTGTCTTGCATCATTTGTTTTGGGTTCACATATTTGGCCGCAGCACTTAAAAGGACAAGGCGGGCAACTGGGTACTTCGCTGCTAAGTAAGAAGCAATCATTCCGCCCATAGAAAAGCCGACCAAATACACGGTGTCACAAGTCCGATAAAGAGATAGAAGTTCGAGTTCAGCTGTCGCTATCCATTCTTGATAAAGAATGCCTTTTAACTGAAGCTCATCCCCATGCCCCGGAAGCGTGACAGACTGCACATGCCAATCTGCCGCCTGTTTTAAATATTGGGCCAGCGGTTCTACTTCATAAGGGGCACCAGTAAAACCGTGAATACATAAACAGCCAATCATTCTGTCACCTTCTCACTTTTATAGTGCAGTAATGACTTCTTCCAATCGCATACCGCGTGAGGCTTTGACAAGCACAACATCGTCAGGACCTGCCACTTCAGCTAGTTTTTTCTTTAGATCCTCTTTGTCCATAAAGGAAAATACGTGCTCAGCCCCGAATGATTTTTTCGCTCCTTCAGCAATGAATGCACCTAGGCGGCCATACGTCATGACATGATCAATAAATTCTGGCTTAATGTAACGGCCAAGTTCATAATGATACGTTTCTTCTTCGCTGCCCATTTCGAGCATATCTCCAAGTACAAGAATACGATTGGCAAAGCCGTCCATATCCCCCACAAGATCAATGGCCGCTTTCATAGAAGTAGGACTTGCATTATACGCATCATTGATGACAGTGATTCCTTTGTCTGTTTTAAACAGCTCAAGACGCATCCCTGTCAACTTCGTTTGCATCAGTCCTTGGGCAATTTGTCTTTCATTCAGTCCAAAATGCTGGCCTATTGCAATAGCAGCAAGTGCATTCTTCACATTATGTTTCCCTAATACAGGAATGAGAAAACCCTGGGCATACCCTTCTACTTGAAATTCTGTTCCTTCTGCAAGCTGGTTGATGTGCGTTACCTTGATATCACAGTCCTCTGCTTCTCCAAAGGTTTTTACACGTTGAGAAAGTGAACTTGCTCTTTCTCGAAGCAAAGGCTCATCACCTAGGTAATAAAAGATGCCGTCTTCTTTTAAGCCTTTTACGATCTCATATTTTGCATCGGCAATGGCTTCTCTTGATCCTAAATCTTGCATATGAGATTCTCCGATATTTGTGATGACTGCTGCATCCGGCTCAGCGAGGTCTGATAAAAATTCGATTTCGCCTTTTGCACTCATCCCCATCTCCAAAACCGCAATATCGGTTCCTTCTGGCATTGCGAGAATGGTGAGCGGAAGACCGATATGATTATTAAAGTTACCGTCTGTTTTATGAACTTGATACGCTGTTTGCAGGACGGAATGAATCATGTCTTTCGTTGTGGTTTTCCCATTACTTCCTGTAATACCGACAACACGAGGGTTTTCTTCTTTTAAATATGATTTCGCCAGTTGTTGAAGCGCAGCTAGTGTATCCTCTACAAGAATAACAGGAACGCCTTCTGGCGGATTGGCTTCTTTTTGATTCCAAAGAACAGCTGCTGCTCCAAGCTCTACTGCTTTCGAAGCAAATGTGTGACCGTTAAAATGTTCTCCAATAAGCGGGATAAACAGTGCGCCGTCTGATACTTTTCGTGTATCTGTTGTCACTCCGTGAATCTGCTCTTCGCCAAAAGCTTGATTAGATAGGGTTCCACCAGCCATTTGGGCGATTTGTTTCACTGTACGTTTGATCATGATTTTTCGCCTCTCTTTCTCATTTCACGTTTGAAGGAAAAGAGACACTACCTAAGGATAGTGTCTGCTTGCTACTCACATTAAAAAGTTGTTTTAATGGTTTGTTTTTCTTGATGGCGTTCAATTGCAAGTGACACCAGCTTTTCAATCAACTCTGGATATTCTACACCAGTGTGCTTCCAAAGTAATGGGAACATACTAAAAGGTGTGAATCCAGGCATTGTATTCACTTCATTGATCAACACTTCACCTTTTTCTGTAAGGAAGAAGTCTGCACGTACGAGACCAGATCCATCAAGGGCTTTAAATGCCTTAATCGCCATGTCATGAATCGTCTTATATTCATCCTCTGACACACTAGCAGGAATGATCAAATCTGTATCGCCATCTTCATATTTTGCTTTGTAATCATAAAAATCTGTTTTAGGTGCAATCTCACCAACGACAGAGCATTTTGGCTCATCATTGCCTAATACACCAATCTCAATTTCTCTTCCAACAACGCCTTCTTCTACGACCACACGACGATCATATTGGAAAGCGAGGTCGAATGCAGTCTGCAGCTCTTCTTTGCTGCGGCATTTGCTAATTCCAACACTTGATCCCATGTTGGCAGGTTTCACAAAACATGGATAGCCAAGTACTTGTTCCACCTGTTCTAAGCTTTCTGTTGTCGCTTTCTCAAAGTCTTTTTTATTGAAGGAAAGGTGCTTTGCTTGTGCAAGTCCTGCTTGTGCAAAAACATCTTTCATCATGACTTTATCCATACCCGCAGCAGACGCGAGAACGCCGTTGCCGACATACGGGATATTTAACAGTTCAAGTAATCCTTGCATTGTGCCATCTTCTCCATTTGGTCCGTGCAGCAACGGGAAGACAACATCAATTTTCTCATCAGCCATTGCAGGCTGTGGAAACATGCTTTCATTTAAAGAAGTTGGTAAAAACGTCTTTGCGTTCTGTTCAAATTGAAGCATTTTAACGTTTGATACTGGTTCAGTGAGTTTTTCTCCTCTTAACCATTCACCCTCTTCTGTAATATAAATTGGATGTATATCGAACTTCTCAGTGTTAAGTGCTTTTGTAACTGCAAGAGCTGTTTGCAGTGATACATTATGTTCGGCTGACTTTCCGCCGTAAATCAATCCTAAACTTATTTTCAATGGATACTCCCCCCACTAAAATTCATCTTTACTATCTTATCACTTTCAAGCAAAAATGCTCTAATTAATTTTTGTTGTTACGTAATTGAAATGATTTGTAAAGGTTGTAAGCGCCTCCCGAGCATTTGTATGTCATTCGCCTTTATTTTATATTAAAATGACATTGAAAAGGAGTTGTGACAAATTGAAAAAAATCACAAGTACTGAACAATTCAATGAAATAATTCAATCAGACAAAGAAGTCATCGTTAAATTCTTTGCAACATGGTGTCCTGACTGCACAAGAATGGACATGTTCATTCCAGACATCCTAGAAGCTTATGCTCACCATGAATGGTTTGAAATAAATAAAGATGATTTCCCTGAATTAGCGGAAACGTATCAGGTAATGGGTATTCCAAGCTTGTTAATTTTCAAAAATGGTGAAAAAACAGGTCATTTACACAGTGCAAACGCAAAATCGCCTGAAGAAGTGACAGAGTTTCTTCAAGAGCACGTTTCTTAATTGAAGGACATCAGCAAACTTTTGCTGATGTCTTTTTTCTTTTTAAATCTCTTCATAAGACGAGCTGCGCAGCCAAAACGTTTCAAATTGATGTTTTCCTTTACGACAAGTCATGACAAAATTATTTCCTGGGAAAGAATGCAGCGTCGATACAGCTTGGAATATGTCGGTTACGTGAATTTTCTGAATTGAATCTTTACTTCTGACATTTGTCTTTGTATAATGGAGTTGCTAATTGAAAATGATTATCAATTTCATCTATGTGAAATCCTATAGACGGCCATTCTAATAAAGGAGCGATGAGTCACATGTCTAAGAAGAAGATCAAAACCTATCAGCAATTGATTGAAGAGAACAAAAAGGCGATTATGCGCGATCCTCAAATGATGGAAAGTATATACGAAACCATCGACAAAAAACACCAGAAGCAGCTTGCGGCTGCTGGGCGTGAATCATAACTACAAGAGGAGCAGTCATCACTGGCTGCTCTTTTGTCTGCTTCAATAAAATAAAAAAGCCGATAAAATCTGTTATTCGATTTTATCGGCTTTTGTTTTAATGTGATTTCGCTACACGGTCCTGCTTCATTCCTAAATAAATGAGCATATATGTGAGATAACCCATTGTCATCGTTAAACCACCGAAGAAAAATTGAGAAAAGACTGGTTCCTCAAATGTTGTGACGGCAGCAAGAATGATCCAGCTCGCATATAAATAAACCATGAACCATTTCATGTTTCTTTTAAGTGTATACAGAAAGAAAAGACCCGCTAACGAAAAGATCCCTAGCGCTAGTCTGAAATAAACAAGATGATCAAACTGGAAGGCAAAAGACACAAACGAAAACGACAGCAGCAACAAAATTGGTAAAGCCGTAATGAAATTTTTCACGATAGTGCCACCTCCATGACTCCTTCTTATTATAAGACAAAATCAGCCGGTTATCGTGAAATACAGACTCATTTTCACAAAGATGTCACGAATTTTTCTTGTTATTTGACACAATTTTTACACATTTACATCACGTTTCCAAAAAAGAATCCAAGCCGATCCAACAAAGAAAACAAAATGTGCCCCTACTATAAATAGAGAAAACAAAAGGCTCATTCCTTGAAAAGGCGGCGGTCCTTGAAAGCTGTACTGAGTAAAGTCCGTATTCGCAAAAAGGAGGATTTTGCCCCACTGATTTTCTAAGAGCGACATGATCGGTACAAGTGATTTGGCCGCATATAAAACAAAAAACGAGGTCACAAGTGCAACAAGACTGTTTCTAAACAAACTGGAACACATAAAAGCAAAGCTTGCCATCATGACCACTTCCACCCACTGAGATCCAATGACGGCAAACGTATGCTGAAATAATTGCCCCGTTCTTTCATCAAAATCAGTACCGAAGAAAATAAGACCAAATAGAAAAGCTAACACATAATAAAAAACAAACAAATAAATGACTGTCAGCAGAAGTGTGATGTATTTTGACAGAAAAATGTGCAGTCTTGTTTTTGGCCTGATCAATAAAAACTTGATCGTCCTTTTCTGAAACTCTGTTGAGATCAAGGTTGCGCCAATAACGACAGCAAGCACCTGTAAAATAAACACGACATTCGTGGAATAAGCAAAATAGTTTGCGACTGTGTCTTGTCCACCAAAGCTTGATATGACTCGTTTCAAGGTGAGAGCCATTGCTAGTTGAAATACAACGATCAACCCAAGAGCAATGAATGTGATTTTTTTCCTCATAATTTTCTTATGCTCATTCTTGATGAGGTTCAGCATCTGTCTTCCCGCCTTCCGTCCATTTCATAAACGCCTCTTCAATTGATTGCTTTTGAGGCGTCATTTCAAGTACATCAAATCCCGCCAGCACAAGCTGTTTGTTCAGTTCTGGCACACGTTCTTTGTTCAGTTGAAGCAGTACGCGCGCTCCTTCTCGTTCATATGTATACTCCTGTGCGTCAAGCCATGAAACCGCCTTTTCTATTGGCTGAATATTCATCAGCACCTGCTCTTTCCCTTCCATATCACGGAGATGAGTGCTAGCTTTGATCTGTCCCTTTTGAATGATGATCATGCGGTCACATAGCTCCTCTACCTCATGCAATAAATGCGTCGCAAATAACACCGATGTTCCTTCTTCCTTTACAAGCATTTGCAAGTGCTCCCTGAATTCCTTCATGCCTGCAGGGTCTAGTCCATTTGTCGGTTCGTCTAAAATGAGCAGGTTTGGCCGATGCAAAATAGCTTGTGCAATCCCAAGCCTTTGTTTCATCCCTAGCGAATACGTCTTGACCTTCTGATGAATAGCATCCTCTAGGCGAACTCTTTCCACTACTTCCTGAATGCGTTCCTCCGTCACCCCGTCGTGCATCGCTGCATACATTTCAAGGTTTTCAAAGCCTGTTAAATACGAATAAAATTCTGGGTTTTCTATGATCGCACCAACAGATGACATCGCCTGGAGAAAATCCTCATCTTGTGAATATCCATTGATCATGATGCGGCCATTGTTTTTTTTCATCAAACCAACGATCAATCGAATCAAGGTTGTTTTTCCAGACCCGTTGGGACCAAGTAATCCGACAATTTCTCCCCACCCAATGTCTATAGAAATATCCTGCAAGATCATTTTCCGGCCAATTTGTTTATCGACTTTCTCTACTTTTAAAACAGCAGACTGCAAAGTGGTTCCTCCTTCTGATGTAAAGCCTATGGCGGCAGTTACGACCGCTCATCCTGTAAAAAGTATATCACGCGAGACAAACCAATCCATGAAAAAAAGGACTGATCCAGTCAGCCCTTCTTGCTTATTACAGTGATAAGTTAGGTGTCGGCGCTTCTTTTTCATGTTTCTTTTCGGTTTCAGAAACAATTACCGCACATGCTGCGTCACCTGTAATATTCACTACGGTCCTCGCCATATCTAATAAGCGGTCTATGCCAAGGATCAGCGCTATTCCCTCAACAGGAAGGTTCACGGAATTTAAAACCATGGCCAGCATGATGAGCCCTACCCCTGGCACGCCTGCTGTACCGATACTTGCTAATACAGCCGTTAACACAACAGTCAGCATTTGAACAAACGTCAGTTCAACCCCATATACTTGAGCGATAAAAATGGTCGCAACACCTTGCATAATGGCCGTGCCATCCATATTGATGGTTGCACCCAGCGGCTGCACAAAGCTTGAAATCGGCTCTGGTACCTTTAAACGCTTTTGCGCTGTTTCCATTGATACCGGCAGCACTGCGTTACTGCTTGATGTACTAAATGCAACAACCATCGCCGGAGAAAATCCTTTAAAGAATTCCATCGGATTTCGTTTAGCTAAGATCGCAACGGTTGATCCATATGTCAGGAAAAAATGCAGGATGAGCGCAATTAACACGACCGAGAAGTAAAGTCCCATCGCTTTCATGGCATCCAGCCCCTGACTGCCGATTGCGGTTGCAATCAAACCGAATGTCCCGTACGGTGCAAATTTCATCACAACACCGACAAGATACATCATTAATTCATTTCCTTGTTCAAACAGCTTTAGCAAGCCTTCTGTTTTTTTACCGAGCATGGCGATGCCAAGACCTAAAAATACACAGAAGACGATAATTTGAAGCATATCTCCTTCAACTAACGATTGGACTGGATTGGTTGGAATAATGTTGAGTAGTGTTTCTGCCATTGATGGGGCTTCCTCTGCGGAATAATCAGCTGCTTTTGTATCAAAATTGCCGAAAGCCCCCGGCTTGATTAATACAGCTAATGAAATGCCAATGATGATGGCAAAAGTCGTAGTGAGCAGGAAGTAAGTAATGGTTTTTGCGCCGATTCTGCCTAGCTTTTTCGGATCACCAAGGCCTGCTACACCAAGCGTGATCGAAAAGAATACAATGGGCACAACAAGCATTTTAATCAGGTTTAAGAAGATTTGACCTAGAGGTGTAAATAAATAAGGATTTAACACTTTGAATACATTTGGAGCAAAAAGGTTAAGCAGCAATCCTGTGATGGCACCTACAAACAAGGCAATAATAATTTTCGTCGCCAGCTTCAATAAAATCTCCCCTTCCTCGTCAAAAAGCCCACGAGAGAGTCTTCTCGTGGGCCTGCGTGTCCATACGTGTACCACTGTCTACTCTCTTCACGCTGATGAGGTTAGCTGACGGGTTAGGACGAAGAGATGTCCTTTTTTCTCAGATAAGAAAAATTCACCCCAAAAACTTGGGTCCCCCATTCCTTTAGAAGGATTAAGCGTGTGGTAATATGATATTTTCATACCATTTATACCTTATTTTTTGAAAATTGTAAACAGGTTCATATGAACTTTTTAATTACTTTCTTCCCTATTTGTGACCTCAAGAATGTCTAAAATAAACACAAAGATTGGGATACCGATAATAAGTCCCCAAATGCCAATATAGTGTTCAGAGAAGATCAGCACAATAAACGTGAAGAAAATAGGGAGTTCTGTTTTAGCTGACATGAGCTTCGGATTTAAGAAATAAGCTTCAATGGCATGGATAATCACGATCACCAGCACAATATAGAGGACATACATTCCGCCTCCAAGTGTATACGCAATGATGCTGAGTGGAATAAGAGAGATAACCACACCCGCTACTGGGATTAAGCCTAGCAAAAAGACCATGACCGCTAAGCCAAATAATTGCGGGAAACCCATAATGCCCAGCGCAATGGTCGTTAGCACACAATTAACGGTTGCAATAATAAACTGTGCTTCGAGTACTTTTCCAAACGTACGGGAAAATTTACGTCCAAAGAAGGCAATTTCATGATAGAACACGGAGATTTTACTCGTTTTGAACTTGTTCATAAATTGAATGAGGCGTTCCTTTTCGAACAGGAAGAACATGCTTAATATTAAGGACATAATGACCTGGATACTGAACGTGCTGAAATCTGTTAAGTATGTATAGAGGAAATTAAACCCTTTCTCAAAGAAAGCTGATATTTTGAAATCACCAAATACGTTCGTGATGACGTCAAAGAAGGGTAAATCTTGTGGATGATCTGCAATTTTCTTTCCTAAATGGAATAACTGCTCCACCTGTTTGGCGATGATTGGTACAAAAACGAAACCGCCAAATGTCAAACCACCAGCCAGAAGAATATACAAGATAGTAATGACCGATTTCTGTCCTATTTTCAGGAAGCGATTTAAAAAGCCTCTAATGACCTCTTCTAACCGATTCATCAAAAAGGTGAAAATGAAGGTCAGAAGAATTAAATTCATCATTCCTCTTAATAGATATAATGCTGTGGCTAATACTACAAATACTAAAAACCGTTTAACACCGGGTTTTTCGAACAATTTTAAAAATGCCGCCATTACGTTACACACCTGCCAGGACTAAAGTCTATTTTTCATCGTATCTGATATACATTATATCGGATCTTTCTGTAAATTATATAATAAAAGGTCAACGAGGTCCTACGATTCGTAGTCATTTTATTGATTTTTCTTTTTACACAAGAAAAAAACCGAACCTATGTAGAACATAAGGTTTCGGTTTTTGGTTGTTTTTATACTAAACAGCCTGCTTCATATTCCGCATTTCCTGAAGTGCTGTTTTGCTCTTCGATTCGTCAAATTCACCTTCACTCTTCGCGACAACAATTGTTGCGATTCCATTACCAATGAGGTTTGTGATGGCTCTTCCTTCGCTCATGAAGCGGTCAACCCCAAGCAGCAGTGCAAGCCCCTCTAACGGAATGACCTGAAGTGCTGCAAGTGTAGAGGCAAGCACGATAAATCCGCTTCCTGTCACCCCAGCAGCTCCCTTTGATGTCAGCATCAGAACAAGGATAATCGTGATCTGCTGACCGATGGACAGGTCTACACCAAACACTTGCGCCAAGAAAACGACGGCCATCGATAAATAGATTGAAGTTCCGTCTAGATTAAAGGAATAACCTGTTGGAATAACAAGACCAACAACAGACTTAGAGCAACCGTAGCGTTCCATTTTATCCATCATTCTTGGCAGCACAGATTCTGAAGAGCTTGTGCCAAGAACAATCAAAATTTCATCCTTGATGAATCGCAGATAACTGAACAGACTAAAACCATACATTCTACAAATGATATTCAGCACAACAAAGATGAATATGAACATCGTCATATAAACGGAGAGCATCAGACTCGCGAGCGGTTTAATCGATGCCAGCCCAAAGTGTCCGATCGTATAGGCCATTGCCCCAAATGCACCGAGCGGCGCAGCACGCATGATATATCCAATGATTTTAAAGAAAACGAGTGACAGCTTATCAAGCCATTCGATGATGCCTTTCCCCTTCTCACCAAGAGCAGCGAGCGCAACACCGAATAAAATAGAGAAGAATAAGACCTGTAAAATATCACCCTTTGCGAAAGCATCAACCATGTTAGATGGCACAATGTGTGTGACAAATTCCATCCAGTCAATACCCTGTCCCCCATTTTGGGTATACTGCGAGACATCCCCTTTTTCAAGCTTGCTATAGTCAAGACCTGCACCTGGCTTCATGATATTCACAACAAAAAGACCGATGACCAGAGCAAGTGTCGTGACGACTTCAAAATAAATAAATGCTTTTCCCCCAACTTTTCCAACCTTTTTCATATCCCCCATCTTGGCAATACCAAGAACAATGGTTAAGAAAATAATTGGTGCAATAACCATTTTAACGGCATTGATAAAGGTATCACCAAGTGGCTTCATTTCTTTTCCGACGTTTGGCCATACCATCCCGACAATGATCCCGATGATGACAGCTGCAATCACCTGAAATGTCAGGTTCTTCAAAAGCCTTTTCATAAAAAATCAACTCCCTCACCCTTTGATGTAAACGCTTAACTATTATCTGTAGGTAAATGATAGCGATTTCATCAAAGGCTGTGAAGCTTATGGACATATCGTACATTTTGGTCTTTTTGGTCTCTTAGTCAGAATGTACGATATATTTATTCACAGGCCGTCCTACCCCGCCATATTGCATATCTAATTTCAACTCGCCTTCTTTTACGAGGAAGTCTAAATACCGGCGTGCCGTGACACGGGCAATGCCAAGTGCATTGGCAACTTCCTCCGCAGATTGCGCGCCTTCCTGCAAGCCCATATACGCTTTAATTTCGTTCATCGTATGCACATTCAGCCCTTTAGGAAGCCAAGTATCTTCCTGCTTAACAGCAGGCTTTCGTATGATATCATCGAGCATCTCCTGAGAAAATTCTGAGGCGGTTCGTATTTTTGATTTAAACGCCTTATAGCTTTCAAGGGATTCTTTCATTCGTTCAAATTTGAATGGTTTAATAATATAATCCCGCGCACCATTTTGAAGCATGATGCCGATGGTCTCTTTGTCCTTCGCTGCTGAAATCACAATCACATCCACCTGCATCTTCTGTTTTCTGATGTCTTGCAGCGTTTTGACGCCATCCTTTTTTGGCATATACACATCAAGTACCACGAGATCTGGACGAATCTCTTTAATCAGCTGGATGCCCTGCTCCCCATTTCCAGCGACAGCTGCCACTTGAAAGCCAGGAACACTCATAATGAACTCTTTATTCACTTCTTGCACCATTGGGTCATCTTCAATTAACAGCACCTTAATCTGAGTCATCTGTCTCTCTCCTCTATGGTCATTGGGAATTCGATTGAGAAGGTGGTACCACTGCCGATGCTTGATGTGACTTCTACATTTCCCATCCCTTTGTCAATAATCGTTTTTACAATATACAGGCCATAGCCTGTTCCGCCCTCTTTGCCGTGTGTGAAGCCTTTATCGAAAATATAAGGAATTAGTTCCTCTTCGATTCCGGAGCCATTGTCTTCAATTAAAATCACGAGGACATCCTCCGTTTGATCGATGCTAATGGAAATGACTTTTGTGTATCTTTCTACAGTATCATACGAAGCAAAGGCGTTCTCAATGAGATTTCCGAGCAGCTTTGTCATATCATGCTGATCAAGCCGCTCAGGGAAATGACGGAGACTGCTATGTTCATCTACTTCGACCTTGATGCCAAGCTCCTTGCCCCTTCTGATTTTACTCATCAATAATCCTGCGACAGCATCATGCTGAATGACGCGATGAAGAAAGTCCGTCACATGTTCCTGCTCCTCTGTCGTTTGAAAGGCTAGATCGAGCGCCTGATCGGCTTTACCAAGCTGAATCAGCCCGGCAATCGTATGAAGCTTATTCATATGCTCATGGTTTTGCACCCGCAAACCGTCCACAAAGTTTTTAACCCCTGTGAGCTCCTCTGCCAATTTTGCCGCTTCCGTCCGGTCCTGAAAAATGGCGACCGCTCCGATGATCTTCTTTTTCATCACAATCGGAATCCGGCTGCTCATGATCCGCTTTCCGCTCATATGAATTTCTTCATTGTAGACGGGTTCTGCGCGATCGATGATCTCAGGAAGTCGTGTATCAGAGAGCACACCCCAAATATTCTGGCCCACGACATCACCTGTCACGCCAAAAATCTGCTTCGCCTTCTCATTAAAAATGGTGATCATGTGCTGATTATCAATGGCGATGACCCCTTCATTAATAGAGTGAAAGGTTGCAGTGCGTTCCTCTAGCATTCTAACAATCTCATGCGGCTCCAGCTTAAACATTTGCTGTTTAATATGGCGGGCGAGCAAAAATGAACCCACAAGCCCAAAGCTGAGCGTCAGCAGGAGAATCATGAGGATATCCCGCTTCATTTCTCCTAATATATCTGCCATACTTGGCAGGGTTCTTCCTACAAGCACAACCCCTGTTTGATTAAATTGATCATCCTTCACTGGATAAAAAGCTCTGATGGCTGTTCCAAGCTCTCCCTCTGCTTCTGAGAAATAAATATGCTCTGCAAAAGCCGGCTCTTCATCTGTTCCTTCTGAGCGCTGGCCAATCCTTGTTTTTACTGGATGCGTTAATCTCACATGATCCATATCCATCACGACAATGTAGTCAGCGTCTTGAATAATCCGAATTTCTTCGATTGCATGCTGTAATCGATCACGTTCCTTTGTCTGATCAGCTAACGCCTGCTTCACCTCATTCATTTCTGCCACGGTTCTCGCCGTGTTCATGAGTCTTTTTCGAAGCTCCCGTTCCTCTGTTTGCTGAATTCCCCCAACAAGGACAATCCCTCCGATTAAAAGGGCGAAAATGACAACGAAATATGTGAGGATGGTAAGCTTCCATCTAATAGATAATTGTTGTAATTTCAATCGATTTCTCATCATTTTTTCACCTGTATCTTTACGAATTCTTCCTCTGTCAAGTATGCTTGACATAAGGGGGATCTGACGCATGAAGAATTTACTCGCTTATACGCTATTACTCATGATCGGTTTTGTAACCGCTTTATACTTTGGCTTTTATCATATGATGCCAAAATCAGCGACAACCTTTGATGATGAACAGACCGGACTGAAGGACCAGCTTGTGTTCAAATTCAGTCATGTCGTGGCAGACAATACACCTAAAGGACTTGCTGCAAAGAAATTTGCTGAGCTTGTGCACGAAAAATCGGATGGAAAGATTAGCATTCAAATTTTCTCCAACGGGAGCCTTTATTCTGATATTGAAGAAATTAATGCACTCAAAGAGAATCAAGTTCAATTTATCGCTCCGTCTACCTCGAAGCTCGGCATGCTGTCCCCTGAGTGGCTGGCACTTGATCTTCCCTTTGCTTTTTCAAATTACAACGCGGTTCAAGAAGGCCTGCACGGTGCAATTGGCCAAAGGTTGTTTGGCACGCTGCAAAAAGATGGATTAAAGGGAATGGCTTATTGGACAAATGGCTTTAAGCAAATTACCTCAAATAAAGGGCCCATCAAACAGCCTAGTGATTTAAAAAACCAGTCTCTTCGCATTATGCAAAGCGACATGATTGAAAAACAATTCAAGCTTCTTGGTGCAAAGCCCTATCAGGAATCATTTAATTCAACGTTTCAGCTATTAGAAACCAAAAAAGTAGACGGTGAAGAAAATACCATTTCAAATATTTATTCAAAAAAATTCTATCATATACAAGACTATATGACGATCAGCAATCACGGGTATTTAGGCTATGTGGTCTTAACAGATCAATCTTTCTTTGACCGCCAGACACCCGAAACGAAACAAATTTTACTTGAAGCCATGGAAGAAACAACAGCTTGGAATGAAAAGCATGCAGAACAGATGAACAAAGATCAGCTGGAGGACATTAAACATGAATCGCCGATTGCCATTCATGAATTGACGCCAGCTGAAAGACAAAAATGGATGAAAGCCCTTGATCCTTTGTATGACGAAGCCGAAAAAACGATTGGCTCCACCCTCATCAAACAGATCCGCGAACTTCGTGCACGTTATGAACACTCACCTATTCATGCTTTTCAGGAAGAGGATGAGAGCAAATAAAAAAATCCCTTTGATAAGGGATTTTTTTATGCGCCGGACTCACTCTGTTCTTGCTCGGTGAGCTCTTCTAATCTTGTTAAAATTCTTCGCTTTCGGTATTGCATCATGCCTGTTTCGGCAATTCCTTTTAATTGTGAGCGGTTCGAAACGGCACCAAACAAAATCCCAGCTATGGGCACAAGCTGAAACAGCTTCTTCCAGCCAAACGAATCCCGGTAATTATAGACGACCTCACGCCACCCTTGGATTTGGGAAATCATGTTTTCATGCTTCCCTTCAGATGCATGATAGCTTTTCAGCTCTTTTAGAATCGATTTCTTTCCAACGACATCTGCAGAGTTCAACTGCAAGCATTTAATGATGAAGACCCGCTCCTCTTTGTTTTTAGGATCATAACCATAGGTGACGGCAATATCCTGTAATGTTTTCAGAGAGAGACCGAGTACCGCAGGAATATCAGCGGCTAGTGTAAACATTCCGCCAACACCAGTTGTCGCCCCTTGTACCGTCGCGAGATTTGTTCTGTTTTTCCCCATATGCTCACTAATGGCATCCATCATTTCAATCGGAGCCTTTCCAATATCCTCTATGCGCTGAATGGATTCATCCGCACACTTCTTTTGAAATTGATGAATGATGCCTTTTTCCGACGTCAAATAGGCACCACCGGATTGAATGTAATGGCCCATTTCGTCTAGCAGTACACCGATTTTTTTCTGAATAAAAGCAGGCGTCAGCTTGTCCAGCATTTGAAATGGAAGACGGCTGAGTTTCTCCCAAAACCATACCTTTTGCTGGTCTTTCTCCCACTTTTCAATCTCCTTTAATTGTGCCTTTAGCCATTCTCTTTCCTCCATGTCATATGCCTCCTTAGATGCCGCTGAAGTATTTGTCTGTTATTATACACAATCCTTGTCCATCATACGTATAGAACATTGAAGCGGTTCCGAAAGGTTTTAATCTTTTTCAAAACGGTTATTGCTTAATAAACAAACAAAAGAGGAGTGATCAACATGTTAGGATTTCTAATTTCATTGGTTGTGGCGATTGTCATCGGTCTCATTGGGAGTGCACTCGCTGGAGGCAGTGTACCAGGAGGATGGATCGGTTCAATGATTGCCGGACTTGTAGGCGCTTGGATTGGTCATGGATTACTTGGAACGTGGGGTCCTAGTCTGGCAGGCTTTGCGATCATTCCAGCGATCTTAGGAGCAGCAATCTTTGTCATTATTTTAAGCCTGATCTTCCGCAGCGTAGGATCAAGGGTATCTTAAAAAAACGAATAGCAGAGGAAGCAGTAGGGACACCGTCTAAGGGACGGTGTTTTTTATGTTGGTGCGTTGACAAGGTATCTATTTTTTTCACTTACATATGATAAACAAACCTATTAGTTCAGATAGTTGACTTTTCATGAAGATGGGCATATGATGATTAAAAATTGCATGAAGGAAACTTTTTGTGCCCAAGCAAAACTTTGTAGAATCTAGGTGATGACATATGACAAACAAATACATCGAGGCACAAGCACACATGTCAGCGGCAGCTGAGCGTGCACTTGAAGGAAAGGTCAAAGGATTTAGAAGGCTTCTGCCTTTTCTAGGCCCTGCTTTTATCGCTGCCATTGCATATATTGATCCAGGGAATTTTGCCACCAACATTGCCGCTGGCTCCAAATATGGATATCTCCTCTTATGGGTCATTCTCATATCAAATCTTATGGCTTTGCTCATCCAATCCTTGTCCGCAAAGCTTGGAATAGCGACAGGTAAAAACTTACCTGAAATCGCACGTGAAGAGTTTCCAAAACCGGTCTCCATCGGTTTATGGATTCAGGGCGAACTCGTCATTATTGCCACAGATTTAGCTGAGTTTATTGGAGCAGCACTTGGTTTATACTTGCTCTTTCGGATTCCTTTGCTTGAAGCATCTATTATTGCAGCCATTGGATCATTTGCGATTTTAGAATTGCAAAGACGGGGATATCGCGCATTAGAAGCCGGCATTACCGGCATGCTGTTCGTTGTCGTGATCGCTTTCGCTGTGCAAACCTTTGTCGCCAAGCCTGATATGGCAAGTGTCGCAGGCGGGCTTTTCATTCCAAAATTTGATGGCACAGATAGTGTACTGCTTGCAGCTGGAATTTTAGGTGCCACTGTGATGCCGCACGCGATCTATTTACATTCAGCATTAACCCAAAGAAGAGTCGTCGGCAGAACAGAAAAGGAGAAAAAACAGATTTTTCGCTTTGAGTTTTTCGATATCCTTATTGCGATGTTAGTTGCTGGAGCCATCAATGCCAGTATGTTGATTGTGGCAGCCGCTCTATTTTATAAAAATGGTCTCTTTGTTGAAGATCTGGATGTTGCGTTCCAGCATTTTGGCACACTTGCAGGTCCTGTATCAGCTATCTTATTTGGTGTAGGCCTGCTTGTAGCCGGACTATCCAGCTCTTCTGTCGGTACATTGTCAGGCGATATCATTATGCAGGGTTTTATTCAATACCGCATTCCACTGTATGTCCGCCGGCTGATTACCATGATTCCTCCTATTGTGATCATTGCATCTGGGGTGAATCCGACATCCGCACTTGTGATGAGCCAAGTGGTCTTATCATTTGGTATTGCCTTTGCTTTAATTCCGCTCATTTTATTTACAAGTAAAAAAAGGATTATGGGCGAATTGACGAATGCCCGCTGGGTGACAGGAATATCTTGGGTGATAGCAGCTCTTGTTGTCGCACTCAATCTCTTTTTAATTGTGGATACGTTTATGTAAAAGACAGTCGTGATGCTGTCTTTTTCTTTCCATATGGTTATGGTAAAATTCCCCTGAGAGGATGTGGGCACATGTTTTTTTATCAGGATCAAGAGATAGCCATGCGGCTGCTTGAGCCAAGAGACGCAAGAAGTCTATATTTGCTCATCCAGCGGTCAAGAAAGCATTTACGTGAATGGATGCTTTGGGTGGATTCAACGAAAACAGAGGAAGACAGCATGGCGTTCATTCAAGGCGCAATGCAGCAAGCCATGCAGAACAACGGTTTTCAAGCGGGCATCTGGTCACATGGAGAACTTGTCGGGATCATCGGCACCCACCAAATTCATTGGATCGACAGGACTGTTTCAATTGGCTATTGGCTCGGAGAAGGCTATCAAGGAAAAGGCCTCATGACAAAAGCATGCAAGGCAGTCATTCAATATTTATTTGAAGAATGTGGACTGCACCGCATTGAAATCAGGGCTGCTGTCGATAACCAAAAGAGCAGACGCATCGCAGAGCGATTATCCTTTTCGCTTGAAGGCATTTTGAGAGAATGTGAATGGCTGGGCGACCGCTTTACGGATCATTGTGTATACGCCCTGTTGCAGCCTGAATATATGAAAGAAAAAGCGCATTATATGAATCAATCCACTTAATTGTGTCGATTGCATGAATTATTTTACAAAGTGAAGCTTTGTGGTATCCGTTGCGATCAGCATCTGATAAAATAGAAGGAAAAATCGAGGTATGAAGTATGTCTCTTATTATTTTATTTTACTTATGGATAGTCCCTTTATTATTTGGTATTTTCTTCTCATTCTTAACAAAGAAAGTCACCTACAAACGCCGCTTTGTCCCATCATATAGCATGGCAGGACTCAGCATCGTTTTTCTCATTCTGGCACTTGTCTTTTCAGCCAGCCATTTTCTATTCATTTGCGGTATGTTCCTATTTGCCACAACCCTTGTCGGCACAAGCATCCCTTTATTTTTAGCCTTTACAAAAACACCATCATAAACAAAAACCACCTTTTTGCAATGGAAAAGGTGGTTTCTTTTTTATTGATTTGGCATTCTGTAAGTCACGGTGGCATCTTGATTGGCTTCAATTGTTTTCACAATGTCTTGTAGGATCTCTGCTGCACGATCGTTTGAGTCATACTTGCCGAGAGTCTTTACCCAAGTATCGCTTCCTGCGATCATCCCTTCAATCTTTTTGCCGGTTACTGAGACTTCGTGGACATGAACGAAACTTTGCTGGTTTTGTGTGAAAATCCATAGCATGGTTTTAACTCCTTTACGATTTGAAATGTTTTTATCTGCTTTCTTCTCATTTTAAGCTTCTTTAACTGAAAATTCATTTGAACATTGATTAATCATTGAACTTTTCAGCATAAATGAAATCTGATTCACTAGGTTCTTCCTTAAGCTCTTTCACATTACCTTCTTTATCATATTTTATATAAGTCAGCTCTCGACCAGCAATACACTCACATTCATACTTTATATTTCCATTCTCAAAAAACTCGACTTGATATCCATCCACAGCGTTCTTCCTCATATACCCTATTTTTTTCACAAAGCCATTTGGATAAAATTCCACATACTTCCCCTGTTTAATACCTTTCTCTACATAGAAATAACTTTCAAGATTTCCGTTTTCATACCTATCATAGGCTAGTCCAGTAAAGAGTTGTTCTTCCCCTCCTGAAGTATATTCCACAATTGCTAGTTCGTAGGGTCCCCCATACTCTAGAGATTTTTCAAACTCAGTACCACTTTCTATAACTATCTTCTTTGACAATATATCATTTAACATATAAAAACCCTTTCAGTTTTCTAACTTTCAGCAAAATGAAAATCTAGGTTAACTAAAATGAAATCTCCTTACCCACTGCTCAAGAAATCATTTCTAACACTTTCTTTTGCATTCAAAATTTGCGTCTGTTTCAAAAAGGATTCACTTTGAAAAATGTTCTGTCATTGAACTTAACTATGTTATTTACTGTATCACCAGAATCAATAGCAGAGGGTTTTAAATCCACTTTTCCCCTGAAACACAAAAACCTCGAAAGTTTTTTAGCCATCAAGGTTTTTTGTATTTCATAATTCGCTAATTCAATGCATCTTCTAATGTTTTCTTTTCATGTTCTAACATACCACTTATGATAATGCCACATACTACCTCATCTTTGTCTAAAGCAAATCCTACTGTATCGTTTTGTAAAACAGACACTGTATCATTTTCTGAAAATGAAATTAAAACCTTATCTAACCCTATATATACGTCTAATTTACCTTTCTCATCTATATAGGTCTTATCATTATGTTCTTCTACTTGAAAATTTGGTACTCCTTTAATCACATTTATATTTTCCTTATCCAATTCAATATTTTCCATTTTGTGTACATTTTCACTTAATGTTAGTGTAATTGAACGAAGGCTACCTGTATATTTCCCTATACCTATTTCAATTAAAGATTTCTTGAAATCTCCAGTTCGCCAATATATCGTTGGCTCTTTTGATATATTCCAACTACCAAATTCTATATTAATCGGTGTATAAAGATCATATTCAATATTTATAGACTGACTGTCTTTGTATTCTGTTACTTTTAACATCACCATGTCTCCTTCTAAGGCATATACACAGCATGCTTTATTACAGGTAGTAATCCGTCTCCGCGGGGTTTACTAAATATTAATTCCCAATTTCCTATCTTCATAATTTCTTCGTATTTAAATCCTTGCTTAGCTAACACCCTCACTTGTCCCGCTTATTAATTCCATGATAGTACAACCATCATGAATCAGCCAATATCGTCAAGTTTTAAATTGCTTATAGAAATAAAAAACTCCTGTTGCCTAAGGCAATCAAGTGCTTATAGTTAATTTTGTAACATAATCTTGAACTTTACTCAATTGGCCCCATAAATTCAGTAATAATAAGAATATGTTCCTTCAATTTGACTTTTTTTAGATTCTCTACTTTTTCTGCTCCGCCTAAACTTAATAGAGGGGTGTATCCAAAGCACTCGTCATACCCAGGGGCACTGTATTTACTAATCGCTTCAGGATAAGGCTGCCACATTAATTCATCGTTCATGAATTCATTATCTTTTAAGTCATCAAAAAAGAATTCAAATCCTGATGAAACAACATGGACATATCCTTTTCTAAAGTTTAATAAATTTAGATACTTATCTTTTTCCCATACTATAATATCACCCATTGCAGTAGTAAAAATAGGAATCGCCTGCTGATACCTTAGATAACTTCTCTCTAAAATATCTAAATAATCGTCTGGATTAATAACTTTTAAAAAGTTATTTACGAAACT
The DNA here is from genome assembly GCF_003028545.1 of Bacillus sp. Nf3. Taxonomy (NCBI): domain Bacteria; kingdom Bacillati; phylum Bacillota; class Bacilli; order Caryophanales; family Bacillaceae; genus Bacillus; species Bacillus sp. Nf3. The sequence goes on along the minus strand of NZ_PYUA01000009.1, from coordinate 909 downwards.
ACCAAAACCAAATTTTTTCCACGTTTCTATTAATTCTTCAGGAATTTTATTCTTATATTTTAAAATAACATCTTTATCAACTGTGTCATATTTTATATAGTCACTAAATATAGTTTCCAATTAAAATACCCTCCTTTAATTATTGAGTTAATTTCACATTTAAGTAAGTATTCTTTAACTGCTCTGGTGACATATTCTTAGCAATTCCCCTAATTTGCTCATCAGCAACATCAATTCTATATTTCCATTGTGAACCTATCGAGGAGTTTACTTTTTTGTCCCCTAAACCTCCAATAATGTCTGCTCTTCCTCCAGCTATTTGATCTGGATTATGCAGTGCTGCTTTTGTTTCCAGCCATTCCGTTGCTTGCTTTGTCGCAGTTGCTCTGGAAAGTCCTTGTTTTCGTAGTTCAGCAATTTTATCTTTAAGTGCTTCTTGTCTAGCCATTTTTTGAGCTGCATTTCCTTCTATCGCTCTTCCTTCAGCAATATATCTATCTCTATTTTTCAGATACTCGTCAACCGTTAACTCATTCATACCTTTTTCTTGGTCTTTTAATTGTCTTGCGAACTCTTCAGAATCATGCTTAACATTTCTTTTAAAATTAACTTCAATTTCTTTTATTCTAGGTGCATTTTCTAAATGCTTTACATTACCCGAACTCTTAACTCCCATCTTACCATGAAACCCTTTCACCCCGAACGGCAAAAGCATCCCCAGAGCCGCGTTCATACTTGCTTCCTGCTGTTCTTTTGAGATCTTGTTTCCAAACATGTCTCGGCCTGTGATTGCTTCGCTGAAGCCGTTGGTGGCGGTGAGGCCATATAATCCTTTTTGAGATGTCTTTAGGGCATCAAAGGATTTTTGTGATGTCTTGTAGATGTCGACTGCTCTGACTGCAGCTGATG
>NZ_PYUA01000098.1:0-541 GCF_003028545.1 Bacillus sp. Nf3 | reverse complement strand
GGCAAACAACGTACGCCAACGCGACGGGAGGTGGCGCAGGCCACCGCGCCGGGCCTGGAAATGCCGCGACGGCGGCAGCTGCAGCCACAGCAGCACGGTGCTGGCGATGGCGATGATCGAGACGACGCCGATGCCCCAGCGCCAGCCCCAGTGGTCGGCGATGATGCCGGCCAGCAGACGCCCGCTCATGCCGCCGATGGCATTGCCGCCGATGTACAGGCCCATCGCCAGGCCCAGCGCGCGGCTGTCCATTTCCTCGACCAGGTAGGTCATCGCCACCGCCGGCACGCCACTCAGCGCCAGCCCCAGCAGGGTGCGCAGCACCAGCAGCGTGGTCCAGTCATCCACCAGCGCGGTGCACAGCGACAGCACGGCCGAGGCCAGCAAGGCGGCGATCATCAACGGGCGGCGGCCGACCGCGTCGGACAGCAGGCCGGCCAGCAGCATCGCCACCGCCAGCGTGCCGGTGGTCAGCGACAGCGACATCGCACTGCCGGCGGCGGACACGCCGAAGTGGCGGCTGAACTCGGGCAGCAGCGGC
>NZ_PYUA01000097.1:0-542 GCF_003028545.1 Bacillus sp. Nf3 | reverse complement strand
CCGTTGCCACGCGCAGCAGGATCGAGAAGTCCTGGGACAGTTCCATGCGGCCTCCGGAAGTTTCCGGAAGACTTGCGCGATCGGCGTGGGACGGTGGTGAAGATGGCACCACGGTCCGTTCACCCGGTAGCGCCGGGTCATCGCCGACGTCACCGCGGCTCAACGCATCACTGCGCCAGGTAGCCACCATCGATGGCGTAGTAGGTTCCGGTCGCGAAGGAGGCCTCGTCGCTGGCCAGCCAGGCCACCAGTGCCGCCACCTCCTCGGCAGTGCCCAGCCGCTTCAGCGCGTGGCGCGCTTCCAGCGTTGCGCGCACCTTCGCGTCCATCTTCTCCAGCAGCGGCGTACTGATGAAGCCCGGGCCGACCGCGTTGACCCGGATGCCGTCGGCCGCGTGCTCCCACGCCGCGGTCTGGGTCAGGCCGACCACCCCGTGCTTGGCCGCCACGTAGGCGGTGGAACCGGCATAGCCGACCTGGCCCAGGATCGAGGCCATGTTGATGATGCTGCCGCCGCTGCCGGCCGTGCGCATCGCCTGGAT
>NZ_PYUA01000096.1:0-542 GCF_003028545.1 Bacillus sp. Nf3 | reverse complement strand
CTGAAGTACCTGGCCCGCTTCGGCCACGCCGTGCCGGTGGTGTACGAAACCCACGACTGGACCCAGCCGCATGTGGCCGACGACGCCCTGCAGCCGGTGTTCGAGCGCATCTACCAGGACACCGACCGCTACTGGCGCGAATACTCGCTGTGCGAAGACCTGGTGGACCTGGAGACCGCCTTCCAGCTCTGGCGCTTCCGCCACATGCGCACGGTGATGCGGGTGATCGGCTTCAAGCGCGGCACCGGCGGCTCGTCCGGGGTGGGCTTCCTGCGCCAGGCGCTGGAGCTGACCTTCTTCCCCGAGCTGTTCCAGGTGCGCACCACCCTGCAGGCCGCGCCCCCGACAGAACTGGGCTGACCCGCATTCAGCTTGGACCCCGGCAGGTGGCTGGATCGTTTCAGATGCAAGTTCAGCGAGCAGGTGGGCACCTGCCTCAAACGGCGTGTATTTGACGTGAACGCCACAAGTCGGTGATCCTCGCGCGTTGCTTCAACTGCACATCGGACGTGCTCGTCATCCACCGAACCAGTAAACCCGCA
>NZ_PYUA01000095.1:0-543 GCF_003028545.1 Bacillus sp. Nf3 | reverse complement strand
CGAGGCGCTGCAGTGGAAAGACACGGGTTCCTGAGCCGGGCGCGCCGGCTGCCGAGGTGCGGCAAGGGTCAGGGTGGCGTGATCACTGCAGGGCGGGGTCGGTGCGTGGGAGGGGCGCAGTCTACGGGAAGTGGCTACATGAGGGTAGCGCGGTCGGCCGCGAAAGGCAGCGGAGCATGGCTCCGCTCTACAATCCAGACATGGCCAACGACCGCGCGCACTTCTTCGACCCCACCACCGAGCAGGGCGTGCTGCGCCTGTCGATCGCCGGCGCGCTGCTGCTGGCGGTGGCCGCGGTGGTGTTCGGCCTGCTGGCCAATTCCTCGCTGATCATCTTCGATGGCATCTACGGGCTGATCGACGTGGTGATGACCTGGCTGTCGCTGCTGGTGGCGCGGCTGATCGCGCTGTCCACCAACACCGATGCGCTGCAGTCGCGGCTCAACCAGCGCTTCACCATGGGCTTCTGGCACCTGGAGCCGATCGTGCTGGGGGTCAGCGGCACGCTGATGATCGGTGCGGCGCTGTATGCGCTGGTCAATG
>NZ_PYUA01000094.1:0-543 GCF_003028545.1 Bacillus sp. Nf3 | reverse complement strand
AGCCGATTGCCGGCGCGCTGTGCCTGCGAGGCGGCGACACCCTGTATGGGCGCTACTGGGGAGGCGCGACCCGGCCCGGCCTGCACTTCGAGGCCTGCTACTACCAGGGCATCGAATATTGCCTGCGCGAGGGCCTCACCCGTTTCGAGCCCGGCGCGCAGGGCGAGCACAAGCTGGCACGCGGCTTCCTGCCCGCCCGGGTGCGCAGCCGCCACTGGGTAGCCGATGCGGAGTTTGCCGACGCCCTGCAGGACTGGTGCCGGCAGGAGCGGGGCGACGTGCGTCGTTACCAGCAGGAGCTGCTGGGGCACAGCCCGTTCCGCGCGGAGCCGTAGCGTCGAGCTTGCTGGACGTGCCAACCAAGGTTGGCACCTACCGGGGCATTGTAGCGTCGAGCTTGCTCGACTGACGTGCCTACCGGAACCGGAGAAGGTAGGCACCCTCCCCCGTTACACTGCGTGCATGACCCGCCCGCTGCCCTGGCGCCTGGCCGATGCGCCGGACGCGCCCTTTCCCCCGGCCGAGACCGCGCTGCGCCAGCCC
>NZ_PYUA01000093.1:0-543 GCF_003028545.1 Bacillus sp. Nf3 | reverse complement strand
GAGGAACTGCTCGTACGCATCGGCGCTGCTGCGGAACAGTCGTTCGCTCTTCAGCGAGCCCAGGTCCAGGCGGTCCAGGAACGGGCGGTCACCCTGCGGCGAGGCGCCGCGCCCGCTGAGGAAGACATGGTTGCCGTCCTGGCGCACGACCTGAGCACCGGTGGGCAGGCGGGTGAAGACCAGGTTGCCGGGGTCGCCGTACAGCTCATCACTGGACATGTCCCACAGGAGGCGGCCTTCCTTCTTCGGCTGGTCCACATCGACGATGCGGGTCTGCACCCAGTGCCGGTTCTCGTCATTCTCGTACTGGAACGCCACGGCCGGATCGGCAGTCCATGCGTAGCCCTCGAAGCGCTGCGCGGTGCGGGCGATCTCCACCGGCTTGCCGTTGAACGGCGCCTTCAGCATCAGCACACGGTCGCGGTGCGGCACGCTGACCTTCCAGTCACCCTTGTCCAGCGCTTCGGCATAGACCAGGGTGGCCGGATCGGTGGCGCGCCAGTCGAAACCACGCGGGCCTTCCGGCACGCCGTGCACCGGAAC
>NZ_PYUA01000092.1:0-545 GCF_003028545.1 Bacillus sp. Nf3 | reverse complement strand
CATTACCGCCGTGGCTGAGCGGATCCCGGAAAAATTGTACGCACTAGTCTATCTAACTGCGATTCTGACGCGTCCAGGCCAGTCAGCGCTCGACGTGGCAATGGAGCTGGGCGTGGGCGCTGACATACCGGTGGTCATGGAGCAAACGACCGGAACCTGCACTATCGTCCGCGAGCAGGCATCGGCGGTCTTTTACAACATACTGGACGAGGCGCAGGCGTCAAGGCATATCAACAGGCTTTGCCCTGACCCCATCCAGCCGATGATGTTTCCTATTGAAACGACAGCTGGGCGTTTTGGGTTGGTTCCCAAGTACTTCATCAAAGCAGAGTTTGATCGCGCTATTCCACTTGAAAAGCAAGAGAAGATGATTGAGTACTACCCCGGCCTCATCGCCATGTCACTTCCAAGCGATCACTCACCGTTCTTCTCAATGCCTGAGCGGCTTGTCGAAGCGCTTATCCAGATCACACAGTCTGTGTCTAGCAACAGGATCGCGAGATCTACTAGCTGGCGACAATGCTAGTGGGTAACGCTGAAGCACA
>NZ_PYUA01000091.1:0-546 GCF_003028545.1 Bacillus sp. Nf3 | reverse complement strand
AAGTGGACCTGACCCCCATGAGCAACAAAGACGTCGTTCTCGCCTTCTCCGGCGGCCTGGATACCAGCTTCTGCGTGCCGTACCTGCAGGAGCGCGGCTACAACGTGCACACCGTGTTCGCCGACACCGGCGGCGTGGATGATGAAGAACGCGATTTCATCGAGAAGCGCGCCGCCGAGCTGGGTGTGACCAGCCACGTCACCGTCAACGGCGGCCCGGCCATCTGGGAAGGCTTCGTCAAGCCGTTCGTGTGGGCCGGCGAAGGCTACCAGGGCCAGTACCCGCTGCTGGTCTCGGACCGCTACCTGATCGTCGATGCCGCGCTGAAGCGTGCCGCCGAACTGGGCACCAACATCATCGCCCACGGCTGCACCGGCATGGGCAACGACCAGGTCCGCTTCGACCTGGCGGTGAAGGCACTGGGCGACTACCAGATCATCGCGCCAATCCGCGAGATCCAGAAGGAACACACCCAGACCCGCGCCTACGAGCAGAAGTACCTGGAAGAGCGCGGCTTCGGCGTGCGCGCCAAGCAGCAGGCCTACA
>NZ_PYUA01000090.1:0-548 GCF_003028545.1 Bacillus sp. Nf3 | reverse complement strand
CACCCGCCGTGTGTCTCCCATACAGTCCGTCTCGGTATTCGGAGTTTGCAATGGTTTGGTAAGTCGCGATGACCCCCTAGCCATAACAGTGCTCTACCCCCGAGAGGATACATATGAGGCGCTACCTAAATAGCTTTCGAGGAGAACCAGCTATCTCCGGGTTCGATTAGCTTTTCACTCCTAATCACACCTCATCCCCTACCTTTGCAACGGGAGTGGGTTCGGGCCTCCAGTGCGTGTTACCGCACCTTCACCCTGGGCATGACTAGATCACCCGGTTTCGGGTCTACTGCCCGCGACTATGCGCCCTTATCAGACTCGGTTTCCCTTCGCCTCCCCTATACGGTTAAGCTTGCCACGAACAGTAAGTCGCTGACCCATTATACAAAAGGTACGCAGTCACTCCTTGCGGAGCTCCTACTGCTTGTACGCACACGGTTTCAGGTTCTATTTCACTCCCCTCTCCGGGGTTCTTTTCGCCTTTCCCTCACGGTACTGGTTCACTATCGGTCGGTCAGTAGTATTTAGCCTTGGAGGATGGTCCCCCC
>NZ_PYUA01000089.1:0-551 GCF_003028545.1 Bacillus sp. Nf3 | reverse complement strand
TGTCACTGGAGATACCGGACCTACCGGCGCTACGGGCAGCACCGGAGCTACTGGTCCTACTGGCGCTACGGGTAGCACTGGAGTTACTGGTTCTACTGGCGCTACGGGTGTCACTGGAGCTACTGGACCTACCGGGGCTACGGGTGTCACTGGAGTTACTGGTTCTACTGGCGCCACAGGTATCACTGGAGATACCGGACCTACCGGGGCAACTGGTATTACCGGAGCTACTGGGCCTACCGGTGCCACAGGTATTACCGGTGCTACTGGTTCTACCGGGGCTACGGGTATTACTGGAGCTACTGGGCCTACCGGCGCTACGGGTGTCACTGGAGATACTGGGCCTACTGGCGCTACGGGTGTCACTGGAGATACTGGGCCTACTGGCGTAACGGGTAGCACTGGAGTTACTGGCTCTACCGGGGCTACAGGTAGCACTGGACCAACTGGTCCTACTGGCGCTACGGGTAGCACTGGAGTTACTGGTTCTACTGGCGCCACAGGTAGCACTGGAGATACCGGACCTACCGGCGCTACGGGTGTCACTGGAG
>NZ_PYUA01000008.1:0-122478 GCF_003028545.1 Bacillus sp. Nf3 | reverse complement strand
TGCGGAGCTTCGTCCATATATCGAGGAAGCCGATCTTCTCACAGCCGACCAATCATCTGTCGAAGGAGAAGTCATTTTAACACCGATTCAGCGCTGGTTCTTTGAACGAGCATTCAGCGATCAGCACCATTGGAATCTCTCGATGATGCTTCATGCGCCAAATGGATTTGACCTTTCCATTACAGAACAAGTCATGCAAAAACTACTTTCACATCATGATGCACTGCGTATGGTATACAAGCAGGAACATAGCGGCATCCTGCAATACAACCAGCGGGAGTTACCAAAACCGATAGCGATTATTTCTCATGATGTCTCAAAAGAGCACGATGTGAAAAAGGCAATTTCCACATTTGCCAATGAGTATCAGCGTCAGCTGAACCTCGAAACAGGTCCTTTGATGAAAGTGATTTGTTTCCATGCAGAAGATGGCGATCATTTACTCATCGTGACACACCATTTAGTTATTGACGGTGTCTCATGCCGAATTTTACTAGAGGACTTTATGTCTCTATATCAGCAGGCATCTCAGGGACAAGCCCTTGTCCTGCCGCTGAAAACTCATTCCTTTAAAGAATGGGCAGAGGCCATTGAACGTTATGCACAGTCACAGTCATTAAAAAGTCAGCGGGAGTATTGGGCAGAGATTGAAAGCAAACCATTAACCGCATTACCTGTTGATCATGAAGTGACGAAAAGAAGAGTTGCCGAAACCAAATCGGTTCAAATGCAGCTGACAGAAACAGAAACTGAGCATCTTTTGACCGATATTCATCTGCCGTACACAACGGAAATGAACGATATTCTTTTATGTGCTCTCGGTCTTGCTGTTCAAGAGTGGACAGGTGAGTCCCATGTACATGTGCAGCTTGAAGGTCATGGAAGAGAGGATATTTTATCAGGGCTGGATGTCTCTCGCACAATTGGCTGGTTTACGAGTATGTATCCAGTTGTTCTTGAAGCGAAGCCGGATCAGACCATAGCTGAAGCTATTAAAGAAACGAAAGAAATGCTGCGCCGTGTGCCAAATAAAGGGATTGGCTACGGGATTTTAAAATACATGACAGCCACTGAACCGTCAGGACACCACGTACATCCTGAAATCAGCTTGAACTATCTTGGACAGATTGATCAGGAAGTGACGACAGAACTCTTTGGGCCGTCTACCCATGATATGGGACGACAAGCAAGCCCTGATTCGGAAGCTGTTTATAAGCTGAACCTTAGTGGTCTTGTTCAACACAATCGATTCATTTTGTCTTGCTCCTATTGTGCAAGTGAATATGAAGAACAGACGATACAGCAGTTCATGGCATTGTTGAAGGAAAAAATCCAATCCATCATCACCCATTGCTTAGCGCAGCACGAACGGGAATTTACGCCAAGTGACTTCTCTGCGGCTGACCTTGAAATGGATGAAATGGACGACATTTTTGACATGCTTGAGGAGAAATTGACTTAACAACACACGAGATCAGTCATAAAAATAGGAAGGGAGGATGAAATAGATGAGTCAATTTAAAAGGGATCAAGTTCAAGACATGTATTATCTGTCACCGATGCAAGAAGGAATGCTGTTTCATACCCTCCATCATCAAGAAAAGGGCTTCTATGTAGAGCAAATGGATATGAACGTTAAGGGCACACTGCATCATGACTTACTTGAGAAAAGCATGAATATCATCGTGGAGCGGTACGATATTTTTCGTACCGTGTTTCTCCACGAAAAAGTAAAGCGCCCTGTCCAAGTTGTGCTAAAGGAGCGTCCTTTTACACTTGATGTTGTGGACTTGCAAGATCTTTCTGAAGACGAACAGCTTGAACGTATCGAGAAATTCAAACAAAGGGATCAGCTGAGAGGATTTGACCTCTCGAAGGATTCTCTCATGCGGGCATCTGTTTTCCAAACGGGTTCTGCCAGCTATCGCTGGATATGGAGCTATCATCATATCCTTCTGGATGGCTGGTGCTTTGGACTTGTGGTGCAGGAGTTGTTTGCGATTTACCATGCACTTTTACATGACGTTCCTTATAAGCTAGAACCGGTCAAACCATATAAAGAATATATAAAGTGGCTGGAAAAACAAGATAAACAAGCATCATTTCAATATTGGCAGCAATCATTAGCAGGGTTTGATGGACAATCTACCTTTAAAGAACAGCGAAAACAAACGAATGAACATGAATTAGGCGAAATTGAATGGTCCATGAGCAAAGAAGAAACGGCTGCTTTGTCAGAGTTAGCGCTGCAGCAAAATGCGACGTTAAGCAGTGCGCTTCAATCCGTTTGGTCAGTTCTGCTGAGCAGGTATCAGCGGTCAAATGATGTGCTGTTTGGAACAGTTGTGTCAGGACGTCCGGCAGACTTGGCTGGCGTTGACAGGATGGTTGGATTGTTCATCAATGTCATCCCAAGAAGAATTCAGCTGACAGATCACATGACATTTCGTGCACTCCTGTCAGAAACACAGCAGCAGTCTCTTGCAGCCGAGCCGCACCAATATATTCCGATTTATGATATTCAGGCAAAGACAGGTCAGCAGCAGCTCATTGATCATATTGTCGTGTTTGAAAATGTCCCAGCTGCAAAGAAGGACGAGCAAGAGGCACGGTTAGGGTTCACGGTGGAGAACATGAATGTCTATGAAAAATCAAACTATGATCTCAATCTGCTCGCATCGCCTGGAGAAGAATTACTATTGAAGCTGGCCTTTAACAAAAGAGCGTTTGATCCTCAATTTGTTCACAAGTTAAAAGAACAGCTCAGTCTATTGATAAATGAGGCGGTCAAGCATCCCGATCAATCGGTTCATACACTCCCACTCGTCACGAAACAGGAAAAACAGCTGATTCTTGAGGAATGGAATGCACCTGAGCTTGAGCATGACCAATTATATTTATCGAAATGGTTTGAGCATAATGTGGGCAAACAGCCAAATGCAGTGGCACTATCAGCAGAAGAGCAAACGATGACATATGCCGAGCTGAATGAACAGGCCAATCGATTGGCAAGGCATTTGCAAAAAAATGGGTCTGAACATCGAACGGTCATCGCCATTTTAGCCGATCGAACACCTGAACTCATTGTCAGTCTGCTTGCAGTCTTAAAAGCAGGCGCAGCCTATGTGCCAATTGATCCTGATTATCCAGAAAGCCGCATTCAATACATGCTTAAAGACAGCGGAGCGACGCATCTTCTGACTCACTCATCCTTTATTGGTCAGGCGAAGGGACTCGGGTTTACTGGTACGTATCTGTTTGCAGATGATCAGGAAATTTCACTTATGAGCTCAGAGAATCTGCCGCTAGAAGCAGGTTTACACGATACGGCATATATCATGTATACATCAGGCACAACGGGTCAGCCAAAAGGCATCATGACAACCCATTCCAATATTGCCCGGGTAGTCAAAAATACGAACTACTTAACCATTTCAGATACAGATACACTGCTGTCACTATCCAACAGCGTATTTGATGGCTTTACCTTTGATGTATATGGTGCGCTTTTAAATGGTGCGAAGCTTGTCCTGCCGAAAAAAGACACCATTTTAGATATGCACGAGCTGACGAAGCTCATTAAAAGAGAAAGCATTTCTGTCATGTTTGTTCCAACTGCTTTATTTAATCTTCTCGTTGATGAAAAAACCGATTGGATGCGCAGTGTGCGCAAGGTGTTGTTCGGAGGGGAGCGTGCATCTGTACAGCATGTGAGAAAAGCCTTTGATGTCATGGGAAAAGGCAGACTAATCAATGTCTACGGCCCAACCGAATCAACCGTTTTTGCCACCTATTATCCTGTAGATGTAGCTCCGCCGATAGAAGCGCATTCTATTCCAATTGGAAAGCCAATTAACCAAACGGGTGCTTATATATTGAGCCAGCAAGGACAGCTTCAGCCGATTGGAATGGTCGGAGAACTTTGTCTCAGCGGCAAAGGGCTTGCGAAGGGGTATTTGAATCGTCCTGATCTGACAAAAGAAGCCTTTATCACACATCCATTTGCTACGGGAGAAAGGCTGTATCGTACGGGAGATTTGGCTTATTTTCGAGCAGATGGTCTGATTGAGTATGCAGGCAGAGTGGACGATCAGGTGAAAATTCGCGGCCACCGAATTGAGCTGACAGAAATCGAAGCCCACCTTCTCATGCATCCGGGCGTAAAGCAAGCTGCCCTTATAACGGATCAGCATGGCTCGCAGCATACAAGACTGCTCGCCTATATGACATGTGAGGAGGAGTGGAAGGACAAAGTTGATGTGATCAAGTCAGGGCTGAAGGAGAAACTTCCGGCTTACATGCAGCCTCATGAGCTGATCAGACTTGAGAAAATGCCGCTGACACCAAATGGAAAAGTTGATAAACGTCAGCTGCCAAAGCCAGAAGCGCCTCAAGGAAACCGCCATGTGAAGCTTCCGGCAAATGAGGTAGAACAAAAGCTGCTTGTCATGTGGCGTGAAGTGCTTGAACGAGATGATATCAGTACAGATGACCATTTCTTTGAGCTTGGAGGACATTCTTTAAAAGCGATGTCGCTTTTATCAAAGGTGTCGAAAGAATTCGATGTTCAGGTGCCTATTCACTTGTTGTTTGAGACACCTACAATTGAAGCCATCAGCCGTTATATTCAACAGCAGGATCATGAAGCTGCCGGCTATCTTGTATTCAATGAGTCTCAAACGCCAACAGTCTTTGCTCTTCCGCCATTACCGGGCTATGGCTTTATCTATCAGGAAGCCGCCAAAACGCTCGATAGTCTTCGTTTGATCGCCTTTGATTTTATTGAAGATGATCACCGCATGACGCAATACGTTCAGCATATTCAGCACCTTCAGCCTGAAGGGCCGCTGACTTTGATGGGCTACTCTGGCGGGTGCTATCTGGCCTTTGATCTCGTTCAATCGCTTGAACAAGCAGGACGGACGGTGGAAAAGGTCATCATGATCGATTCCTATAAGAAAATTGGAGAAAGTGATTTAGAAGGACGATCCATCGAGGATGATATCGAAGCGATTGTTCATCAATCAAAGCAAAGTGAACTTGCCCAAGAAGAGCTCGTTCAAGAAGCGCTTGCTCAAAAAACGCGGGCTTATTATGAAACATTTGTTAAGGGGGTGAATCAAGGAAAGATACAAGCAGATATTGATTTCATCCAATCAGAAGAGCAAATTGAGATTCCAGACTGGATGGATCATTGGGAAAAGGCGACGACCGGTGCTTATCGCTATTATCAAGGCTACGGTCAACACGCTGACATGTTCAAAAACAAAGAATGTGCAGCCCAAAATGCCCAGCTGATCCAAAAGATCGTTAATCAAAAAAATAGAGAAGCCGTTTTGTAAACTTTAGTTCAGGCAGGGGTGCATATTGGCATTCTTGCCTGTCAAAAAAGGAAAGGAACTCATATGAAACCATCAATTATAAATAAATCAAATGTACATGAATCAATGGATACGATTTTACAAGATGTACAGAGAACGATTTTACAAACCAACGAAATCGAACGCTTCGCTGTTTTTTCTCATGAAAAAACCATTCGACCGCGGCCATATCACCTCTCTCATTTATTTCTCGACAATCACATGGAGCAGGAGGCCGCAGCTGAATCGATACAGATGCAAATGGCTTCCCCTGCTTTAGCGGACATGCCGCCCGCCCTTTCCTATGGAGGGGATCTAGATGTTAAGGCAGGAGCCCAAACCTTGCAGGACGCCTTAACAGAGGCGGCAAAAACGAAAAATGGGCTGACTTATATCGTCAATAGTGAAAATGAACTCACACAATCCTACGCGCAGTTAAAGGAGGATGCCGAGCGGGTTCTGACAGGTTTGAGGGCGTTAGGACTTGAACCGGGTGATCCTGTATTCTTTCAGTTTTCATCCAATCATGCGATGGTAACAGCCTTTTGGGCGTGTGTGTTAGGCGGATTTGTTCCAACACTAGTGTCCGCTGCACCGACCTATCGGGAAATGAATGCCTCTGTGAAGAAGCTTCATCATGCGTGGAACCTGCTGGAGCATCCGCTCATTTTAACAGATGACTCGCTGATTGATGAGGTGCAAGGATTAGCTTTATTGTGGCATACAGATAAGTTAAGTGTCGCAGCCGTTGAGCCGATGCTTTCTTTAGAAAGAGATAGAGAAGCTTATCCAGCGTCACCGGATGATTCAGTCTTTTTTATCTTAACGTCTGGAAGTACAGGGATGCCCAAATGCGTAGAGCATTCTCATCGAAGCGTGCTGGCGAATGTCAAAGGAACAGTGGCAGCCAATGGGTTTACACAAGAGGATGTGTCGTTAGACTGGATGCCCTTAGATCATATTGGCGGTATTGTGATGTTTCACCTTGTCAATGTGTACACGGGCTGTGAGCAGGTTCGGGCAAGAACAGATGATTTTATCGCTCAGCCGCTGCGCTGGCTTGACTGGATGGACCGCTACCGTGCAACGAAGACATGGGCGCCTAACTTCGCATTTGCGATGATCAATGATTATGAGAAAGACATCTCGTCAGGATCTTGGGATCTTTCTGCTATGACCTGTATGATCAATGGGGCAGAAGCGGTCGTACCGAAGACGATTCAACGATTTTTACACTTGCTGGCTCCGCACGGCTTAAAGGGAGACGTCATTAGACCGGCATTCGGCATGTCTGAAATCTCTTCAGCCGTTGTCTTCTCTTTTGCGATACAGCGGGGAGATGAAAGCAGCGGGGTCCTAACCTTTGAGGAAACATCACTCACAGAGCAGCTAAGACCAGCGGAGGCACGGGAGACAGGAACCGTCAGCTTTACAGAGCTGGGAAGACCAATTCCGGGTATTACGATTCGTATCGTTAACCATGAGCATGAGCTTCTTCCCGAAGATCATATTGGCAGTGTGCAAATTAAAGGGCCAACGACAATGAAGGGCTATTACAAGAATGACGAAGCGAATCAAGAAGTTTTTCAAACAGACGGCTGGTTCCACACGGGGGATTTAGGTTTCCTGCACGAAGGAAGGCTGACATTAACCGGTAGAGAAAAAGACATGATCATCATCAACGGGAAAAATTATCACAACTATGAAATTGAAGTCATTGCAGAGGAAGTCCCCGGCGTCGAAACGAGCTTTGTAGCCGCTTGTTCCGCTCGGATGGAAGCATCTGCATCCGACGAGCTGATTCTCTTTTTTACACCGAAGCTGTATGAACCTTCTTATATCATGAGGGCAAGTCAAAATATTAAATCCCATATTGCAACAAAAATGGGTCTATCTGCATCGCGCGTGATCCCTGTCCAGAAGCATGCCTTTCCGAAAACAAGCTCTGGAAAAATAGAGAGGGCACAGCTCAAGAAGCGATGGCAGGAAGGCGAATTCGATGAAATCATCAAGGAGCTGGACATCAGACTTGAAAATGAACACACCTTGCCTGATTGGAGTTTACAAAAGAAGTGGATACCTGTTCCGCTCTATGAAGCTGAAAAACAAACATTAGGGAACACGATGATCTTTGCAGATACTTTAGGGCTGGCAGATCAATTGAGATCCCTTTCAAGCAATGAACAAACCTTTATTACGGTTGAACCGGGTCAAGCATTCACACAACTCACACATACACACTTCATCATCCACCCGAATCGGCCGTCTGACTACGAACAACTCTTTGAGACGCTCCGTTCGTATGGCGTTTCGGTGAAACAAATCATTCACCTTTGGAACTACACAACTCAAGAAGACACACTTCATGCAGCGTTGGCAAAAGAAGCGCAGAAAACTGGCAGCATGAGTGCATTATATGTAACAAAAGCGATCGCTGCCTATGAGGAGCCAGTAGAGATCACCTTTGTCTCTGCTCATGCGATGAATTTGCCGGAAGATCAAACACATGATGTGGAGAAAGCAACGACAGCAGGACTGATGACAGCTGTTCAGCATGAATGGCCGTTTATCAAGGTGAGGTGTCTTGATTTTTCTCTGGCAGAATCAGATACAGGTCGTTCTCATGCATCATCGATCATGACAGAACTTACACATGACACAAGCCATCATATCGCCGCTTATCGCGAAGGTGTTCGTTATACTCCTCTTTTAACGCCGCTTCATCTGGAAAAAGAACAAAGGAGGAAGAAGCCGCCATTTGAATCTTCCGGGATTTACGTGATAACAGGCGGGCTTGGCGGCATTGGACGGTTACTGAGTGAGCACCTGCTGACATCTTATCAAGCGCATCTTGTGCTGGTTGGAAGAAAGGCGAGAGAGGCTTTATCTATGGAGCAGCAAGACGTATTGATTTCACTTGAGAAACTAGCGGAAAAGCGCGGCGGTACAGTTCTTTATGAAAAGGTGGACATCACTGACGCAAAAGCCATTGAAGCGTTGATCTCAAAACAGGAGGCGGCTTTAGGCAAAAGGCTGCATGGCGTTATTCATTTCGCTGGCATCATTCAAGAAGAGCTGCTTCGTGACATGACGTCTGTGTCATTACATGCGATGTACGAAGCGAAGGTATATGGCACGATTGCGCTACATGAAGCAGCTTCTAAACGGCAGAATGTCTTATTCCTTTCTAGCTCGTCAGCTCGAACGTTAAAGGGCGGAATGACCGTTGGCGCTTATTGCGCGGCCAATGAGTTCGTTGAACAATTTGCTCATTATCAGAGGCTGACCTCTACAGTAAAGCCGTATTGCTTTAGCTTTAGTATGTGGGATGAGACCGGAATGAGTGAAGGCTCAATGATCAAGGGCATGCTAAAAGAAAGAGGCTATCTCCCGATTCCAAAACGGGCGGGCATTCAAACAATGCTGGCATGCTTGATGACAGATGCTCCTCTCATTTATATCGGGTTGGATCGGTCGAAGCAGGAAATTCAAGAAATGATACAGGAGGAGATACAAACAGAGCAGGCCGTATATGTCTTTTTCAAGACCGATCAAACAACGGCTATTGAAGAAAGGCTGTATCAGTCCATTTATACGTGTATACAGTCTCGTCTATCTGGAGAATGTTCCGTACATCTATATCCTGAAGAATACTGGAAAGAAACAGAGGATGGGATGCCGGACGAAGTGCATTTCAATGAATTAATAGAGGAAAATGGACAGGGTTCAGAGGACAGAGCACCTCAAACTGAGACGGAAAAACTATTGGTACTCATTTGGTCCGAACTGCTTGATGTTTCAAACATTAGCTGTGGTGATCACTTCTTTTTACTCGGAGGTCATTCGCTCAAGGCAACGCAAATGCTGTCAGCTGTTAGGCAGAAAACGGGATTTGACGTGCCGCTCGCCGTTCTTTTTGAGCATACGAGACTTGGAGAGTTAGCGGACTGGATTGATTTAAATGCCGAAGCCGATGAAGCGATTCCGATACGGAAAATAGAAAAGGGGCAGGAGCTTCCGATGTCCTATGCTCAGCAAAGACAGTGGTTTCTCTATCAATTACAGCCTGATCTAGCATTATACAATAATACGATTTCCTTTCGGATGAATGGACCTTTAGATGTAAAGGTGCTTCAGCACAGCCTGCAGCAAATGGTGCATAGGCATGAATCGCTCAGAACATCCTTTGCGATGAACGGCGATGAACCGGTACAGATCATACATGAGCATATGACTCTTCCAGCGCTTGAGGTGGTAGATGTATCAGACCTGGTATCACAGGAAGAAAAAGAACAAAAAGCGGCTGAATGGGCGAAAAAAGAAGCTGGCACACCATTCCGCTTAGAGCAAGATGCACTTTTTCGCGCGAAATTAATTCGGCTGTCAGAAACAGATCATTTGCTGCTGATGTCCATTCACCACATCGTGTCAGATGGCTGGTCGATTGGCATTGCCGCAAGGGAGCTATCCGAATGGTATACAGCGATGATCGAGGGGAGGGAGCCTGATCTCTCACCACTGCCGATTCAATATGCAGATTACGCACTATGGCAGAAGGAGTATTTGACGGGAGAAACACTTCAGAAGCAGCTTTCCTATTGGAAGGAGCAATTTGCGGTACCTGTGGAAGAGTTGATGCTGCCGTATGACTACACGCGTCCGGCCGTTCAATCCTATAGGGGAAAAACGAAAAAATCCCGCTTGTCGAAGCCGTTATCTGAACAGCTGGCGGTTCTTTCTAAGAAAACAGACAGTACCCTTTATATGACATTACTTTCGGCTTTCTCTACCTTGCTGCATCGATTGTCTTCACAGGATGAGTTTGTCATTGGATCCGTCATTGCCGGGAGAAATCGGACGGAGATGGAGCAGCTCATCGGATTTTTCGTGAATACGCTGGCACTTCGAATCGATCATAGCGGGAATCCGGCTTTCACAGAGCTATTAGAGCGAGTGAAGGAAACAACAATGGGCGCCTATGCACATCAGGATGTGCCGTTTGAGATGGTCGTAGATGAACTGACTATTGTACGTGAGGCTGGGAAGCAGCCGCTGTTTCAGGTCATGTTCGTTCTGCAAAACCTGCCTCTTGAAGCTTCACCGATGGGTGAGGCGACATCCGTTTTAGCCATTGAAGATAACGATACGGCCAAGTTTGATCTATCCCTGTTTGTTTTTGAAGGAGCGGAAGGTCTTCAATTAAAACTAGAGTATGATGCAGACTTATTTTCTGACGACACGATGGAACGGTTCCTTCGTTACTACGAACAGCTGCTTGCATGTATTTGTGAAAATCCAGCCCAGCCGATCAGACAAATGAATTATCTGCCAGAGAAAGAGAAGCAGCAGCTGCTCTATGAATGGAGCGGCAAAACAGAACATCCAGCGGGCCGGCTTCTCATCACAGAACGGTTTGAAGCACAGGTGAAAAAGACACCTCATGCAATCGCCCTCGAATCTGGGGAAGACCAGTGGACGTATCAGGAGTTACAAGAGAAAGTCGATCGGCTTGCCGCTTATCTGCAGCAGCGAGGAGTGAAGCCGCATGAACCAGTAGGGCTTCTGATCGACAGGTCGCCTGAAATGATTTTTGGGGTGCTGGCGATTGTGAAAGCAGGCGGGGCCTATGTCCCAATTGATCCTGAATATCCAGATGCACGAATTGATTATATGCTGAGGGATACAGGTATTCAGCTGTTACTAACAAAAAATGAATGGCTGAAACAAGTCTCGATCAGTCAAACCGAGCTCATTTGTCTTGATCAGGGATATGAAGAGTTTTTATCAGAGGGAGAACTCCAACCTGCTGCCTTAAAACCTGATGGACTCGCTTATATCAATTACACATCAGGATCAACCGGTCAGCCAAAAGGGGTTTTGATTCCGCATCAAGCGGTCATCCGGCTTGTATGTGAAACAGATTATGTCACCCTTGATGAACATACGCGTATTTTACAAATCGCTAGCTTTTCCTTTGATGCCTTTACGTATGAAATATGGGGAGCCCTGCTCAACGGAGGAAGGCTGATACTGACCGATCGAAATACGATTTTATCAATGGATACGCTGGCTGACACGCTGACATCTTACAAGATCACAACAGGATTTCTGACAGTGCCGCTGTTTAACCGATTAACTGAGGAACATCCAGAAGCTTTATCTGGATTCGATGCCTTATTGGTCGGTGGTGATGCTTTGTCAGCTGCTCATATCCGTAAAGCGCTGCCGTATTTACCTGAAGGCCTTTTAAACGGCTATGGACCAACTGAGAATACGACGTTCTCCTGTGTGCATCACATTCGGGCAGTGGATGAGGGGCAGGTGGCGGTTCCTATCGGTCAGCCAATTGCGTATTCACAAGCTTATGTACTAGACGACCAGCTGCAGCCGGTTCCGCAAGGTGTCATTGGAGAGATCTATGTAGGCGGTACAGGGCTTGCACTCGGTTACCTTGGAGATGAAGAAAAAACATCACAATCATTTATCCCGCATCCTTTCCAAGAAGGAGCGCGTTTATATAAAACAGGCGATATGGGCCGCTGGCTGCCAAACGGCATCATCGACTGCCTAGGAAGAATCGATCATCAAGTGAAAATTCGCGGACACCGCGTCGAATGCGGGGAAATTGAAGCCGCTATGCTGCGCTTTGAAGACATCATAGAATGTGCAGTCATTCCGCACCAGCATGAGAGTGGCCACAAGCGATTGATCGGTTATTTTGTCCAAAAGGGCAGCGTGACCACGCAAGACATTCGCCATCAATTAAAAGAAATACTGCCAGATTATATGGTGCCAAGCTTATTAATAGAGCTGGAGGAACTCCCGCTCACGGCAAATGGCAAGGTAGACCAAAAACGTCTCCCGCCGCCAGAGTGGAGACAGGAAGAAGTGGACAAACCGGCTGACAAGGCACTCAGTGAGGAAGAACGTGTACTGGAAAAAGTGTGGACTCAGCTGCTCGGCGCTCCTTCAATTGGCGTACATGATAACTACTTTGAGCTTGGCGGAGATTCGATTATTGTCATACAAATGGTGGCGCGCTTAGCACAGGAAGGCTACGTCATTCAGCCGAGAGATGTATTTGAAAAACAGACGATTTCACAGCTGGCACTCGCTATGAAAAAGTCAGATGCTGCTGCGTTCTATGATCAGTCGCCTGTCACAGGAGCTGTTCGTCTGCTTCCGATCCAATCATGGTTCTTTGAGCAATCATTGATAAACCAAGATTACTGGAATTTATCTGCGCATATGGAATTCAAGCAATCCATACAGCTCAAGCAGCTGACACAGGTTCTCTCAAAAATTGTCGATCATCACGATATGCTGAGAGCGATTTATACACAAGCAGCAGATGGCTCGTGGATTCAAACCATTCGTGCGCCTGGCATCACCCCTTGTGTCACCTTCTTTGATCTGACGGGTGTTTCTCAGGAGGAAGCGCTGGAACAAATCCGCATGGAGACCGCCGCTTGTCAAGGAACGTTGTCATTAGAGCGAGGGGAGGTCATCAAAGCCGTTCTTTTCCACACAAGTGAAGGTACGTCTGAACTCTTTATCGCTGCCCATCATCTTGTGATGGATGGAATCTCATGGCGCATCATACAGGAAGACCTATTAAATGGACTGAAGCAGCTTGCGGCAGGGCAGGAAATCGCGCTTGCAAAGAAAACTGCGTCCTATCAGCAGTGGGCTGAAGCTCTTTATAAATATGCACAAACCGATCATTTACAAGAGCAGGTTCCTTTTTGGCAAAGTATCATCAGTCAAGAGGAAGAGGGTTCTCCTTTTCAAACACCTGCGCTTTTCAATATAGAAGAACATGCAGAGATCCTGTCTATTCAATTGACGAAGGATCAAACAGATATTTTATTAAGACAGGCATCTCAAGCGTACCGAACAGAGGTAAACGATTTACTTTTATCAGGACTCACGCAAGCCGTTGGAAAGCCACTACTCATTACGTTAGAAGGGCACGGACGCGAGGATTTATTTGAACAGATGGATTTGTCACGAACAGTCGGATGGTTTACAAGCTCTTATCCTATTTTTATTCCTTTTATTCAAACCGATGTTGAGAGACAAATCAAAGATGTCAAAGAAACCTTAAGAGCTGTGCCGCAAAAGGGAATCGGCTATGGCTTGCTTCAATACATGACAGCAACTCGTTTACTCAAAAAGGCAGCGCCGCAGATGAGCTTTAATTACCTTGGACAGTTAGATCAAATAGACGATGAGACACATCTTTATATAGCTGATGAACGAAATGGACATGTACATGATTCAAAAGCAGAAAGACAGCATTTGATCGATGTGTACGGATATGTTGTGAACGGTCAGCTTCAGATGAATTTTATGATCAATCGTGAACTGCTTCAGTATGAAGAGGTGCGTCTGTTACCTGAACGGTTCAAAGAAAAAATGGAGGATATTCTGACGCATTGTGTAGAGACAAAAGGCGGTTTTACGCCATCTGATTTTCCAATGGTTCAGCTGACGCAAAAGCAAATCGATGATCTCCCAGACAATGTAGTGGATGTGTATCCACTATCTCCAATGCAGCAAGGGATGCTGTTTCATGCTCTATTAGATCAAGCGTCACAGGCGTATTTTGGTCAAGTGCATATGACGCTCGAAGGCTTAACGGACGGCGCAGCCTATGAAAAAGCCTGGAATCTGCTTGTTGAGCGTCATTCGATTTTGCGGACAACATTTGCTTGGGAAGGACTAAAGGAGCCTGTTCAGTTGATTCAATCAGAAGGAAGCATTCACCTCACTCAGCACGATGTGCGCCACCTGAGTGAAACGGATCAGAAGGAAGCCATCGAGCAATATTTGCAAACAGATCGTTTAAAGGATTTCAAGCTAGAAGATACGGATGAACCGCTGATTCGTATTGCTTTATTCCATCGTGATGAAAACACATGCACGTTTGTTTTTAGCTTTCATCATATTTTAATCGATGGCTGGAGCTTGTTCAGCTTTATTGAAGAATCCTTTTCTTTGTATCGCTCTCTTGTGGATGAACGGGAGGTGGATCTTCCTGCTGTCCGTCCATATAAAGATTTTATCGAGTGGCTGCAAAAGCAGGATCAAGAGAAGGCGCTAGCGTTCTGGAAACATTATATGTCAGGAGTAGAGGAGACTACGCCGCTTCCAGGAGACGACGGGCATGCTTCGGATGAAGATGCAGGTGTTGATCAGCTAAGTATCAAACTAACGCCCGAGATGCAGGAGAAACTCGAAAAGATGACAGGCAAGCAGAAGGTGACAATGAGCACCCTGATTCAGACAGCATGGGGGCTGCTTTTGCATCTTCATTCAGGATCTGATGATGTCGTGTTCGGAGTGACAGTGTCAGGACGGCCGGCGGATTTACCACAGGTTGAAAGCATGACAGGGCTCTTTATTAACACATTGCCGCTCCGTTTGCCGATCACACCAGAGTGGACCATTTCCAAGCTGCTGGCACATACGCAGAAAACAGTTTTTCAGATGCGGGAATTCGAATATACCGTACTGCCAGATATTCAGCAGCTGACCCACATCCCGAATGGAGATTCATTGTTTAACAGCATTGTCGTGTTTGAAAACTATCCGATTGAATCTATCGAGCCATACGGAGTGCGCATTTTAGACATTGCGAGTCATGAAGAAACGAACTATGACCTGACCCTTGTGGCAGTTCCGGGAGATACGCTGGAGCTTCGGGTCACATATCGCCTCAATCAATATACAGAAAAGCAAATACAATCGTTGATGCAGCAGCTGATCCACACACTTGAAGCGATGACAGAACAAATGGAGACACCCCTCTCTTCCTTCACGATCGTGACAAATGAAGAAAAAGAGCGGATGATCACCAATTGGGCGAAAAATGCACAAGTCAGCGTGCTGTACCCAGATCAAGAAGAGGTCTATTCAGGTGTACATGATCCTTCCTGTGAGACGGAAATATATATCCTGAGCGAAGAGCATCAGCTCATGCCGATAGGATTCCCTGGAGATATTTTTATCGGCGCAAAGGATATCAAAGCACTTTGCGGGGAGCTTGCTGATTGGATGGAGACGCATAAAATTCCGCATCCATTCAAACATCAAACTGGCGAATACCTCTATCCGACAGGGGATGTCGGCGTTTGGACTGAAAAAAACAAGATTCAGATTTTGGATTGGATGTAGGAGGAGAAGAACGATGTTAGTGAGTAGACGAAAAGGACATGCAGCAAATCATATCGTCAGAATCAACGGAAAACGGATGGATCTTAAAGCATTAGAGCAAGTCATGATGCTTCATTTTCCGCTTAAGGAATGTGCCATCATTCCGAAGAAAAATCAAGAAGGCAGTCTATCGCTTGTGCTATTTGCACAGGCGAAGGACCCTTCGCTGACAAGGGAGGACCTGATGAAAGGTCCACTTCACCCTCATGAAGTGCCAGCCGTTCTCATTTTATTACCTTCTTTGCCAAAGACAGAAAGTGGAGCAGTCGACACAGAGGCACTGCTTTCAATTGAAATCATAGATCAAGAGGAATTAAGAAAGATAGAAGAGCGCACCAAAGCTATAGATGGAGTAGAGGAAGCGGCCTCTTTCATTGAAAGTCAGTCAGAAAAACAAACGCCCTATCACTTAGATGACCTGTTTCCTAATCGACAGCGTACTCAAGGGAACGGATCGCTTTCGAAAAATGAAGCGAGCGAGACAAAACAATCAACTGTACATGAGAAGCCGCCTGCACTTGTGTATGGCGGAGATGTGATCAAAAAGCCAGGCGCACCTGTCACACTGACAGAGGTGCTGATTCGAGCAGCTTTTATGTCACCAGACCGTGGGGTGACTTATTTGAAAGAAGACGGGCATACGTTGACCCAAACCTATCCTGAATTACTAACAAGCGCTGAACGGGTTCTGTCCGGTTTAAGGGCAGCAGGACTGACAAACGGTGATCAAGTGTTACTTCAATTGAAAGATCATCAAGATTTTATCACGGTGTTCTGGGGCTGTATTCTCGGAGGAATCATTCCGACCCCGGTCTCCGTGCCGCCTGTTTATGATGAAATCAATCAAGGGGTGAATAAGCTGAAGGGCGTGTTTCAGCTGCAAAATGAACCTTTCATTATTACGAATGAAGCAAATGCTGAGGACATTGCTGGGCTACGTGAGACATTTGAAGCAAAGACCATGCCTATCTTAACAATTGAAACATTGCTGGCGTATGAACCAGATGAACAACATTATGAGCCGGAGCCGGATGAGCCTGTGCTGCAGCTGCTGTCTTCAGGAAGTACGGGTGTGCCAAAGTGTATCCGTCATCATCATCAAAGCATTTTATCTAGAATTATGGCTTTTGAGCAGGTAAACGGTTTTACACATGAGGATGTGTCGCTTAACTGGATGCCGCTTGATCATGTTGGTGGGATTGTCATGTTTCATGTACATGACGTCTACCTTGGCTGCCAGCAGATTAGTCCATCCATCGATCAATTTATCGAGCGGCCGATGGTGTGGCTCGATTGGGTAGAAATATACGGTGTGACAAGGACATGGGCGCCAAACTTTGCTTTTGCCATGATGAATGAATATGAGGAGGACATTCGTAAAGGGAGCTGGGACCTGTCTACTCTGACTTATATCATGAATGCAGCCGAAGCAGTTGTCCCGAAAGTCACACAGCGCTTCATGCACATCATGGGTCATCACGGATTAAGTCGTCATGCGATGGTACCTGCTTACGGCATGTCAGAAACATCCTCAGCCATTGTTCAGTCAAAGAAATTTATGCGGAACGGTGAACAGGATGGCCAGCTGACGATTGATCAAAATTCATTAACAAGTGAGATCGAATATGTGACGCACGATCACCCGAACAAGATGACGTTTACAGAAGTCGGCACACCGATTCCGTCTGTATGGATTCGAATTGTAGATGAGCATCACGAGGTGCTGCCAGAAGATCAGGTTGGGCGCTTGCAGGTGAAGAGTCCAACAATTATGATGGGCTACTATCAAAATGAGGAAGCCAATCAAGAAGTATTTGCGGAAAACGGCTGGTTTCACACGGGGGATTTAGGCTTTATTCACGAAGGGCGTCTCGTTCTGACAGGTCGAGAAAAAGACATCATTGTTATCAACGGCGCTAACTATTTAAATTACGAAATTGAAGCGGTTGTAGAAGAGGTGGAAGGGGTTGAAGTCACCTTTGCCGCTGCGTACGGCATTTATAATCCCGAATCAAGCAACGACACGCTTGCTGTCTTTTTTGTCTCACAAAGGGATTCAATAGAGGAACAAATCACAATGATTCAACAGATTAGAGAGGCCATCATTCGAAAAATCGGCATAGAGCCTGATCACATCATTCCGGTGAAAAAAGATCAATTTCCGAAAACGGAGAGTGGGAAAATCCAGCGTGCTCAGTTAGGCGCAGCACTAAAAGATGGAGCCTTCCGTGACATTGAACAGGCACTGGATCTTGCTTCTGAAAATGAACAAACACTCCCAGATTGGTTTTTTAAACGCATTTGGGCTAAGGAGAATATCGGTCCAACTCAGCCTTTTGCTGAACATGTCCTCGTTTTCGAAGATGAAAAAGGACTTTATCAATCGCTTTACGCCCAATTTGAGCAAAAGAATCAGCCATATATTTCTGTGAGAAAAGGGCATGAATTTTTGCGTCTGTCTAAAGGGATGTATCAGATAAACCCGAGAATCAAGGGAGATTACGTCAGGCTCATTGCAGCACTTGAAGCAGATGAACTAAAGACCCGGCGCATGCTCCATCTGTGGAATGTGTCAGACAGAGAAGACATCGTTGATCCTGCGCATTTCAAAGAGCTGCATGCCAGCACCAATCAATCCATTTTGTACTTGTATCAAGCATTGAGACAAGCAAATAAAGAGCCCATCCGTTTTGTCGTTGTGACAAAAGGTGGTCAATTTGTGCAGCCTGAAGACGATCTTCATGTGGAGAAAACGCCGCTTGTAGGTCTATTAAAAACCATTCCACAAGAATGGGAAGGAGCAGAGGTGTCTCATCTTGATATTGAAGCGGAGAATGTAGAACAGGATGCCAAGCATATTGCGGAAGAATTGTCTGCGATTCATGTAAAAGCAGAGGTGTCTTACCGAAATGGGGACAGATTCGTACCAAAGCTGGAAAAAGTCAATATGATGGAAGCATCTCAAACAGAAGGGTTTTTAGAATATGAAGGTCTTTATTTATTGACTGGAGGACTTGGCGGGATTGGGTTTGAGCTGTCTAAGCAGATGCTCCAATTTGGCTTAAAGCTCGTCTTGATTGGACGGACATCTCTGGAAGGCAGCTTGGAAAAGAAAGAAGCCTTCTCACAGTTAAAAGGTTTTGGTGACGTCATTTATGTCCAAGCGGATGTGACCAACTTATTTGACGTCGAACAGGCGATTTATGAAGCAGAAAAGCATTTTGGACAGTCGATCCGAGGTGTGCTGCATTTGGCCGGTGCTGGCAATGTGTCTGAGCATTTTCAGCAGGCGGACAAGTATACACTGGCTCATACGTCAGAAGAGGATTTCACAAAAGAAATGTCAGGGAAAGCAGACGGAGCATGGGTGCTGCAGGAAGCCTTTAAGTATGATCCGACAATACCGTTTGTCTTTTTTGGATCGGTCAATGGCTTTTTTGGCGGCACGACATTTGGGGCATACTCTGCGGCCAACAGCTTTTTAGATGGACTCGCCCACGCTCTCACCTTTCAACAAGGAAGACGAGCGATCTCATTGAACTTCAGTATGTGGGATAATCTCGGTTTGTCTAAGGGGCATACCGGAGCAGCTCTCACCGTTCGCAAGGGATTTCAATTGATTGGAAAGAAGCAAGGTCTCCATTCATTATGTCTAGGTGTTCGGCTGAATGAAGCGCATCTATTTATCGGATTGGACGGAGCAAACCGAGACATCGCCGGGTATCTTCAGCCAGCTCCAATACCGGTCTTTGAAAAAAAGCTTTTTTACACTGTTCAGCCTGGCAAAGAAGTGCATGTTGAAGAGATCAAGAGCGTCGCAGAAGGCAAATGGGACATTCAGCAAGTACAGGAAATACCGAAAAAACAAGATGGCTCTATTGATCATAAAGCTCTCAAATTGAATCATGACAAAAACGTACAAAGCCTTGAAAAGCAATTGCCAGAAACGAAGACAGAGCAGCGTCTTGCCGTCATATGGGAGGATATTTTAGATGTGGATCGCGTGTACAAAGAGGATCAATTCTTCGACCTTGGCGGACATTCACTAAAAGCGACTCAAACCATTTCTCGGATCAATCATGAATTTTCAATGAAGGCACCTTTAAAAATATTATTTGAAAGCAAACATCTGGCACATCTGGCGCAAATGATTGATGACATCAAAGGGGCGCCAGCCGTTCAGGAAGCCAAAATTCCAAAGCTTGAAAAGAAAACAAGCTATGAGCTGTCACATGCCCAGAAGCGCATTTGGTTCTTATCCACATTAGAAAAGAGCCATCATTACAATATATTAGGTGCTTGGAAGCTGACAGGACCATTACACATTCAAGCATTAACAAAAGCGATTGGCCTTTTAACAAAGCGGCATGAAGCACTTCGGGCAACATTCGAATCACTTGGCGGCAAGCCGGTCCAACTCATTCGAGAAGACCTTCCGCCATCTGTGACAGTGGCAAATTTCTCGTTATTTAATGAAAAAACAAGAACGAGAAGACTGAAGCAGCTCATTCAGCAAGAGGCAGAACGCGTCTATGATTTAGAAAGAGGGCCTCTTGCGCAGTGGACGATAGTAGATATGGGGAAGGAGGAGTATTATCTCCTTTGCGCGCAGCACCACATCATTTCAGATGCATGGTCACTCAGCCTGCTCATTCAGGAATTAGAAGTGGCATATGACGCGCTGCTTGCAGATGAAACGCCGCAGCTCCCAGCCTTAGAAATCGAATGGACAGATTATGTACATTGGGAAAATGAACAATTAAAGCATCATCAAGCAGACAAAACCTATT
This sequence comes from Bacillus sp. Nf3, assembly GCF_003028545.1. Taxonomy (NCBI): domain Bacteria; kingdom Bacillati; phylum Bacillota; class Bacilli; order Caryophanales; family Bacillaceae; genus Bacillus; species Bacillus sp. Nf3. The sequence goes on along the minus strand of NZ_PYUA01000008.1, from coordinate 102,110 downwards.
GGTTCAATACGTTACAAGGTGAACTTCCAGTGCTGGATCTGCCGTTTGACCGCCCTCGTCCGCCGGTTCAAACATATAACGGTGCTACAGAGCAAATCGTATTGGATGAACCGCTTATCCGACGCTTGCAGGCTTTGTCCAAGCAGCAGGGCACGACACTGTTCATGACGATGCTGTCTGCGTACTACGTCCTGCTTCACAAGCTGTCCGGACAGACAGATATCATTGTTGGATCGCCTATTGCAGGCCGGGATGCCAAGCAATCAGAGCATCTCGTTGGGATGTTTGTGAATACACTTGCGCTGAGACAGGACGTCTCAACAGCAGAGTCGTTCGCCGATCTCTTGGAAAATGTGAAAGAGATGACGTTAAAAGCGTTTGAGCATCAGCATTATCCATTTGATAAGCTTGTCGATGACCTTTCGTTAGATCGAGATTTAAGCCGGTCACCTATTTTTCAGGCAGCCATGGGGTATGTCACCAATTCGCTTGATGTAAACCTTAAAGGGCTGACAAGTGAACATGTGATGGTCCATCATTCAGTATCTAAATTTGATCTCACCCTGCATGTATTTGAACAGGAAGAGCAGCTGTCGATTCATGTGGAATACAATACGGATTTATTTGATCAAGAGACCATCCATCGTTATATGAACTATTATCTCCATGTGCTAGACGGCATGACGGCTCAGCCTGAGCGTACATTTTCTGATTATTGCTTAATGGACAAAGCAGAACAGGCAGCGATGATTATAGGGAAAAATCAAACGGAAACGCCTTATCCAAAGCGTACGCTTCAAGAATTGTTTGAAGAACAGGTGCAGCGTGATCCGCATCGTATTGCCCTGTCCTATATGGATGAGCATATGGCGTATGAAGCCTTGGATAAGAAGGCGACAAAGCTAGCTGCTTACTTGCAGTCAAAAGGAATTGGACCAGGCTCCCTTGTCCCGATGCTTTTTGATCGCTCCTTTGACATGATTGTTTCGGTACTAGGAATCATCAAATCTGGTGCCGCATATGTTCCGATGTCACCTGAATATCCTGATGCACGCATCCGTCTCATCGTTCGTGATACGCAAAGCGATGTGATCATCACCCAGTCTCATTTTGCAGACCGTCTAGTGGACTTTACATGTACAAAGATTGTCATGGACAAGCCAATACCAGAAACAAATGCAGTGTATCAAAGAGAATCATCGATCATAGGTGAAGATCAGATAGCCTATGTTAATTACACATCAGGCTCAACAGGTACACCAAAAGGCGTAATGCTTCCTCATGCAGGAGTTGTCCGCTTGGTTAGAGAAACAAATTATATAAAGCTCGGTCCAGATGACAAAATGCTTCAGCTCTCAAACTATGCTTTTGATGCCTTTACATTTGAATTATGGGGAATGCTGCTGAATGGCGGTCAGCTGATTCTGCTCCCAAAATATGCAGCACTGAATATGGACGAATTAACGCAGTTCATCAAAACGCATCAAGTAACAGCCAACTGTCTACCAACCGCTTTATTTAATCGATTGGTGGAGCATGATCCAAAAAGCGTGGCAGGCTACCGCACATTACTCGTTGGCGGGGAAGCCATGTCTAGTGAGCATGCACGAAAGGCACTGCCGCATATGGAAGGTGTGCTCGTCAATGCTTACGGGCCAACAGAAAACACGACCTTAGCCACAACACATCAAGTCACACACGTGCCAGCAGGTGCAAAATCAGTTCCAATTGGTGTGCCGGTGTCGAACTCAACTGTTGTCATACTGGACGATGCGCTCAACCCAGTACCAGCAGGCGTAAAAGGAGAAATTTATATCGGTGGATCTGGCCTTGCTAAAGGCTACCTTCATGATCCAGAGCGGACAAAGGAGCGGTTTATTGACAATCCTTTTCCTGAACTAAAGGGAGACAAGCTGTATCGTTCAGGCGACCTTGGTACATGGCGGTCAGATGGCACCATTGAATACCTCGGCCGAAAAGATCATCTAGTGAAAATTAGAGGCTACCGAATTGAATGCGGAGAAATTGAGACAGCACTGCTCAAGCATCCACAAGTCAAAGAATGTACAGTCATCGCCAAAACGTATGACAGCTCAAAACGGCTGGCAGCCTACCTTGTGACAAACGGAGAAAATCCTGTGCCGGGCTGGAAAGCCTTTTTGCAGGAAAGCCTGCCAGGCTATATGATTCCAAGTTACTTTGTCGTACTGGATGAAATGCCGGTGACAACGAACGGGAAGGTTGATCAAAAAGCACTGCCAGAGCCAACAGAAACAATCTCCCTTTCCCATGATGACGACAAACCGGTCACCGAAACGGAGGAACGGATTGTCGCAGCTTTCAAGGAAGTGCTTGGTGTGAAGCGAGTAGGTATGCATGACTCCTTCTTTGATCTGGGCGGCGATTCCATTATGAGTATTCAGGCTGTCGCCAAATTAAAAGAAAAAGGTGTCCGTGTTGATCCAAAATGGATTTTCATGCACCCTGCGCCTACGCAATTAGCCGCACATTTGGACGCAGTGCCAGAAGCCGCTGAGAACGTCGAAAGGTCGCCGAAGGACTACGTGATCGAGCTGAAAAAAGGTGATCCAGCCGAACCAAGAATATTCTTTGCACCGCCTGCTGGTGGAACGGTGATGGGCTATATTGATGTTGCTAAGCTCATGACACATCAAGGTGCTGTGTACGCCTTGCAGTCTCCTGGCCTATATGAGGATGAAGAGCCGCAATTTCTCCATTACACGGAGCTTGTGACCCTTTTTGTTGAAGCTATTGAAACGTTCTACCGTCCGGGCATTGACTATCTTGCAGGGCATTCAATGGGCGGGCATCTTGCCTACGGAATGAATCAGCGGCTCTCTCATGCAGGAAAAGCACCGAAAGGACTCATCATTTTAGATACGGTGCCAGTGCTAAGAGATGAGGCAGATCAAGCACTTCATGCCGATATGAACGAAGAAGAAGTGAAAATGCTCGCACTTGTCCTTGGAATGGGGAACCTGGTCGGCATCCAGCCAGAAGCTTTACAAGGATTGAGCTTCCAGGAAGTGAAGCAGAAAATACTCAAAGAGGCAGAAAAGGATGAAGTTGTTCATCAATTCATGAATGATCAATATTTAGATAAATATTTGCAAATGCAAACGCATAATACGATCATGTCACAAGCCATTGAATTAGAAAAAGAACCATTCCCTGTGCCATTTTATATTGTCCAAAGCAGTGATCACGCAAGCGATTTCCAGAAGAAGTTCGCAGACTGGGAGGCTTATACGAAAGGGTCGTGCTCGTATTACCACATCAAAGGAGACCATGTCACCATGATGAAAAGACCGCAGGCAGATGAACTGGCACAGATTCTTCAAACGATTATAAAGGGGTAAAGACGTATGAATCAGTTATTTAAAACCTTTGAAAAAAAATCAGATCTCATTCAGCTTATATGTTTTCCTTTTGCCGGCGGATATTCCGCCTCATACCGTCCACTCTTTGAACAGCTAAAAGACATGGCCGAAGTCACAGCAGCAGAGCCCCCAGGGCACGGCACCAATCTCATGCCGCTTGAATCAAGCATTGACAGGCTGGCAGAGCTGTATAAAGAAGGACTCACGGACAAATTGAACCGTCCATTTATTCTGTTCGGACATTCAATGGGAGGACTTGTGGTTTACAGACTAACCCAGCTGCTAGAAAAAGAAGGGATCTATCCGGCAGCAGTGGTGATCTCAGCCATTCAGCCCCCGCAAACAAAACGGCAGATGCTGACGCATTTATCCAATGACGCATTTGTACAGCATATTGCCGAAATGGGCGGGATTCCAAAGGAATTACTAGAGAACAAACCAATGATGGATTACTTTACACCATCCTTGCGTGCAGACTATCGGGCGCTGGAAACCTTTCAGCAGAAAGATCAATCGATTATCGACACACCTGTTTATTTATTCAATGGAAAGCAAGATGAGAAATGCATGAAGGATGCAAGCGGCTGGCTAAAATGGGCAAAAACCATCGAACGCACCAATTTCGATGGAGGTCACATGTACATCAACACACATCCAGAGCCATTTGCAGAGCAGATGAGACATGTGATTGAGCTTGCAGCCAAGCAGCAATTGATCAGACATTAAAAAAGAAAGCGGCTCTCTTTAAAGAGGCCGCTTCTTTGTGACTATGGACTATCATTTTGAAGCAGAATAGCTATTTTTTAAGATGAACAACGATATGTACTTCATCAATAAAAAAATCTCATCTTATAAGTTGGTTGCAAAATGAAGGATGTGTGTAGAAAAACTATAGCATTACCAATTTTTCATTGTGCTGATGTCTCACTTGAAATACTTGGAAAAGTTGATTGTATCAAGTGTAGGAAAAGAATCTGGGAGAAAAATGTAAATCAAGGGCTTTGTGATACTCATGTCACAGAGAGCCTTTACTTTATCTGGATTATTAGCAATATCAGGTTTAACAGCTTTTTGGGCCATTGTAAACAAATTAAATCAGTGTAGATACGATATTGAAAAGATACATACTTATTCATTAGATTTCTTTTATCATTTCTTTCAGGGGGACAAGACAAATGTCTCCTGGCTACTGACAATTTGTTATTATATTAGGTATTACTTTAGTATTTTAAAAAAAGAATTCCTCTTTACAGTATTTCCAGCTTTTTAATCATAAGCTTTTTCGGAAGGTTTAGGGTTAAGAGCAATCAGTATTTTCTTTGTTCATTTCATCAGTTATTGCTTTAATTATTACAATCATTTTGAGTTATTTTAGTGGTATACAACAAAAATAAAGCTCATGTTCAGGAACACAAGCTTTGACTGTTATATTATACTTTTTTATAGCGCATATACATGTCTCGAATAATTTTTGTAATTACAGAGGTGCACATGCATAAAACAGTCACAACCCCTACCCAATACATATTTGATATATCAAACCCAGTGTAGGCAAATATGAAAATGGTTGACGTTATAAATGTGATAATTAGAACCACATGAATCTTCTTAAAGGTTAAATAGCCAATAATCCCCCAAATCAAATACAACAATGGCAATGTGAATAACACAAGCCTCATGGGTTCAAGAAGATAGTATAAGTTAATTTACTCCACGCTCCTTGTCAGTTATTTTACAATTTCCAAGCTGGTCATTTCCCAATCTCTATCAGATTTTAGAGATATCTCTTTAGAGTCTTTGCTTTCAATATTATATTCAATAATTCTCCCAATAACTCCATTCTTATCTCTATCAAACATTCTTACCAATGCATAAATCTTGCCGTCTAAAATCTTGACTTCTTCTAAACGTTCGTCATCTGATTTAAAATTAAGTGGAATTTTTTCTGATAATATCTCTTTGAAGTCTTTGTTAAACATTTTAACTTCACCTTCATGGGATATTAACGTGATTTTATCTTTATCTAAATGAGTCTTGTAGACAGTGAATCCCTTCTGCATTACTATTTCTCTTTTTGTATCGAGAGTTTTTTTGTCAATTATAATTAGCATAGAATTTTTCTTGCTATCGACATCATCATTTACAGCAACCATTAATTCTTTATTGTTTAATGACTTCAAAGATTCATTGTTCTCAGGATAGAAAACAGAGTCAACGTCCAGCTTCTTTCTTTTAGCCTTATGGCTTTTTGGGTCTAAAGAGGATAATATAATATTTTCATCATTGTTCAAAATGGCATATATTTTTTTATCGTCAAATATAGCTGTCCTCAATTCACCATTGAATTTGACTTGCTCTTTACTTTCACTGTCTTCTTCCCAATAAACTAACTCTCCTGCTAATCCACCTTCTACATAGCCAACGTTTATATCATGTAGAACATAGCCATTAGAGTAATTAATGAAGAATGCTCCCTCGTCTTCTGTAGATTTTGAAAGTGATTTTGTATGTAGAGGGGTTACCTTGCCATTATTCTTGTCTATCGATACATGATAATTAGACCTATTAGATGAGAAGTACATAATATTATCACTCTGAGTAGACGAAGTAAATCCCACGCAGTCTTTTAATGACACGCTTGATAGCTTACTCCCTGTATCGTTATAGTTTACTATCTCGCATCCCCTATCCATCATCTTTGAATGAATGACAGCAAATTTACTATCTTTCATATTGCTCAGTTCTCCCTTAGAAGAGTCACCCACAGCCTCTTCTTTCTTTGAACATGCTGTACATATTAATGCTATAGCACAAGCTGATAAAAAAAACTTAAAGTATTTCATTCAATCATCTCCTTTTAATTTTAAACAAGCAAAGCAATCGGGGAAATCCCCGATTGCTTATTAACTTACTTTTTATGATAAAAGATCTTCGTGTTGTTAGAGTTAACTAATTCCATCGGCGACACAACTAAATCTTTTTTATTATGGTCAATATCATGACCTTGATTTTTCCAAGCTCTCCAAGCTAATTGAGAGCAATAGAATTTTTTCGTAGTTTTCTTGTCAAAAAAGTTCAAATTGTATGGCTTCTTATCTTTAGCTTGTTTCTCGGCATACTTAGCCGCATTTACATATTTGGTATTATTAGACTTCTTCACCCATAGCCCATATACCTTCTTTCTATTAGCCCATGTATTATTGTATTTTCTGACTCCATGCTGTTTAATTGGACTCCAAAGCTTATGCCAAGATTCTACTGTCTGTTTTTTTTCTTGAGAGACAATTGCGGCATGTCCCAAGCCAATTGCAGAACTGCCTGAATTTAAGTCATAACTAACCAACACATCTCCCTTAGTTCCTAATGCCTTGGACTTTGCATTAACATTCATCTTATCTTTCTCTTCATTGTACTTAGGTAGATACTCGTCGATCACTCCATCTTTAATGTATTGATCGATATCTTTCTGCGACTCTTCGAATATAGCTTCTGCTTTTGCTTCCGTAGATACAGAGTCATATTCCTTTTTGCTCATCTCGTAAAGCTCATTAATCTGTTCAGAGGTCATTCCCTCTGCTTTCATTTCTTCTATTTCTTGCTTGGCTCTTTCAGTGTTCATAGAAGGGTATACCTCTTTCGCTTGCGCATTTCCCTCCAATCCAAACCCAGTGAATAACACGGATGCTGACAACAAGGATGTGACAATAGCATTACGTTTTTTCATATTATTACTTCCATTTCCTTTTTTTAATGTGGTCCACATTCACCATAGTAATAGTTAATATGGATCATTTAAACATTTATAGAAATTTAAGGATATTTTAATATATGGTGAATTGACATCTGAAATTTGAGTTAATTTTTAAATTAAAAAGAGACTACTCGTAATAGTCTCTCTTTCACCCAGGTACATCTTCTTTATTTCGTCTACTCGATCCAACATTTTGATGACTCGCTTGTAATGACAACCTGTTTTTTCTAACCTCTCTTGAAACGTCAATTACTAGGAAAATGACATGTAGATGCTTAATATGTTTATAAAAAATTGTTAGCAGTCTACCAATAATGGTGCTATTATATGTTCATTGTAAACAATACATATAAATAACGACTATTACATTGATAGCCACTTAACTCATTGGGATCAATATCTTTGTATATACTGAAGATATATGCACTCATAACACACACGTTTTAGTTTTTATAATAAGCAAAGATTCACTCTCCTTATTATAAAAAAAACACAATGAAATAAATTGGTTTATGCCTTGTTTTAGCTATTTCTAATGTGTTGAATGCTGTTTCTTTACCACATTCCCGCCAATCACCCCGCCAATGACCAGCACCCCTCCGAGGAAATGATACCAATCAATCGTTTCGTGTAAAATGAGAACCCCGGCGGCGACCGTGATAAACGCGGATAAATTGTTAAAGATGCTGACCTTTGCCGCTTCAAGCTGAGAGAGTGCATAGTTTGATAAATACGCCGTGAGAAGCGATGAAAGAATACCTAAAAAGAGCATCGACCATACAAAGGACGCTTCTGTAAATGGGCTAAAAAACTCCGGCAATGAGCCATTGATCGAATGCCGGATAAGCGCAGCGGCATTGAAAAAGACAAAGCCAAAGAAGGTCATCACAAAGGTGAGTTCGATCACATGGAATCGTTTTGTAATTACTCTGGCAAACACACTATATGCACTGGATGACAAGGCTGAAAGTAAAATCAGCACATAGCCGATGAAGTGAGAATGCTGGACATCAATTCCCTTCATGACAAAGAGAAGCATCACACCGCACACAGAAAGAAAGGTAAACAGCACTTGTATCCATGTCGCACGTTCCTTTAAAAACCAGGCTGCCAGCAGCATCGTCAAAATGGGAATCGTCGCTTGAATGATGCCAGCCTCTGAAGAAGATGTATACATCAATCCCCACACTTGAAAAGCAAAGAACAAAACAGGATAAAGCAAGGAAAACGGTACGATATAAATGAGATCACGCCATTGAATGGATATGCGATTCTTCTTTCGTAAAAATGGATACAGCAATAGAGCGGCTGCAAAAGAAACAGTAAAGCGGTGTGCCAATAAATCGATTGGGTTTGCTGATTCTAATGCTATTTTGACAAACAAAAAGGAAAAACCAATGATAGAGGCGTATGCGATCGCAGCAGCATACGCTTTTTGTTTTGAAATATTCATAACGTGACTCCTTACATGAGCATGCATGCTTCAAATGAATTGACCGGTTCTGTTCTTCTATCGTAATCGGATCATCTAACGTGTACAATAAGAGAACATGATATCTGTACCGGTACAAGGAGGAAAAGGCGTGAGGAAATATGATCAGCTTGTCATGAGTTTAAAAGAAAAAATGGATACAGGTGAGTACAGCGCTGGAATGAAAATTCCCTCCATTCGCCACTTAGCGGCTCAATATGCAGTGAGCAAAAGCACTGTCATCAAAGCGCTAGACACATTGGAGCGTGAACATCTGCTGTATTCTGTAGAAAGAAGCGGCTATTATGTCGTGAAAACGAAGCAATCAGTTGGTAAGCAGGATGGCACATGGATTGATTTTGCTTCCTCTGCACCTGATCCCGTTGTGTTTCCATATGTCGATTTTCAGCACTGCATCAACCAAGCAATCGATTTGTATCAAAATGACTTATTTATTTACGGCACAGCCAACGGCTTACCATCCCTGCTGCCAGTCATTTCAAAACGATTAATGGATTATCAAGTGTTTGCTCATCCAGAACAGATTGTCATGACCTCTGGTATTCAGCTCGCGTTATCCATTTTAAGCACCATCCCTTTTCCGAATGGAAAACAAACCATACTAGTCGAACAGCCGGGTTATCACTTATATCTCCAATATTTAGAGAAAAATCAATTGCCTGTGCGGGGAATTCAGCGGACGGAAAAAGGGATCGATCTGATCGAATTAGAGCGTATCTTTCGAGAAGAGGAGATTCGTTTTTTCTATACGATGCCACGATTTCAAAACCCGCTTGGAACGAGTTTATTAAAGCAAGAAAAAAGAGCGATAGCAGCTCTTGCTGAGAAATATGATGTCTACATTGTTGAGGATGATTATATAGCAGATTTAGAATTCGACACAAAAAGAGACCCGATCTATTCATACGATCAGGCAGGAAAGGTTATTTATTTGAAAAGCTTTTCGAAAATCATCTTTCCGGGGCTGCGAACAGGAGCGGTCATCTTACCTGAAGAACTGATTTCTCCTTTTAGCGAACACAAACGGCTCATTGATATCGACAGCTCCATGCTGTCCCAAGCAGCTTTAGAAATATATTTAAAAAGCGGGATGTTTGAGCGGCATAGAGACAGAATGCGGGCGAGCTATCGAAACCGCTCCAAGCAGCTCGTGGCAAGTTTAAAAAATGATGATCAAAGCGCTTATCAGCTGGGAGAATGGGAGCCTGCTACCCATACACATGTACGTGTCGACCGGTCGATTCCCATGAACCAGCTCATTCAGCAGCTGAAAAAGGCATCTGTTTCCATTCAGCCAATTGACCGCCATTACCTGCAGGCCTATCAAAAGGACCACATTCTTCAGCTGAACATCTGGCAGGTGAAAGAAGAGCAGATCACACGCGGAGTCGATCTATTAAAGACGGTATTTCAGCAAATCACGCGTTATTAAAGGCGGGACAGTACATCACTGCAAGTGAGTCTCTCAACGCTATCAGCCGCAGCAGGCTTTCGTGTACATACCGCCATTTGGTAGGCAGGGTCAAGTGAATATGTTTGAACAAAGCAAGGCGTTTCATGATCAGGTAATGTCAACGTAGCCTGTCCATCCTCTGAAAGACGGGCTGTAAAGGACGAAAGACCATAGGATAATCCTTTTCCAGTCAGTTTGATAAAAGCCTCCTTCATTGACCATAGATGAAAGAAATAGGCTTCCTGCCGCTCTGCCGGCTGTGAGAGTAAATCCTGATACTCATCCGCTGAAAAAAATCGCTTGGCAATCGCCAGATCAATAGGTTTGATTTCCTCAATATCAATGCCAACAGGTGCATCATCTACTGCGCAAACGACCCAATCGCCAGAATGAGAAAGATTAAAATGAAAAGAAGGAAGCTGCCGAACAACAGGCTTGCCATTTCCCTCAGTTTCAAAAACGATCTGATTCATAGGCAGATCGTACATATCATGTATCGTTTGACGAACCAGCACCTCACCTAACAAGGTTCTTCTGGCATCGATTAAAAAACGAAAGCGATCAGCCGCTGCACGCTTTTCAGATGACACAAAGAGCTTCAAACGCTCTATTTGTTGTTGTGCATTGATTTCATCTAAGTGATGTAATTGGATAGCAAATATCTTCATAACGAACCTCTAATTTTTTACATTCATTGTACCATTGGAGAGTGACGTGCAAAAGGGTCCATTAACGTAAAAAAGACAGCGAGCCTCGCTGCTTTTACGTCTGTTTCATAATGTGTACACCATTCGGATCAATTGTATCCATTTTATCAATATCCGTCATGACCACATCAAGCAGGGAAAGGCGTTCTCCTCTTTGCCAGTGAATGGGCTGATTCAAGGGTGATAGCAGCTGATCCACTTTAGGTGTCTGTGACAAATCAGCAGCAGCAATTGTCATAGCATGTAGCGCATCGTTTCCAGTTTCAATGACATCTGTACGCCGTTGTAATTCAAGCCTTAAACGAAGAGGTGTCGAAAGAAACGTTCTCCGTTCCCCTTCTTGAACAGGCCAGTTTAATTCTTTAGCTTGTGCAAGCAGCTGATCATATTCTTCGTTTGAGACAAGAAAACCGATGTGATCAAACAAGACTTTTTTACTATATCCGAATGTGATATTGATCTGACCTTTTCTCATTTCGATGATTCGAAAAGTCGGCTGCTTATCTCTAAAATCATCCCATGTGAGTGGGGGATGAAAGGAACCGTCCTTTGTGAAACGCCCTTTTACTTCAAAGCCCAGCGAACGATACGCTTGTTCTGTCTCTTCAACAAATGGTGTCCAGTAATGATAGTGGAAAAGCTGCATGAGATCTCCACCTCCTATGTGTGAATATTCTGTTTTTTTATTTTAACACAAGAAAAGCCATTCTGATCTTAGAATGGCTTGTTCTCATCTAGTAAGGGTTTGAACAGGTTTTTCTGCTGTTTTTGTAATGAGCAGCTGCAGGAGTCGTGTTGATTGCGGCAAGGAGAAACGAAGGACAAGACCTGTGAAGATCGCAGTCAAAATCGTTCCAATGCCGATCGGTCCGCCGAGCATCCATGCAAATAAAAGCACTGTTAACTCAATGCCATTTCGAACCCACTGTACGTTCAGTCCCGTTTTCGCTGAGATGAGCAGCATTAATGAATCCCTTGGCCCAGCGCCAAGATTGGCTGAGACATAAATGCCAACACCGTATCCAGAAACTACAACACCCGTAATAAATACATATAAAGCCGGTAAATACCCATGTGGCGCAGGTAATATCGCATTAAAGAAATCAATAAACATACCAATCAGCACCATATTCAGTAAAGCGCCGATCTTTGGAAATGATTTCGTGAAAATAGAAGTCAGTGTCACAATAAGTGCACCAATGATAATGGACCATTGTCCAATTGTGAGTCCAAAATGCTGAAACAGTCCGTAGTGGAAAGCGTCCCAAGGACCAATCCCAAGGATCTTCCCTTTCACTGTCAGCGATAGTCCAAAAGCTAGTACGATCAATCCAACAAAATAAAAAAACCAACGTAAAAGATGTTCCCGCTTCAAAAGCATTCCCTTCTTTCTTAAACACTCGATTTCCATCGTAACATACTCTCACACCCCTTTAAATGGCTTTGCTCAATTGTAATCGCTTACTCCAAAAAGAATTTTTTTTTGATTCGTAAAGGTCAAAACATCAAAACAAACAGCAAGACTTTCGAATTGTTTTTTTTACCAAACCAAGCCATTAATTCCCTCCTTTTAAAAGAAAAAGAAAAAAATTCAATATATTTTGACAAAAAAAAATCTAAACCAATTAAAGAATAATTATCTTTAGATAGAAGAGATTGTATGTAAACTGTGTCATTAGACCTGTTGGAAAATACGGAGGTTTACGATAAAAAAAGATCATTTTATTGGAAAAAACATATGCAAATCAAACGCTGAGAGGTATCTGTTACTAAAGGTCTATTTTTGTCGAAATTAGTCATTTAGTCATGTTGTTACTTTTGAAATGTTACTGATATTATTTACCAAAGTGTGGGAGGTGAACTGGTACATACCATTACGATATAAGCAAGAAAAAGGGGAGGTCAAAGAATGAATATATTGAAAAGAACAAGTCAGTTATTTCTTATTTTGGTGCTGATTATTGGAAATTTATTAACGGTCTCACCAGCTGTTACGAAAGCCGCGGGGACGGTTGTTGTGAACAATACGGATTCCTATATGTTTGGGAGTAGACCGCTGGTTCTTCAGCAGCTTGATGGAAATAACCCAACAAACGTAAAAGCTAGTGTACAGGTGAAAGGAATCGATGTAGGTGCAGTGAATGGTGTTGCTGTAAGTGATCGAGAAAATGTTGTATATGCAACTGCAGATAATATCGGTAGCCCTAGTCTATATAAAATAAATGCGACCTCAGGGCAGGCAGAGATCGTAACCAAATTACCTGAAGGTGCTACTAATGCCGTTGTGTATCAAGATAAGTATATCTATTCTTATTCTTCTAATGGTGAGTATTTCCTTGGAACGTACGATTTAGTTACGGGTAAAAAAACGGCCAAAAAAATCGTAGGCTATGAGATTGGGTCTGGCGTTGGCGGAGACCTTGTCGTTGATAAGGACGGTTATCTTTGGTTCGCATCCAATGGCAGTGGGGCCATTGCACAAATGAACCCTGATACAGCAGAGGTCATTCGTGTCATTCCAATTAAAAATGCGGATGGTAAAACGATTGACGGAGGCGTTCGGGGAATTAGCTTTTTGCCAAATGGACAAATGCTATTACAGTCAGGATTAAATGAATCCATTGGTCATTCCACTCTTTTTACACTTGATGCGAAAACATTAAGTACAACATATATGGGCACTGTAGGTGATACATTATCTTACGACCTAGCTTCACGTGTAAAACCAGAATTTGATCCATATCCGCCAGAGCTTGAATCGGAAAAATCAGTTGTCTTACAGAAAAAAGCAGAGGGCAACACGGATGAGAAGCATCCAGAAGTAGGCGATACCCTTCTTTATACAATTAGAGCCAAAAATACAGTACAATACGGCATTCTTAAAAATCTAATCATTTCAGATCAGCTTCCAAGCAGTTTAAGCTATGTTGCAGGCTCACTTAAGGTAGATGGTGCCAGTGTCACAGATGCAAAAGATCAAGACAAAGGTGATTATACAAACGGCACTGTTGCAGGACAAATAGGTGACGTGAAAGATACCAATTGGCACACCGTGACATTTGAAGCGACAGTAGGAAAAGGTCAGGCAGGCAAGGATATTAAAAATACTGCCAATGTAAAAGGGGAGAACACACCACCAGGCAATCCAACAACAGATATAGAAATCTATCCTCGAGATCCAAAACTTGAATCAGAAAAATCGGCGGTCTTGCAGAAAAAAGCAGAGGGTAACACAGATGAGAAGCATCCAGAAGTAGGCGACACATTGCTTTATACCATCCAAGCCCGTAATGCTGTTGAAGATAGCTTCATTGAAGATCTTGTCATTTCTGATAAATTACCTCAAGGGTTATCATATGTACCAAATTCACTTCAGGTAGATGGAAATCCAGTCACGGATACAAAAGATGATGACAACGGCGATATAACAGATGGAACAGTTACTGGAACGTTCGGTGAAGTGAAAGATGCGAAATGGCATACAGTGACGTTCGAAGTGACGGTTAACAAAGGTCAGGCAGGCAAAGACATTCAAAATACAGCGAGTGTCACAGGGGGCAACACACCACCAGAGAAACCGACAACAAAAACAGAAATCTATCCTCGTGACCCGAAGCTAACATCAGAAAAATCAGCTGTCTTACAGAAAAAAGCAGATGGTAACACAGATGAGAAGCATCCAGAGGTTGGTGACACTCTTCTTTATACAATTAAAACAAAGAATACGAAAGAAGACAGTCTCGTTGAAAACTTAGTGATCTCAGATGAACTGCCGGAAGGCTTGGCATATGTACCGAATTCACTACAGGTGGATGGAGATACAGTCACAGACGCAAAGGATGACGATAACGGAGACTTTACAAACGGAGCCATTTCAGGACAATTTGGCGACATTAAGGATACAGATTGGCATACGGTGACGTTTGAAGTGACGGTTGAAAAAGGACAATCAGGCAAAGACATTCAAAATACAGCCAATGTCACAGGGGGCAACACACCACCAGATAAGCCAACAACAAAAACAGAAATCTATCCGCGAGATCCAAAGCTTGAATCAGAAAAATCAGCGGTCTTGCAGAAAAAAGCAGAAGGTAACAAAGATGAGAAACATCCAGAAGTAGGCGATACCCTTCTTTATACGATTAAAACAAAGAATACGATAGAAGACAGTTTGATTAAAGATTTAGTCATTTCAGACCAATTACCAAAAGGACTGAAGTATGTCACTGGATCCCTGCAAATTGATGGAGAATCCGTCACGGACGTAAAAGACGATGATAGCGGAGACTACACAGATGGAAAGGTTACAGGATCTTTTGGTGATGTGAAGGATACGGACTGGCACAACGTGACGTTTGAAGTAACAGTTGAAAAGGGACAGGCTGGTCAAGACATTCAAAACACAGCTAGCGTCACAGGCGAAAACACACCGCCAGAAGAGCCAACAACCGAAACAAAAATTTACCCTCGTGACCCAAAACTAACATCAGAAAAATCAGCGGACATTCAAAAAAAGGCTGAGGGCAACACAGATAAAAAGACACCACAGGTCGGCGATACCCTTCTTTATACGATCAAAACAAAGAATCTTGAAGAAGACAGCATCGTCAACAATCTCGTGATTTCTGATGAACTACCAGAAGGTCTTGAATATGTCGAAGGTTCACTAAAAGTGGATGGACAAGCCGCGACAGATGCAAAAGATGAAGACAACGGAGACTACACAAAAGGCATAGTAACCGGTCAATTTGGCGATATCAAAGATACGGACTGGCATACAGTGACCTTTGAAGCGAAAGTCGCAAAAGGCCAATCAGGTAAAAGCATTCAAAACACAGCGAAAGTAACAGGCGAAAACACGCCGCCAGAAGAGCCAACAACCGAAACAAAAATTGATCCAAGAGATCCAAAGCTTGAATCAGAAAAAACATCTGAAATCTCTCAAAAAGCAGAAGGCAATACAGATGAAAAACAAGTACAGGCAGGCGACACGCTCCTTTACACCATCAAAACAAAAAATAGTGTAGAAGACAGTGTCATCAAAGATCTAGTCATCGCAGATAAACTGCCAGAAGGTCTTGAATATGTCGAAGGGTCATTAAAAGTAGATGGACAAGCCGCGACAGATGCAAAAGATGACGACAATGGAGATTACACAAAAGGCACAGTAACCGGTCAATTTGGCGATATCAAAGATACGGACTGGCATACAGTGACTTTTGAAGCGAAAGTCGCAAAAGGCCAATCAGGTAAAAGCATTCAAAACACAGCGAAAGTAACAGGCGAAAACACGCCGCCAGAAGAGCCAACAACCGAAACAAAAATTGATCCAAGAGATCCAAAGCTTGAATCAGAAAAAACATCTGAAATCTCTCAAAAAGCAGAAGGCAATACAGATGAAAAACAAGTACAGGCAGGCGACACCCTCCTTTACACCATCAAAACAAAAAATAGTGTAGAAGATAGTGTCATCAAAGATCTAGTCATCGCAGATAAACTGCCAGAAGGTCTTGAATATGTCGAAGGTTCACTAAAAGTAGATGGACAAGCCGCAACAGATGCAAAAGATGACGATAACGGAGACTACACAAAAGGCACAGTAACCGGTCAATTTGGCGATATCAAAGATACAGACTGGCATACAGTCACATTTAAGGCGAAGGTTGCCAAAGGATCTGAAGGGAAAACCATTCAAAATATTGCAGTCGTAAGTGGTGAGAATGTAGACGATCCAGACAAACCTGAAAACTCAACAACTGTAGAACCACCGCATAAGCCAGAGGTGCCAGCAAATCCAGATACGCCTTCTAGTTCAGAAACGGAGACACCTGGTCATCATCTTCCGAATACTGCAACTGCGATGTACAACCTTTTACTAGCAGGTTTTGCACTCGTATTAATAGGTGCAGCTCTTATCGTCTGGAACAGAAGAAAAAGAAACGGATAACCGGTCATGTTTCAAAAATTCATCTCAGCGATATTGATCATAGCAGGGCTTTGTCTTGCGATTGTAGGATATTTGAATATCGTTGATGGACAAAAAGAAGTAGATCAGTCATTTCAGTCTGCACAAGCAGCCATTCAGCAAAAGGGGAAAACAGATTCCCCTTTTGCGCCGCAGACTGGTGAAGCGATTGGGCTTTTGCACATCCCAAAGCTAAAAGCTGAGTTACCGATTGTAGAAGGAACAGATGCAGATGATTTAGCAAAAGGCGTTGGTCACTTTCACGAGAGTTATTTTCCAAACGAGCAGGGACAAATCGTTCTATCAGGGCATCGTGATACGGTGTTTAGACGAACAGGAGAACTTGTGAAGGGAGATCAATTGATTATCGAGCTTTCATATGGACGTTTTGTCTATGAAATCGAGAAAACAAAGATAGTGAAGAAAGATGATCAAACAATTATTACGTTACAACAGGAAAAGGAAGAACTTATCCTCACCACATGTTACCCTTTTTCCTATATTGGTCCTGCACCAAACAGATATATCATATATGGGAAGCGTATTTAGTCACTGGAACAGCCTGCAGATTAACCGATTTGATCGCTTAATCCCTTCATATAGAGGGAATTGTCTATATCATATCTAGTGATGCAGGAGGGGGCAATTTGTTAAATAACGATTATGTTAAATATATAGATAAATTTGGGAGAATTGTTCTTCCGACAGAGATGAGAAAACGGTTGAACATTCATCCGCAAGATTTTATGGAGATTTATCGAGAAGAAGATCAAATAGTGATGAAGCCGTATTGGCAGGACAAACCTTGTATCGTAACAGGGCAAGTGACGTGTTCCAATAAGGTGCTATCTGGTGGTGTGGTCATCAGTCCAGAGGGAGCAAGGCTGCTCCTGCAAGATTTACTGGCGCTTCGCCTGCAAAAAGAGATATAAAAAAAGGCTGTCCTCACCACGTGAGAACAGCCTTTTTTTATCATACTGGATTCAAAATCCGGTTTAAGAATTGTTTTGTACGTTCTTCCTTTGGTCGTTTGAAGATTTCTTCCGGAGGACCTTGTTCGACGATGACGCCGCCATCAATAAAAATCACTTCGTCTGCTACTTCTTGGGCAAACTTGATTTCATGTGTGACAACCGCCATGGTCCAACCTTCCTTCGCTAGATCCTTCATGACCTTTAAAACTTCCCCGACAAGCTCAGGATCAAGCGCAGAGGTTGGTTCATCAAAAAGCATAAGCTCTGGCTGAATGGCAAGTGCACGGGCAATCCCGACACGCTGCTTTTGACCGCCTGAGAGCTGAAATGGATAAAGGTCTTTTTTATCCTCAAGACCGACCTTTTGCAAGAGCTGAATGGCTTCTTTTCGAACCATTTCCTTTGGACGGCGCTGCACCTGGACAGGACCTTCCATGACATTTTCAAGCACTGTACGGTGAGGAAACAGGTGATAATCCTGAAATACCATTCCTGATTTCCGGCGTAGCTTCAGCAGATCAGCTGATTTATTTTTTTTCGAAAAATCAATCGAGAAATCATCGAAGGTAAAGGAGCCGCCATTTGGTATTTCAAGTGCATTTAAACAGCGAAGCATCGTTGTTTTCCCAGAACCAGATGGACCGAGAATGGCCACAACCTGCCCTTTATTGATCGAAAAATCAATCGACTTTAAAATCTCATTTTCACCAAAGGATTTCTTGAGACCTTTGACTGTTAGCATGTCGTTCCCTCCTTACCTTGCGACATATCGATCAAGTCGTTTTTCAATTTGATGCTGAACGAGCGATAGAATGAAGCAGAATACCCAATAGATGAGGGCTGCTTCCATATAAATAAACAAGATCTGATCCAAGTTTGCCGCAGCAATCTCCTGTGATTTACGGAACATCTCTGCCACGAGAATTTGGGAGGCAAGGGATGTATCCTTCACCAAACTAATGAATGAATTAGACAGCGGTGGAATCGATACACGCACAGCCTGCGGTAAAATCACGCGGACGAGCGTTTTGCGATGCGTCATTCCGATTGAATAACCAGCTTCCCATTGTCCTTTTGGAACAGACAGGACGGATGCACGGATAATTTCCGACGCATACGCACCTACGTTTAAAGAAAAAGCAATAATGGCACTTGGATATGGATCCAATGTGATATTAAATGTTGGAAAGAAATAGAAAATAATAAACAATTGCACAAAAAGCGGTGTTCCGCGAACGGCCGACACGTAGATGGAGAAAATCCATCTGAGGGCTTTAATTTTAGACATTCTCGCAAGAGCTGTCACAAGCGCGATAAAAATACCAATAATAAAGGCAATGATGGCGAGGGGAATTGTATAATAAATCCCCTGCATCACCATTGGCCAAAAAGATTGCTGAAGAAGATCCCAAGGAATGACGACTCCTAGGATGTTATTTTGTAACATCTTCACCAAACCATTTCTTAGAAATCTTAGCGAGTGTACCGTCTTTTTTCATTTCTTTTAATGCGCCATTCACTTTGTCAACGACTTCGCCGCTGCCTTTTCTGAATGCGAAATAAGTTTCTTGAGGATCTCCTGTTTCAAATGCAACTTTTAGGTTTTTGTTACCGCTTGTTTTCAAGTAATTCAATACAGCCAATTTGTCATTGAACGTCAAATCAGCACGTCCTTGCTGAATCAATTGAATGGATTGTGCAAGACCTTCGACGCCTTCGATCTTAGCACCAGCATCTGTTGCTAGTTTGTTGTAGTTACTTGTTAACGATTGTGCTGCTTTTTTGCCTTTAACATCAGATAGTTTCTTGATGTCGTTGTTATCTGATTTTGTCACAACAATAGCTTGAGATGTCGTGTATTTATCAGAGAAATCGTATTGATTTTCACGGCCAGTTTTCCCAACTTGGTTCGCTACCACGTCAAAACGTTTTGCATTCAGTCCAGCAAACATACTGTCCCATTGTGTTTCTTTGAATTCAGGTTTTAAGTCAAGGCGTTTTGCTACTTCAGTGATGACTTCTACATCGTAGCCAGTTAATTTATCTGTCTTTTTGTCATGGAAAGTGAAAGGAGCATAAGTACCCTCAGTTCCAATGGTTAATACACCTTTATCCTGAATGGATTTCCAAAGGTCTCCTGATTCCTTAGACCCAGATTGTTTATTCGCGTTGTCGCTTGCACCAGATCCACATGCCGTGATCAATGCAACACAAACGCCTAAAATAATGGCAAAGAACATTTTTTTCATTTTATTCCCCACTTTTCTTGTTGGTATTTACAACATATGATCTTACAGAGAAGCAACCTAAAAGTAAAGCATTTGAAACTAGCTTGAGCGAATCTCACCAACTTTATGCCTGCAAATGGTCGAACGGACAAACGTAGAACTATACCCAAATCAAAAAATGAATAAAACCAAACGCATGATCAAGAATGTTAGATAACCTATTTAATGGTAAAATTTGTTGTAATGAGCTCTCTAAGAAAATGAAGTGGTCCTACAGTGAACGAAAGGGAAGTGTGATCATTTGCATACATCGAAACAAAAACCTGTCATGATCTTAATACACGAAATATACGGAATAAATGATCATATGAAGAGTATGATCCATTATTTCGACAAAGCGGGTTTTGAGGTTTATTGTCCTCATTTATTAGGACAGGCGAAACAATTCTCCTATGTCGAAGAGAAAGAGGCATACGGCTATTTTATGAATAAAGTTGGTTTTGATGAGCCGATAATGAGCGTACTGAATGTGGCAAAAGAGTTAAAAACGAAGAATGCCGCGATAGACATATTTCTGTTAGGTTTTAGTGTGGGGGCAACCATTGCTTGGCGATGCAGTCAATATGAGCAGTTGTTTACCGGAGTCATTGGGTTTTATGGTTCAAGGATCAGAGATGACATTGATCTTGTGCCTGCCTGCAAAACGCTGTTATTTTTCCCGGAAGTCGAAGCATCCTTTAACCCCCAGGAGCTTGCGAGTGTTTTGGGGAAAAAGGAAAAACTTCGCGTGACAATAGTAGAGGGAGAGCATGGATTCGCGAATCCATATTCCACGGCTTTTCACGCTGAATCGAAAAATCACTGTTTTCAGGAAATAGATGATTTTATCAAAGGGTGTTTGTTAAAAGAATGAGGTGAAACCAGTGTGTGAAGATGAGGTGCCATGCTGGTTTTTTGTGCAAATATTTTGGGTTCGATTAAATGATCAAATCTACCTCATATTTGTGCGAACATTACTAAAATAAAGACTTTGAGACAGTGACCATAGAAGGAAGCATATTTATTATAAAAGATGTATAATTAGTAGGTTGTTTTGAAAATGGAATGAATCACATGGAGACATGTTTTGATAACAGAGCATCTTAGAAGAAGGAGGGCATCATTGTGGATGTTGGACAAAATCAGCCTGATCAATTGAAAAGGGCGATGACCTCCCGCCATTTATTTATGATTTCACTTGGCGGTGTCATTGGGACAGGCTTTTTCTTAGGAACGGGCTATACGATTGGACAAGCAGGGCCAGTCGGAGCTGTTCTTTCATATATTGTGGGCGGATTGATCATGTATTTAACCATGCTGTGTCTTGGGGAGCTGTCGGTTGCACTTCCTGTGTCGGGGTCGTTTCATACGTATGCGACGAAATTTGTCAGCCCGGCAGCGGGTTTTGCTGTCGGCTGGATTTATTGGCTCGGCTGGGCGGCAACGGTCGCCCTTGAGTTCTTATCAGCAGGACAGCTGATGAGGCGCTGGCTACCGCAAGTAGATGTGTGGATTTGGTGTCTCATATTCGGACTCTGTCTTTTCTTATTAAATGCCCGGTCAGCGAAAGCGTTCGGGGAGTCGGAGTTTTTCTTTTCTACCATTAAGATTATTGCAATTTTACTCTTTATTGGCGTAGGCGGAGCGGCGATGTTTGGGTTTATTGATACAACGAGCGGTGAACCCGCCCCTTACTTCAGCCATTTTGTGAATGATGGGCTGTTTCCAAATGGTCTGCTTGCTGTTGTGGTTACGATGATCACGGTGAATTTTTCGTTTCAGGGAACAGAGCTGATCGGGATTGCGGCAGGAGAAAGTGAAAACCCTGAGAAAACCGTACCCCGTTCGATTCATCAAACCGTATGGCGTACACTTGTCTTTTTCGTCTTATCTATTTTCGTCTTAGCCGGTATGGTGCCTTGGAAGGAAGCCAGTGTGCTGCAAAGTCCATTTGTTACTGTGTTTGAGAGAACGGGCATTCCTTTTGCGGCAGACATCATGAACTTTGTCATCATTATTGCTTTATTATCTGTTGCGAACTCTGGCTTGTATGCATCGACGAGAATGCTGTATTCCTTATCGAAGGAAGGAATGGCAGGAAAAGCATTTAGACGCGTCAATCAGCGCGGTATTCCGATGAATGCCTTACTGCTCACTTTCCTGTTTACAGGGATTTCGCTGTTATCCGGTTTTTTTGCAGAGAAAACGGTATTTGCCTGGATCGTGTCCATTGCCGGAATGAGTGCCCAGACAGGCTGGATCACGATTACATTATCACAGCTTCTTTTCCGTAGAAAATATTTGAAGGCAGGCGGAAAGCTGGAAAACTTAAAATTTAAAACGCCTCTTTATCCGGTGCTGCCAATCATTGCGATTACACTGAATACCATCGTGTTGGTCAGCCTTGCCTTTGATCAAGAGCAGCGCATCGGGCTATATGTCGGCGTACCGCTCATGATCATTGGATATGTTGTCTACCATCGCTATGTGAAAAAGCATCAGGCACAAAGTGAGCCGCTGAAACTGCAAATCCATGGAGATGACGAGATTCGGTTTTAAAATCAAAAAACACTAAATTTAAGAAATTTAAAAACACCTCTGATATCAATCTGAAGGTGTTTTTTTTGAAGTGATTCTGGAAGTTCTCAACTAACAACAAAAGTTAGTTCATATCCTGCTGTTTAAAATCTTGTTGTTCAAAATTTTGGCGCTTATTCTGATATCCTACGTTATTATTACCCCAAAGCTTCTCGTAATCCCATCCTGTTAGCGCTTTCAAAACACTTCTTGTTTCATCATCAGCCTGTTCCATTGAACCATTATTCTTTAACCTATTAATTTCATTAATCATAATGGAATGAGTTTTCTTAGATAATTTAAATTTAAATGAAATAACTAAACTAATACCGACTAGCCCTACAGTTCCGAAAAACAGAATACCTACAATCCCATTTATTGCTGTAGTAGACTGTGTCGTCGCGTTTGCAACGAATCCACTTTCCTGTAAAATAACTCCTACCAAGAATGTGGCTAAAGCTGTAGTACTCTTGCGTGTAAACGTCATAATACCTGCAAATATTCCTTCTCGTCTTTTACGAGTGACCATTTCATCTACATCAGGAATGAAAGTGTAAATATTCCATGGTATATAATATAATCCACTCTTTCCGATGCCTAAGATAACAGAGAAAGCATACAGCGCTATAATCATATAAGTTGGTTGTGTGAAGTATAAAAATATATAACCACTGATACATGTAATAATAGCAGTATAAGATATTTTCAAAGATGGCGCAGGACCTATTTTAATCACGAGCCAACCAAACAATATTGTACATACCATTTGAAGTAATGAACCAATAGATAATAAATCGGCTGCGAGCACTGCATCTTTATTTAAAGAAAACACAACAAAGTAGACAAATACAGCGTTTAAAATATCCATGGCAGTAAACGAACAAATATACATCGTGAGGTGCTGGCGGAAACTTCTAATTCTAAAAGTAGATGTTAAGTCAATGATGACTTTTTTTATGGATTCTATAGCAGGTACTTTTTCTACACCATCAGGTTCTATCATGTCTTCTTCTATTTTACGTTCCCATGTTGTTCTATGTGTAATTAATAATGCAGCCATAAAAATAAAGGTGAAGATAATCCCATTGTAAAGAAAAACTTGAGGTGAATCTTTTCCGAATATTTCGAATAATCTGCCTGGAATAAAGGTAGCTAAAAATGTTCCTAGTCCTGAATAGATTAATCTTATTGTTGAGAGCTTGGTCCGTGCATTAAAATCATTCGTCATTTCAGCTCCAAGTGTTTCAAATGGAATTAATACCATTGCTGCAAGGAATTCTAACAAAATATAAACCGTTAAATAGTACCAGTAATTCATATCAGAAATCCAAAGAAGAGAATAAATAACCATCAAAGGGCTTCCAACTAGTAAAAAGAACCTGCGTCTTCCAAATTTTTTCCCAAGTTTTGTACGACCAAAATTGTCAGTGATATGGCCCATAATTGGGCTTGCTATCGCATCAATAATACGAGCAATTGCAATAATGGATCCCGCTTCAACAGGGGTAAGACCACAGTATGTAATGAAAAAATATAACATCCATGCGCCTATGATAGCGAATGCTCCCCCTCCAAATAAATCCATTGTTCCATAACCAATATAATTTTTGAGTGTTAGTTTCCTGTTCTCAGTCTGCATTCTTATTTCTCCTTTCCAAGCCTACTTATAAATTTAAAAAAACATATAAAATAAAGATGTATGACAAGGAAAAAATAAAAATATTAAACACCTGAATACGCCATAAAACCCCCATCAACAGGAATTGTCACTCCGGTCACAAATGCTGACATATGATCATCAACAAGCCATAATAAGGTACCAAGAAGATCTTCTGGCGTACCAAACCTTCTCATTGGTGTGTTCGAAATAATCTTATGAGACCTTTCTGTATAATCTCCTTCTTCATTTAGGAGAAGGTTTTTATTTTGTGAAGTTAAAAAGAAGCCCGGTGCAATAGCATTTACTCTAATTCCTGCCTCAGCCATATGGACAGCTAACCATTTTGTGAAATTTTCAATTGCTGCTTTTGCCGCGCTATAAGCAGGCACTTTGGTCATTGGAGAAGGGGCACTCATAGATGACATGTTGATGACAACTGCTCCCTTTCGATGAACCATATTTTTAGTGAAAATTTGTGTAGGAATAAAAGTCCCCATAAAATTTAAATCAAATACATTTTGTACACTATCTGTACTTAAATGAAAAAAAGTATTTACCTTAGGATTAGTAAGGTCTTCTGTTTGAAATATTTCGTTGGTTGTATTTGCACTGGAGTGGTTACCACCAGCTCCATTTATCAATATTGTACAATTGCCTAATTCCTCTGTTACAATCTTCTCGGCTTGTTCAATACTCTCTTTATTCAGAACATCACATTTTATCGCAATCGCTTTCCCGCCCATAAGGTTAATTTCTTCGGCTACCTTTTCACCTTTTTCGACGGTTCTATTTAAAATAGCCACAGACACGCCATGTCTAGCAAGTTCCTTTGCCATGGCGCTGCAAAGTACGCCACTTCCTCCTGTTATAACAGCTACTTTACCAGCTAAATTTTTATTTTCTTGTATGTTTACCATGTAGCTTCCTCCTTTGCTTCTTTTCGTACAGAATGTTTATTTTTTAAAGCATCCCAAGCTCCCCACAAATACATAATTCCAAGTGCTCTATCATAAAGACCATATCCAGGCCTACATTGTTCATCCCAAATGTGTCTTCCATGATCGGGTCTACAATAACCTTTGAATCCGCTTTCATAATAAGCATGTATAATGGCTGAAACATCTACTGATCCATCTTTTGATCGATGCGATGTTTCAACAAAGTCCCCGTTATCATATACACGTACATTTCTTATATGAGTAAATGGGATTCTATCAATAAATTCGTGAATCATAGAAACTAAATCATTTTCTAAGTTTGCTCCTAAAGATCCTGTACAGAGCGTTATACAATGATGTGGGCTATTATTTAGTTGTAAAATTTTTCTGATGTTATTTTGGTTAGTTACTATTCGCGGTAGACCAAAGACAGGCCAAGGTGGATCGTCAGGATGAATTGCCATCTTAATATCATGAAGTTCTGCAATTGGAATAACCTGATCTAAAAAATATTTCAAGTTGGCCCATAAATCATCTTCTGTTATATTTTTGTAGGCTTCAAAAAGTTGGTGGAGGTGATTTAACCGCTCTGGTTCCCAACCTGGCATGGTTAAACTGGAGTTCTCACTAATTTTATTTACTAAGTCTTTCGGATCAATATCTTTAATTCGACTATGTTCATAAAATAGAGCTGTAGAGCCATCAAGAAGTGTTTTATTTAAGTCTGTACGGATCCAATCAAATACAGGCATAAAGTTATAACATATGACTTTAACACCGACCTTTGCTAGCTTCTGAATTGTTTTCTTATAATTTTCTATGTATCGATCTCTAGTTGGAAGTCCGAGCTTAATGTCTTCATGAACATTCACGCTTTCAACCACTTCAATATGAAGGTTATGTTTATCAGCTAATTTTTTCATTTCTACAATTCTTTCTAGTGGCCACTCTTCTCCTACGGGCACATCATGCAGTGCCCAAACAATTCCTTCCACTCCTGGAATCTGCTTTATTTGTTCCAGTGTTATCGTGTCGTTTCCTTCGCCAAACCATCTAAATGTCATCCTCATATACCATCACCCCTAAAATATAAGTAACAACCTATTTTTATTTAAAATAATTTGGATATTCTTTCTTCAATAATTCTTTATCAACAAGTGCAATTTTCAAATGCTCTTCCATGATTGTTTCAGCTTTATCAGCATCTTGATCTTGTATAGCTTTGAAGATATTTACATGTTGAGAAAGAATATTATCCCAATTATAATCTGTTACTAGCCTTAACATGCGACTCCTATTAAAGTGTACATTCATCTGTTGAATAACGAACCATGTTTTTTCTTTTTTACACCGTTTGAAAATAGTTCTATGAAACTCCTCATCTAATTCAAACATTTTTTTATAATCTTTTTTCTTAACGCAAATTTTTTGCATACTTAAATTCATATCTAAATCATTAATCAGCTCTTCAGAAAACTCCTGACAGGCTAGTCTAATCACGGCCTTCTCGAGATGTTCTCGCATAAACCGTGCTTCCTCCACAAGGTTCAAATCAATTAAAGAAACAAATGTACCTCGTTGAGGGTAGATACTTAATAATCCTTCTTGAGATAATTTTAAAAAGCTTTCTCTTACAGGAGTTCGACTAACATTAAATTGAATGGATATTTCTTTTTCAGAAATATTTGTCCCAGGTGGAAGCTTCAGGCTTAATATTTGATCTTTTAGCATATTGTAAACTTGTTCCCTCGTAGAGAGGTTTTGGTTTTTAAAATCGATATTCATTATTCTAATCTCCTTTCTCTAACATACTACCATACAAGTGCATTAGAATGGTAGACACTAATTTAATTTTTCTGAATATTTATCCTGTGAGCATTTATATAACTCTTGATGATTCTAAACCATGATCAATCATAAAAGTGCGGGATATTAAAAAGAAAATTCAAAAAACTATACAAAATTCAAAAAGATTGAGTTATAATGTTTTTGATCTACCATACTAGTCTAACTAGAATATTATTAGAACGAACGGTACTCTGATCTATCAGTTAGGTGAATCATTCAGTTTTTTGAAAGCGCTATCTCGTTATTAGAATTGAAAATTTATCTTCTTGCAGAAGGGAAAGATTGATATGTCCAACATCGCAATTATAGGAACTGGATCTATTGCAACTGCCCATATCGAAGCTTATCTTGCAATGCCTGAAATGAGTAAAATTGTAGCTTTAGTTGATATTTATCCTGAAAAAGCAATGTCTGCAGCAACAAAATATAACCTAGAAGCACGAGTTGTCGCTAACTACCAAGAGTTATTGAATGATCCTACGATTGATGCCGTTTCCATTTGTACACCTCCTTATATGCACGCAGCCATTGCCATTGATTTTCTTAAAGCAGGCAAACATGTCTTAGTAGAAAAACCTATGGCTTCCTCTCTAAAAGAATGTGACGAAATGATAAAAGCATCTATTGAAAGCCAGAAGCTTTTATCCGTTGTTGCTCAAAACAGATTTATGACGCCCATTATGAGATTAAAACATGTCCTTGATCAAAACCTAATTGGAAAAATCGCTCATACTCAAGTTGATTCTTTTTGGTGGCGTGGTCATAGTTATTATGATTTATGGTGGCGCGGTACATGGGAAAAAGAAGGTGGAGGTTGTACACTTAATCATGCTGTCCATCATATTGATATGTTGCAATGGATGTTAGGATTGCCGACTGACATTTTTGCAGCAACTAGTAATACCTTGCATGATAATGCAGAGGTTGAAGACCTTTCTATTGCTGTACTTCGCTATGGAAATGGCAGCTTAGCACAAGTAACCAGTTCTGTTGTTCATCATGGAGAAGAACAACAACTGATTTTTCAAGGTGAAAAAGCTAGAGTATCTGTCCCATGGAAAGTAAATGCTCAAATAGCTAAAGAAAATGGCTTTCCTCAAGAGAAAAATGATGAGGATTTAGAAAATCGTATTCAGGAAGCTTTTAATCAATATCCGGAATTACTATTTGAAGGGCATAAAGGACAAATAAATAATTTTTTAATGGCTATCAAGGGTAACCAGAAGCTGCTGATTGATGGAACAGAAGGAAGAAAAACACTAGAACTTATTACAGCCATCTATAAATCTGCAAACCAAGGTGTTCATGTGAAGCTTCCTCTTTTAGCAGACGATCCTTTTTACACACGTGAAGGAATGCTCGCGAACGTTAAGCATTTTTATGAAAAACAAAGCAGTGTAGAAAATTTTTCAGACGATACGATAACCGTTGGAGGAAATTACGAGAAACTATGAGTCTAACGTTATTAAATTATTAAAAATAAACTGGAAGCTAGCTAGAGGAGGAACAATCATGCAGAAAAGTGATGGAATGAATTATGCTCCTAAGGGAAAAAGTGCCCCTGTCGTTACAGAAGGACAATTCGTAATAGCAGCTATAGGTCTTGATCATGGACACATCTATGCAATGTGCAATGGATTAACTGAGGCTGGAGCTACATTAAAATGGGTTTATGATCATGATCAGAAAAAAGTACAAGAATTTTGTAAAGCATATCCGGAGGTACAGGCAGCCAAAAGTGAGAAAGAAGTTCTAGAAGATCCAGATGTAAAGCTCGTGGCAGGCGCAGCCATTACATCTAAACGCTGTGATTTAGGGCTGCGTGTTTTAGATCATGGTAAGCATTATTTTACGGATAAATCACCTTTTACAACGTTAGAACAATTGGAGCTTGCTCGTAAAAAAACAGCTGAAACGGGGCTTAAATGGGCTGTTTATTATAGTGAACGTTTGCACGTGGAGAGTGCCGTATTTGCTGGTCAATTGATTGAACAAGGAGCAATTGGAAAAGTGGTACAAGTTCTTGGGACTGGCCCACATCGTAGTAATGTAGAAAGCAGACCAAGCTGGTTTTTTGAAAAGGAGTATTATGGAGGTATTCTATGTGATATTGGTAGTCACCAAATTGAACAATTCCTTTACTATTCTGGCGCAAAAGATGCAAAAGTTGTACATAGTAAAGTGGGCAATTACAAACATCATCAATATCCAGAATTGGAAGACTTCGGCGATGCTACTTTAATTGCGGATAATGGGGCTACAAACTATTTTAGAGTAGACTGGCTGACTCCTGATGGCCTTAGCACTTGGGGGGATGGGCGTACATTCATTCTTGGAACAGATGGGTATATTGAAATTCGCAAATACGTAGACATAGCAAGGGATAAAACAGGAGACCATTTATACTTAGTAAATCAACAGACAGAGCAACATTTTTCTCTAAATGGAGAAGTAGGATTCCCTTACTTTGGTGAACTTATTTTAGATTGTTTAAACGATACTGAAAATGCTATGACTCAAGAACATACTTTTAAAGCCGCAGAACTATGCTTAATTGCACAACGAGACGCAATCTATGTAAATACGGAGTTTGAATTAAGTAAGATCTAAAAAAGTGAGGTGTTATTTTTGTTAATAACACCTTATTTCATTTAATTGAGATTTTCTAAACATAAGTATAGAGGTGACTATATTGTCTACATTCCTAAGTGAAGATATGATGCTTAATCACGAAAGTTCAAAAGTTCTTTATCATGATTACGCGAAAAATATGCCAATCTATGACTTTCATACGCATTTAATGGCTGATGATATTGCTACTAACAAAAAATATGAAAATATGACTGATATTTGGCTGAATGGAGATCACTATAAATGGAGGGCTATGCGATGGTTAGGCGTAGAAGAAAGATTGATCACGGGGAATGCAAGTGACAAGGAAAAATTCTTAGCTTGGGCCCAAACGGTTCCATATACAATAGGAAACCCTCTTTATCATTGGTCACATTTAGAATTAAGTCGTTATTTCAATATAAATGAGTTGTTCTCAGAAAAAAATGCACATAAAATTTGGGATATCTGTAATGAGAGATTAAATGAAAGTAACATGTCCACAAATGGAATTTTAGAAAAATTTAATGTAAAAGTTGTATGTACGACTGATGATCCAATCGATACTTTAGAAATTCATCAAATCATACGTAAAGATGTAGGAATTACTACTAGGGTCCTACCTACATTTAGACCGGATCAAGCTTTAAATATTGAACAATCAAATTTTGTGAATTATATAGAAAAATTAGGTGAGTCAATCAACGGCGTTGTTTTAACATATGAAGACTTTATCGCTTCATTACATTCACGAATTGATTATTTTCACGCGAATGGATGCAGAATTTCTGATCATGGTTTTGAAATATTTCCATTTTCACCAGCTACTGAACAAGAAGTGTCTTCTATATTTGTACGTGCGCTGCAAGGAAAAACACTATCCCAAGAAGATATAAATAAATTTAAAACAAACACTCTTCTTCACCTGAGTAAAAAATATCATTCTCTTCATTGGACCATGCAATTACACATAGGTGCTTTAAGGAATAATAACACACGAATGTTCAAGTTAACGGGAAAAGATAGTGGGTACGACTCTATGTCTGACTTCCACCTAGCAAGACATTTAAATGGTTTTTTGAATGACTTAGACAAAGATAACCTTTTACCTAAAACCATTATCTATAATTTAAATCCCGTTCATAATGCGATTGTGGCCTCTACTATAGGGAATTTTCAATCTTCTGATGCCAGAGCAAAAATTCAATTTGGATCCGGGTGGTGGTTTAATGATCAAAAAGACGGCATGCTAGATCAAATGAAAACATTATCTAATATAGGTTTGCTTAGCACTTTCGTAGGTATGCTTACAGACTCAAGGAGTTTTTTATCGTTCCCTCGTCATGAATATTTCAGAAGAATTTTATGCAATTTATTTGGGACTTGGATAGAAAATGGGGAGCTTCCAAGAGATTACGAATTTATAGGGAAAATAGTCAAAGATATTTGTTATCACAATGCCGTGAATTATTTTAATATTGAAATAAATGAGACAGTACCAATGAATACGAATTAAAAATATATGAAGACTGATTATCAATAAAGTGAAAAACTGGACATGAGGTACTCATGTCCAGTTTTTTATTAATGAACGCCTTTCATCGCTTTCTTAATCACTGGTGTCAGTAATAGCATTACAACGCATAAAACGATGGCCAGCAATCCGATGATACCGAAATAGACGGTTTCTGGCACTTTATCAAACAGTTTGACTACTTGCGCATTGATCGCCTGTGCCATCGCATTTGAAAGGAACCAAAGGCTCATCGTTTGTGCTGAGAAGGCAGCAGGTGCCAGCTTTGTTGTCGCTGACAGTCCAACTGGTGATAAGCAGAGCTCTCCGATCACGACGAGGAAGAAGCTCAGAACGAGCCATAATGGGCTCACAAGTGTGTTCGGACCTGACATGTATGCAGGAATGATCATGATGATGAAGGATAACCCTGCAAACAAAAGACCGAGTGAGAACTTAATCGGGGTAGACGGCTGTTTCTTCCCGAGTCTGACCCATAACCAAGCAAACACTGGAGACAGCAGCACAATAAAGATCGGGTTCAATGATTGGAACCACGAAGAGGCTAGTGTCATCCCAAGGAAATTCAAGTTTGTTCGTTGATCTGCATATGTCGCTAAAATGTTTGAACCTTGTTCTTGAATCGCCCAGAACATCACCGCAGCAAGGAACAATGGAATATAAGCGAGAACTCTGGATTGCTCTACTTCGCTCGTCTTTTTACTGAAGTACATGATAATGAAATAAACAATCGGAATGAGCACACCAAGAACACTGACAAACCAAGTGAATAAATTAATTGTGAGTGCGCCTGTTTGAATGCCAATGACAGCAAAAACTGCGAGCAAGATCACAACCAATGATCCGTAAATTTTGAAGTTCTTACGTTCGGCAGCTGATAATGGATTTGTCACATAAGTGCCGGCAAGACCAAGGTTCGGTTTTTTTGTGACCACAAATGTAATGAGTCCAACAAGCATCCCGACGGCAGCAAGTGAGAACCCGAGGTGGAAATTCACTTTTTGACCGAGTGTTCCGACAATTAATGGGGAGATAAAGCCACCCATGTTGATCCCCATGTAGAAAATACTAAATCCAGAGTCCCTACGTGGATCTGTTTTTGTATACAGGTCGCCAACAATATTTGAAACGTTTGGCTTAAGAAGACCTGTCCCAATAATAATCAGTCCCATACTAATAAAGAGCGCTGTTGCTCCACTTGGCAAAGCCAAAATCACGTGGCCAAGCATAATGAAAACTCCGCCATAAAACACCGTACTGGACGAACCAAATACCCGGTCGGCGAGCCATCCGCCAATAACTCCTGACATATAGACAAGCGCACCGTAGACAGACATGATCGAATTGGCTGTCGTCTGGTCAAAGCCTAGACCGCCTTTTGTCACCTCTGTGTACATATAATAAATAAGCAGTGCACGCATGCCATAATAGGAGAAACGCTCCCAAAATTCAGTGAAAAACAGCGTGTAAAGTCCTTTAGGATGTCCAAAAAACCCTTTTTGAGGAACACTTTTAACAATTTTATCGTGGTCAATTGTAGACATGGCATAGATCCTTTCTTAAAAAAAGAGATATGAGAAAAATGATATTCTTGTATAGTTCTTGTGTCAATATAAAACTATTCTAAAACAGGAAAATGTTAGTTCAATAGGCTTAAAGACTCAAAAAAATGAAAAATTCATTGAAGTAAAAATTATCGGAAAGTTATTCCGGAAGAATTTATTTAAAATTTGAAGCAATGTACAAGCAAACCTTTACCACATGCATAGGATGACGAGAGAACATGTGTGAAAAGGAGTGATTTAGGTTGGGGGAATTGAATGAAGCTGATCTAAAAAAACCTGTTGTCAATGTACTAGATTTTGGCGTGATTGCTGACGGGAAAACGGATTGCACAGCCAAGCTCAATGAATGTTTAGAATGGACAAAAGCACAAGGGTATTCCCATGTCTGGCTGCCGAGCGGCACATATTTAATAGATGCGGTGTACAGAGGTGATTCATTTTTTCCTTTCCGAGGTGCAGGTATACGGGTGCCAAGTCATATATGCATTGAGATGGCGTCAGACGCTGTGATAAAGGTAAAACCAAATGATTCATGGGGGTATGCAGCCTTTTATATAGGAAAGGTTCAGAATGTGACCATCCGAGGAGGACGTATTGAAGGGGATCGTCATGAGCATGTATACAAGCCGCTACCCTCTGAACGAAAAACCCATGAATGGGGCTTTGGGGTGTGCATTGAAGGTGCCTCCCATGTCGAGGTAAATCATGTCCAAATCAAAAATTGTACGGGAGACGGCATTATTGTCAGTCCCCATGGTTTGTTGACAGAGGGTGAACCGTACTCGCCTGCTGCATCTATTGATATTTCCGGCTGCACCATCACAGATTCGAGGCGCAACAATATTTCGATTACAGGCTGTGATGGCGTCATTGTGGAGGACTGTCTCTTGGAAAGGGCAGGGGTCAATGGGGTTGAGCCGAGAATGGGCATTGATATTGAAGGCTATGGAGAAAATGCCGTTAATATGGAAGAACCGCTGAATATTCAGATTCGAAACAACATCGTCAGAGGAGGTGCTGCAAGCTCCATCTATAACTTTAATGGCTATGGTGTGATCATTGAAGGCAATCATACAGATAGCAGTATCTCCTATGGCTTCTCCACCGAAACGATCATTGCCAACAATTTGATTCGTGCAGTAGGAGGAGGTGTTACAAAAGCAGGGATTACGAGCTTAGGTGTCTCACTTGGTCAAACGGAAAACAATGTGATTATTATTGGCAATATGATTGAGGGGTTTGAAAAAGGGATTGACGTGAGGGGAGACAGCGTACACATTACGGGTAATAAAATTAGTCTTTTTGAAGATGCGGCTGTGTCCGTTTATATGGCGAATCGTATTCTAATAGAAGGAAACCATATTGAATCAGGAACGAATATCGAAAAAAGGAGCGCCTCGCTGCGTATCTATCAATCGGATAGTGTCGTCTTTTCAAACAATACGGTCTATTCTGTTATTGATGCGGCCGTGGTGAGAGGAACGAATATCCTTATCCAGCACAATCAATTCAAAGAATTCAGCAGAGGAATCTGGGTGCAGGAAGGGGAAACAGGGATCAACGGCAACCACTTTATTCAAGAAGGACACCCGGAGCTAGATTCTTCCTATACGATCAGTGTCACCGGAAATGCAAAGGCTTTCATCTGGCAGAATCGCTTTAAAAACTATCAAAACTACGCTGTATACAGCAGCACGACAGGGGCATTAGAAATTAAAGACAATTCCTTTGAAGAAACATCCTTATATGTGGTGATGTATATTAAAAATGGTTCACCACAAATTGGAGATAACCGCTTCTATTTGAATCGATCGATCGGACAGCCGACAGCGATCTTTATTGACCAGGCTTCGTCAGCTCGTGTGCTACGCAATAACATCATCAATCTATCTCCTCAAAAAGCGATTGCCGTCCGCACCGCAAATTCCACTCATTCTGTCATCGCTCACAACATGCTGGAACGCAGTCAATTGTTGACACATACCACAGACCGGCTCATCGGAAATATTGAGATTGATACGCCATCATAAGCGTTTGAAATCCCTTATTTTGGAGGTTCAGAAGGCGGTTGACAATCCTGTAA
This sequence comes from Bacillus sp. Nf3, assembly GCF_003028545.1. Taxonomy (NCBI): domain Bacteria; kingdom Bacillati; phylum Bacillota; class Bacilli; order Caryophanales; family Bacillaceae; genus Bacillus; species Bacillus sp. Nf3. Next base: position 67,285 of record NZ_PYUA01000008.1, on the reverse strand, counting down.
AAAGGGCATATAGTAATAATTATTTTTCATTTTTCGCAACATTTGCCCTTTTTTTATTAATAAAACCGATTAATTCAATCAGAAAAATGTATCTTCTAAGGACTTCAGTTTGATACATGTAGGATATAGAAAGGATGAAGAACAAGTGTCACAGCCGAAAAGGAAGCTCAAGCTAGGCATATTCATCGCAGGAACTGGACATCACGTTGCCTCTTGGAGACATCCGAATGCAGTACCAGACGCAGCCATGAACCTAGACTATTTTAAACAATTAGCGAAAAAGGCAGAGGAAGGAAAGCTGGATTTGCTCTTTTTAGCTGACAGTTTATCCATTAATCAAACCTCTCATCCGAACGTATTAACGAGATTTGAACCGCTCACGCTGCTTTCATCGATTGCTGAGTCGACTTCAACCATTGGTTTAGCAGCAACAGCATCCACTACATACAGTGAGCCTTTCCATATTGCAAGACAGTTTGCCTCCCTTGATCATTTATCAGGCGGAAGAGCGGCATGGAATGTGGTCACATCTTCTATTGAAGAAACAGCGAAAAATTTTAGCGGAGAAGAGCATTTAGCACACCATAAACGTTATGAGCGGGCAGAGGAGTTCGTCGAAGTCGTCAAAGGTCTCTGGGATTCTTGGGAGGAAGACGCCCTTGTCAGAAACAAGGAAACAGGAGAATTCTTCGAATCTAGTAAGCTTCATGAGCTCCAGCATAAAGGTGAGTTCTTCTCAGTCAGGGGGCCTCTCAACGTATCACGCACGCCGCAAGGGCAGCCCGTGATCATTCAAGCAGGATCTTCCGAAGATGGTCAAAAGCTTGCAGCAAAAACAGCAGAGCTCATTTTCACTGCACAAAACGATCTCGAAAAAGCGAAGGAATTTTATCAAAGCTTGAAGGGGAAAGTAGAGGCTGCTGGCCGTGCTAGAGAGGACGTCAGCATCATGCCGGGTATCTTCCCAATCATTGCTGAGACAGAGGAAGAAGCCCGAGCAAAATATGAAGAATTACAGGAGCTGATTGTTCCTGAGATTGGACTGAGTATTCTGCAAAATTACTTAGGCGGGATTGATCTGTCTCAGTATCCGTTAGACGGACCACTTCCAGAGATTGATCCGAGCACGTCAAATGCGGTGAAAAGCCGTTTTGATCTCGTAATGAATATGGCGAGAAAGGATAACCTGACCATTCGCCAGCTCTATCAATCAGTTGCCGGCTCACGCGGTCATAATATTTTCATTGGAACGCCGGAGCAGCTGGCAGATGTGATGGAAACATGGCTGGTTGAAGAAGCAGCAGACGGCTTTAATGTCATGCCGCCGCTCTTGCCAGAAGGACTGGATGTGTTCGTAGACCGCGTCGTCCCAATCCTTCAGGAACGAGGCTTATTCAAAACGGATTACACAGGACAAACCTTACGAGAAAATCTCGGACTAACAGAGCCAAAAAATCGCTACACGACATAAGGTGAGGTGACTAACGTTGGGATACACGTTTCGTCTGGCAACAGAGGCAGATATAGAGGCGCTGCTTGAACTAACAACAAGAGCCTATGAGCCAATTCGTGAGCTCGGCATCCAGTTCCAAGCAGCACATGCCGATTTCGCTCTCGTTCAGAATAATGTACAAAAGAATCTTTGCTACGTGATGGAAGAGAACGGAGAGCTTCTATCCACCTTATCACTCCGAATGCCTTGGGGAGAGCAGCCAGGACCGTTCGGCGTCCCTCACATCTGGTGGTTTGCCTCAGAACCAGCCGCCAAAAAAGGGACAGGCTCTGCCTTGCTGGAATGGGTTGAAACCGAAGTACTAAGGGATACACTAAAGGTACCGTACGTGTCACTCGGTACAGCTGATAAGCACCCGTGGCTCGTAGAAATGTATGAGCGCAAAGGCTATGTCAGAGCAGGAGAAAAGGATTTAGGTAAAGGTCATATCACGATTTATTTTAAAAAACAATTAAGATCAGATATCACACAACCATAAGACGAAAGAAGGGTTTTCGAACATGAAAAACAAAAAGTGGCTAGTCGTTCTTTTTGCAGCAATGCTGGCAGTTTTAGCAGCTTGCGGTGGTAACAATCAAAGTGAAGGCAAAGACGAAAAAGTATTAAAAGTAGGCGCTACTGGACAAAGCTATCCATTTGCTTATAAAGACAATGGCAAGCTTGTCGGATTCGATGTTGAAGTAACAGAAGCCATTGCGAAAAAGCTTGGCTACAATCTAGACTGGCAGCTGAGCGAATTCAGCGGACTAATGGGGCAGCTGACATCTGGTAAGCTCGATACAGTGTCAAACCAAGTTGCAGTCACAGACGAGCGTAAACAAACGTTTAACTTTACAGATACGTACGCTTACGCAGGAACACAAATCATCGTGAAAAAAGACAACAACGACATCAAAGGTCTTGACGATTTAAAAGGAAAAACAGTGGCGGCGGTTCTTGGCTCTAACCATGCTAAAAACTTAGAGAGCAAAGACCCAGACAAGAAAATCAAGATTAAAACATATGAAACGCAAGACGGCGTATTAAATGAAGTGGCAAATGGCCGCGTAGATGCATATGTCAACGGACGCAGTGTATTACTTGCTCAAATTGAAAAAACAGGTCTGCCGCTGAAAATCGTAGGCAACCCAATTGTATATGAAGAAGTAGGCTACCCATTTGCGAAAGATAAAAAGCATGACAAACTAAGAGAAGAATTTAACAAAGCCATCAAAGAATTAAGAGAAGACGGGACACTTAAGAAATTGTCTGAGAAATATTTCAAAGACGATGTGACAGTGCCAATTAAAAAATAACGACAGCGGCGGTGAAGAGCAGACATGAACAAAATTGATTGGCAGTATATGGTGACGGTTTTTCCGACATTGCTTCAATACTTGCCGATAACGATCTTCATGGCGATTGTCTCCATGGTATTTGCCATTATCATTGGTGTGGTATTCGCTCTCATTACGAAAAACCGGATACCTGTTTTATACCAATTTGCCAAGCTGTATATTTCTTTCTTCAGAGCGGTTCCAACCTTGGTTCAGCTCTTTCTCATTTATTTTGGTCTCCCGCAGCTATTCCCTGCGATGACCTCAATGGATGCTTTAACAGCGGTCATTATCGGATTAAGTATTAAAAACTCAGCATACTTAGCAGAAATTTTCAGAGCGGCTCTGAATTCAGTAGATGAAGGGCAGCTGGAGGCGTGCTTATCTGTCGGTATGACAAGATGGCAGTCTTACGTTAGAATTATTTTCCCGCAGGCCATCAGAAATGCAATTCCAGCGACGGGGAATACCTTTATCGGTCTTTTAAAAGAAACATCTCTTGCCTTTACGATTGGTGTGGCAGAAATGTTTGCACAAGGGAAGATGATTGCATCAGCGAACTATAAATACTTTGAAACCTATTTAGCCGTAGGGATTGTGTATTGGGTGATGACCATCATTTATAGCTTCCTGCAAGACCTATTTGAACGAAAAATCAGCAAGCCTTACCGGAATTAAGGAGGTGTGGACATGATCAAGCTCACCAATTTGAAGAAATCATTCGGCGACCTTGTCGTCTTAGACGGAATTAATCTTGATGTGCAAAAAGGGCAGGTTGTGGCCATTATCGGACCTTCTGGCTCCGGTAAATCCACCTTGCTGCGCTGCTTAAATTTATTAGAAACACCAGATGAAGGCACGATTGAAATTGGCGATGCGAAGCTCGATGCGTCTAAATATTCACGTAAAGAAGCCCATCACCTGCGTCAACAAACGGCTATGGTGTTTCAAAACTATAATTTATTTAAAAACAAGACAGCACTGCAAAACATTACAGAATCATTGCTTGTGACGAAAAAAATGACAAAGCAGCAGGCGAATGAAATCGGTATGAAACTGCTGAAGCAGGTAGGGCTAGAGCAAAAGGCTGACAGCTATCCAGTCACATTATCTGGCGGGCAGCAGCAGCGGATTGGGATTGCCCGCGCGTTAGCGGTTGATCCACATGCGATTTTGCTGGATGAACCAACGTCAGCGCTTGATCCAGAGCTTGTCTCAGGTGTGCTTCAAGTCATTAAATCCATTGCGATTCAAGAAACAACAATGATCATCGTCACACATGAAATGGCGTTTGCAAGAGAAGTGGCAGACCATGTGATTTTCATGGCAGATGGTCATATTATTGAGCAGGGGACGCCAACTGAGTTATTTGATGAAACGAAGAATGAACGGACGAAACGATTTATCCAAAAAGAAGCAGCGGCTGAAGAAGCATAAGCTGCTTTTTATTCTTTAGAGGGGTGATTGACAGTGAAATCAATAGGAAATGAAGCTTTAAACAAACGTTTAATCAACATTCGCCGAGCGCTTCATGAGCATCCAGAGCTGGCGTTTGAAGAATATGAAACGACAAAGAAACTGCGCCGCTGGTTAGAAGAGGAAGGGATCACTGTACTTGATATCCCAGCCCTGCAAACAGGCGTTGTCTGTGAAATCAAAGGAGAACAAGAAGGACCGACGATTGCTCTGAGAGCCGATATTGACGCACTTCCGATTGAAGAAGCATCTGGCGAACCATTTTCTTCAAAGGTACCGGGCAAAATGCATGCATGCGGTCATGATTTCCATACAGCTTCTATTTTTGGGGCGGCACTTTTATTAAAGGAGCGGAAACACGAAATCAAAGGAACGGTCCGTATTTTGTTCCAACCGGCTGAGGAAGTTGCTCAAGGAGCGAAACACGTCATAGAGGCAGGCGTTTTAGATGGAGTCGATGCGATTTTCGGCATGCACAACAAACCTGACCTGCCAGTTGGCACGATTGGCATTAGAGAAAAAGCATTGATGGCGAGTGTGGATCGGTTTGAAATCGATATTAAAGGAACGGGAGGTCATGCCGGAATTCCAAATCACACGGTGGACCCAATTGCCATCAGCGGGCAGATCACAAGTGCCCTTCAGCAAATCGTCAGCCGCCGCATCAGCTCCTTGCATCATGCGGTTGTCAGCATCACACGCATTCAAGGCGGTACATCATGGAATGTCATACCCGACCGTGTCGAGATGGAAGGAACGGTCCGGACGTTTGAGCCTGAAGTAAGAGCAATGATTCCACAGCTCATGAAACAAATCGTCAGCGGAATTGCAGAGGGATTTGGAGCAGAGGCTGAAGTGAGATGGCATCCTTATTTGCCTTCTGTCATGAATGATGAGCGTCTGACAAAGGTGGTAGAAGAAACGGCGGGCTCGCTTGACTTACGTGTCGTGCAGGCAGAGCAGTCACCGGGCGGAGAAGATTTTGCCCTTTATCAAGAACGCATTCCAGGCTTTTTTGTATGGATGGGGACCAGTGGTACGAAGGAGTGGCATCACCCTGCGTTTACTTTAAATGAAGACGCACTTCCGGTTGCTGCTGCCTTCTTTGCTGAGCTTGCCGTTCGGGCATTGGAGTATCGATCATGGAATTAACAAAACAACTGGCAGAGGCAGTGCTTTCTGCTGATCCGCTGCAAGATGAACGGGCCATTCAGATGGCTAGAAATGGCCTGTTAGATGCTGCGGCATCAGCGCTTGCTGCGAAAGAGGATGAAGGGATTCAGAAGCTGATGCAGCTTGTTGAACAGGAAGGCGGAGCCGCTCAGATTCCTGTCATGGGACAAGGGAGGAAGGTGAGCCGCCAATCCGCAGCGATGCTGAACGGCTACCTCATCCATGCTCTTGATTATGATGATGTCCATTCAGATGTGAGAGGACACCCAAGTGCCGTCATCATTCCAGCGCTGCTTTCACAGCTGACAGACGGCAAAGGGTATGGCGAACGGTTTTTAGCTGCCTACATCATAGGTGTTGAAGTGATGGCAAGACTTGGCGAATCCATCGGCAAGGCGCATTATGAGCGGGGCTGGCATAATACGGGGACACTCGGTGCCATTGCGGCAGTATGTGCGATTGGCTATTTGAAGCAGGTCACACGAGAAGAACTGACGAAAGCAATCGGCTTTGCCGGAGCGCAATCAGCTGGAATGCGAAAGCAGTTTGGCTCTGATATGAAACCATTACAAGCCGGATTAGCTGCTAAAACAGCCGTTTGGTCTATGGATTTAGCTTGTTCAGGTTTTGGCGGGAATGACTCGGTTCTTGATGGCGCACTTGGTTTCTTTTCACTCTATGGAGATCAGGAGCGTGCGGAAAGCCGTTTGCTAGAAGACTATGGTTCTACATGGCGTATTGTTTCGCCGGGGCTGTGGTTCAAAGTATATCCATTCTGCTCAGCAGCCCACCATGCGGCAGATGCGATCCAATCTTTAATAAAAGAGCGGGCTTTTTTGCCGGAGCAGGTAAGACAGGTCGAGGTCATATTCCCGCCAGGCGGGGATGCAGCGCTTATTGAACGAACACCTTTGACTGGAGAAGAAGGACGATTCAGTGTCGAATATGTCATCGCACTTGCAGTGTTTGGACAGACGCTTACGCTGGATGCCTTTACGAAAAAAAACATTCCATCAGATATGCGGATATGGATGAAACGGGTGAGCAGAGGATATGATCAAACGATAGAACCCCATCCCGAGGCTGTTCCAAAAGGACGCTTTACGATTGTGAAGCTCACCTTATCTGACGGCACCACCATCAGCAAACGAGTTGATGTACCTCAGGGAGCACCAGGCTGTGCGTTATCGAAAGAAGATATCATACAAAAGTTAAGCAGCGTCACAAGCGCATCACAAGCACAGCAGATTCTACAGGCGGTTGAAGAGGGAAACGACGCTGCGTATTTGAAGTTGCTGGCATGATAAAAAAGCTCATCAATAGAGATGAGCTTTTTTAAATAGATCTATCATAAACTGTTAGGAAGTTCTTTATCTAAATATATGAGACTTCCTCATGAGTTAAAGAACCATAAATGACACTGTCCTCATCTTGATATGTTGTAAAGTAATGTTGAATTATAACTTCAACTAACATCTTGACCATCTTCTGCAATTCCATCATAAAAAAACTCATGTGATTCACCGCAGTATTAGTTCTTTCAAAAAGTATGAATAAAAGATGACCAAACGATGATAAGTTCATGAAAACAGTGGAATCCAATTGAGATTTGAGAGGGAAGATGTAAAATAAAGCTACATAAAGAAAAACAATGGCAGCAGCGGAGGCTGATGATGAAAATATTAATGATTGAAGATAATCAGAGTGTTTGTACAATGACGGATATGTTTTTTCAACGAGAGGGATTTCAAGCTGAATTCGTTCATGATGGATTAGAAGGACTGAATCGCTTTCAGCAAGAGGAGGATTGGGATCTGCTCATCTTAGATGTCATGCTTCCTTCGATGGATGGTCTGACCATTTGTCAAAAGGTGCGTCAGATCAGTGATGTTCCGATTATCATGCTGACAGCAAAGGAAACCGAATCTGATCAAGTGCTTGGTTTTGATCTTGGGGCAGATGATTATGTGACCAAGCCTTTTAGCCCACTCACCTTGATGGCAAGAATTAGAGCGGTGAAACGACGCTTTGCTCATACAACGACTCAAGAAAAGGTGAATGAGGGTGAACGGCTGGAGACAGCACATTTTCAGTTGGATAAGAAAACGAGGGAAGTTTTCCTGGATGGAGAGCGAATAGAGAACCTCACACCGAAGGAATACGATCTGTTGTGCTTTTTTATTCAGCATCCTCGGCAAGTATTTTCACGAGAACAATTGCTTGAGCAAATTTGGGGATATCAATTTTATGGAGATGAACGAACGGTAGATGTCCATATTAAACGGCTGCGCCAAAAAATTGGGGACGGTCCTAAGCCCTTTTTGTATACAGTATGGGGCGTAGGGTATAAGTTCGATGAAGATTAAATATTTTTATCAGCTGCTGATCAGTCATCTTGGGTTATTGCTCATCGCCATTGTCATTATCAGCACCCTTTTATCTCATTTTGTGAAAGATATTGCCTATCAAAACAGAGTGAATGAAATGAGCTCCTATGGGAATGAAATCTTGCAAGATTATAAACGACTCCCTAAAAGCGAGATGACCTTTCGTCTGCGTCCATTTGAAGATATTCTTTCGACGAGGCAAATTCGTTTTTTCGTGTTTGATGAAAAAGGAGATATTCTGTCTCAGCAGCAAGAGATGCCGCCGCATGAAGTATTATTGACAAAGGATTTATGGGCCAAACTCTCAAAAGGAGAGCAAATCATTGACAAGCGAAGTGATTCACGCCGCCTTGATCAAGAGGCATCACTTGTGGCACTCCCTGTCATGGAGGATGGAAAGCTAAAGGGTGGAGTCGTCCTTATTGCCCCGATTCAAGGCGCTGAACAGCTCATCGCCCAAATGAATCGTTATCTGTATATCATCGTATTTGTGGCACTGACGATCACCTTTATTCTCAGCCTGTTCTTGTCTAAATTTCATGTGAACCGCATCAAAAAGTTGAGAGAGGCGACTGAAAAGATTGCGCAAGGTGATTACAACATCAAGCTTGAAAACAAACACCTTGATGAAATTGGCACACTTGGTGAGGATTTTAATATGATGGCCAAGCGTCTTCAGCAATCAAGAGAGGAAATTGACCGGCTCGAAAAGCGCAGACGCCAATTCATCGCAGATGTGTCTCACGAATTGAAAACTCCGCTGACCACCATTCGAGGACTGGTGGAATGGCTGAACACAGCGGATGTGTCAGCAGAAGAGAAAGAGAAATGCTATTCCTTAATTACTGACGAGACAAAACGTATGCTGCGCCTCGTCAATGAAAATATGGATTATGAGAAAATTAGATCGAATCAAATTACCCTTCAGAAATTTCACTATCCACTCATTGACACATTTGAAGTGATGAAAGAGCAGCTGAGCCGAATCGCCGAAGAGAAAAACAATCAGCTGATCGTGGATGTTGATCCCAAGCTAAAGGTTTATGCGGATTATGACAGGCTCATTCAAATGCTTGTCAATATCACAAAGAACGCGATTCAATTCACAGAAGGCGGTCGTATTTATTTAAGAGGAAAACAAGGAAATCAAGAGACGATCATTGAAGTGGAAGACACAGGCATTGGCATTGCGCCAGATGAAGTCAAACACATATGGGAACGTTTTTATAAAGCGGATATCTCAAGAACGAATACACCGTATGGAGAATACGGATTGGGCTTGTCCATCGTGAAGCAGCTTGTGGACTTACATGAAGGGCATATTGATATGAAAAGTGAAAAAAACAATGGAACGACATTTACCATTCGACTGCCGTTTCCAGAAGAAAAGGGCTAAAATGAAGTTCATTTTAGCCCTTTTTGGTGAATCACCACTTATTCATTTTTGGTAAACGTTAACCCAATATGAGCAAGTGCCTGCGGTAAATCTTTTCGGATGGTGATGTCTTTAAACGATATATTGGACTGAATCGCACTTAAAGCAAGGTCTTGTTTAATGCCTGTTAAAACTGCCGAAATTCCTAAAAGTCTCAGCGTTTGTGCGTAGCTGACCAAATATTGAATGCTCTGTTCATTCAGGCTTTTTGTTCCCGATACATCAATAACCAAATGAGAGAGCGACAGCCTGTAGCTTTCCTGTAAAATGGTTTCCAAAATATGCTGAGCACGTGTCTCTTCAATATCACCAAGCAGAGGAAGCACGGCGACACCGTCAACAACTGGTACGATCGGTACAGACAATTGCTGAATCTGCCTGTTGGCACGGTCTAGCTCGAGAACGTAGCTTAATAAAGAAGCCATCGTTTCAAACATATACACATGCTCTTCTGTGAAATGATTTGGTCTCACATCAAGTCCGCAAATCGTTCCGTAGTTCGTCCCATCTGTGAAATCAATGGGAACCCCAATGAACGAGCCGCCTTGAAGATTTTTCGTGACCTCTAAGTATTTAAAACGGTCATCTTTCGAAATGTCAGGGATCACAAGTGTAGCCTGATGGTCGACCGCCAGCTTGCAAAATGTCTTTTCATAAGGAAGTTCTTCCCCTTCTTCAAGAAGCTGCTCGTCATGATTTAACACTTTTACAATTTGATTGGTGTTTTGATCATTTTTAGCGATAAACAGTGTATTCACACCAATGAATTGACTCATCATGTTTAAAATACTAGTAGAAGCATCATGAAAATTGCGAAACTGTTTTAATAGTTGTTGACGAGGCATTGTTTTAGGACTCCTTGTAGCTCCGATCATAGGTCGGAACGGATAGTTGATTTGTCTCTATCATACAAAATCAAACGAGAAATAGATACACTTTAATGCGCAGAGAACCCGAAGCGGGAGAGGAAAAAAGACTGCCGGATCCTAAGATCTGGCAGCCTGCTGATTAAAGGGAGACAGGGACAGTAGACATAGAGAAAAATTCCTCATATAAGGCATGAACAGCTTCTTTTTCTTGAGCCGCTTTGACGCCAAACATCATGCTGACCTCTGAAGAACCTTGATTGATCATTTCAATATTGACCTTCGCTTTTGACAGCGCCTTTGCCGCTCTTGCTGTTGTGCCAACATTATGACGCATCGCTTCTCCTACAACCATAATCAGCGAGAGATTCCGCTCTAAAACGACCTCATCTGCATCAAGCACGAGCTTTAAGCGGTCTAGCAGCTCTTGTTCAATATGCTGCTCCTCCAGCTGATCCTGCCTTAAAATAATGGTCATATCATCAATGCCAGAAGGTACGTGCTCATACGTAAGCCCATATTCCTCTAATGTTTGCAGCACCTTACGACCAAAGCCGACCTCTCTGTTCATCAAATATTTACTAATGTAAATGCTGCAAAATCCATTATCTGAGGCGATTCCAACAACAGGTCCATTTGTATGGTCCCGCTGATTCACGATTTTTGTACCCTTTGCCGACGGGTTATTGGTGTTTTTAATCTGAACTGGAATGCCTGCACGGAAGGCCGGAATAAGTGCTTCATCATGGAACACAGAAAAACCAGCATAAGACAGCTCGCGCATTTCCCGGTATGTCAGTTCTGTAATCTCTTTCGGTTCATGAACGATCGTTGGATTGACAGCATAGACAGCATCCACATCTGTAAAGTTTTCATACACATCTGCCTTTAGACCGTTCGCCAAAATGGAACCGGTAATATCGGAGCCGCTTCGCGAAAAGGTAACGATGTCTCCTGCTAGGCTAAAGCCAAAAAAGCCAGGGAATATAATAATGCCAGACCGCTCTCTTAATTTGTACAGATGATCATATGATTCCGGGAGGACTTGCGCTTGGCCAGGCTCATCGCTCACAAACAAACCAGCTTCCTTTGGATTCACATAATGAGCTTCCACACCCTGGTGGCGGAAATAGGCAGCAATGAGCTTTGCATTATTGTCTTCGCCGCTTGCTTTGATGGCATCAAGATAGCACTCAGGGCGAGATGAATCAGCCTGTAATAATGTGTCTAGATCTTGCCTGATGGTATCGATAATGTCTTGACCTAATCCGAGTTCATCCGCTATTGAGGCATACCTCTCGATGACGGCTTCCTTTAAATCATGTGCTTCACCTAAACGTAAATATTGTTCACCACAGCTAATTAATAGATCGGTGACCTTCGTATCCGTTGAATGCCGTTTTCCTGGTGCGGAAACAACGACTGCTTTTCGAGCTGGATCTGCTGTTACAATGTCAAATACCTTTTGCAGCTGCTTGCCAGATGCAAGTGAACTGCCACCAAATTTCACGACCTTCAATGCATACATCTCCTATAGTAAAAATTTTCTCACAAATTGAATAGTTCCTATTATCAACTCTTTTCTTTAAATTATCAAGGTTTTTCTTTTCTGGAAATACAAATGTATTTACAGAGAGGACGGTGCTGTATGATGATATGAAAAAAGAGCCGGCCATATGCCGAGCTCTTTTTCTTATGAAGAAGAGGAGGAGGAAGATATCTCCTGCTTCATCACTTTGTTATCACGTTTTGCCTTTAAGAAAAAGGAGAGGATGAGTCCAATGACTGCAATCAGACCAGAAATGAAAAATGACGTATTCATTCCATGAACGGCTGATTTTAATGGATTGGCTAATTCTGCATTTGCAGCAGAGCTGCTCATGATGGAAACAAGCACAGCCGTTCCAATGGAACCGCCTACTTGTCTCATCGTGTTATTCATCGCTGTCCCATGCGGGATCAAATGAGGCGGTAATGCGTTAATACCTGCCGTTGTCAGCGGCATCATGATCATCCCAACCCCGATTAAGCGAAGCGTATAGGCGACCGTAATGAGAGCGATCGATGAATCAAGGGTGAGCAGCATAAATGGCAGGGTGGTAACGGTGAGGATCGTAAATCCGCCTAATGCCAGCCCTCTTCCGCCGACTTTATCAAAAATCCGTCCAATAATCGGTGACAGGAATCCCATGAAGAGAGCACCCGGCAATAAGATCAGCCCTGTATCAAGTGCAGACAGCCCTCTGACATTCTGCGTATAAAGTGGCAGAATTGTCTCTGTACCAATTAATAAAGCAAAGACAAGCATTCCAAGGAAGGTGGTTAAGCTAAAGATCGCAAATTTAAATACGCCAAACTCAAGCATCGGTCTTGTTAAGTTCGACTGGCGCAGGATAAAGAAGAACAAGCTCACGGCGCCGACAATCAGTGAAATGAGAACAGTCGCACTCGTCCATCCATACGTGCCGACACTAGAAAATCCGTAAAGCAGCCCGCCGAAACCGAAGGACGACAAGATGACTGATAAGACATCAATACGTGTCTCTCGCTGCTGTGTGACATTTTTCATTAAGAAGAAAGCAAGAATAAGGTCGATGATACCGATTGGCAGAACAATATAGAACAGGGCCTTCCAGCTGAAGGAATCGACAATCCAGCCGCCAAGTGTTGGTCCAAGCGCTGGTGCGAACGAAATGACAAGTCCGACCATGCCCATTGCCTGCCCGCGTTTTTCTTTTGGGAAAATGGTTAAAAAGATCGTTTGCATCAGCGGCATTAAAATCCCTGCACCGGCTGCCTGTACGATACGCGCTGCAAGTAACACCGGGAAATTCGTAGCAAATGAAGCAAGAATTGTACCGGCTGTAAAGATGCTAAGTGCCGTTAAAACTAAAGAACGGCTCGAAAATTTCTCAATTAAGAAAGCTGTAATCGGGATGAGAATCCCGTTTGTCAGCATAAAGGCTGTTGTAAGCCACTGTCCTTTGCTGACCTCAATATTGAAGTCTTCCATGATATGTGGGATCGCTGGAATAAGAAGCGTTTGGTTTAATATCGCGACGAATGCCCCAACGAGAAAAATCCCAACAATCACAGATCGATTGTAAGATGTTGTTGATTGGTTCATGTTATCCCTTCTTTATCTATAAAATGATGCTTTTCAGCTGTGACACGTTTTGTGATAAAACGCTGTTTTTGCCTAAATAATCGAGCAGTGAGCTGATTAAAAAGGTTCTCGGTTGGTCCTTTGATAATTCCTGATTGAGCAGCTCATACGCAGAGAGGAGATCATTTTTTTCTTCTCCGTTTGGCCATGAGTGAAGCTCTTGTTTGATTTTTGTTAAGTACGAATTGATAAGTTTTTCTTCGTCATATTCGTCCTGTGAGGAAAGCAAATAAGAGTTCATCAGCTCGTCTGTTAACACAGGTTCAATGGAACAAGGCTTTTTCGATACACGATCCATTACACCGATGATCATTTCGGCAGCAATTTCTAATTGGATGTTTTTTTGCTCAATCGCCAGCATTAAGATGAATTCTCTCATTAATCCATTGAGAACAATCACTAAATCCCAGACATATGGAGCGACAGATTCACCATATGTACTTAAAATAATGTCTCTGTGCCGCTGCATGATAATGGAGCGTGTTTCACGTAAATGCTTAATGACAATGGGCGAATGCTGAGAAAAAGCTTCAAAGGACAGCATGTTCAAAAATTTATGATTCTCTTTAAACTCTTCAAGCTCAAGCTTAATCTTCTTTGTGAATTTTTCCTTTTTGGACAGCGTCGTTTCTGAATGAATGATGCGGGAAATCTCTCTCATTTTGCGCTGATTGTATTTAATCAGTTCTAATAGAAGAGCTTCCTTTGAATCAAACAGTTTATAAATAGACGCTTTTGATATTTTACAGGCATCGGCAATTGACTGCATGGAGACACTCATATAGCCTTTTTGAGAAAACAATTTCTTCGAAACCCGCAAAATCTCTTCTTGCTTTACTTTCATCTTCATAAGTCCTTTCCGAATCGGCAAAACCATATGGTCACAATGGAAACCGAGTGGTCACTTTGGCTATCATAACAAAACCAATACATTAAGACAAGAAAATGAACTTAAAAAATACCCGTCTGTATGACAGGTACTTTATCCTTCCGCATGTGCGACATATATTTTTGTTTTGCCGTGAAGTTCAACGATCAAAAGGTCTTCTCTCTCCTTCACAGAGTAAATAGCGGTCCCTTTTTGCAGCCTAGAAGCTGTACCATGTTCAAAATTTTTGGCGGCTGTTTTCTGAATGACACCTACTTGCTGATGTTTTGTGACGTGTAAGGATGTCGTCCAATCTACATTTGTTTCATACACGGTTCCTTCCCATTGAAATAAATCTGCCTGCTGATCCATAGCTAATAACTCTTCCGCACTAGGTGGCTTTGACTGGTAATGATATTGGACTGACTGGCAGGCGCATAAGGAAAACGTGAGCAGCAAGAGCAATAAACTAAACCATATGTTACGTATCAAAAAAGGTTCCTTCCCTTCAATACAGCGTCTCTTAAGTAATGGACGTGAATGAAGTTAAATCGTTACATGCCTAGTCAGTTCATGAGTTTTAGGTGAATGAGATTGTATGTTGGCACAAAATACGATACATTTATCGTATGACGAATCCAAACCATCCAAACAAAGAAGATATGAGACTGATTTCTGTGCTGCACGCATTGGCTGATCCAATCCGGTTAGAAATTGTCCGCTGCTTGGCAGAAGCGGGGGAGAGGACATGCGGCACGTATGAGATGAATATTGCCAAATCCACGCTTTCCCATCACTTCAAAGTGCTGAGGGAGGCAGGCGTCGTGAAAGTGAGAATTGACGGGAAGCACCGTTACTATTCTTTAAGAAAAGAAGACATCGAGACCGCTTTTCCTGGACTCATGTCATCGATTCTAGCTGTAGATAAAAAGCGGTGGTAAGCCAGCTGTCTATGAAGAGCAGCTGGCTGTTTTATTTCCCGAAAATGGCGTCATACAGCCGTTTCACTGCCGGCTGAATATCCTCTCGCCTCATATGCGAGAAGCCGAGGACGAGCGGAACAAAGCCTGGCTGATGCCCTGGCAATTGCTCATCAAGGGTAAACCGATCCATACCGTACATTTTCAGCTTCCTTTCTTTCGCTCGCTGTAAAATCTCATGCTGCGTCCGGTTTGAACGGAACTCTGCGATAAAATGAAGCCCAGCATTTTCTCCAATAATCCGCACATTGTCAGCAAAAACCATATTGAGCTCTTCAATGAGCTGCTTCCGTTTTTCCTCATATAAACCATTCATGCGTTTAATATGCCGTTGATACGCCCCATCTTTTATAAAATGAAGAAGGGTGTATTGTGTAAAAAGATTAGCAGTTTGAATGAAAAAATGCTGTTCTTCCTTATAGCGTCTTAATAAATGCTGAGGGAGCACCATATAGCTTAGCCGCAAGCCCGGCAGCAATGATTTTGAAAAGGTGCCCATATAAATGACTTTGTCATATCGATCGAGACTTTGCAGCGCTGGAATGCTGTCTGTGCCATATTTAAATTCACTGTCATAATCATCCTCAATGATGTAACGGTCTGGCTGATCAGCTGCCCAGTTTAACAGCTGAATGCGCCGGGAAATCGGCATAATCACCCCTGTTGGAAATTGATGTGAAGGGGTAATGATCAACACATTCGGCTGTTTCTTATGAATGTCGCTCATCCGCACACCTTTTTGATCAATGCCAATCGTTTCAATTTGATGATGATTGTTTTTCAGCATTTGATAGAGCCGGCGGTAGCCAGGGTTTTCTAGCCCGTATACTTGATCGGCTGGAAGAATGCTTGATAACGAATGAATCAGTGATTGTGTGCCTGCACTTAAAATAAGCTGTTCTGGATAGCATTTGACTCCTCGCGCAAGTCCTATCAGCCTGGCAATCGTTTCCCTGAGCTCATACACACCTTGTGGATGCGGAAGCTCACCGAAGGCATCTTGGTGGAGATGGATCGCCTTTTGTTCGCTTTTCAGCCAGCTTTTAAATGGAAAGTTCGCTGTATCGACTGAGATATGTGAAAAAGAATACCAGTCGTCTCGTGCAATCGGTTCTTCCTTTAAATCTACAGGAAGAGAAGAGGGTTTTAGCTGACCAGATTCATGAAACGTTTCTAGTGACTCCACGAAAAAACCTTTGCGTTCAACCGAATATAAATACCCCTCGGCAAGCAGCTGCTGATAGGCGCCATTCACTGAATTAACGCTGACGTTTAATGTATCGGCTAACTCTCGTTTGGACGGTAATTGATCGTGTGGCTGCAGGTTGCGATTTAAGATTTCTTCTTTGATTTTCATATAAATTTGATGATAAATATATCCGTTTTGCCCTGTTTGATCTAGTTGAATTGTCAGCATCTCACCATTCCATCCTCTCTGATACCATGAAAAAAATGATATTGGTACTTTCTATCATACCAAAAAATATTCAGAATAATAAAAAAGGATATAAAGGGGATGGATGACAATGAGTCAAACGACAACAAACCGTTTTTCAACTGAAGAATGGCAGGGGAAAAGAGATCAATACGTCGCAAGAGGCGTGAGTAATGGCAACCGTCATCTTGCAGCGAAGGGGAAAGGAGCCGAGCTGTTCGATATTGATGGGAAGCGATTTATCGATTTTGCAGGCGCCATTGGCACATTAAACGTAGGACATTCACATCCAAAGGTGGTGGAAGCGGTCAAAGCACAGGCAGAGAGCCTGATTCATCCAGGTTTTAACGTGATGATGTATGAATCGTATATCGAATTGGCAGAGAAGCTTTGCCGCCTCACACCAGGAGACCATGATAAGAAAGCCATTTTCCTTAATTCAGGTGCAGAAGCTGTTGAAAATGCCGTGAAAATTGCCCGTAAATATACGAAAAGACAGGCCGTTGTGTCGTTTACAAGAGGTTTTCACGGCAGAACGAATATGACAATGAGCATGACGAGCAAGGTCAAGCCATATAAATTTGGCTTCGGACCATTCGCATCTGAGGTGTACCAAGCACCGTACCCTTATTACTATCAAAAGCCTGAAGGATTAAGTGATGCCGCGTACGATGAGTACATCATTGATCAATTCAATCAATTCTTCGTCGCAGCCGTTGCACCAGAAACCGTTGCTTGCGTGGTCATGGAACCAGTCCAAGGGGAGGGCGGATTCATTGTGCCATCGAAGCGTTTCGTTCAGCATGTTGCATCATTCTGTCAGCAGCACGGGATTGTCTTTGTTGCAGATGAAATCCAAACCGGATTTGCGAGAACAGGGAAATACTTTGCGATTGAGCACTTTGATGTGGTGCCGGACTTAATTACTGTGTCAAAATCTCTTGCTGCGGGGTTGCCGCTTAGTGGTGTCGTTGGCAGAAAAGAAATGCTTGATGCGGCAGATCCAGGGGAGCTCGGGGGAACATATGCAGGAAGTCCGTTAGGTTGTGTAGCAGCAATGGCTGTTCTTGATATCATTGAAACAGAACAATTGAATCAACGATCTGAACACATTGGACAAGTCATTGAGGACAAAGCAAATGATTGGAGAACAAAGTATCCGTTCATTGGGGAAGTCCGCCGATTAGGGGCAATGGCGGCGATTGAAATTGTGGAAGATCAAACAACACGTACACCGGATAAGAAAACAGCCGCAGCGATTGCAGCATATGCAAACGATCACGGGCTGCTTCTATTAACGGCAGGGATTAATGGGAATATTATTCGCTTTTTAACACCACTTGTCATCACAGATGAGCTGCTTCACGAGGGACTAGGGATCATCGAGGAAGCCTTCAAAGCACGCTAAACAACAAAGGGGGATGGTTGTATGCAAAAACAACAAATGGCAAAAACGATGTCGCAGTCAGACGTGCTGTTTTTGTCCATTGGTGCAATGCTTGGCTGGGGCTGGGTTGTACTTTCGGGAGATTGGATTTTAACAGCTGGCTTTTTAGGCAGTGTGATTGCCTTTGTGATAGGAGGCATTCTCGTGATCTTTATTGGACTCACGTATGCCGAGCTTTCATCTGCGATTCCAGAGACAGGCGGAGGGCTCGTCTTTGTCCAACGGGCATTTGGGATGAAAGCAGCGTTCGTCTCAGCATGGGGCGTATTGTTTGGTTATGTGTCCGTGATTACGTTTGAAGCTGTCGCCTTGCCGACCGTCATTGATTATGTGATTCCAACACAGCATGTTGGCTTTCTATGGAATATTGGGGGATGGGACGTGTATTTCACGTGGGTATTGATTGGATCTGGCGGTGCATTGTTTTTAACAGCACTGAATTACATTGGGGCTAAGCCTGCCGCCATTTTCCAGTCCGTGTTCACTGTGGCAATTATTCTGACAGGTTTTCTCCTTTTAGGCGGCGCAACATTTAATGGAGATTTTGCAAACCTTGAGCCGATGTTTCAAGGCGGGGTTGGCGGTCTCATGGCGGTATTAGTCATGATTCCCTTTTTATTCGTTGGGTTTGATGTCATTCCACAAGTAGCAGCGGAAATTCATGCACCAAAGAAAATCATTGGGAGAATCTTGATTATTTCTATCGTAAGCGCGGTCGTTTTTTATCTGCTTATTGTCTTTGGGGTAGCTGCTGGAATGTCAAAAGGACAGCTTGAAGCCTCTTCATTAGCGACAGCAGATGCCATGGTTCAGCTTCTCGGTCATCAAGCATTTGGAACAGTGCTGGTTATTGGCGGTGTAGCAGGGATTGTGACAAGCTGGAACGCTTTTATCATCGGGGCAAGCCGTATTCTATATGCCATGGCGGAAAGAGGCATGATTTCCAAATGGTTTGCGTATATTCATCCAAAGTATAAAACACCGACAAATGCGATTTTGTTTCTTGGGGCATTGGCCTTTTTTGCTCCATTATTAGGCCGTCCTGCCCTCGTGTGGATTGTGAATGCGGGCGGTGTCGGAATCATCGTCGGGTACTTAATTGTTTCCATCGCCTTTATGAGACTTCGCAAAATAGAACCCGAGCTTGAGCGTCCATACCGCATTAAATATTGGCGGACGACAGGCGTTCTAGCCATTGGACTGAGTCTTCTTTTTCTTTCATTTTACTTTCCAGGAATGCCGGCCTCCTTATCATGGCCAGCTGAATGGATTTTGCTTTTAGGTTGGGTACTCATTGGGTATATACTATATGTAATGAATCCAAGAACGAAGGAGACGGTAGAGCATGACAAACGAACTCAAAGTGTATAATCCTGCAACAGGAGAAGAAATTGCTTCAGTTGCTCAGCATACAAAAGAACAGATCGAAGACGCAATTTCCCGCTCACACAAAGCATTTAAAACATGGGCCAAAACGTCAGCACATGAACGTGCCAATATCATTCGCAAGTGGTTTGATCTGATGATTGAACATAAAGAAAGGCTTGCGAAAATCATTACAGAAGAAAACGGGAAGCCGTATCAAGAAGCATTAGGGGAAATCGTCTATGCGGCTGGTTATATTGAATGGTACGCGGAGGAAGCAAAGCGAATCTATGGAAGAACCATCCCATCACATACGACAAGCAAACGCCTTTTCGTCACAAAACAGCCAGTTGGTCCTGTTGCTGCCATTACTCCGTGGAATTTCCCTGCGGCGATGATTACGAGAAAGGCAGCCCCAGCGCTTGCAGCAGGCTGTACGTTTATTGTAAAACCTGCTGAAGATACACCGCTGACAGCTATTGAACTAGTAAAATTAGGTCATGAAGCTGGTATTCCAGAGGATGCATTGCAATGGGTTGTCGGAGATGGCAAAGAAGTGGGTGAAATCTTCACAGATAGTCCATTGATTCGAAAAATCACGTTTACAGGCTCAACGCCAGTCGGAAAGCATTTGATCAAAAACAGTGCGAGTACAGTGAAGCATGTATCAATGGAGCTTGGCGGCCATGCCCCGCTTATCGTAGACAAGGACGCAAATCTTGAACTAGCTGTCAAACAAGCAGTGGCGTCTAAGTTCCGTAATGCAGGACAAACCTGCGTCTGTGCCAACCGCTTAATTGTGCATGAAGACATTCATGAAGCATTTGCGCAAAGCTTCAGCAAAGAAGTAGAAAAGCTGAAAGTGGGAAATGGCTTTGAAGAAGGCACATCTATCGGTCCAATTATCAACAAGCGCGGCTTTGATAAAATTGTCGGCCAAATTCAAGACGCAGTGGATAAAGGGGCGAAAGTTCTTGTTGGCGGCGATACGCATTTCGACGATGACAAATCATATTATTTTGTCCAGCCAACGGTTCTTACACATGTGGACACTTCCATGAACATTATGCATGAAGAGACCTTTGGTCCAGTGGCGCCGATTACGACATTTCAAACGTTAGATGAGGCAATTGAATTAGCCAACGATACACCTTTTGGTCTTGCAGCTTATTTCTTTACAGAAAATTATCGGAACGGGCTCTACATTTCCGAACATCTCGATTATGGAATTATTGGCTGGAATGATGGCGGTCCATCAGCTGTCCAAGCACCGTTCGGCGGTATGAAAGAGAGCGGAATAGGGCGAGAAGGCGGAATCGAAGGAATAGAACCATATTTAGAAACAAAATATGTATCTATTGGTTTAGACGAATAAACGTGAAAAAGACTGTCTGAGGAATCTCAGCAGTCTTTTTTATGTTATACAGCCGGCGGGAAAAGCTGGTCCACCGTTTCTTTCGTTTCTTTCAGAATTTCATGTATGTAATCTGCAGATGCCTGCTCCATGCTGCTGAACAAAAGACGTTCGACAGGCTGAACGCCAATAAAATTGAAGACTTCAGTATCCGTTGTCATGTGATGAGAGGAGGAGAAGCTCATATTGGAATCAAGAAAATTCCTCGGGGCATCGTGCGTGTTGATGATGACCCCTTTTTTGTGCTGAAGTAAATTTTCAATCACTCCATGCTCATTCTTCTGATAAGCAAAACCCTCAGAAAAGACGCGCTCTACATACCCTTTTAGCATAGCCGGCAAGCCTGTCCACCATATTGGAAAAATAAACGTCAGCACATCCGCTTGCTGAATCAGCTTCTGCTCTCTTTGAATGGCGATCGGGACATCACCGCATTTGATCGCAGCCTTTTCTGCAATGGTGAGCTCTGGCGAAAAACCTAGGGCATAGACATCACGAACAGTCACTTTATGACCATTGTTCAATAGAGTGCTCACAACAAGATCTAATAAGGTTTGATTTAAGCTTTGCTGGGGATGAGCAAAAATGATTACATGGTTCATCTCATAGCCTCCTATGTGGTCATCTGTCTCATTATGGCATGTGGATTTATCCTATTCAATCCTATATTGGTAATAACAAGTTGGGAAAATGGAAAATAATTGATTTTTCATAAAAGTAAACAGTGAGATTCGTACATGTGTAAAGGAAGAAAAAGCGATCGTTTCTATGAAAACGATCGCTCAGCGTGTAGACAAACCCTCGCATTCTTTGTCAGTCCTGCGTGCAGGTGCTCACGAATGTCAAATTCGCTCCGCTCCGGTACTCGTCCTTCCTAGACTGCAAAGGTTTTCTATCACGCTGAAAAGAAGACAAAGGGCTAAAATAAAGATCATTTTAGCCCTTTGTCAACAATATAAGCGATCATTTCTGAAAACCGATCGCTCATACAGCTTTTATTTTTTTCTAAAAGCAAGTCCAAGTGCAATCAGCGCCACGACTAGAGCAGCAATGGACAGACCAAGGACAAGTGGTGAAGAAGAAGCAGAGGCTGTTTCAGAGGCCTTTTCTTCTTTTGGTTTTTCTTGACCATGTGAATCCGTTACGGTATTAGAAGCGACAATGTTTGTGATGGAATGAGGTTTATCAGCATCTTTATCACCAGTCCATTCAACGACCGTTCCATCCTTATAATATTGATACGCATCCCATGCAGCTTCACCAGCTTTTTCAGGGTTTTTCGCTACAAAAACGAATTGCTGAAATTGTCCAGCAAGCACACCTTTACCAGTTGCCTCCCAAGTCACTCTTGTCACCTTGCCATCTTTCTCTTCAGTTGACGTTTTCCAGCCAGGTACAGGCTCATATTGCTGGAATTCTACGCCTTTAGGAATTGTCACGACAACCTTAGTCGTTGGACTGTCACTTTCAGAAGGAACCTTTAATGTATAGGTCTCCCAAGCATTTGTCGCAGACGTATCAGGCTTGACTGTTACGTGCGCACTCACAGGAATCGCCAATATAAATGAAGCGAGAAGCATTGGTAATAAAGCTTTAACGTATTTTTTCATATGTGATGAACTCCTTTTAGTTTCTTCTAATAAAGGTGGTATCGATATTCTTAAAAGAACCAGTTAACGCATGGATTTCAATTTTCCATGTGCCTTTTTCATTTAATAAGAGATTTTCAGCAGAGAAATGACCATTTTTTAATCGTTTCAGCTGAAATTCACTTGGTGTCTCATCACCGAATAAAGCCACCTTATGAATCTTGGCTGTCACAGATTGAATATCAGTGATCGTTTCGCCATTCTTCTTTGTAAATGCCACTTCGAATGAGTTTTTCCCCGGGGCATTCGGGGTAATGCTCAAGGACACAATGTCACGATGCTCGACCTGATTGGCGCCAAAGAAAGGCTCAGGTGCAGGCGGAGGAGGGCTCGGAATATTAGTAAAGACAGCCGTTAATAACAAAATGGCGATCCCGATCATCCATTCAGCTCGTAAGGAAACGCTGCGTTTCTGCTTTTTTTCCCATCTCAGCATCAAGTAATGCATAAGCCCAAGCAGGCCCATGATGATAAATAAACCAAGCTTGATTAAAAAGGTACGTCCGTATGCTGATTGGAAAAGAGCGTCAAACGATTGCAAAATAAAGATGGCATTCACAAATCCTGAAAACACAATAAGTCCAACAGAGAGCAGTGCCCAAGGATGAAATGCTGCGAGCGTATTCCGTATGAGCGGCTCATCTTCATTTGGCAGTTTCTTCATCAATAGAAGGACAATGGCTGTTAAACCACCAACCCAAATCGAAGCAGAGACGAGATGGATGAAATCAAGTGATGTTGTGAGTATTTTATTGTCTGTTGCGGCTGGATGTCCGATTTGTGCTTTCAACCAAAGCAGCACTGTGAAGAGAAGCAGTGGAAACAGCCAAACACGAAAAGAAGAGAAGTCCCCTTTTCTCACCGCCACAATCGTCCAGATGGTGAGAAATACAAATGATGCCATAAGCATCATCCACAGACTACCGCCAGAAGTGGACGCAATCGTTTCTTGTAAAAGCGAAGGCTGAAATGCCCCAAAAAAGGACACGTCTGCCGCTGATTTTGTCTGAATCGGCAGCTGGAACACAAGTGCTCCGCCCATCATGATCAATGACAATGTCAAAAGCCGCTTCATTCGTTTCGCCAATACAGGTGAAATCGCTGCCCTGAACCAAAGCAGTCCAAACAAAATGGTGCCAAGGAATAAGCTGAATGACGTATAAAGAAAGGCTTTATCGATAGTTGAAGCCACATCAATGGATTCATCCGTCTGACCTTGCTCTAATTGGTCAAAACCGCCAGCCGCTTTTCCAATACTAAACGGAATCATGCCAGAGACAGAGTGTCCATCCGCTGATACCGCATTCCACTGAATGGTGTAAATCCCTTTAGGTAAATTCTTTTTTAAAGCCGCTTCCATGATCTTTTGATCTTTAATGACCGTATCTCCTTTATCCACACGATCACCTTTTGCATTTAGCACCTTAATGGCATGAAACCCGCTTTCAATTCCTTCACTAAATGTGATCGAGACTGAAGGGGGCTGCTGATCCAGCTCTTCATTTGCCGCTGGGTTCGAGCTCACGACGTATGCGTGAGCAAATGCTTCCTTTGGAATGAAAAAAGCGAACATGACCATAAGAAGCAGAAGCCACTGACTATTTTTAAACAAGGTAAATAACCGCCTTTCTACCTATGAAAATGTCTCATGTATCAGAAAGAAAGCGGCAGTAAACTGTGAGTCACAGAAAAAACCGCTCCTTCTATTGTACCGCCCTCTCTAAAAGGTAAACGAAACAAATAGCAAGATGGTTCACTTTTTCTGTGTCATGTCTGCGCAGACATTTCTTAATTGAATAGGTTTGATCAATTATAAGCCTATTCGATTTAAGAAGAGGAAACAAGAAGTGACCATTTGAAAGTTGTGAAATTCCCATGAATTTTGCGTGAAAACAACGGCATATCAAGCTTTCCACCCATTATATGTTGAGATCTGACAGAGAATTCACATCATTTTTCAATTTTGTCACACACGATGTGACAAAGTGACATTTAGTTTCAATTGATGAGAAAGTGAAAGCGTTTTACGATAGGCATAAGGGCTTCACTGAATCTTGTTCTTATATCTTTTGACCTATAAAGCCCTAAATAAAGGGAGAGAAGAAAGGAGTTTTCATAGATGCAGGAAAAAAGCGGATTTCGCGTAAAAGTACAGCGCTTTGGAAGCTATTTAAGCGGTATGATCATGCCGAATATTGGAGCGTTTATCGCTTGGGGACTCATCACTGCATTGTTCATTCCAAGTGGTTATTTTCCAAATGAACAATTAAATACACTCGTTGGTCCAATGATCAACTACTTGCTGCCGCTCTTAATCGGTTACACAGGCGGTAAGCTCGTATATGACCATCGAGGCGGGGTACTCGGTGCCACCGCTACGATTGGGGTTATTGTCGGTTCGGACATCCCAATGTTTTTAGGTGCGATGATCATGGGACCGCTTGGCGGTTATCTCATTAAGAAAATTGACCAGCTGTTTAAAGACCGAATCAGATCAGGTTTTGAAATGCTGATTAATAATTTTAGTGCAGGTATTCTAGGTGCCATTTTAGTCGCCATTGCTTTCTACGCCATCGGCCCAGTGGTACTAGGTCTGAATAAAGCCCTTGCGGCAGGTGTAGATATCATTGTCAATGCACATTTACTTCCGCTGGCAAGTATCTTCATTGAACCAGCAAAAGTATTGTTCTTAAACAATGCAATTAACCAAGGAATTTTAGGTCCATTAGGGGTGGAGCAAGCGGCGAAGACAGGCCAGTCCGTTCTGTTCTTGCTTGAAACAAACCCAGGACCAGGTCTCGGTGTTCTTCTGGCCTACATGTTCTTTGGAAGAGGGACAGCAAAGCAGTCTGCACCGGGTGCGATTGTCATTCAATTCTTAGGGGGAATCCATGAGATTTACTTCCCATACATCTTAATGAAGCCAAAGCTCATTTTAGCGGTAATTGCTGGGGGAGCAAGCGGCGTTCTAACTTTTACACTGTTAAATGCGGGCCTAAAGGCTGTACCGTCACCAGGAAGTATCATCGCTCTTATGCTCATGTCACCAAAAGGCGGCCATCTTGCCGTTCTAGCAGGTGTTGTCGTGGCAGCGGTCGTATCATTCCTTGTCGCTTCTGTCATTTTGAAAGCGTCTAAAGCAGTGGATGAAGACTTAACAGCAGCAACAGAAAAAATGCAAGACATGAAAGGCAAGAAAAGTGCAGCAGCAGCAGCTCTTACAGCACAAAAAGAAGGTGCTGAAGCAAATGAACAAGCAGCATCTCCAGATGAGATCAATCCAGATGACGTGAACAAAATCATCTTTGCCTGTGATGCAGGAATGGGCTCAAGTGCGATGGGCGCATCCGTTTTAAAGAATAAAGTCAAAAAGGCAGAGCTTGATATTGATGTGACAAATACATCCATCAGCAACATTCCAGATGATGCCGATGTAGTCTTTACTCATAAAGATTTAACAGATAGAGCGAAGGCAAAACTGCCAGGAGCTGTGCATATTTCAGTTGATAATTTCTTAAACAGTCCGAAATACGATGAGCTGATTGAGAAATTGAAAAAATAACATGACGAAACGGGTTGAGTCCAATTTTTCTAATTGAACTCCCCGTTTTGGTTGTTTTCTGATTTTCCATTCTAAAAAAGGTGTGTGATCTTTCATGAAACAAGTACTTTCAAAAGACAATATTTTTCTAAACGAACAAGCGGGCTCTAAAGAAGAAGCCATTAAAAAAGCAGGCGAAGTCTTAGTGGCAAACGGTTATGTCACAAGTGATTATGTTGACAAAATGTTTGAAAGAGAAAATATTTCTTCTACATTTATGGGCAACGGAATTGCCATTCCTCATGGAACAGAGGATGCGAAAGCGGCTGTCCTTCATTCAGGGATTTCCATTATCCAAATTCCAGACGGCGTTGAATACGGCGAAGGAAATGTTGCCAAAGTCGTATTTGGCATCGCTGGTAAAAACAATGAACATCTCGATATTCTTTCTCAAATTGCGATTGTCTGTTCAGAAGAAGAAAACGTAGAGCGTATCATTCATGCAAAGGATCAGGATGAACTGATCGCCATCTTTAACGAGGTGAACTAACATGAAGGCACTTCATTTTGGAGCAGGAAATATTGGCAGAGGGTTTATCGGATCTTTGTTAAAAGCATCAGGATTTGAGCTCGTTTTTACCGATGTAAATGAAGCGGTTATCAACGAGCTGAATGAAAAAGGAGAATACACGGTTGAACTCGCAGCACCAGGGCAGCAGCAAGAAGTAGTCGGTCCTGTGTCAGCCATCAATTCCGCAAAAGATCCAGCTGCTTTAATAGAGGCGATTGCAACAGCTGATCTCATTACAACAGCTGTTGGACCAGCCGTTTTGAACATCATTGCTTCGTCGATTGCTGAAGGTTTAAAACAGAAAAAGCCTGATCATATCATCAACATTGTGGCATGTGAAAATATGATTGGCGGCAGCTCTCATTTAAAGAAAGCCGTTGTCTCTCATTTAACAGCTGATGAACAAGAAGCGCTGTCACAAACAGTAGGTTTTCCAAACGCTGCGGTTGATCGCATTGTCCCAATTCAGCACCATGAGGACATATTGAAAGTATCAGTCGAGCCATTTTTCGAGTGGGTGATTGATGAGACAGGCTTTATTGGAGACGTTCCTCAAATTGACGGAGCGACCTTTGTACAAGATTTGACGCCATTTATTGAACGTAAACTCTTTACTGTCAACACAGGACATGCACTAGCTGCTTATGTCGGGTACGAGAAAGGTGTGCAAACGATTAAAGAAGCTGTCGATACACAAGAGATTCGTCAAGTGGTTGAAGGTGCACTTCACGAAACAGGCAGTTATTTAATCGACACATATGGCTTTCAAAAAGAAGAACATGATGCGTATATTCAAAAAATCATTAAACGATTTGAAAATGCCTTTATCTCTGATGAAGTCACGCGTGTCGCACGCTCTCCACTCAGAAAGCTCGGAGCAGATGATCGTTTAATCGGTCCAGCGAAAAAGATCAAACAGCCACAGTATTTAGTTAAAGGCATCGTGGCAGCTTTGGCTTACGACTTTACTGAAGATGAAGAAGCTGTTCGTCTGCAGGCATTACGAAAAGAAAAAGGCATTGAAGGTGTGCTGGAAGAGGTATGTGGACTCTCGCCAACAGACGATCTTTATCAAGCCATTATTAAAGAAGCAACTCGATAATTTGAACATCCCTTTCCAACGTGCGAAAGGGATTTTTTTCTATGACGTTTTTAATACTTTCCACAGCTTGACGATATATAAAGTAAGGGGGAATTTGTATATGAAAAAGAAAGCGCTTGCTTCAAAAAGTGTATTTTTTCAATTAATGTCTGCCATTATCGTGATCACGATTTTAACAGGCGGACTTGTTGGAACAACGGGATATTTGTTAGCGAAACATGTATTAATTGATGCAGGGAAAGCAGATTTAAAGCACATCGTCAGCGGAGCAATGGCCACACTTGAACAGTTGAATGACCGTGTGGAGAAAAAAGAACTGACGCTTGAGCAGGCGCAAGAACAGGCCCGCCTTTACTTGAGCGGACCCAAAAATGACAACGGGAAGGGATACCAATCTCAAAAATCAGATTTTATCTATAAAAATAAAGGCTATCTGATCGCATATGGCACTGACTACTCAACCCAGGTGCATCCGGTCAACGACATCGGCGTCATTCCAGATAACACGACCAATCGTCAAAAAATGGTCGCCGGTGCCAATGCAAAAGATGAGGATGCACACTATGTGACCTATATGGATAAGGACGATGCAACCGGCGAAGAAAAGGAAAAGCTTGCCTATATGAGCCAGTTTACACCGTGGAATTGGAGTGTAGGCATCGCTGTCTTCCAGGACGAATTTTATAAAGAATTAGAGCAGATGAAGCTCTATATTATTCTCATTACAGCGGGTGTCGCCCTTCTGAGTTTAGGCGTCTTTTATTTAGCTGCCAGAGGAAAAGTCAGACTGCTCAAGCAAGTCACTGCTGCTTCAAAGGAGATTGCAGCGGGGAATATTGAGCGCACGAGCTTAAAGGAAACAACGGATGAAATCGGACAGCTGGCAAAAGGCTTTAACCATATGTCAGGCGAGCTCAGAACACTGGTGAGCGGTTTACAGGAAACAAGCAGTCAGCTTGTGGAATCAGCGACAGATTTATCGGCGATATCTGAAGAAACCTCAGCCAGCAGTGAAGAAATTGGACGAGCCATCGGAGACATTTCGACTGGAACACTTCATCAAGCATCTGATCTTGAAGTAGCCAATCAACAAATGACCCAGTTTAATCAATCTATTGAGAATGTGAAAGAACAGAGTGATCAAATTAAACGGATTTCCGATCAATCGAGTCAATCATCACAGCAGGGCCAGCAAATCGTACAGCAATTAAAACAATCGAATGAACAATCAATTCAGGCGTCTCAAGGCATTAGAGCAGGAATCGAGCAGTTAAGTACAAAAGTACAAGATATCTCTCAAATCACAGATACGATTGAAAGCATTTCAAATGAGACCAATTTACTGGCACTGAATGCCAGCATTGAAGCAGCACGTGCAGGAGAGCACGGCAAAGGCTTCTCAGTTGTGGCGAGTGAAGTGCGGAATTTAGCTGAGCAGACAAAACAATCAGCCGTTCAAATTCAGCAAATGATTCAAGGCATTAAAGAAGAAACGACAACAACAGCTGGTATCATGTCTAACACAATGGATCGTTTTGCCGAGCTAGATGAAGCGGTGCATGCAACAGAACACGAATTCAATGCCATCTCTACATTGATTTCACAAACCATCGTTGAAACAAACGCGATGGCAAAAGAGCTGAATACACTGCTGGAGCAAAACGACCTTATCACAAAAGCCATGCACGGCGCAGCACATGTTTCTCAAGAAAACGCAGCGGCGATCGAAGAAATCACTGCATCCACAGACGAACAAGTGACAGCCATCTCTAATGTGGCAAAAGCAGCAGAAAGACTCAATGAACTTAGCATGCGGTTGAATCAGGACATTGCGCGTTATCGTCTATAATTCATTTTGACTATGTGGTACTATGAAGTTAATCAAAACCTTGCTCACGCAAACAAAAGGAGTGTTTCAGTCATGAAAAAGAAGATATTGATGTTCTTACCTTGTGGCTATGGATACTCTACTGCTGTTTTCTTTGAAGGTAGATAGAAATTGGTGAAGTCTGTCTAAAAAACGAAGAAACTAGCAGAAAAATAAACGTGAGTGAGGGACATAACATGGAAAAAATCACGAGAAAAAACCCAAAAAGTATGCCGAAACCTGTTGGTAACTACAGTCATATTACAAGGGTGCCAAAGGGTGCGGGATTATTTGTTACATCGGGTCAGGTAGGGACAGATATAGATGGGCAGATCCCATCAAGCTTAAACGACCAAGTAACGAATACGTTTGAAAATATCAAAAAAATCCTTGAATCAGAAGGATTGAATGAAGAACATGTGATCAAGGTCAATATATGGGCAACAGAAGAAATCGACTGGGATCATCTATATCCTCAGTGGGATACGATCTTCAAAACAGCTTACCCATCAATGACGGTTGCTTATGTATCAGCTTTAGGATGGCCTGAGCTAAAAATTGAAATTGAACTATGGTGTGCGGATATATGATTTCAAAAAAGAACAGCGATGCTGTTCTTTTTTACTTGAGCCGCTTTGTAATCCATCCAGCAAAGAATGTAAAGACGGTATAGACAATAACCCAAATGAGAAAAGATTCATTCCCGCCAATATAGGTGAACATGAAGATCATGCTCGCTAACAGCACAATCAAAGTAGGCATCCAAACATTCTTCAAAAGGAGCGTACCGAAAATACCAATCAGCACAGAGATAATGGGAAAGCCAAATACAATGAATAAAATAAAAACAGCCATACGACTAACTCCTTTTAACAAGTGTTTACATCAAAACATAAAAGACCGACGCAGCCATGTGCGGAAGTGCAAAAATGATCACAAGAAAAGCCGTATCAAGGCGCCACAAGCGGTGTTCTTTTGTTTCAGAATGATAGGCTGCTCGTGTCTCTTCTCCACTTGTCCATGCACCCATTAGCACCCCAGACATCACGACCCCAATAATTGAGATTCCGCCGCTGACAAACCCAATCCATTCAAGTTGTTGCAACAGGATAGCGGCGCTGCAAATCACAATCATTGAGCAAACACCGACGAAAAAAGCATGTTTTTTTCTCATTTTGGTTCACTCCCTTCAAAACAATTAGGAGATCGCATCACATATTTCAATGAAATGACCATCAGGATCAGACACATAAGCGACTGTTTGACCCCATGGTTTTTTTGCAGGTTCCTTGATGATCGGAACCCCTTTATCTTTCATTGAAGCAATTGTTTGATCCACATCATCCACAACAAAGCCAATCTCAAACGTTTGAGACGCTTGATTTGCTTCTGGGACAGGCAATCCTAGTGCCTCTTTGACATCCTGGCGTGAATTAATCGATAACGTCACGTCTCCAGTGTCAAACTCAACATAAGATTCAACCCTCAATTTTATAGGGAAACCAAGAACATGTTGATAGAAATGAATACTTGCCTCAACATCGTTTACATATAGAATGGTATATTTCATTTTCATGTGAAAAACTCCTCTCTTCATATACGTGTCAAAAACGGAAAGGTTTCCCACTCATTGTACCATATAGGATATAAGGTGTATTTCGTGCCAAAAAAATCAAAATAATTAGCTCAATAGTCTTGAAAAACAAAAAGTGGTGACATATGATAAAAATGTAAAATTAGAAAAAATAGGGGGATTTTACATGTTGAAAAAAATCATGGTAGCTGTCTTGTCTTTAGGTCTTTTACTAAGCTTTACACAAGTCGACACCCACACAGCAGATGCAAAGACAGTGAAGTACAAAAACTGCAAAGCGCTGAACAAAGTATATAAAGGCGGCGTAGCAAAAAGCAAAAACACGAAAAACAAAGGCGGGAAAACAAAGTACAAGCCTTATGTATCAAAAGCACTTTATCAAAAAAATATGCGGCTTGACCGTGATAAAGACGGCATTGCATGTGAACGCTAAGCACCTGTGAAAAGACCTGTCACAAGGTCTTTTTTCTATGGGATCAAACTCGTCCCTTTGTGCCAGCTTCATCTTTATATTAAAATAAAGATAGTTTCAAAAATCGATACAAAGTGGGGTACTCAATTTGTCAACACAAGCTCATAAGAAAGACATCCGATTGATTGCCATTGATATGGATGGTACGCTGTTAAACAGTGAGCACATCATTCCAGAGGAAAATAAACAAGCGATTAAAGAAGCTGAAGCAAAAGGGGTCCATGTAGTCATTAGCACAGGACGGACACTGATGACATGCCGAGAGCTGGTTGAGCCGCTCAAGTTATCTTCTTACCTTGTGACAGCAAACGGAAGTGAGATCTGGGATTCAAACTTCCAGCTGATCGAACGAGATCTGCTGCATCCTGATCACGTCCAAATGATGTGGGATTTAAAAAATAGGTACGAAACCGATTACTGGGCTTCGACTGTGGATAAGGTGTGGAGAGGTGAATTCCCAGAACGAATTCATGACCATGAATGGCTGAAATTTGGCTTTGATATTCATGATGATGACGTTCGTGAGGAAGTCCTCAATACATTGAAAACAAATAAGCATCTAGAAATCACAAACTCAAGTCCAACGAATATCGAAGTCAATGCAGCCGGCATTAACAAAGCGGCAGCTCTTGCAAAAGTAGCAGAACGCATTGGCTGTACGATGGACAACGTCATGTCACTTGGCGATAGTCTCAATGATATGGCGATGATTCAAGAGGCCGGATTAGGCATTGCCATGGGAAATGCGCAGGAAGTAGTGAAAGAGGCCGCTGATTGGATTACAGCGCCTAATACAGAACACGGCGTGGCAAAAGCCATCCAACATTGGGTGCTGTCTAAATAGGGTGCATTTCATACAAGAAAAAGTGAGAGGACTTTGCCTCTCGCTTTTTTTGTTTTCTCCTAGTTCGATTGTTATGTTTTCTGCCAATTTCATGTGCAGTCTATGCAAAGTTGGTATAATCAATATAAATTCGAATATTCGGACTTTATATTCCGTATTTCGGAACAACAAGGAGGGATTCTATGTATCAAGTGGATATCAACTGTGATTTGGGAGAAAGTTTTGGTCAATACACAATCGGTGCAGACGAACAAATCTTAGAATATGTCACCTCAGCCAACATTGCTTGCGGTTTTCACGCAGGAGATCCAACGGTCATGAGAAAGACAGTTAGAATGGCACTGGATAAAGGGGTCAAAATTGGTGCACATCCTGGTTTGCAAGATTTGGCCGGCTTTGGCAGACGTCCAATGGCTATCTCCGCAGAGGAAGCTTATGATCTTGTCATCTATCAAATTGGTGCTCTATCAGCCTTTCTCAAGGCCGAGGGCGGCACAATGCAGCATGTCAAACCACACGGAGCCCTCTACAACATGGCGGCTAAAAATACTGAATTATCTGAATCAATTGCGAAGGCTGTGTATGATGTGGATCCAAACCTTGTGTTATTTGGTCTGTCAAGGAGTGAACTTGCGTTAGCAGGTGAACGGATAGGTCTGCAAGTGGCACATGAAGTTTTTTCTGATCGGACGTATCAAACAGACGGGACGCTAACATCGCGCCGCGAACCACATGCACTCATTGAAGAGGATGAACGTGCCGTCCAGCAGGTTGTTCGTATGGTGCGAGAAGGCAAGGTTCGTACAGTTCAAGGGAAAGATATCGAGCTCAAAGCAGATACGGTCTGCATTCACGGAGACGGCAGCCATGCGCTTCAATTTGCAAAAACCATTACAGCAAAGCTAAAAGAAGCCGGCATCCATCTCAAGGCCTTTCAATAAAAATCGTCATCAAAGGGGGAAACAGCATGAAAACAGAGAAAGTCAAACACGTGAAGGCACCAAAGGGGAATCGGTCTATGCTGATGGGCGCTGCCTTTTTAATGGCGACGTCCGCGATTGGACCGGGATTTTTAACACAAACGACCGTCTTCACACAGCAGCTTGCGGCTAGCTTTGGATTTGTCATTTTGATCTCAATTTTATTAGATATTTTTGCACAAACAAATGTATGGCGCATCATTGCCGTGTCAGAAAAACGAGGTCAGGATATTGCAAATATGGTGCTCCCGGGTCTCGGGTATGTGCTCGCCTTTTTGATTGTCATTGGAGGACTTGCCTTTAACATCGGAAATATCGCTGGGGCTGGTCTTGGTTTTCAGGTGATTTTCGGTGTCGATCCGCGAATTGGCGCAGGGATCAGTGCTGTGATTGCCATTCTCATCTTTGTGATCAAAGAGGCTGGGAAAGCGATGGACCGTTTCACACAGGTAGCAGGCTTTGTCATGATTGGACTGATGCTGTATGTAGCGATTTCAACAGCGCCGCCAGTTGGAGAAGCGGCGGTGAGAACATTTGTCCCAGAGAAGATTGATATTTTATCCATTGTGACACTTGTGGGCGGAACGGTAGGCGGCTATATCGTCTTTGCTGGCGGGCATCGCTTGCTGGATGCAGGTATTAAGGGGAAGGAAGCACTGCCGCAAGTGACGAAAAGCTCTATTTTCGGTGTCTTAATTACTTCTGTCATGCGTGTAGCACTCTTTCTTGCCACATTAGGAGTTGTTTCAAAAGGCTTGCAGATAGATCCATCCAACCCGCCTGCCTCTGTTTTTCAATTAGCTTCAGGAAATATCGGATATAAAATGTTCGGGATTATTATGTGGGCTGCGGCGATTACATCCGTCATTGGAGCAGCATACACATCTGTTTCTTTCTTCAAAACCTTCTCACCAAAAATTGAGCAAAACCAGCGTGGCATTATCATTGGTTTTATTGCTCTTTCTACCCTTTGTTTTATTACGATCGGAAGACCTGTGAACATCTTGATATTAGTTGGAGCGATCAATGCATTGATTTTGCCGCTCGCCCTTGGCACATTGCTTGTTGCGGCTTATAAGAAAGACATTGTCGGAGATTATCGCCATCCTTTCTTTTTGACAGTGTCTGGTGCATTTGTTGTGGTCATCATGGCGATAATGGGCGGTTATACCATCATCAATGAAATCCCGAAACTATGGAGCTGATTCAGATGAATACTTACCAAACATACGAACCTTCACAAATTCGAGAATTGATTCGCGAAAAAAAGATCGCAGGACCAACGGCCGGCTTTGCTGAGGGGTTTGCTCAAGCCAATTTAATGATTGTCAAAAAGGAACTTGCCTTTGATTTTCTTTTATTTTGTCAGCGGAATCCGGCTGCATGTCCCTTGCTTGATGTACTGGACCCAGGTGATCCAGTGCCAAGACGGTCGGCGCCTCAAGCGGATATTCGTACGGACTTTCCTAAGTACCGTATTTACCGAAAAGGGATTCTTGAAGAAGAGGTTACAGATATCACTGCTTATTGGGAGGATGATATGGTTGCCTTTCTCATTGGATGCAGTTTTACGTTTGAGC
Organism: Bacillus sp. Nf3; assembly: GCF_003028545.1. NCBI lineage: Bacteria > Bacillati > Bacillota > Bacilli > Caryophanales > Bacillaceae > Bacillus > Bacillus sp. Nf3. Next base: position 32,244 of record NZ_PYUA01000008.1, on the reverse strand, counting down.
ACGCGCTTATGCTGAATGACATTCCTGTCCGCCATATTGAAGACGGTCATAACGTACCCATGTATCAAACGAATATAGCTTGTGAAAAAGCAGGAGTCTTTCATGGCCCGATGGTGGTCAGCATGAGACCTATTCCGGCGCATCAGGTCACAAGAAGTGTTCAAGTGACGTCTCGATTTCCATCAGTCCATGGCGGACCGATCCATATAGGGGACCCAGCGGTGATTGGCATTTCCGATGTGAACCAGCCTGACTTTGGAGAACCATCTGTGATCAAAGAAGGAGAAGTCCCGGTGTTTTGGGCATGTGGTGTGACACCGCAAGCCATTGTCATGCATACAAAACCCGACATTGCGATCACTCATGCACCCGGTCATATGTTCATCACAGATCGAAGAGATCAAAAGCTAGGTGTACTGTAGAAAGAGAGGTGTCCTCAAGTGGCTTTTTCAACGATAAAAGATTCCATCACCTACCACCCGCTGGGAGATGCAGCGATCGTCATCCAAGCTGGAGCTGACATACATGAGGAGATTCATGCACGTGTTGAGCAGCTGTTTGCATGTATTGAACAGCACCCATTTGAAGGGTATGTAGAAGCGGTTCAAGCCTTTACAAACGTGACTGTTTTTTACGAGCCTTATACCGTTCATCAATCGGCCCAGCTTCAAAAACATGACCTGTCTCCGTATGAATGGGTCAAAGGCTATATTGAACAACTTCTTGAAGACAAATGGCAGGAGGGAGTTCAGGTAAAGCGCCGCATTGTGGATATTCCAGTCTGTTACGGGGGAGCGCTGGGCCCTGATTTAGAAGAGGTTGCCCGTATCAATGGTTTAACGCCAGAGGAAGTCGTACGTATTCACACTGCCGGGACGTATCTTGTCTATATGATTGGATTTGCCCCAGGGTTTCCGTTTTTAGGCGGGCTGTCTGAAAAGATTGCAGCACCACGCAGAGAAACACCAAGGATGTCCATTCCAAAAGGCTCTGTTGGTATTGCGGGAAAGCAGACAGGCGTTTATCCAATTTCCACACCAGGGGGCTGGCAGCTCATTGGACAAACCCCGCTGCCACTTTTTCGCCCAGACGAGGAAATTCCGAGTCTATTGAAAGCAGGGGACGAGGTCAGATTTGTCCAAATGTCTGAAAAGGAATTTTTCAGCATGAAGGAGGCAGAACGTTGAGTATTCATGTCGTCAAGCCAGGGATGTACACAACCATTCAAGATAAAGGGCGGCAAGGCTATCAAAAGTATGGCGTCTTAACGAGCGGCGGCATGGACCCGCTCTCACTTAGAATCGCCAACATTCTCACTGGCAACCAAGAAAACGAAGCCGTGCTGGAAGTCACGTTGATGGGGCCGGGTCCTGTGCTCACATGTGAGAAGGATCAGCTCATTGCAGTCACTGGTGCTGATGTAGAGATTGATATTGACGGAGAGCGGGCACCTTTATGGAAGCCGCTCTTTGTCCGATCAGGAAGCACGATCACCTTTGGTCTTTGTAAGAGAGGCTGCCGCGTTTATCTTGCTGTGGCAGGTGGATTTGATGTGGAGCCAGTCATGCAGAGCAAAAGCACTTATGTAAGAGCAGGGATCGGTGGACTGAATGGGCGTCCTCTTGAAAAAGGCGACGTTCTGCCCATTGGAGAGCCGTCTCTCGTAGCGAATCATTTGTTTGATAGGCTAAAAAATAAAGTGAATCAGTCGGGATACGGCGCACCAGATTGGACAGTGAGTCACGCTTATTTTTTGCCGCTGCGGAAATCGCCAGTGATTCGTGTGCTGGCAGGGAGGCATCTTTCTCATTTTCAAGAAATATCTCAAACTGCATTTTTTGAGAAGCCTTATCAGGTCACACCCCAATCAGATCGTATGGGCTGCCGGCTGAAGGGGAAGCCGGTTCATTTAAAAGAAAAGCTGGAATTGATCTCAGAAGCTGTCGCCTTTGGATCCATTCAAATTCCTCCCGATGGCCAGCCGATTATTCTGCTGGCAGATCGGCAAACGACAGGGGGATACCCGCGTATTGGAGAAGTAGCGACTGTAGATTTGCCGCTTATTGCACAGGCGATGCCTGGAGCAAAGCTGTATTTTGAACAAATAGATCATCGGGATGCAGAGCAGGCGTTATTTAAGCAAGAAGCAGAACTGAGGGAGCTTACCGCAAGAATCAAGCTGGAAGCATTCTCGTTTAGAAAAGGTGAAGAAGATGCAAAACACAAATAAAACGGTTGTGAAATCAATGGAGATTTTGCGGCTGTTTATCGCTCACGATCAATTAACATTAAATGAAATGATCGAGCTATCTGGTATGCCGAAAACATCTGTCCATCGCATGGCGAGCTCATTAGCCGATATGGGACTGTTAGAAAAGCAAGAAACAGGTGCTTATCGATTAGGCTTAATGTTCCTTGAATACGGTCAGCTTGTGGCGGACCGCCTTGATATTCGGAGGATTGCGAGACCATTTATGGAAAGCTTACGTGATGAAGTGGGAGAAGCTGTACAGCTCATTGTTCGCGAGGGTGACGAAGCCATTTACGTGGAAAAGATAGAAGGTACGCAGCCTGTTCGTCTCTACACCGCCGTCGGTAGACGCTCCCCCCTATATGCAGGTGCCTGTGCGAGAAGTATTCTTTCCTTTTTGCCAGAGAGCGAAAGACTTGCCTATATTGACTCAATTGAGCTGGGTAAGATCGGAATTGGGACTATTACAGATAAAGAGGTTCTAAGAAACATGCTCGAAGAATCAAATGCGCGGGGATATACGTTAAGTTATTCTGAGCTTGAAAACTATACAGCGGCCATTGGAGCTCCTATTTTCAATCATCTGGGGGAAGTGGCAGCAGGTATTAGCATTGCAGGATTTGAAGCAGGCTATCAAAAAGAACGCTTACCTTACTTAATTCAACAGGTGAAAAAAGCCGCCAGTGATATTTCGAGAGAATTAGGCTTTTCGTCCGAACAAATAAAAAGCCAATGACCGTCAAGATCATTGGCTTTTTTGCGTGCAGTTATTAGAAAGTTTTTCCTAAAGCTTTTGCACGTTCGATTGCATCTGCTTTAATTTGCTCTGCTTTCGCAGGCTCAGCATTGTGACCTTCAACGATAAGACCTTCGAAAGAAGGAATTCCGAAGAAGTTCGCAATTGTACCAAGGTAACGGTGACCTGCTTCAAGTTCAGCAGCAGGACCTTCAGTGTAGTATCCACCACGTGCTTGGATGTGAAGAGCTTTTTTGTCTGTTAATAAACCAACAGGACCTTGCTCAGTGTATTTGAATGTTTTACCAGCTACAGCAACAGAGTCGATGTATGCTTTAAGAACTGGTGGGAATGAGAAGTTCCAAAGTGGTGAAACAAATACATATTTGTCAGCAGAAACGAATTGATCACTTAATTCGTTTAGGCGAGCAACTTTTGCTTGCTCTTCAGCTGAAAGTGTATCGAAGCCAGCACCAGATTGAAGTTTGCCCCAGCCAGCGAATACATCTGCATCAATGTGAGGAATGTTTTCTTTGTACAAATCGATATGTACAACCTCGTCACTTGGGTTTGCTTCCTTATAAGATTCGATAAATGCCTTAGCAGTAGCCATACTGTAAGAAACTGTTTCATCATGCGGATGTGCAGTGATGTATAAAACTTTTGCCATGTTCATTCAATCCTTTCTGTTTCGGTTATTTTTTTAGCGTATCCCAAAGGTACGCTGAATATGTGGCATCTTTAATCATATTGGAATGCTATGAAAAAGATGTAACAAGCACAGTTACATAAAAACTGATATTTTCATTGTAATCACATTGTAGTTTGAAGTCAAGATATAAAGTCTCGAAATCAAGATAAAAAGTTTGTAAATTTTTCTGGAACACTTAAACACGCAGATTTCAGCGCAAAAAACCTACTCTTATTGAACAAAAAATCGTTCAATACCGCAAGTAAAGAGTTTGTAAAGGCGCTGCAGCTCAAAAAAAGATGGATGCCCCTAAGTCATCTGCTACAAGCATCTGTTCTCCAAATTCGTATATATAAGAGAAGGCAGGAGAGAGTGAGGGATAAGATTGGGACGATCCTATGTTGCGATTGGGGATTCCTTAACAGTTGGGGTGGGGGCACGTTTATTTGGCGGAGGATTTACTCAGCGGTTTCGATGGATGCTTGAAAAAAAGACGCATGCACCGGTCGAGCTGTCTGTATTTGCAAAGTCAGGGTTAACGACCGATGAGATTTTACAGCTCTTCAAACGGTCTGAGGTGAGACGTGCCATTGCAGCTGCTGACATCATCACCATCACAGGCTGTGGGAATGACCTTGTTCAAGCTGTTCAACAGTACGAAGAAGGTGAAGATGAAAAGAAACTACTGCAAGCGGTCATGCATTGCCAGGCGAATTTTAGCAAGATGATTCAAGAAATTGCTCAGATCAAAAGAGGGCAGCATGAGCCCTATTGCGTATATCTCATGAATTTATATAATCCTTTTCCACAAATACCAATAGCCGGGCGGTGGCTTCAGCAATATAATCAACAACTTCGTTTGCTTGCTGCGAATCCGCATGTAGAAGTTGTGGATGTGTATCGCGCGTTTGAAGGGCATGAAAGAGCTTACTTATCGATTGATCAATTTCACCCGAATCCTAAGGGGTATGATGCAATGGCAGAAGCATTGTATCAACAATACTGTAAACAGCTGTAATCCGGTGGGATTGCAGTTTTTTTCATCCTTTTCAATAAATGACGGTTTCGATATGATAAAAGAAACGAAGGCGAAAGAGGTGTGCAGGCATGGAGGAGATCAATGCGTTTTTTCAAAAGATGACAGGAACGGCTTATGAAGTAGGAAAACAGCAGGCTCTCTGGCTGAAGGAGAACCCGCTGCTGCAGACACAATATATTCGAACAGAACCGGTAACACAACAGGCTGTGAAGGAAACGAAGCAGCTGATCCGTCCTTTTCTTCCTCAATTAGATGAAGAAATTGCTGGGTTTTGTGATGAAATGCAATTAGATGAGCGTTATTTGACCTTTTTCTATTCATCGCATCTTCAGCCAGGCTGTTCCCATTGTGTGAGGCAGGGGAATATGGCAGCCGGTCAACAAACGGTCATGCTGCGTAACTATGATTTCTCCCCGATTTTTGATGATATGCGTCTTGTGACGACACATGTGAAAGGCTTGGCATGTCATACTGGTTCGTCGCTGCTGTTGTTTGGCAGATCTGATGGAATGAATGAGCATGGTCTTGCTGTGACTTTCTCCGCTTGCGGTCCGCCGGTTGGCAATGAACCCGGTTTAAAGCCTCCAGCAGTCGCCGGTTTGCAGGTGTATCATGTGATTCGCTCTGTTCTGGAATCTTGTCAAACGGTCGAGGAAGCCATTCGCTCAATCCAGGAAATGCCCGTTGCCTCAAATGTTCATATCATGCTTGCGGATCGAAAAGGAGAGGCGGCTGTGATTGAAATCATCGATGGTCAAAAAAGGGTGAGAAGACCGGAGACAGGTTATATTGCCGCAACGAATCATCCGGTAGCTGATCAAACAGCAAAAGGGATGACCAAACATCATTCTATTGTCAGATACGATATGTTAATGGAGGCTTTAAAAGAACAACGATCAAATGATTCTCTTGTGAAGCTGTTCCAGACAGAATATCCTGATGGTCTAACTGTGCACAATTATGAAGAGCTGTTTGGAACGATGCGAACCGTCATGTTCCGTCCGGAAGAAGGCACAATCGATTATTGCTTTGGCTCTCCAGTGTACAATCCGACTTATTCTTTAAAAGCCGGGGGTTCACTGCCTTTTCATGAACAAAAGGTACAATTTCATCAAAAGGATTATGGACCGTCATTTTGGAGGAGTGTCTAATGATCCCTTGTTTATATTTTGTCACAGCCGCTGTGCCAAATTCAGATCAACTTAAGATTGCATCGCTCGTTGAAAGCGTTTTATATTAAGGTGTGACAATAGACCTATTTATACAGAAGGAGGCATTTCATGTACATAACGGCACGAGAACAGAAAGTCATTAAATACATCATTCAGCAAAATCGTTATGTCACCATTCGTGAGATAGCCGATTCTGTTCAGGTGAGTACAAGAACGATCCATAGAGAACTAAAATCTATTAAACCAATTTTGAAAGATTATCATCTTTCATTAGATAAACAGCCGGGAAAAGGCTTAAAGGCAGTTGGCGAACAGGAGGATAAACAGCGGCTTCTTGCTCATATGTCAAGTGAGGATCAAATTGAATATAGCTCGGATGAACGAAAGCTCTTAATCCTATGTGCGCTGCTTGAAGCGAAGGAACCGGTGAAATTATACACACTCGCAGCTGACTTGCAGGTAACAAATGCGACGATCAGCTATGATTTAGATGAACTGACGGAGTGGATTGCTCCATACGGTTTGCAGCTTATCCGCAAGCGCGGGTACGGCATTGAATTAAAAGGGCCGGAGGAAGCAAAACGGAAAATTGTCGGCAATCTCATTGTTGACCGGCTCGACATTCAATTGTTTTTAGAAACGATTGAAATGAATATCAAACATCGAACGAAAGCAACGGAAAAGGTGTTTGGCGTTGTCAGCAGAGGTCAGCTGCTCAAGGTAGAAAGACTGCTCTTTCATTTGAAAGATCGACTGTCACTTTCCTTATCTGATAGTGCCTATATTGCACTTGTTGTTCACTTAACCTATGCCATCGAACGTATTCAGCTTGGGGAAACCATTCGAATGGAAGAGGAAGAGCTGCTGGAATTAAAGCGGACGAAGGAATTTGAATCATCACTCCGAATGGCAAGAGCGCTTGAACGCATGTTTAATGTGGAGATCCCTGAAGCGGAGGTCGGATATATGACCATCCACCTTCGCAGTGCAAATCGCAGCTTTGGGGCAGAATACCGTATTGATGAAATCGAGCTGGATATCGCGCTGAGAACGAAAAAGCTCATTGATTTTATTTCAAATAAAACCGGCTATCATCTTAATGAAAATGATTCATTGTATGAGGGACTCGTATCTCATCTCGAACCTGCCATGAACCGTCTAAAGGAAAAGATGAGAATCTATAATCCGCTCACACAACAAATTAAAAAAGACTACTTTTTGCTGTTTATGGCGATAGAAGAGGGAGTCGAGCGTTTCTTTCCAGAGATTGAATTTCCAGAGGATGAAATCGCCTTTCTTGTGCTTCACTTTGGCTCAGTGCTTGAAATCAAAAAAGAAGAAACAAAAATTCATGCGCTTGTTGTTTGCTCAAGCGGCATCGGTTCCTCGAAAATGCTCGCCTCTCGGTTGAAAAAAGAATTGCCGGAGATCGCCAAATTCGATCTATCCTCTTTGATAGAGCTAAAGGAAATCGATGCATCGAGCTATGACATGATTGTCTCGACCGTTCCGATACCATATGAGCATATCGATTACATTATGGTCAGCCCCCTCCTAAACGAGGATGATGCCATGCGTGTGAAGGCTCATATTAAACGGAAGATTCCTTATATCATCGAGAAAAAAAGAACAAAAGAATCTCCCAAAGAATTGGTGCAAGAAACCGTTAATATGATGACGGTTGCAGAGCAGGTGACGAATTATATGTTTGTGATTCGCAGCATCCTGTCCCGTTTTACCATTGAAAAAAGAAAGACGATGCCGAAGCATGATGAAACCATCAGTCAGCTGCTTCGTCAGCTTGAAGAGGAAGGGCTTATCATACATGCGGATGATGTAGCGAGCGGCCTTTTGGAACGTGAACAGCAAGGCGGCTTAGGCATACCTGGTACTGAATTTGCTCTTTATCATTTAAAGCATGCATTCATCAAGGAACCAATCTTTCATATTTATGATCTTGATCAAGCATACGAGGTTAAAAGCATGGATGGCGGGCAGCAGCAGATGTCACGAATGCTCATGATGCTGGCGCCGCAAGAGCTTGGCAAGGAAGGGTCAGAAATGTTTAGTCTGATCAGTTCATCCATCATTGAAAGTGAAGAAAGCATGGCGCTTTATGGACAAGGGACAAAGGAAGACATTGAACAGAAATTACATCAGCTTTTCTATCAATTTGTCAAAGAGGCAAAGTGGTAAGAAAAAGGCCGAGAGCTTAGTCGCTTCTCGGCTTTTTTGCTGTGACACAGACAGCAAGGGTAGGACGAATGTCTTCATACTCAATAGAAAATTGGTCAAACCCTGCAAACTGCATGTCATTTAATATGTTTTCACCCATCTCTTTTGTCCGATTGGCGTCAGCTCCTTTTTCTCTTGGCTGCATGACAATAACGAGTGTTCCTCCTGGTTTCAAGGTGTGGTAAAGATTGAGTAAGCCCGTCTTTGGATCATCCCAAATCGTAAAATTGTTAACAGACAGCACTTTGTCATACTGCTCTCCGGGAAGGCGTGTTTTCTCGATTTTTCCGACATACAATCGGACCTGTTTGTCTTTTGCTCGTTTGCTGACGCGGGACTGTGCTTGCTCCTGCATGATTGAAGAAGCATCCAGCCCATCAATGTGAAGATCTTGATAATGCTTGAGCATATGTTTGATGCTGTAGCCGGGTCCATAGCCAATCTCCAAAATGTTTTCACCATCTGTCAGATCTAAGTGGCGGATGGCCCACTGATTCAATGATTTATTTTCATTTGCCATAATGAGTCCAGCGATGCTTCCGAGCCAGCCTTTTGGTCTGCTAAAGGTTTTTGAAATGGTAGACAGCATGTGAGAACTCTCCTTTTTGATGATCATGTAACCGATTTTTCTCCTCTTCAAACATGTTGATTTTCGGGAACACATCTGTACAGCTTCATGATGTTTGAGTGGGAAAATGAGGTGGTAATGAAAGGATACATCAACAAATCAAGGAGGAGCTTACACATGGATTTACGTGAATATTTAACAAATGGCATTCCGCGCCAAACGCAGGATCAGCAGCCAGGCAGTGAAAGAGAAATGAATCCAGCGCCGATCTTTGAGGATGAATCATATCAAGGTTCTGGCAAGCTAAAAGGAAAAGTGGCACTGGTTACAGGCGGAGATAGTGGAATCGGACGGGCAGTATCTGTTGCCTATGCAAAAGAAGGAGCACATGTCGCCATTGTGTATTTAAATGAACATGAGGATGCAGAAGATACGCAAAAACGTGTAGAACAGGAAGGCGTCAAATGCTTAACGATTGCAGGAGATGTCGGTGACGAAGCCTTTTGCGAGAAAGCAGTAGAAAAAACAATTGAAGCCTTCGGGCAATTAGATATTTTAGTAAATAATGCGGCTGAACAGCATCCGCAAGAACGTATTCAAGATATTTCAAGTGAACAGCTTCACCAAACCTTTAGAACCAACTTCTATTCCTATTTCTATTTTACGAAAAAGGCACTGGATTATTTAAAACCGGGAAGCTCCATTATTAACACAACATCAATTAACCCATATAGAGGTAACCCAGTGCTAATTGATTATACGGCGACAAAAGGAGCCATTAACGGCTTTACGCGTTCTATGGCACAATCGCTTGTGAAAGATGGGATTCGGGTAAACGGTGTAGCGCCAGGTCCAATTTGGACGCCGCTCATTCCATCTACATTTGATGAAGACAGCGTGGAAAGCTTCGGGGCAGAAACCCCGATGGGAAGACCAGGACAGCCTGTTGAGCATGTCGGCTGCTTTGTGCTGCTGGCTTCTGACGAATCGTCTTATATGACAGGACAGACACTTCACGTCAATGGCGGTTCCTTTATGAATACATGATCTACGCGGCACCGCCCAGCTTTGATTGGGCGGTGTTTTTAGTATTTCTTGCGATTTTTCTGCACAGATGTGACAGACCATACGATAATGCCCACAACAACTGCAGCAATGACAAGTGAACTCAAATGGAACAACGTTTCATGATGCATGTTCAACTTCTCCCTTCATTGAACCTGTTTTCTATAGCATCAGCCAGAAAGTATCTTTTTATGAAAAACACATTTCTTTGTTTAATGAATGGGCTGTCGTGGAAACCTACGAATACGGATGAAATTTTGAAGGAGTGAAACGATATGTCTCAAGAAGAATTAAAACAGAAGGTAATAAACCTATTAGATGAACAAAAGGTCGGAACATTGGCGACTGTTGAACAGGATAAGCCGCATACTCGCTACATGACGTTTTTCCATGAAGGTCTGACGTTATATACACCAACGAGTAAAGAAACACATAAAGCAGATGAAATTGAAAAAAATCCAAATGTTCATATTCTCATTGGATATTCAGGCGAAGGATTTGGTGATACTTATGCAGAAATTGCAGGCACCGCAACATTAACCGATGATCCGGAACTGATCGACCGCCTTTGGTCTGATGAGATGGAGAAATGGTTTAAAGGAAAAGATGACCCGAATCTAGTGATTCTGAAGATTGACCCAACCTCCATTCGTTATATGAATGAAGGAAGCCGTACACCAGCAGAATTATCACTTTAACACTTGCGTAAGCAGGGGGAATGTGTTATAGTTTGATATTAAGTGTTGAAATAAGCAAATAAATAAAGAAAGTAAACTTTCTTTTTTCTATAACATAATGAGAAGCAATAGAGCTTCTACTTGATAAGAACGAGACGCTGTCAAAGCGAACAAACTTATTCTTTTCCTTCTGCACCCGCCCCCCTATATAAGCGGAAGAATGGAAAAAAGACGTTTTGATTTACAATTCACACTGGCGCGGCTTCGGAGCCGTAAGGACGAATGAGAGGTAGGGCTTTCGTTGTCTTGTTATCCAGAACTTCCATGGCGTTTACTTTCAAACGTAGGTTCACTCGGAACACATATGACACACTGATATGATCGAATCTTAATTCATACACTCCGTAACGGAGATTAAACATTGATTATTTATTTGCATGAAAAGAGTAAGTAACAGGCTGCCATCTATTTGGCAGCCTTTTTCATTTGTTCAAACAAGAGGACCCCAAAACCAATGAGCCCAAGAAAAGGGAAGATGAAGATACAAACCAATCGCATAGCGTCCGCTTCAAAAGGGTTCGATACTAGCAGCAGACCGATGAATGCACAGATGATTAGAGTGAATAAGGCGGGCTTCATGATCATTTCCTCTGCCCTTTTTTCTGATACCGCCAAATCCGTTCAATAAAAAAGAACATCACTGCAAACAAAATAGAAAACATGAACATATCCAGCAGTGTCACGCCTCTATTTGGGTGCACAAGACCAAACCAAACGAATTGCAGCACAAAAGAGATCGCAAAATATAGAATCGATTTTTTCATGATTGTCCTCTTTTCACTTATTTTTTTGTCCCTTAAGCCACATCAGCCAAATGATGAAGGAACCAATCACACATGAGAGCAAAGTGACAGGCGGCAAGGTGTGCCAGCTAGTCAGCCCCTTTACAAAACACATATAAAAAAAGAAAATGGAAATGGATACGAGTACCCATTGCTTGAACCAGCGAGGGACACGCAGCCACGCCGCTAGAATGATTGATGATAGCTTATCCAATGAGATAACTCCTTTTTTCAATCTGATTGGATTTTATCGTAAATAACAAAGTTTGTAAAATATGGATTTCAGAGACTTTGGTGGTATTCTTCTAGCGTGAAACATTTTCGCTGTACTGACGTATAAGTTAAAGGAACCTCATGAAAGGAAGCGATCAAGTGAAAAGAATACCAGTCATCTTCCTAAGGTATATTGTCTTCTTTATTCCAGCAATCATTCTCAGTGTCTTGGTGTGGAACCATTATCAAGATGATTTGTCAGATGGGAAAGTAACAGAGAATAACGTCAAAGGAATGTTCACATTTGATGAAGGCAAACGAGTGGTGAGTGCGGTATCAAAAGACCAGCAGCTTCATTTTGCAATGGTTGATCCTCAATCAGGGAAAAGAATGAGTGAATGGACCACAGAAAGTGATTCGTTTAATGAAATGTGGCCATCCATTCAAGGAAACAATCTCTTGCTTGCTTTAAAGAATAAAGACGGGCAGCTGATGATTGAGAAATTAACACCAAGCGGAGAAAAGAAAGAGCTCGTTCAAAATAACCTGCAGATTCCTTCATTTTTAAAAACGAATACATACCAATGGAATGGACGGCTCGTATTTACAGGAGAAATGGACGGTGCCGCTGCAGTCATTGGTGAGCTGAAGAACGGGCAATTTTATGTACACAATCTTAACGAGCTAAAGCTGCCGGCAAGGCCTGTCTCCATGGATGCTGTCATGAATTCCTTTAGAGGGCAGACCCCTATTCCTATATTTGAAGTAGCCTTGAAAAATGATCAAAAGGCTTATGTCAGCGGCATTTCAAACGAGAAACATCAGCTTGGCCTCTATGTCTCAAAAAATGCTGAACCGTTTAGCCTTGTGGAAGATACAGTTGAGCAGAGGCTGCAAAAAACGATCGGATCATCACAAAACTTTGCTGTCGCCGTGGAATCGGAATATCCAAAAAGGGCAAGGAAAGTGAATGCAGAAGGAAGGCTTGGGGAAGTCGTTCCAACGCCAAAGCCAATATACCAAACGTATGTGTACCAGCTTAATGAGGAAGAAGTGCTGATTGCAGGCTCTACAGCAAAGGACGAAGCAAAAGGTAAGCTGACGGGTTATATTTATAACCATCGCACGAATAAGGCGGTGTCTGCCAGCAAGCTGTTTCAATCATTGTCTTATGAATCTTTACAAAAAGAAGGGCTCTCTTTCAATAAAAATGTGAAGAGCGATTGGCTCTATTATTCATTTGACAATCAATTAACGGGTGCATTTGAGACGAAAAGCAAAGAGCTAAAGGAATTTCCTTTGCAAAAGGTCATCTCAATTGAAAACGCCAGTCCAGCCCATCAAACGTCTGTTGATACTTTTATGCAATATGTAATGAAGGGTGGACCGCTCATTCTTAACTGGGCGATATGGATCTTGATCCCGCTGTTATTATTTGTACTAGCGATCTTCCTGCCGCCGATTTTGAGACTGGTGAGAAGAAACAAGATAAAGGACAGTGTCACATTACAAGCCTATATTGTGTCCGTGAAAGAAACGGGCACCTATATCAACGAACAGCCAGTTGTCAGCATGCGGCTTCAATTTGAATATGAAGGGCAAAGTATAGAAAAGACGGTTAAAACGGTTGTATCCTACACCCAGATACCACAGCCAGGCCAGCCTATTGCCATTCACTATGATCCGAAGAAGCAAAAGGCAATGCTTTTAAAAGAGGGTGACTTCTCGCAGCCAAGTGAGCCAAAGTTCATCAAAGGCGCTGTTTTAAGAAATATAGAATCATATGGAACCGTAGGACGGGGCACCGTCTTATCACTCACATTTGAATTAGATCAGAAAACGTATATCATTCCGATGATTCAAGCCGCTGGTTTTGAATTTAGAACAGGAGAAAAAGCCGATCTCGTCGACATCAATGGCCAGCTGAAAATGGCTGCCTATGGCTATGAAGTTCGGAATCGATCGGGGAAAGATATGACGTTAACTGGAACCATCCAGCGTGTGAAGCAATATCCAATTGCCATCCATGAACAAAAGCCTATTCAGCTGGATGTGACAGTGTCAAACGGAGATCAGTCCATCACCAAAACGGTCAGCCAGTTCATCCCTGATCATATGCAGATCGCAGCGGGCACTCAAATGACGATCCAGACAAAGAAAGAAGAGCTGGATAGAGAAATGGGCCTCATGCAAGAGAAACAAGGAAGTGCAAAAGTGACCAATGTCGAATTTGCTGGCGTCATCGGCAATCTGCCGTTAGCAATCATTCAAGTTGAGAGAAATGGCATGATGTATGAAGTGAAACAGCCAATCGATCCAATCACCAGCGTCTTGCCTGGTGATGAATTATGGGTGGCATATCACGATATGACGCGTCAAGCAGCCATTGTTAAATATGCATCAATATAAAAAAGCGTTCCTTTTAGGAACGCTTCAGCGTGTAGACAAACCCTCGCATTCGTTGTCAGGTCTGCGCTTCGGTGCTCACGAATGTCAAATTCGCTCCGCAAAGGTAGCCGTCCTTCCTAGGGCTGCAAAGGTTTTCTATCACGCTGAAAAGAAGACAAAGGGCTAAAATCAAAATCATTTTAGCCCTTTGTCAACAATCTGAAGCGTTCCTTTTAGGAACGCTTTTTCTATTAAGCTTTTGTATCATATTGGCGGAGCACCTTATCGTAGGCGAAATTGCCGAAAGGAATGAATGCCGCAAAAAAACCGGCGATGGACCATTTCAAATGCCAGCGAACTTTAAATGTCACATATGCCAAAACGAGCATATAGATGACAAACAGTGCGCCGTGAAGAGAGCCTACAATGGTGACTGCCATCGGAATATCCGCAAAATATTTTAGAGGCATGGCAATTAAAAGAAGGGTTAAAAGAGACATACCCTCAATAAAACCCGCCTGTCGCAGACGGCTAATACTTGTATGCATATACAAATCCTCCTGTATAAAAGCTAGTTTCTCATCTTCTAATATAAACGAAAGATCGTCTGGACATGCTGAAATCTACGAAAAATTCAAAATATGTTCATGGATTGCTTAAAAAATGGGAAAAGTCCTTTACTGTTTGTTTGTTTCAGAGAGTACTTGCTTTAAGTGCATCACATCATGTAATAAATGCTCCGTCATTGCTTGAACCGCTTCTGTGGAGCGGCGCTTTTTTATTTCAGAATAGATCGCTGCATGCTCTCTTTGAATGGTTTCAGCACGAGCCCCGCCGCTAAAATGGAAAATGCGGCAATAGTGAATGAGTGCATTCACGTGATTCAATTGTTTGGATAAACGGTCATTGTGACTCGCCAAAATGATTTTTTGATGAAAGGATTCATGTAACTGGACGATCTCTTTAGATGGCAGCTCCTGCTTGATCGCTTCGTCCGCCTCTGTGAGAACCTGCTCAATTTCATCCATTTCTCTTTGCGTGGCTTCCTTACAAGCAAGTTCAACAGCAAGTGGTTCTAAGGCCACCCGAATTTGATAGAGCTCCTCGACATCTTTTTCTGTTAACGTATAGACGGAATAGCCTGATCGATGATCCGCGATTAAAAGCTCGTCTTTTTCTAACAGCCTCATCGCCTCTCTTACAGGTGAACGGCTTACGCCAAATTGCTTGGCCAGCTGCGTTTCATTGATGCGCTCTCCTGGCTGAAACTGGCCATCAAAAATCATTTGCTTCAGCTGTTCATAAAATTGCATGTGGTACGATGTTGGTCTTTCCATCTCGAATGAATTCATCCCATCATTCCCTCTTTTGTACATCATCTTTTGTCTCATGTTATCCAAGTTTTTCCCTCTAGGCAAGCCTGCATCGAAAAGTCAATATCGTACAATCCAAGAAAAAAAGGGTGTGCTACACTAATGATGAGTTCAGTGAAAAGAGGGGATCGACATGAGAACATTAGAGGAACGAACAGTCCATTTTGACCAGGACTTGCAAATAGAGGCGTATCGCTTTCATGCCATCATCAAAAAGTTCCCAAAACATTTTCATACATACTATGTGATTGGATTTATTGAAGGCGGTCAAAGACGTATGTTCTGCCAAAATCAAGAATACATCATTGGAAAAGGAGATATCCTTCTTTTCAATCCGTACGATAATCACGGATGTGAACAATTTGATCACAAGCCGCTAGATTATCGCAGCTTAAATATTGAACCAGAGTTGCTGGAGAAGATCTTTCAGCACAAGCCGCATTTTAAAGCCCCTGTGGTTTCACAAAGTGAACTAGCAAAGCAATTATATGATCTTCATCAAATGATCACAGAAGAAGCTCCTGCTTTGAATAAACAGGAAGCCTTTTACTTTTTGATGAAGCAGTTGATCGAAACCTATTCTGATACACCAGAGGAAAAAGCATCAGCAGCCAATGCCAATGCCAATGAACAAAAAGTCCAAGACGTACAGCAATATATTGAAACACATCTCACGGAAAATATATCGTTAGATGACTTAGGTGAGCTCGTGTCCATGAACAAATATTCATTGCTGCGTGCTTTTACAAAGTTTAGAGGAATTACGCCGTATCGTTATTTACAGACAATCAGGGTGAACTATGCGAAGGAGCTTCTCGCCCAAGGAATGAAGCCAATAGATGTAGCTGCTGCCGCTGGATTTTCTGATCAAAGTCATTTGACTCATTTCTTTTCGGAATTTATTGGGCTTACGCCAGGGCAGTATCAGCAAATTTTTGAAAAGCAGGTAACAGCAAAATGAAAAATAAACAGCTTCTTGGTCATATAGCAGCCATGTTCACCATTTTTTTATGGGGATCTACCTTTATATCAACCAAAATATTATTAACGGCTTTTTCTCCAACAGAGATTTTATTTTTTCGTTTTTTCCTTGGGTACCTTACCCTGATGATCATTTATCCAGTCACCATGAAGGTGCAGCGTAGAAAGCATGAAGGGATGTTTGCGCTCGCAGGGTTATGCGGTGTGGTCTTATACTATTTTTTAGAAAATGTTGCACTTACTTATACGTTCGCTTCGAATGCAGGTGTCATCAGCTCCGTTGTCCCATTTTTCTCTTTTCTATTGTCTTATTTTTTATTAAAAGATGAGCCGCTGCACAGCCGCTTTTTCATAGGCTTTTTCATCGCGATGATGGGAATTGTACTGATTAGCTTTAATGGGATGACGACGTTCCAATTGAATCCGCTCGGTGATGCTTTAGCATTTATGGCTACCATCGTCTGGGCATTTTATTCCATTTTATCGAAAATGATCAATCAATATGGCTACCATATTATTCAGGTGACAAGACGTGTCTTCTTTTACGGGCTGCTATGGATGATTCCGCTAATCTGGCATTTTAAGATTCGTTTAGACTGGGAGCGGTTCACGAATCCATCGTTTGCCTTCCACTTGCTGTTTTTAGGCGTCTTTGCATCTGCTATTTGTTTTCTGACATGGAGCTTTTCCGTGAAGACGATCGGTGTGGTGAAATCAAGTGTGTATATTTATGGAGTGCCCATTATCACGATGATCATTTCAATGATCGTTCTTCACGAGAGTCTGACCTTCATGTCGGCACTAGGAACGGTACTGACCTTAGGAGGTTTGCTGCTTTCAGATAAAAAAGGTGCGGGAAGAAAGAAACAGAAGTCCCCGATACTGGTGCAGGATAAAAAGGCGCTTTGATCAAAAAGCGTCTTTTGTCCATTGTAAGAACAGGCACTCTTTAGTAAACTCAAATTAAAAGGTCGACGGTCGACCGATGACAAAGGGGGGAAAATCAATGAAGCATGTTTCAATTGCAGCGATACCAGGAGACGGAGTTGGAAAGGAAGTTGTGCCTGAAGCCATCCGAGTTTTGAAAGCGATATCAGAGGTGCATGGCGGTCTATCTTTCACCTTTCAGGATTTTCCGTGGAGCTGTGAATATTATTTAGAGCATGGCGAAATGATGCCAAAGGATGGATTGGAACAACTAAAAGCCTTTGACAGCATTTTCTTAGGGGCCGTCGGAGATGCCAATTTAGTGCCGGATCATGTATCACTTTGGGGATTGCTCATTAAAATTAGACGTGAATTTGAGCAGGTGATCAATGTTAGACCTGCAAAACAGCTGAGCGGCATTCGCTCACCGCTTGCTCAGCCAAAGGATTTCGATCTTCTTGTTGTAAGAGAAAACGGTGAAGGTGAATATAGTGAAATTGGGGGCCGTATCTATCAAGGAGAAGATCAGCTTGCCATTCAAAATGCTGTTTTCTCCAGAAAAGGGACAGAGCGAGCCATGCGTTTTGCCTTTCAATTAGCAAAAAAGAGAAGAAAGCATGTGACAAGTGCAACCAAATCGAATGGAATCGTTCATACAATGCCATTTTGGGATGAAGTGTTTCAAGACGTAGCAAAGGATTATCCAGAGGTGACAGCAGACTCACAGCACATTGATGCACTCTCAGCCTTCTTTGTGACAAGACCTGAGAAATTCGATGTGATTGTAGCCAGTAATTTATTTGGTGATATTTTGACTGATCTTGGAGCTGCCATTATGGGAAGTATTGGCGTGGCGCCTGCCGCCAACATCAATGTAAATGGCAAATATCCATCCATGTTTGAGCCTGTACACGGATCAGCCCCAGACATTGCAGGAAAAGGGATTGCAAACCCAATCGGTCAAATTTGGACAGCTAAACTCATGCTTGATCATTTCGGAGAAGAAGAACTGGGCACACACCTGCTCGAAATCATCGAGTCAGTCACAGCAGACGGCTTTTTAACAGCAGACATCGGCGGAGCCTATCAAACACAAGAAATCACCAACGAAATCATCAAGCGCTTGAAGAAATAATCCGTCATTAGAACCGCATCTCCACGTCTGCTATAATAAAAGGATGGATAGAAGAAAGAGATGTGAAATCTAGTGTCAAAAACAGTTGTATTAGCAGAGAAACCTTCAGTAGGACGTGACTTAGCGCGTGTGCTGAAGTGTCATAAAAAAGGAAATGGTTTTTTAGAAGGAGACCAATACATTGTGACGTGGGCGCTTGGCCATTTGGTCACACTGGCTGATCCAGAAGGCTACGGAAAAGAATTTCAGTCCTGGCGTTTAGAGGATTTACCGATCATTCCAGAGCCCCTCAAGCTTGTCGTTATGAAAAAGACAGGCAAACAATTCCAAGCAGTGAAAGCGCAGCTTGCAAGAAAAGATGTAAAAGATATTGTCATCGCAACAGATGCTGGACGTGAAGGGGAGCTAGTCGCAAGATGGATTCTTGAAAAAGCGCATGTGAAAAAGCCGCTGAAACGACTATGGATCTCATCTGTTACGGACAAAGCCATCCAAGAAGGCTTCAAACGATTAAAAGATGGCAGAGAATATGATAACCTGTACCGCTCAGCGGTTGCACGTGCAGAAGCAGACTGGATTGTAGGGATCAACGCAACAAGAGCGCTGACGACCAAGTTCAATGCACAGCTTTCCTGCGGACGGGTACAAACACCAACGATTGCCATGATCGCCAAACGAGAAGAAGACATTCAGCAATTCCAGCCGAAGCCGTTCTATGGAATGACTGCACAAGTAGATGGGCTTACGTTGACATGGCAGGATGCCAAAACAAAGCAAAACCGCACATTCCAAGAGAATGTCATAAAAGAGCGTTTGGCAGGATGCAAAGGAAAACCAGCGGTGATCGATGCATTGAAAAAAACAGCGAAAAAAGCTTTTGCTCCAGGGCTGTACGACCTGACTGAATTGCAGCGTGATGCACATAAACGCTACGGCTTCTCAGCAAAAGAAACCTTGTCTACGCTTCAGCGATTGTATGAGCAGCATAAGTTTGTGACATATCCGCGTACAGATTCACGATTTATTTCAGCGGATATCGTTCCTACATTAAAAGATCGTTTAAAAGGAATGAACGTCAGACCGTACGCACAGCATGTGAACCGCATTTTACAATCAGGCGTGAAAGCGCACAAAGGCTTCGTCAACGATGCAAAAGTGTCAGATCACCATGCGATCATTCCAACCGAGGAAGAGCTGTATCCTGGTGCACTAAGTGATAAAGAGCGTAAATTATATGATCTTATTGCCAAACGATTCCTTGCTGTACTCATGAATCCTTTTGAATACGAGGAAACAACGGTGTTTGCCAAGATAGGCAGTGAAACGTTCACGGCAAAAGGAAAAACCGTACAATCAGCCGGCTGGAAAGCCGTGTATGATGATTCCTATGAAGACGAGGAATCAGCCGAAGCAGATCAGCATCTGCCGCTGCTCTCAGAAGGGCAGTCACTTGAAGTACGCCAGCTGAAAGAAACAAATGGAGAAACGAAACCTCCTGCCCGTTTTAATGAAGCAACTCTGCTATCTGCTATGGAGAACCCAGCGGCATTTATGCAGAATCAGGAAAAGGATTTAGTGAAAACCCTCGGTGAAACAGGCGGACTAGGAACAGTGGCCACAAGAGCCGATATCATTGAAAAACTGTTCAACAGCTTCTTAATCGAGAAAAAGGGCAAAGACATTTTCATCACATCGAAAGGGAAACAGCTGCTCTCCTTAGTGCCTGAAGACTTAAAGTCTCCTGCGTTAACAGCGGAATGGGAACAAAAGCTTTCTAAAATCGCAAAAGGACAGCTGAAGGCTTCTCAATTCATGAGTGAAATGAAGTCCTATGCAAAACAAGCCGTATCTGAAATCAAACAGACGAACCAAACCTTTAAGCATGACAATGTCACTGGCACCCATTGTCCCGACTGCGGAAAACTTATGCTGAAAGTGAACGGAAAACATGGCACAATGCTCGTGTGCCAAGACCGAGAATGCGGCCACCGTAAAAATGTAGCGAAGAAAACAAACGCTCGCTGCCCGAACTGTCATAAAAAGCTCGAACTGCGCGGAGAAGGCGATGGTAAAATCTTTGCTTGTGTGTGCGGCCATAGAGAAAAACTGTCTGTTTTCGAAAAACGCAAATCACAATCCAATCAAAAGAAAGCCAGTAAGCACGATGTGTCTAAATATATGAAGAAACAAAAGAAAGTGGAAGAACCAATCAATAACGCACTGGCTGAGCAATTAAAGAAATTAAAATTAGATCAATAGTAGTATATAAACCCATGCTAAAATGCATGGGTTTTTCTGAGTAATCAAGTATATCGGCATATGGTTTTTCTGAAAATGGGAATATGTGTGCAAAAAGACTCGTAATTTGGTATAAAATATTTATTTAAATTTTAACAAAAACACTCTATAATAAGTCGTTAGAGCTAAGAGAACGGGAGTTGAAAGGGGACACGAATGGTTACAGCCATACATCGCACGGCTATTGGTTTACTCATTGTTTTTCTATTAGGCGGATGTACCTGGAAACAGCAGAAGGAATCAGCTGATCCAGTATCTCCACAGCCTGTATTGCCTGGAGAATATTTTATCACTCATCACCTCATGACAGATCAAGGCATGATTCGCACTTCATTAGCGGAGCAGCACATCTACTTATCTGAATCGCTTGGACTTTGGATGGATTATCTTGTTCGAAAAAAAGACCAAAATTCTTTTGACCAACAATTTGGTGTCCTGCAAGATCAATTTTTATTAGAAGATCACCTTCTCAGCTGGCAAATCGAATCTGATCAAAAAAGTAAGGCCAATGCTCTAGTTGATGACTTACGGGTAGTGGCGGCACTTCAAAAAGCAGATCGTTTATGGAAGAAAACAGCGTATCAAACCACAGCAAAAGAAATCGCACAAGCGTTAAAAGACAAGAATATGTATAGAGGCATCTTGTCCGATTATTATGATGCATCAATAAACCGAACTTCACACACAATCACACTCTCATATGTAGACCCAAAAGCAATCAAAGAATTGGAATCCCTCAAAATATTCACGAAACAAATGACGAGTAACCAATTGACCATTCTAAAACAAGCACCGAGAAAAAAAGGATTCTTTCCTAAATCCTATGACATAAAGAAAAAAGCCTATTCATTTGATCAAGAAATCAATATGATTGATCAACTCTATACGGCTCTACATGCCGATCGTGCAAAGGTGAGTACGTCCGCGATCATGAAATGGCTAAAAACGACTTTTAAAAAAGAAGGAAAACTGTACGGTAGATATAAACTGAGCACATTGCAGCCATCGGTGACGTATGAATCGCCTTCTGTATATGCATTGGTCATCTTGTATGCTCTTAAACGAAACGAACCGGAATTCGCAAAAGAGGTTTATGACCGCATGAAAGAATTACAAATTCAAGATCCTCTCAAGGATTATTATGGAGGATACATGAACGAAAAAGACACACACTCATTTGACAACTTATTGCCTCTCATTGCAGAAAGGGAGCTTTTTAATGAATCGGTTATTCAGTAATACGTATCGTTTATATTATTCTCTGCTCCTCACGTTTGCAGGTCTTATTTTGTTTATGGGCTACCTTGGCTTACATGATGCAGAGAGCTTTTTGATGATCACACTGACTTTTGTCGTGTTAGGATGCGGGATTTTATTTGGCATCTTACCAGCATTAATTTTTACCTTGCTGATGTTGTTCTTTATAGGAAGTGCTATGTTCTTTACAGAGCTTGGCCACACAAATCCCTTCTTTTCCAATCAAACATTGCAGAATGTGGTGGTTTGGGGCGTAGCCCTTCTCTTTTTCGCGATTTCAGCAGGAAGCTTGCATGAGCGGATCAAGACGATGCGTCACACCATTGAACAACAAAAGCGGGCGATGAAACAATTTGTGGCGATTGACTCGACAACTGGATTTGACAATGCAGATCGGATGAAGCTGGAATTATCCGAGGAAATGAAACGGGCAGAACGTTACAAACAGCCATTCGTTTTTATCCTTCTTCATATCCATTATGCAGCGGAATTCAAATCGTTATATGGAGAAAAAGAAATGCAGCACCTATTTCAGCAATTAAGTATCAAGATTCGCGAAAGTGTCAGAGAAACTGATAAGAAATTTCGATTATCCGAAGAAAGAATAGGCTTGCTGCTTACTCACACACCAGAAGAGAATGTCTCTGTCGTCCTCGAGAAGCTAAAAGATAAATTGCAAAAGCATGTGCTGTTAAACGGTCGTGAAGTCACCCTGACTTTTCATGTCTGTCATTTAACTAGCAGTTCGGAATATCGTACGGCAGAGCAATTTTTAGAAGAACTAGAAAAAGAGATGATGATGAATGAACTTTAATTCTTTGATGAAATGCTGTTTGCTGCTTGCTCTTTTTTTGATTTTTTCTTTTAAATACATGGCTTCAGCCGACGCTCTTGCCAAGCCAGATACCCTGATCGTTTATTCGACAGAATCGGGGGAAGCGACACCAGCAGTGCATATGTTGGATCTACTCGCCGGACATTTTTCCAAACAGCTGACGATTGTATCTGATGAACATTTGGCTGAAAAGAAGATCAGTGAATTTCAGCAAGTCATCTACCTAGGGGAAATAAAGAGAACCTTACCGAAGCAGACCGTTCGTATGATGAATGAAGCACAGAAGGTGATAGCCATTGGATACAATGCGGAACAGCTTCGCCCATTCTCCAAGCTTACTTTTCACAAACAAGATCATACGAGTCAAATCAAATATACAGATGATCAAACTTACCGTCAGCTAGAGAAAAGTATCAGTGCGTTAACGGTTCAAGGGGCAGACTTGCAAAGTGAATTTTTATTGAAGAAGCATGAAGCTGATCTTCCATTTGTGATTCAAACAAAGGAAGGGGCAGACTATATTGGAATCTTAAATGTCGTGCAGCAGAACGAGCTGCTTGCAGAAGTGCTGGAAAAACGCCTGCCTTCTTCTCATCAGCTGACCACAAAGTACTTAAGGCTTGGGAACATCAGTCCTGTCTCTGACGAGAAGAAGTTGCTTGAGCTTGGACAATACGTATCCACTCGGCATATTCCGTTTCTGATAGCGGTAACCCCTGTATGGGTGGATCGAACAACAGGTGATGAAGTGACACTGAGTGACCGCCCGCAGCTCGTAAAAGTGTTAAAACAATTGCAAAGCGATGGAGCCAGTATCATTCTTCATGGATTTAGCCGTACGTACCGAACGGAGGATTCTGGTCAGGACTTTGAGTTCTGGGATGCAAAGAATGATCAGTCCATTACGTCAAATGACCCAAAAAAAGCCGAGAAGAAGCAAAGTGAAAGCCATTTTTCGAATGAAAAAGATTTCCATGCTTATACGAGATCGAATCAGCAGCAAGAAATCATCTACACAGAAGAAAAACTAACAAAAGGCATTGAGCTTCTTGCGCAGCAAGGTCTATATCCGCTGGCATTCGAGGTGCCGCATGATGCTATATCTCAACAAGGCTATGAAGTGATATCTAGACATGTGTCCAGTCTGTTTGGACAGGTACAGCTGTCGGATCATACGTGGAAAACAGCCGGTACTCCGCCGCTGGTGACGAAACCCGCTATGCTTCACGGCATGACCTTATATCCTCAGCAATCAGTAGAGCCAGCATTTGACCAAGAAGGTTCAAATATTTTAACAGAGCAAAAGATTCAATCCATCCAGCATCTTCAATCAGCCGCAATTGGGCTTTCCTATGATGTGGAATCAGGAATAGATGGACTGCAAAATCTGATGATGCAGATGGATGCAATTCCTTCTAGTGAATGGCTGGATTTAAAGAAAACAAAACAGACGGTCCAAACATCACATGTGCAGATCAAAACATCAGGGAATGGACATATTCAAGTAGAACAATCCAATAGAGCAGAAACCAAAACAGTCAAACGAAGCGGCATGGAAAATATGCTGCGAATTCTCACAGTCGTGGTGATGCTGTTTATTGCGGCATTTGCTTTTTACACATTGTATTTAAGACTGACAATGAAAAAACGAATTTTTAAGGAGAGAAAACTTGGTGGCTGATGTCTTATTTTATCTTTCATTAATACTGATTTGGATCATGCTCCTATACCACATGTTTCTCATGCAGGGCGGCTTTCAGCACTACCTGACCTACGAAAAAGTGCTGCCTGAATGGACGAAACAAGGGAAAGAGCTGCCGACCGTCAGCATTCTGATTCCTGCTCATAATGAAGAAGTTGTCATCCGGCAAACGCTAAAAGCAATGGTCCAGCTATCCTACCCTAAACATCTCCTTGAAATCATTGTGATTAATGACAATTCCTCCGATGGCACTGGGGACATCGTGCGGTCATTCAGTGAGCAATATGATCATGTCCATATGATTGAAACAAAGCCGCCATTTGCCGGAAAGGGAAAATCCACTGCACTGAATGAAGGCTTAAAGGCTTCAACAGGAGAAGTCATCTGCGTATACGATGCAGATAACATGCCTGAACAAAAGGCCGTCTATCACTTGGTTCTTGGTTTATTGAACGACCCTAAGGCAGGTGCTGTTGTCGGGAAATTCAGGGTCATTAATGCAGCCAAAAATCTCCTGACCAAATTTATTAATATTGAGACCATCTGCTTCCAATGGATGGCGCAGGGCGGAAGATGGAAGTGGTTTAGCATTGCGACAATACCAGGCACCAACTTCGCCATCCGCCGCCATATTTTAGAAGAACTTGGTGGCTGGGATGTTCATGCGCTGGCTGAGGACACCGAATTAACGATTCGTGTCTATAACCTTGGCTATGTCATTCGATTTTTCCCGGCAGCGATCACTTGGGAACAAGAGCCTGAGACGTGGAAAGTCTGGTGGCGGCAAAGAACGCGCTGGGCTCGAGGCAATCAATATGTTGTACTCAAATTTTTAAAGCAGTTTATGAAGTTGAAACGAAAACGAATGATTTTCGATTTGTTTTATTTCTTCTTTACGTATTTCTTATTTTTCTTCGGTGTCCTGCTCTCAAACGGGATCTTTATCGTGAACCTATTTGTTGACCTTCACTTATCTGTAGGAGCTGTTGCCCTGATCCTGTGGGGATTGGCCTTCTTCCTATTTCTAACAGAAGTGATGATTACATTAAGCATTGAGAAAACAGAGCTCACCAAACAAAATATACTCATTGTGGCGCTCATGTACTTCACTTACTCTCAAGTATGGATTGCGCTAGTCGTGTACTCTTTATTTGTAGAGACAAAGAGCCGTTTATTCAAACAAGAAGTAAAATGGTACAAAACCGAGCGTTACGATCAACAACAAAAGAAAAGCGGGTGACAAATTGAAATCAGTAAAATGGATGGTTTTTATATTGGTGATATCGCTTGCCATTCAGCCTTTTTTCATGGCGGGGCAAGCACTGGCGCAATCAAATCGAGTACAAGTGAAAGATGACTGGATTCGCTCATCAAAAGGAAGTCAAACAGAAACGCAAGCATTATCAGAAGATGTAGTGACCTTGTATGGACAAGAAGACCGCACTGAATTTTCCTATCAAATAGAAAAAGAAAAAGTAGAGTCTAGCACCCTTACATTAAATATAGAGGCATCACCATTACTCATTTCGCCATCATCGTTCACAGTCATGATTGATGGAGAGATTGAAAAGACCATTCCCGTAACAGGAAAAAACCAAAAGAAATCGATTCAAATCAAATTGAACAAATCGCAATTGAAAAAAGGTTCTCATCGGATTCAGCTCGCATTTTATGGCGTGTTAAAAGAAGGTGTGTGTATCAACCAAGAGACACCTGCCAATTGGCTGAAAGTATACCCTGAAAGTGAGCTGGATTTCAAAGGGACTCAAACGAAAGACGTGACGTTAGACAGCTTCCCTTCACCTTTCATTCAAACAGGTGATCAGAAAGAACAAACAGATATTGTGATTCCAAATTCACCAGAAGCAGCTGAATTAGAAGCGGCTATGAAAGTATACCGTACGTTGAAAAACAAAGACCGCCAAGCAGACCTCAAACTCGTCCAAGAAAAGGACCTCAAGCAAATCGCGCATCCAACGATTGCTGTTGGAGCGAAAGGAAACTGGGAGGGACGAGTGAAATCGATCGAGCAAGCTGTGAAAATGAAAACAGCAAGCAACCAGCTCACGTTAGCAGTGAGAACACTGACTGGGAAGAAAAAAGAACAGCCCATTTTATTTGTCACTGCTGAACAGCCAAAGACAATTGCTGAAAAAATCAATGTCCTGACTCAACCAGAACTGACCGATCAGCTCACTGGGACAGATTTGCTGCTTCAAAAGGTTACTGCTAAAGCATCAAAACCATCTCATCAAATTCGTTTAAAAGATTTTGGTGGTGATGATGTCACGGTTGGAACCAAAAAGACGGTATCTGATCATTACTATTATCCAAAGGCATTGATCGCTAATCAAAAATCAGGTGCAAAACTCAATCTATCATTTAAAAAATCTGATAAAGCGAACAAAGCGGAACGCTTAACAGTCATGATCAATAACGAACCACACGATGTACCGTTAACAAAACTAGGAAACAAAGATGGGAATGGATTCTATCATGTGTCAATTTCAGTAGATGCACAAGTCCTTCAAAAGAACGAGTATATTGATCTCCAATTTGTCACTACAGGCTTTAAAAACATGGAAGCCTGCAGACATACGGATGAAGAAGGCTGGATTTATATTGATAATAACAGCTCTCTTCAAATACCAGAAGGGACGACTAGTGATACACCGGATTTAGCCGCATGGCCGCTTCCTTTCACATCAAAAACGCAGCAAGGAAAAACATTGATCATCATGCCAAATCAAATCAAGCAAGAAACGATCAATCAAATGGCGATGCTGACAGAATCATTTAGTCAGCCGGAAGCTGCTCAATATCAATTGATCAAAGCATCAAATGTGACAAAGGATCAATTGAAGAATCACTCTCTTATTTTCATCGGTGGCATTCAAACGTTCTCTCTTTTAAAAGAAAAGGCAGACGATCTCATCGTTCCTGTGACAAAGGATCAGTATGATGTATCCTCCTTTGGCATGATCAACGAAACGACTGCTCGTATTGTATGGACGCAGCCATCTGTATGGAATAAAGAGCAAACAATGACCGTCTTTTCAGGAATGAATGCAGCAGACGCTGATCTTTCACATGAAGTGCTTCATTTCCTGCAATCAAATACGGAAACGGCAACAGTTGCCATCGAGAGCAAAAACAAAGACATGTTCTCTAATCATCAAACGGTCAGCACAACAAATGATCTCAAAAAAGGTGAAAAGCAAGGCGTCGGTGATTCTTGGATTTATTTTGCATGTATCGCTGTGCTGATTATTTTTGTGGTCGGAATGATTATTTATTTTGTGCGAAAAAACCGCAAAAAGACTGATTGATAAACGATCAAAAGACCTTGAAAAAATGTCTTTACTTTGGTGTCAAACGGGAGTATGATCTCTTTTATAAAAGACCAATCGCTGAATCATTTCGATGAGCGGGGGAACCATTAGTGGTGCAGGACACCACGTGGGGTGAATCCTTTTTAGGTAGGGCAAAGTCTCATGCGCCCGAATCCGTCAGCTAACCTCGTAAGCGTTAAAGAGAGCAAAGACCAACCTGTGATCTAAACAATAGACGCAGGGGCATTCTATTGCCTCTGTGTCTTTTTGGCAATCCATCTTTTGTAACTTAATCGTTTGACACTAAAGGAGCGGGCATCACATGTACAGTTTGATGAAGCGGATTTTAATTGGGAAACCATTAAAATCACAGGCAGCAGGAGAACAAAAACTATCAAAAATCAAAGCGTTGGCATTATTGTCATCAGACGCATTGTCATCTGTTGCATACGGTACAGAACAAATCTTGATTGTTCTTTCAGTCGTTAGTGCAGCAGCATTTTGGTACTCACTCCCGATTGCAGGTTGTGTATTAATTCTTTTAATGGCGTTAATTCTATCTTACCGCCAGATTATTTATGCTTATCCAGAAGGCGGGGGGGCCTATGTCGTCTCTAGCCGAAACTTAGGTGAAAAGCCAGGACTGATCGCTGGCGGATCATTGCTTGTAGATTATATTTTGACTGTAGCAGTGAGCATATCAGCGGGTACCGATGCCATCACATCAGCTTTTCCAGCACTATATCCATATCATGTGCTGATTTCAATTGTATTGGTCATCTTGATTATGGTGCTCAACCTTCGTGGATTGACAGAATCAGCATCTATTTTGGCTTATCCCGTATACTTGTTTGTCATATCACTCCTTATATTAATTGGAGTCGGCGGCTTTAAATTATTGACAGGAGGCGTTCCTCCAGCACCTGAGCATACTGCAATAGGTACACACGTACCTGGCATTACATTATTTCTTTTATTAAAAGCATTTTCGTCTGGCTGTTCTGCACTGACTGGGGTAGAAGCCATTTCAAATACCATTCCATCCTTTAAAAAACCAGCTGCACAAAATGCAGCGAGAACATTATTGATGATGGGTGGATTACTAGCTGTATTATTTGTTGGCGTGACATTGCTTGCGTTTGGTTTTGGCATCTCACCAAAGCCAGAAGAAACAGTTGTATCACAAATTGCATCAGATACATTTGGACGTACATTTTTCTATTATGTCATTCAGGCTGTCACTGCTTTAATCTTGATATTAGCGGCAAACACCGGCTTCTCCGCCTTTCCTTTATTGGCGGTCAACTTAGCAAAGGATAAATATATGCCGCGCATGTTTACTGTAAGAGGGGATCGTCTCGGTTACTCTAATGGCATTATCTTTTTAGGTGTAGCTTCCATGCTGCTTATTTGGTTGTTTGATGGGAAAACGGAACACCTTATCCCGCTATATGCTGTCGGTGTATTTATTCCATTTACCTTGTCACAGACCGGTATGTGTGTGAAGTGGATTCGTGAAAAACCGAAGGGCTGGAGAACGAAAATGCCTATCAATATAGTCGGAGCACTGATTTCCTTCACGGTTCTCATGATTCTTATTTTGACCAAGTTCCATCTTGTATGGCCAGTATTTGTTTTCATGCCAATTGTGTTATTGATCTTTCATTCCATTAAAAAGCATTATCTGTCTGTCGGAGAACAACTGCGTTTAATGAATGAAACAGAGCCTGTTGAGATTAAAGGAAATGTGGTCATCGTGCCAATAGCAGGAGTAACACGTGTCGTCGAGCAATCTGTTCAATATGCAAAATCCTTATCAGAGCAAGTCATAGCAGTTCATGTATCCTTTGATAAAGAAAAAGATAAGAAAATTGAAGCGGATTGGGAAAAACTGAACAGTGGTGTGCGGCTTGTGATGCTGCATTCGTCTTATCGAAGCCTTATTCATCCGCTCGATAAATTTCTTGAAACGGTTGAGGCAAAAGCAAATGCGCATCAATATAAAGTGATGGTACTCGTACCTCAATTTATCCCGAAAAAAAGATGGCACACGATCTTGCATAACCAATCTGCCTTCTTATTAAGATTCCGTCTGTTATGGAAGCGGGATATAGTGGTCGCCACCCTTCCATATCATTTTAAAAAGTAGCAGCAAGTTGAAACGTTTGATCAAAAGGGTGCGGTGGTATGGAGTAAGAAAAAAGGAGTTTTCTCACATGCCGCAAAGAACCGCAGGAAAAGAAGTAACAGCGCTACTGGAAGAGTGGGGCGTAAAACATATTTATGGAATGCCCGGCGACAGCATAAACGAATTGATTGAAGAGCTTAGGCATGAATCAAGCCAAATACAATTTATACAAACGAGACATGAAGAAGTGGCGGCACTTTCAGCGGCGGCTGATGCCAAACTAACAGGTAAGCTCGGTGTCTGCTTATCCATCGCTGGACCGGGTGCTGTCCACTTATTAAATGGACTATACGATGCAAAAGCAGATGGCGCACCCGTTTTAGCAATTGCAGGGCAGGTTGCGTCAACTGAAGTAGGGAGAGACGCCTTTCAAGAAATCAAATTAGAGCGGATGTTTGACGACGTTGCTGTCTTTAATCAGCAGGTACAAACAGCAGAAGCTCTGCCTGATTTATTGAATCAAGCCATTAAAGCAGCTTATACTCACAAAGGTGTGGCAGTTCTCACCGTATCGGATGACTTATTTTCTCAAAAAATTAAGCGTAAGCCTGTTTATACATCTCCTCTTTATGTTGAGGGAGAAATACGGCCAAAGAAAGATCAACTGCTAAAGGCAGCACAGCTAATTAACAATGCGAAGAAGCCGGTCATCTTAGCAGGCAAAGGATTACGAAATGCAAAAGAAGAGCTTCTTTCATTTGCAGAAAAGGCTGCTGCACCTATTGTCATCACACTTCCTGCAAAAGGTGTTGTGCCAGACAGGCACCCATATTTTTTAGGAAACCTAGGTCAAATCGGAACGAAGCCAGCATATGAAGCAATGGAAGAGTGTGATCTCTTAATTATGCTTGGAACTTCCTTTCCATATAGAGACTACTTACCAGAGGACACACCTGCCATTCAACTGGATATTAAACCAGATCAAATCGGTAAAAGATATCCGGTAGACGTAGGAATCGTGAGTGACAGCAAGAGTGGTTTGCATGAACTGACCTCCTACATTGAATATAAAGAGCAGCGTGGTTTCCTTGAAGCTTGTACTGAGCATATGATGAAATGGCGAGAAGAAATGGATAAGGAAAAATCCATTGCTACATCACCGCTTAAACCTCAGCAAGTCATTGCTAGATTAGAAGAAGCAGTCGAAGACGACGCCATTCTTTCTGTTGATGTAGGGAATGTGACCGTATGGATGGCCCGCCATTTCGAAATGAAACAGCAAGATTTCATCATCTCCAGCTGGCTTGCCACAATGGGCTGTGGTTTGCCTGGTGCTATCTCTGCTAAGTTAAATGAACCGAAGCGCCAAGCGATTGCTGTCTGTGGTGATGGTGGCTTCACAATGGTCATGCAAGACTTTGTGACAGCGGTAAAATATAAGCTTCCGATCGTTGTTGTGATCTTAAACAACAGCAACCTTGGAATGATTGAATATGAACAACAAGTAAAAGGAAACATCAATTATGGCATAGAGCTTGAAGATATTGATTTTGCTAAGTTTGCAGAAGCATGTGGCGGCAAAGGAATCTCCGTGTCATCGCATGAAGAACTAGCTCCGGCTTTTGATACAGCCCTTCAATCTGATAAACCCGTCATTATTGATGTTGCTGTCACCAATGAACCGCCGTTACCTGGGAAAATTACCTACACACAAGCAGCCGGTTTTAGTAAGTACTTACTGAAAAAATTCTTTGAAAAAGGCGAGTTGGATATCCCTCCACTCAAGAAAAGTTTAAAACGCTTTTTCTAAGCAAAATGTAGTCGGTCCTCTCAAAAGAGGACTGACTTTTTTTGCTGAAAGGAAAAAACATTTCAATTATCACTTGTTTTATTCCCTCTAAAAATATTTGGAAATTATTTTTGTAACTTAAAGCCTATTTTTCCAATTCGCTGAGAAAGGTAAAATAGACTTTATGATCAATAATGGAGGGAGTGACGTCTTCTGGGTAAGATACTTGATGCAAAAGCACTAACCAGTGCCATGGACACAAGGGCAAAACACTATCAGGAACTCCGCGAACAAATGGTAGATTTAAAAAAGGCATTACAAGGTGTTGCCAACCTCGGTGACGACTTCACTGGGAAAGGTGCCGATAACATTAAAAGCTTTTATAAAGAGCTCGCCGGAAATGTAGACATGTTTATCAGCTTCATCGATAAGCAAAAAGCCTTTCATGAAGGTATTTCTGGGACACTGGATGATACAAACTTTGGCGGTGATACCTTTATAGAAGAACACTTTTTAGACAACGCAGTACATATGGGCATCAAAAACGCCAAAAGCATTGTAAAGGATCAAAAAAAGGCACTCAAAACGATTTTTCAAGACATCGATGACC
>NZ_PYUA01000088.1:0-551 GCF_003028545.1 Bacillus sp. Nf3 | reverse complement strand
CGGACTGGCGGGCAATGGCCATGCCGAGCGCGGCCGAGATCGAGGTCGAAGAGTGGCCGACGCCAAAGGTGTCGTACTCGCTTTCCTCGCGCTTGGGGAACGGCGCCACGCCGTCCTTCTGCTTGACGGTGTGGATCTCGTCGCGGCGACCCGTAAGGATCTTGTGCGGGTAGGTCTGGTGACCGACGTCCCAGACCAGCTGGTCGTGCGGGGTCTGGTACAGGTAGTGCAGGGCCACGGTGAGTTCGATCACGCCCAGGCCGGCGGCGAAATGGCCGCCGCTCTTGCCCACCGATTCGATGAGGTAGGCACGCAGTTCGTCAGCGACCGCCCTCATTTCGGATTCGTCGAACGTGCGCAGGTCATCCGGGGGCTGGATGCGCGCGAGGCGGGGATAGCGGGCAGAGTCGAT
Source organism: Bacillus sp. Nf3 (assembly GCF_003028545.1). Taxonomy (NCBI): domain Bacteria; kingdom Bacillati; phylum Bacillota; class Bacilli; order Caryophanales; family Bacillaceae; genus Bacillus; species Bacillus sp. Nf3. The sequence goes on along the minus strand of NZ_PYUA01000088.1, from coordinate 139 downwards.
CATCATGTTCGCACTTGTTCTGAACGCCCATTTTCGCCCTCAAACGGGGGTGGGGCAAGCAAACGCCGCCGCCCGTGACAGGACGGTGAGGGTTGCATTTCCGGCGATTCAGGTGCTCAGTTTCGAGCGCTTCGGCAAT
>NZ_PYUA01000087.1:0-551 GCF_003028545.1 Bacillus sp. Nf3 | reverse complement strand
CACCAGATGGCGATCCATCTGCTCGCGGTCGATCACATCGACGGTGGCGGCAACGTCGCTGACCGCGCGCTCGGTGCGCGTGGCGGTGACCTGCACGCGGTCGAATTCGCGCGCCTCGGGGGCGGCGCTGGCCGCAGCAGCGGCGTGGGCGGACAGCGGCAGCGCGATCCAGACGGCAAGGCAGAGGGCGGTATGGCGGGTCATCGGGTTCGGTCAGTCAGGCAGGGGAACCCCCGGTTACCGGCACACCCGGAAGGTGCACGCGGTAGACCGAGGGGGAGAGAGCGGGCGCGGACGGGTCGCCCACCCTGCCGGCGCTGCCGGCAGGAGGGAGGGAGGCGGGCGACCAGACCGCGGTTACTTGGTCAGGATCAGCTTGTCGTTGCTGGTGTGCCGCAGGCGGTAGAAGCGGTCGCCGTGCTGGATCAGGATTTCACGACGGCCCTTGAGCAGGGCTTCGCTGTCGATGACCTCTTCCGGCGGAACGACGCGGACCGGACGATCGCGGAGGGTCAGCGTTTCGGGGCGCAGCAGTACAGGTTGAGCATTCA
>NZ_PYUA01000086.1:0-552 GCF_003028545.1 Bacillus sp. Nf3 | reverse complement strand
AGCCGGCCAGGAACAGCGCCAGCGCAGTGCGGCGGAAGGCCGGCGTGCCCTGCTGGATGCGGGTGTCAGTGCCGGTATCGAGAGTGGAAGGACGGCCTTCAACGGCCGCCGCGGTTTCGCCAGTCATGGGATCGATGGGCCGGTGGGGGCGGCCGGGTGGAGAGGAACGGGCCCAGACTAGGCCCGTCCATCCAGTCGATCCATAACCTGTTGGATCATGATTGATACATGGAAAGTATCAATTCAGCTTACAGGCGCTGCCACTCGAAGCCGTCGCCACGGCGGTAGTACACCGCCACCGCGCGGCCATAGACCTTGTCGGCGTCGACAAACCCGAAGAAGCGGCCATCGAAGCTGTTGCCCCGGTGGTCGCCGAGCACCAGCAGCTTGCCGGCCGGCACCACCAGATCGGCGATGTCCGGGCCACCGCCCATGTCCAGGTCGAGGCGGGCGCGACGCTGGCCGAAGGCTTCCACGTCCTGCAGGTCGGCCATCTGCAACGGCTGGCCATTGATGCTCAGGTGGCCCTCGCGCATCTGCACGTGGTCACCG
>NZ_PYUA01000085.1:0-553 GCF_003028545.1 Bacillus sp. Nf3 | reverse complement strand
GCGCGCGGGTGGACTACCGGCGCAGTGAGCTGACCCACTGGATGTTCGGCGCCAGCCGTTTCCGCTACGACGACGGCAATCATCGCGAGCTGTTCAGTACCGCCCTCGAGCAGCGCCTGCTGACCCGGCCGCGCTGGCTGGTCGACGGCCTGGCCAGTGCCTACACCAGTCGCGGCAGCCGCGATGATGCGCCCTATTTCAACCCGTCACGCGACCGCATGGTCGAGATCGGGCTGCGCATCGACCAGCAACTGTGGCGGCACTACGAACGCCACTTCCGGCACCCGCTGACGGTTTCGCTGGGGGACTACTGGCAGGACGGCTTCGGCAGCGCGCTGGTGCCATCGGTGTCCTACCAGCATGAGTGGCAACTGGGGCCGGGCCGTGTGTTCGAGTACGGCGTGCGCTGGTCGCGGCCGGTCTACGACGGCCACCGCGAACGCCATCTCGGCTTCGAAGCCGCATTGCGCTGGGGAGACTGACATGGCCCGCATCCTGCGACTGATCCTGCTGCTGTTGTTCAGCACCGCACCGACCGCACTGGCACAACAGG
>NZ_PYUA01000084.1:0-553 GCF_003028545.1 Bacillus sp. Nf3 | reverse complement strand
GCGGCTGACCCGGTGCTGAGGGATGTCCAGCGCGAACACATCACCGACTGCGGCTTCGACGTCGCCACGGCGCAGTGCGCTGCGCAGTGGATTGCCGTACACCAGCGACAGCAGCGAAGGGCGGTAGCAGGCGGCAAGGCCCATCAGCTGCACACTGCGCAGCAGCTCCCAGCGTAGGCTGGAACGAACGTGTTGAGCCGCATGTTCGGCCAGTGCCGCGCGCAGCTCATCATCGCGGCTGACCAGCAGGCCGCCTTCGTGCAGGCTCAGGCCCTTGCCGGCGGCCAGGCTGAAGAAGCCGATATCACCGCGCAGGCCGACACTGTGGCTGCCTACGCGTGCACCGAGCGCCTGTGCGGCATCTTCGATCACCCAGGCGCCGGCGCTGCGTGCAACCTCGCAGGCCAACTCGACATCGGCGATGCGGCCACCGAGATGGGTGGGCAGGATCGCCAGCGTGCGCGCGTCGGCCAGCCGCTTGAGCTGGGCGGGATCGAAGTCGAAGTGGCCATGGCGGGTATCGCACAGCTGCACGCGCAGCCCCAGGCTGTGC
>NZ_PYUA01000083.1:0-553 GCF_003028545.1 Bacillus sp. Nf3 | reverse complement strand
AGGATCAGCACGCGCTTGCGCATGCGGCGCAGCAGCGGCAGATCGTGGCTGACCACCAGCACGCTGGTGCCGCGTGAGGGCAGTTCGGCGAACAGCGCCATGATTTCCGCCGCCAGGGTCGGGTCGAGGTTGCCGGTCGGCTCGTCGGCCACCAGCAGCTTGGGTTCGCCGACGATGGCGCGGGCGATGCCAACGCGCTGCTGCTCGCCCGCGGACAGCTGCGAAGGCAGCGCCTTCTCGCGGTGGCCCAGGCCCATGCGCTCGAGCACCGAGCGCACGCGCTTGCTGATATCGCCGCGACGGGTGCCGCGCAGGATCAGCGGCAGCGCCACATTCTCGGCAATCGAACGGTCCATCAGCAGGCGGTGGTCCTGGTAGACCGCACCGACCGCGCGCCGATGGCGCGGGACGTCGCCACCGCGCACCTTCAGCAGGTTGCGCTCGTCGAACACCACCGCGCCGCGGCTGGGCCGTTCGTCGAGGTGGATCAACTTGAGCAGGGTGCTTTTGCCCGCACCGGAATGGCCGGTGACGAACAGCATCTCGCCCGGCG
>NZ_PYUA01000082.1:0-555 GCF_003028545.1 Bacillus sp. Nf3 | reverse complement strand
CGAACTGGCGGCCGACAAGCGCGGGCACATCCTCGGCCTGCAGGCCAACATGTTCACCGAGCACACGCGCAGCTACGCCCGCCTGCAACACAACCTGTTCCCGCGCCTGGCCGCGGTGGCCGAGACCGGCTGGCCGAAACTGGATCCCCTGTTCCGCGATGATGGCGGCGAGAGCGCCGCGCTGCGCGCGCCTGCGGGCGATCGCCCGGTGATCCTGTTCGGCTCGACCTTCACCGAACGCCTCAGTGCGGCCCCGCACCTGCATGCACAGATCGCCGCCGACATCGCCGCCGGCGAACGCTACTGGCTGCTGACCCTGCATCCGAAGTGCCCGCCACAGCTGTTCGAGCAGTACCGCGCGCTGGCCGGTGCCAATGCGCGCTTCATCGAGCCCGAGCAGGTGATGGCCGCGCAGCGTGCGGCCGACGTGCTGGTGTCGGATACCTCATCGATCGTTTCGGAGTTCATCGTCCAGCACAAGCCGGTGGTGACCTTCCGCAACCGCGTGCCGAAGCCGCACATGATCGACTTCGACGACCCGGCGCAGCTGGCGGC
>NZ_PYUA01000081.1:0-555 GCF_003028545.1 Bacillus sp. Nf3 | reverse complement strand
GACGCCGGGGAAACGGGCGACCAGGTGCTTGCCGCTGTCGCGGCCACGCACACCTTCAATCGTGGTTTCCACGCCGGACGGGCTGCGCACGATCCACGGCTGGTAACGGAAAATGGCGGAACGTGGCTCGGTCCAGGACTCGAGCTTGATCTCGCCGCGCACACCAAAAGCGCCGACAACCCTGCCCAGCAGGATGCGGCGCTCGATATCTTTCATCTGCTTCAACCAAGAGGGCCACGCCGAAGCGTGGCCCGTCAGGATCAGGCCGCAGCGGCCTGGGACTTGGTCGCTTCCTTGATCAGGTTGCGGACCTTGTCGGTCGGCTGGGCGCCGTTCTTGACCCAATGGTCAACGCGGGCCAGGTCCAGCTCGATGCGCTTCTCGGCGCCCTGGGCGACCGGGTTGTAGAAGCCAACGCGCTCGATGTTGCGGCCGTCGCGCGCGCTGCGCACGTCGGTGACGATGATGTGGTAGAACGGACGCTTCTTGGCGCCGCCGCGGGTCAGTCGAATCTTGACCATGGTGTTTTTCCTATTGCCCAGTCGCCAGGATGGC
>NZ_PYUA01000080.1:0-556 GCF_003028545.1 Bacillus sp. Nf3 | reverse complement strand
CTTGCCGGCCTGCAGGGTGGGCTTGTAGACGTAGTACTCGTCCGGGTTGACCGCGCCCTGCACGACCATTTCGCCCAGGCCGAACGAAGAGGTGACGAACACCACGTCGCGGAAGCCGGACTCGGTGTCCAGGGTGAACAGCACGCCGGAGGAACCGACGCCCGAACGCACCATCAGCTGCACGCCGGCGGACAGGAACACGTCTTCATGCTTGAAGCCGTGGTGCACGCGGTAGGCGATGGCGCGGTCGTTGTACAGCGAGGCGAACACTTCCTTGACCTTGTGCACGACGTCGTCGGCACCGGTGACATTGAGGAAGGTTTCCTGCTGGCCGGCGAAGGAGGCATCGGGCAGATCCTCGGCGGTGGCCGACGAGCGCACGGCCACGGCTACGTCGCCACCGCCGTTGTCGGCGCTCAGTTTGGCGTAGGCGGTGCGGATGTCCTGGTCCAGCTGCGGCTGCAGCGGGGCATCGATCACCCAGGTGCGGATTTCCTTGCCGGCGGCGGTCAGCGCGGTGACGTCCTCGACGTCCAGCGTGGCCAGCTTGTCGAAG
>NZ_PYUA01000079.1:0-558 GCF_003028545.1 Bacillus sp. Nf3 | reverse complement strand
GCCAGCGGCAAGTACCAGCAGCGAGAGCATGAACCAGACGCTGGCACTCATCGGGCACCCTCCGGGCGGCAGCAGGCGTTCATAGCGATTTGGCCAGTCGGTACAGCAGGAAGCCGCCGACCAGCTCCAGTCCCAGGGCGATCAGCAGCACTTTGTGGCCGAGCGGATCGTGCAGCACCGGCTGGAAGAACTCGGGGCTGGAAATGGCCATCAGTACCGCGCTGGCCGGCGGCAGCAGGCCAAGCACCCAGGCCGACATGCGCGTTTCGGAGGTGGTCGCCGCCAGTTCCTGCTGGGCCTGTTCAAGGTCGCGCATGAAGTCGCCCATGCGCTGCAGGATCTGGTCGGCGCGTCCACCGATGCGCACGCTCACACCGATCACCACCGCCAACACCTTCAGCACGTCCATGCGGTAGGGTTGCGCGGCCAGGCCCAGCGCTCGGTCCAGATCCATGCCGCTGCGGGCATAGCGCACCGTGGTGTCGAGCAGGCCGCGCAGCGGGGCGCTGGTCTGCATCGAGGCGACCTGGAAAGCGGCCTGCAGGCTGTTGCCCAGCG
>NZ_PYUA01000007.1:0-135401 GCF_003028545.1 Bacillus sp. Nf3 | reverse complement strand
GAGTCACAGGAGTAACAGGAGCGACCGGAGCCACTGGCGCCACAGGTTTAACAGGAGTAACCGGAGCAACAGGAGCAACGGGAGTAACCGGAGCCACTGGTGCTACAGGTTTAACAGGTGCAACAGGAGTAACCGGAGCCACCGGAGTCACAGGTACAGGAGCCACCGGCGCCACCGGTCCAACAGGTGTGACAGGATCGAGTGCGATCATTCCGTTTGCTTCAGGTTCACCTGCTGTCCTGACAACAATTGCAGGCGGTCTCGTAGGAACATCCAGCTTGATCGGATTCGGTAACTCAGCCACTGGTGTCAGTATCGTAGGTGGAATCATTGATTTAACAGGTGCTGCAGGAACTTTACTCAACATGGCGTTCTCAGTTCCAAGAGCTGGAACAATCACGTCATTTGCCGGCTATTTCAGCACAACAGCAGCTCTTTCTTTAGTTGGCACGAGTGTTACCGTAACGGCTAGTCTATTCGCTTCACCGACACCAAATAACAGTTTCACTCAAGTAGCGAGTGTCACATTAGCCCCAGCTTTAACTGGAGTTTTAACACTGGGTGCTATTTCAAACGGTATTGCAACTGGTCTAAATGTACCAGTTACACCAGAAACACGATTGCTTGTTGTATTCTCCGCATCAGCTACAGGTCTATCCTTAGTGAATACCGTAGCAGGCTATGCGAGTGCTGGTTTATCGATCACGTAATAGGCATACAGGGACGACTCGATTTTGAGTCGTCTTTTTTGTTTGAAAGAATTTTCTCTTAACTTAGTAAGAAAAAATGATATCATTTTCTTAGAGTCTATTCGGGTGAATCTACTGAATTAGGGGTTGTGGCGGTGAGGATGGGCAAAAGGAAAGTTACTTTACAAACGAAAATTTTGGGGTTAATTATCGGGCTTTTGCTTGTTGTCATTGCATTATTAACCATTTGTTTTGGTTTTCTGCAGACATCGGAAAGGCAGGGACAAGCTGAACAGCTGGCGGTGCAGACCGCTAGAACGATATCATATATGCCGCCCATTAAAGCATCGGTGGCCGTGTCAGCTTCCAAAAATGAAGAACAGGCAGTGCTTGAGCAAATGAAGGAGCAAGTAAGAGCACATGCCATCTTTATTACCAATCGAAAAGGAAAGGTTCTTGTTCATACGAATCATGAGGACGTAGGAAAAACCATCAGTGTATCGGAAGGAAGAAGTACCCTCTTATTTGGAGGAACTTCTATATCCACTGATGATTCTAATGGTGAAACCGTTGTCAGAGGCAGTGCGCCCATTATGAAAGAAACAGAAGGGCATGAAGAAATTATTGGGACAGTCACCGTTGAATTTTTAAAAAAGGAAATCGATCAAGCGACAGCTCATCAGCTATTGAAGCTTAGCTATATTGCCCTTCTTGTGCTCTTGCCTGGCATATTCGGTGCGATTTTTTTAACAAAGAGTATTCGCAAAGATACATTAGGGCTTGAGCCGCATGAAATTGCTTCGCTGTATCGAGAAAGAGAAGCGATGCTGCTCGCTATAAAAGAAGGAATCATTGCGTTTGACCAGAAAGGCGCGATTACGATGATGAATACATCAGCTGAACATATGCTGCGCGTCTCATCAGAACTGCCCCTTCATATTGATCAAGTCTTACCAAATGCCAAACTTCTTTTCTATTTAAAGGCAGAGACGATTGAACCTAACATCGAAACCGTCGTCAATGATAAAACCTATGTTTTAAATGTGAAAAAGGTAATGCAGGACAATCGAGTATTCGGAGGGATTGTGAGCTTTAGGGAGAAAACCGAACTGACGAAGCTGCTGGATACATTAACAGAGGTCAGCCAGTATTCAGAAGACCTGAGAGCACAAACGCACGAATTCTCAAATAAGCTGTATGCCATCTTAGGCCTGCTTGAGCTGAATCAAGTCGATGAAGCCATCGACTTGATTAAAGAAGAATATCATCTGCAAAACCGACAGCACGATTTACTCATGAAGCAGATTCGGTCTCCTAAAATACAAGCGATCTTACTTGGCAAGCTAGGGAAAGCATCTGAGAAGAAAGTCCATTTCCACATTGATGAAAATAGCTCACTAGAGCCGCTCCCAGCTCATTTAAGTCTATCTCACTTTATCACCATCATTGGCAATCTCGTAGATAATGCTTTTGAAGCTGTATTAAATAAGGAGAAGCGCGAGGTAGACCTATTCATCACAGATATTGGGTTTGATATTATCATAGAAGTGTCAGATTCAGGTGATGGAGTGAATGAAGAGGAACTGTCACAGATTTTCACAAGAGGCCATTCGTCAAAGGGAGAAGGACGAGGCTACGGGCTTGCGAATGTGAAAGAAGTATTGGACGAGCTTGGGGGCTGGATTGAAGTTGCGAACCAAAAAGAAGGCGGTGCCATCTTTACTGTATACATACCGAAAGGCACAAAGGGGGAATAGATGGTGATTAAGGTACTCATTGCGGAGGATGATTTTCGAATCGCTGCCATTCATGAATCTTATATACAAAAGATAGAAGGATTTAAAGTCGCCGGAAAGGCAAAGAGTGCAAAGGATATGTGGGAGGCGCTCCAAAGGGAACAAGTTGATCTCATCTTGCTTGATGTCTATATGCCTGATGAACTTGGCACAAACCTGCTGCCGCTTTTAAGAGAACGCTGTCCTGAAGTAGATGTGATCATTATCACGGCTGCAACGGAAACGACGCTTTTAAGAGATGCACTTCATTACGGAGTGGTTCATTATTTAATCAAACCGGTGACCGCACAAAAGTTTGCACAAGTCTTAACCGAATATAAAGAAAAGAAAGACATCATCAATTCAAAGGATGAAGTCAATCAAACGATGATCGATCTGTTTTTTGGGCAAATGCAGGAAGAGCCAAAACAAAGGGATGACAGAGATCTTCCCACGGGCATCAATTCACTGACCTTGGATAAAGTGAAAACATTGATGGCATCTGAAAATAGCGGAATTACAGCAGAAGAACTCGGGGAAAAGATGGGCGCATCACGTACAACTGCGAGACGCTACGTAGAGTATCTCGTGACAACAGGGGAATGCCGGGCAGAGCTTGCATACGGAATCATTGGTAGACCTGAACGGAAATATTATCCTGCCAAACAAGCGGAGTCATAAAAGATGAAAAAAGCAATATTTTTTGTTATCGTGCTCTGCCTTTGTATCACGCTCACCTTTAATGAAAAAAAGGCCGGAGATTCTTTCCTTCAGCAAAGCTCCTTATATATTGTGGTGTCGGGTGTACCAGAGGGGGGATTTGACCAAACGGCTCAGGTGATGAAATCAGTGCTTGAACAAGAGAAGCTGGTGAAACGGCCTGTGAACATTCTTTATCAAAGAGGCGGAACGGTGGATAAAGGATGGACCTACATGATGGAGCGAGAAGCCAACTATATCAGTTTAAATTCAAGCTTATTGTTAAGCCGTAACTTGCTTGGCAGCAGTAACGTGACGATGAATGATGTGACACCGCTGGCAATCCTTGCAGAAGAGTGGCAGGTCGTCGCAGTCCCAGTAGATTCTCCTTTTGCAAATGGGAAGGAGCTGTTACACGCACTAAAGAAAAAACCAGATTCCTTAAAAATTGGGTTTGCCCCTGACTTTGGAAATGATGATCAAATCTCATTCGCCCGGGCAGCAGAAATGGCAGGGATTGATCCATATCGCATTCAATTTCTGAAATTTGACAGTGCAGATGATTTATTTCAGGCGCTCATCGACCATGAGGTAGATGCAGCAACGACTACTATTACAGAGGTTCGTCATGATTATGAAAAAAAGAGGCTGAAGCTCGTAGCGACGACAACCAGCGAGCGCTTAGATGGATTTGAAGATGTGCCAACATGGAATGAGCAGGGCATTCCGCTCATCTTTTCCCATTGGCGCGGTGTGATGGGCCCAAAACAAATGAGTCAGCATGACATTCGTGAATGGGATCAGCTTCTTCAAAAAATGACGAAAACGAGGTCCTGGAAAAAGCAATTAAAGCAAAAGGGCTGGACAGGTCGTTATATGAACAGCAAAGAGGCAAAGATCTTTATGGAAGATCAATTAAGGCAATATGAGCAATTGATACAAGGAGAACAAGCGGTCGAGTGAGACCGCTTCCAGCGTGTAGACAAACCCTTGCATTCGCCCGCAGTCCTGCGTGCCGGTGCTCACCAATCTCACATTCGCTCCGCTCCAGTACTCGTCTTTCCTAGACTTCAAAGGTTTTCTATCACGCTGAAAAGAAGACAAAGGGCTAAAATAAACCCTTTGTTTTTTCATGGAATGAAAAAGGCCAATGTTTGAACAAAATGAACAAAAAGCATTTATCGACCGAAAAAGAATTAAAATTCATAATATTTACTTCAATTCTCACCTCAGATATGATGACAAAAAGGGTTGGAAATGGGATACCAACACATTAATGAAAGCGTATACAACATAAGGGGTGAACAATATGTTAGCAATCTTAGGATTTCTTATGATGATAGTATTTATGGTTTTGATTATGACGAAACGTATGTCTGTTTTAACGGCATTGGTATTAACACCGATTGCATTTGCTCTTATCGCAGGTTTTCATTTTACTGAAATTTCAGACATGATTGTCAAAGGCGTGCAGCAAGTCGCACCGACAGCGGTCATGATCATGTTTGCGATTTTGTACTTTGGCATTATGATTGATGCGGGTTTATTTGACCCAATGGTGGCGAAAATTTTAAAAATCGTTAAAGGCGATCCATTAAAAATCGTAGTCGGAACAGCTGTCCTGACGATGCTTGTTGCACTTGATGGTGACGGAACAACGACATATATGATTACAACAACAGCGATGCTTCCACTATTTACACTGCTTGGCATCCGACCAATTATTTTAGCCGGAATTGCCGGAGTTGGCATGGGAATTATGAATACAATTCCGTGGGGAGGAGCCACACCTAGAGCGGCGAGTGCACTTGGGGTCGATCCTTCACTTTTATTTGGCCCGATGATTCCAGTCATTGGTGCAGGGGTTCTCAGTATGATTATTGTTGCTTATTTTCTTGGAAAAGCCGAAAGAAAACGTCTTGGTGTCATTGAACTTGACCAGCCGATTCATGCAAATGAAATGGCAGCGGCACTGCAAGATGACATCAAACGACCGAAGCTTTGGTGGTTTAACCTGGCGCTAACTTTGTTATTGGTGCTGCTGCTTGTATCAGGTAAAGTCAGTTTAACTGTTCTATTTGTTCTTGCTTTCTGTGTGGCAATTATTGTGAACTATCCGAACTTGGACCAGCAGCGTGAGCGAATTGCGGCTCACTCCACAAACGTTTTAGCCATTGCCTCGATGATTTTTGCGGCAGGTGTTTTTACAGGTATTCTAACTGGAACGAAAATGGTTGATGAAATGGCGATTTCGATTGTATCTGCAATTCCAGAGCAGCTTGGCGGCTTTATTCCAGTCATTGTCGCATTAACAAGCGGGATCTTTACTTTCTTTATGCCGAATGATGCATACTTTTATGGCGTACTGCCGATCCTATCAGAAACAGCGGCAGCTTACGGTGTCGATAAAATTGAGATTGCCAGAGCCTCTATTATTGGTCAGCCGATTCATATGTTAAGTCCACTTGTTCCATCGACTCATTTACTTGTTGGACTTGTTGGCGTATCACTGGATCAGCATCAGAAATTTGGGATGAAATGGGCTGTGCTGGCGGTCGTCGCTATGACTGTCATGGCAGTTCTCATTGGGGCTATTTCCATCTGGTAAATAAAAAGTGTCTGCTGTGAGCAGACACTTTTTTTAGGTCATATTGCTGGGCAGGCTCCATTCATTTGCCCTAGACAAAGATATGCCTGTTCCTCCAAAAGATTTATTTTTGAAAAATACTGACACTTTTGCTGTTTTTTTCTTTATAATGCAAATCAACGAAGGGAGAGGATAGCATGTCCAAACGAAAAGGCACGATTCTTTTTGCTGCTGTATGCCTCATGGCAGGCAGTTTGTCGTTGGTGAGCCCAGCTTCAGCTCATGCAGAAACCCCTTATTACGGAAAGAATTATGAACAGCCGGCTTCAGTGAAAAAGCTATACCCTGAGCCTGACGAGACGTTTGATACCCCTGCCTTTCAGAAAAAAGAAGAAACATTTACGACACAAGAAGAGCTTCAAACTTTCTTACGAGACATTGTCCGCAAAAGTCCTTACGCCACGCAGAAACAGATTGGAACATCCATTGAAGGCAGGTCCATTTCGGCCCTGTACTTTACAAAGGATCGCTCGATTACTCCACTTTCAAAAAAGCCAACAATCTGGCTCCAAGCACAAATACACGGAAATGAACCAGCCTCTGGTGAATCTGCTCTCGTCATTGCAAAACGATTAGCAGGTGAAGAAGGAGAGCGTATACTCAATCATGTCAATATCATCATTGTCCCAAGAATCAATCCTGATGGTTCTTATGCGTTTGACCGCAGACTGGCAAACGGATTAGATGGAAACCGTGATCATATGACATTAGAATCTCCAGAATTGACAGCACTGCATCAAGAATTTAATCGGTATGCGCCAGAAGTGGTCATTGATGCCCATGAATACGATGTGGGTCAAAAGCAGTTTGAAGATATCGGTTCATCAGGCGCTCTCAAATATCATGATTTGCTTATTCTATCAGGGAAGAATCTAAACATTCCTGAAAACATCCGGCTGACATCAAATGAGTTATATGTTAACGGAGTTCGTGAAACGCTGACGAATAAAGGGTTTTCTAACGATTTGTATTATACAAACACAAGAGGAAAGGATGGCAAGATCGACATTTATGAAGGTGGAACGGATGCGCGAATTGGCCGAAATGCCTTTGCACTTTCGCCAGCCCTGTCATTTCTTGTAGAAAGCAGAGGGATTGGGATTGGGAGAGAGGATTTTGCCCGCCGCGTCGCTGCGCAAGTAGCCACCCATGAAAAAATCATTGAGACCACGGTGAAACATGCCAAGCAGGTGAAGCAGCAAATGGTGACGGAGCGGTTGAAGCTTGTGAAAAAAGGGCTTCATCCAAAAGATGACGATCAAGTCGTCATTCAAGATGCTTTCAAATCACCTGTTGATGACACGCTGGAAATGGTTGATATTGAGAAAGGACAGACCACCAATGTTCCTGTACGTTTTCATAGTGCGAGCGATGCTGTTCCTGTCTTAACAAGAGAACGGCCGACAGCTTACCTCATTCTTCCGGGGCATGAAGGAGTAGAAAGGAAACTCAGAACATTAGGGTTAAAAAGTGTCACATTGCCGGTTGGCATGAAGTTGCCGGTACAAGCCTACAAGGTGACAAAACGAGAGGAAAAGAGCAAATCAGATATTCAGCTTGAAACAAAACTCGTTGACAAGAAACGTCAGCTGCCAAAAGGAACAAAGGTATATGTCACGGCACAGCCGCAAACCAATTTGCTGTCACTTGCCCTTGAACCAGAATCAAAGGACAGCTATATGTCATCAGGGTTTATCGCTTCAAAAACAGGTGATGAACTGCCAGTCTATCGTTTCGTGCTTCCTCAAAATACGTTAGGCATTCAATAAAAAAGGACTAAAATGATTTTAGTCCTTTGTCTTCTTTTCAGCGTGATAGAAAACCTTTGCAGCCCTAGGAAGGACGAGTACCGGAGCGGAGCGAATTGTACATTCGTGAGCACCGGCACGCAGGACTGCGGGCGAATGCGAGGGTTTGTCTACACGCTGAAAGCGGCACTAGGCGTGCCGCTTTTTTATTTTCGTCCAGCTCTTATTTCATCTGTCATGCCTTCATATGGTGCTTCTGCGATAATGGTTTCGTCATTCACACCTGCATGATGGATATACGTAATGTCCGCAAATTCTGGGACAACATATTTCGGATAGGTTTCGTATTTTTCACGAGATTCTTTCATGAGATCGATGTAGTCATTTTGATAGCAGACGGTGATGTCTGGACGTTCATGCACCCATTTTGGGAAGAAGATGACGCCATGCATGCGTTTTTCTTCAGGCATAAAGTTTAGAGAGACGTCTGTCCCAGTTGGTTCTGTCCAAGAGACTTTGTATACGCCTTTTGTCAGCTTTACAATATTTACTTCCTGATCACGGACCCAACGTCCTCCAACCATTCCGCTATGAATGCGGTAATCAATGGTGTGATCGTTTTTAATGTAAATCTCATATTCCCAGCCATTTTCATACGTATAAATCATATGAAGTCCAACGAATTGATCCATGTTTATTCCTTCTTTCATTAGAATGATGTTTTTTCAAACATGTTGTGATTTACATGTTTATTTTAAAGTCTATGGTATACTATTGTCAAAGAATAAGCGTTGGAGGCACATCATGAGAGTACTAAAATATGCCATTCTTGGCTTGCTGGATCAGCATGAGCTGACAGGATACGATATTACGAAACATTTTAAGGACTCCCTTGGACAGTTTTGGAGTGCAAAGCACAGTCAGATTTACCCTGAGCTGAAGCGTCTTACAGAGGAAGGGTTTATTGAATTTGATATTCACATACAAGGAAAAAAGCTGGAGAAGAAGGTCTATCAAATTACAACGGCAGGAAAAGAAGAATTGCGTCAGTGGTTAAGAACAAAAGATCCGATTCCAGAAACAACAAAGGATGAATTCATGCTCAAAACATTTTTCATCTCCTCCATGGACAAAAAAGAAGCGGCTGACCTCTTTGCATATCAACTTTTAGAGCGCACCAAGAAAGTAGATGTGCTGGAACAAAAGCTGCACGCTTTGACAGAGGAAGACCCTTCTGCTGAATCACTGCATTCAGCGCAATTTGGGCATTACTTAGTGCTGACAAGGGCAATCGAAAGAGAAAAAGGCTATGTCCGCTGGCTCCAAAAGACCCTTATACGTATTGATTCATCTATGGTCTAAGGACAATGGTCGGATGATTTGATAAAAAATGGTTTGAAACGAGTGAATTTATCAATAGAAACCGCTACAATGGATATATTCGTATTAAAGTGAGGCGAGTATGTTTGAGTAATCAAGAAGCGTTGTGGAATGAAGCAGAAGCTTTTATTTCTGTATGCTATGAAGAATTAAATAAGTCAAATGAAGAGAAAGCAGCACGTCTGCATGAAATAAAAAAAGAAATTGAGTCTGAAGGTAGTTATACGCATACACTAGAGGAATTAGCTCACGGGGCGAAAATGGCATGGCGCAACAGTAACCGCTGCATTGGCCGTTTGTTTTGGTCGACCCTGCAAGTGCATGACTGCCGGCATGTAAAGACAGAGGATGAGGTGAAAGAGGCGCTCTTTCATCATATTGAGTATGCGACAAATGGCGGGAAAATCAAACCGTCTATTACGATCTTTCCCCCAGAGAGTCACAAGCAGAAGGAAGTCGTCATTTATAATCATCAGCTCGTTCGTTATGCAGGCTATGAGACGGAATATGGCATCATCGGCGACGAGGCATCTCTTGAATTAACAAAATTATGTGAAGCCCATGGCTGGAAAGGAGAGGGCACACATTTTGATATTCTGCCTCTCATGTTTCAGCTAAAAGGTCAGCCACCTGTTCTGTATGAGCTTCCGAAAGAAATCGTTCAAGAGGTAGAGATCACCCATCCTGAATATGATGGATTCCGTGATTTGGGACTAAAATGGTATGCGGTTCCGATTATTGCTGATATGAAATTAGAGATTGGCGGTATTCATTACAACGCTGCACCGTTCAACGGCTGGTATATGGGCACAGAAATTGGCGCACGCAACCTAGCGGATGAAAACCGCTATAATATGCTAAAAAAAGTTGCTTCTCTTTTAGGACTGGACACGACCAAGAATTCGTCCCTTTGGAAGGATAAAGCCATTGTCGAATTGAATGTGGCGGTTCTCCATTCTTATCGCGAAGCAGGGGTAACCATTGTCGATCACCATACAGCAGCACATCAATTCAAGCAGTTTGAAAAGCAGGAAGAGAAGGCTGACCGCAAGCTGACTGGGGACTGGACATGGCTGATTCCGCCAGTATCACCAGCTGCTACCCACATATTCCACAAGCATTACGACAATACGATTGTGAAACCAAACTATTTTTATCAGGACAAGCCCTATCACGGGACAGAAAAAGCCTAGCGAGAGCTAGGTTTTCAGCGTGTAGACAAACCCTCGCATTCGGTGTCAGGTCTGCGCTCCGGTGCTCACGAATGTCAAATTCGCTCCGCTCCGGTACTCGCCCTTCCTAGACTGCAAAGGTTTTCTATCATGCTGAAAGGAAGACAAAGGGCTAAAATAAAGATCATTTTAGCCCTTTGTCAACAATCTGAAAGCCTAGCGAGAGCTAGGCTTTTTTTATGACCGTATTCGAAAATCTTGATAATGAGCAAGCTCCGTGAGCGGCTCCATTTGCATGTCGGTGACTTTTGAAAAAGGACTTCCTTTCCGAACAGTTTCTAAGAACTCAATCACTTTCTGCTGCTCACCCTCTACCTTTAACTCGACATGCCCTTCATCTGTGTTGCGTACCCAGCCTTTCATTCCACGATTGACGGCTTCTCCCTGAACAAAATAACGAAAGCCGACTCCTTGCACACGTCCTTTTACAATGGCGTGATAATGAACCATGGTCATCTCTCCTTTTTTCACATCGTACCATAGCCTGCATCTGATCTTCACGCCTCGACTTTGATTTGTTTGTCAAACGATGTAAAATAAAAGCCAGTAGACAACCAAAGGAGATGGCCATCGTGGGACAGAAGAGATATGCCATAGAAGGAATCCAAGTGGGACAACCTATCATCACCTATGCGAACGGAAAAGAAATCAAAACAGCCATCAACAAAAAGCGCATTCATGAGCCTGTGTATTTAAGTCAGATCAATTTTGAGGGAGATGGCCAAGGTGATTTGGTTCATCATGGGGGCTATGATAAAGCCGTCTGCGTCTTTCCGTATGATCATTATGCTTACTTTGAGCAATTTTTAGGAATTCCTTTACAGGAAGCTGCCTTTGGCGAGAATGTAACAGTACGCAAGCTAGTCGAGACGAATGTGCATATTGGCGATGTGTTTCAGCTTGGAGATGCATTTGTTGAGGTGAGCCAGCCAAGACAGCCTTGTGTGAAATTATCTGTTAAGCATGGCAACATGAAGATTGTAAAGGAAGTGCAGAAAACAGGGTATACAGGCTTTTATTTACGTGTACTGAAAGAAGGCATGGTACCGCCTGATGCATCGCTTGTACTCGTAGAAAAAGCGCCCCATCAAATTACGGTCCATGAGGTCAATGAAGTCAAATATCGTCAAACAAGCCCGGAGAGACTGAAAGCCGTTCTTGAAGTAGAGGCTTTAGCAGATGTGGTGAGGAAGTCTTTAGAAAAACGAATTCAGCACATTTAAAAAAAGCCGTACATCAGCTTAAGATGTACGGCTTTTCAGCGCTTATGAGCTGCGTTTCTTTTGCTCAAGAAGATTTGCAAGGAAATATGTTTTTAAGCTTTGAAGCTTTCTTCCTTCATGCTTAGTCACACCAAGCTTCTTTAATTCTTCGACATACCAGCCTTTGCTACCATAATGCATGATAGAAAACTCCTTTCAATTGGAACTGCCTGCATTGTAACATCTCAAAAAAGGACGTGAAAAGCGTGCAGGTGTCATGAAATGAAAACTGATTCTATCTGCCTATGATCCATGTATATGCTGGAAATATTGATTTATGAATTTGGCGGGTTGAGGGTAACGATGATCATGCCGACCGTCATAATCATGATGATAACACCAAGATAGGTCATCATGGATTGTTTTTTCTTAATCCCTACAACCGTTAAAATAATACTTTCGATGAAAAAGATAACACCTATGATGATGAACCACATATCAAATAAGACCCCTTTCGCATATCTTTGCCTATTTTACCACAGGCATTTTTGTTTAGTCGTGACAGATTCGTGAAACGGGCATGAAAAAATCCCCTCCAGTAAAGGAAGGGATCCGCTGGCTTACAGCTTTGTTAAAATAATCGGTTCGTCTTTAGTGATCACAATGGTATGTTCAATCTGTGCGACTAGACTTTTATCTGGTGTTTTAAATGTCCAGCCATCATCAGCCTGATAAATCGATTCAGCATTTGTTGAAATGAAGGGCTCGAAGGCAATAACTGTGCCATTTTTAAACAAAGCATTATCGAATGGATCATAGTAGTTCAAAATATGGTTAGGTGCTTCATGCAGGTTTTTCCCAATGCCGTGTCCTGTCAGGTTTTTAATAACGGTAAACCCTTGTTCTTTTGCTGTATTGTAGACCGCACGGCCAATTTGGTTTTGTCTTTTACCGGCTTTTGCATGCTTTAATCCTTCTAGGAACGCATCCTCCGCACACTTACATAATGCTTCAAGACGAGCATCACCTGTACCTAAAACAAATGAAATGCCTGTATCGGAATAATATCCGTCAAGCTCTGCTGAGATATCAATGTTTACGAGGTCGCCCTCTTGTAAAATGGTTTTTTCACTAGGGATACCGTGTGCCACTTCATCGTTTACACTGATACAAGTGGTACCAGGGAAGTCATATTCCTTTTCAGGTGCTGAATTGGCACCGTGCTCTTCTAATATTTTTTTCCCAATCAAATCTAATTCTTTTGTAGACATGCCTGGTTTCGCTTGGCTTTTCATTTCTTCTCTTGCCAAAGCGACAATTCGGCCGACTTTTTTTAAGGCTTCTAACTCATGATCATGTTTGACAATCACTGTTCATTCCCGCTTTCTATAACTTCATTCTATTCAATAGCTTACCACATTTTACGCAAAAAGAGTAAAGAGCGGAATTCAAATGGATGTGGACAAATTGGTATAGATAACTAGACGTGCATATGATATATTTTTTATGAACATCATGAACGATTTAGTCATGATGATGACAAAGGGGGGAGAAGTCAGATGGTGTTTCAGTTTTTTCAAAAGCTAGGAAAATCATTTATGCTTCCAATCGCTGTACTTCCAGCAGCAGGGATTATTTTGGCCATTGGGCGTGAGGATGTATTCAATATCCCGTTTATTTATGAGGCAGGGAATGCAATTTTTGCGAACTTGGCTTTAATTTTTGCAATGGGTGTAGCGATTGGTATTTCAAAGGATGGGAATGGGGCAGCGGCATTATCAGGTGCGATTTCTTATTTTATTTTGTCAGCCGGTACAACATCGATCAACTCCACCAACAATATGGGGGTATTGGGCGGTATTTTGTGCGGGCTTTTGGCAGGTTATGTTTACAATAAATTTAAGGATACGAAGCTGCCGGAATACTTAGGTTTCTTTAGCGGAAGGCGGCTTGTGCCTATTATGACCGCACTTTTCACCATTCTATTAGCAGCCGTTTTCGGATATGTATGGCCGCCGATTCAAAGTGTGATCAATGATTTAGGGGAATGGATTTTAAGTCTTGGTGCAACAGGGGCAGGGCTGTTTGGTTTCTTTAACCGATTGCTCATTCCATTAGGACTTCACCATGTTTTGAATAACTTATTTTGGTTTCAATTCGGGGAATTCAGCGGGGCAACAGGGGATTTAGCGCGATTCTTTAAAGGAGATCCAAGCGCTGGTGTCTTTATGACAGGATTCTTCCCAGTGATGATGTTTGGTCTGCCAGCGGCATGTCTAGCCATGGTTGTGACTGCAAAACCTGAGAAGCGAAAAGCAACAGCTGGTCTGATGATTGGGATGGCACTTACATCATTTATTACAGGGATCACTGAACCAATTGAATTTTCTTTCATGTTTTTATCTCCACTTTTATATGGTGTCCATGCTATTTTAACAGGGCTTTCGCTTTTTATTGTGAACACCCTCGGGATTCATAGCGGCTTTGCCTTTTCAGCAGGGGCAATTGATTACGTCTTAAGCTTTGGCATTGCGCAAAAGCCGATCTTGCTTCTTGTAGTAGGAATCATTTATGGCGTTGTGTACTTTGTCGTTTTCTATTTCCTTATTAAACTATTAAAGCTGAAAACACCAGGCAGGGAAGATGATGACATGGAAGATATCGCAGCGGATGATGCGGTGACAACAGGAGGAGCAAGTATGCTCGTAGAGGGACTTGGGGGCAAAGACAATATCACCACGATTGATCATTGTGCCACACGTCTTCGCTTAACAGTAGAGGATACAAATTTATTAAATGAAGGTAAATTGAAAAAAGCAGGCGCCAAAGGGGTGCTGACTTCTGGAAAAACATCCGTACAAATTATTATTGGAACGAATGTAGAATTTGTCGCAGATGATCTCCGTAAGGAAGTCGATCGAGATTAAAAAAAGCGTTCAGCCAGGTCAAATGGGCTGAACGTTTTTTTGTTTACGCTGTTCGATCACTAGCACAATACTGATCACAACGAGTAAGAACCATGAACTAATTTTCCCTAGATGAACAATGGACCAAGCATGCTGCTGATTTGGATATTGCCATGCGCCTAAAAAGGTGGTGACATTTTCGGCAATCCAAATGAAAAAGCCAATCAGGAAAAATGAAACAACAAGCGGCATTCGAAAGGAAGATGGACCAACCTGAAACGAAACCGACGTTTTCCAAAACACAACAACAAGCAGACATGTCAGCCACCACCTGACATCATAAAGCCAGTGATGCGTAAAGAAATTGAGATAAATGCACAAACTGATACCAATTGAAAGAAATGGACGAGGCCAGTCGGTCACTTTTACATGAAGTCGTGAAAATGCCTGATAAATATAACTAGCCACACTTGCATACATAAAGCCGCTATAAAGTGGAACCCCGAATATTTTTGTATAAGCTGCTTCTGGGTAGGACCAAGAGCCCATATGTACTTTATACACTTCCAAACAGATTCCTATGAGATGAAATAGACAAATGACCTTTAGCTCCGTCCAAGTCTCCAGCCGCAGCGTGAGCATCAGGATTTGAGCTGCGAGGCAAAGCAGTAAAATGAAATCATACCGGTGAAGAAAAGGAATAGACACCGTCTTTGATAGGGCAAGTGCCGCAAAGATCATGACGGGGAATAGACATGAGATGGCCTGTAAATAAGCAAAATGAAATAGTGTTTTCATACAAAATTAAACCCCTTTTTACTGTCTGAAATGACTTAGACGGTTTTCGCAAGGGAAAAGTTTACCTCTATGAAGCAGAAAGAACAAGATAAGATGAATTCTGGTGGTGACCTGTTCAGTTTTGACTCAGCACAAAGAACACTCTCTTGATAGAGGGTGTTTTTATAAAGTTTAATCAAAAATACCTGATAAACCCTTATTTTACGATAAATTAGAAGAATCCATTTTGAAAAAAGTATGATCAAAATGGATTCTTCTCGAGCATATTTAAGTTTTGGTTTTATAAAAAAGTTTGATCATTTTCTACCTTTGATCTTAAATAATAGCGCCCTTTAATGGAATAACTAAAATATGGGCTTAGTCCTAAAATTACTCATAGCCTGTTGAACTATCGGTACTCGTTTGTTTAATAAGGAATTTAATTAAATTTATAGTAATCAACCATCATGGCGACTTTAAAAGCATTATCAATCTCATTTTTCCTTAAAAAATCCTAAATAGATTGTGCTTCTTCTTCCTAATCTGGTCCAAACATGTATAAATAATTCCAAACAGTGGTGTTTCTTTTACATCCTGTTTTATGCAGGAACAGTTTTTTTCCTTAAGAAGCGTCTTTCTACCAAATATACGATGAACATAGACAACAAGCCGACACCGATCGGTATGCCGAACGCTTCGTACGAAAATGGTGCTCCTTTAAGCTTAAGCTGGCTTGTGGCGCGGTACTCGAGCCGCTTGGCGGCGAATTTCGCCGTCAAGATATCTTCTTGCTTCGCCAAATCTTCAAACGCAGGTTCCATCGCGAACCGC
This sequence comes from Bacillus sp. Nf3, assembly GCF_003028545.1. NCBI lineage: Bacteria > Bacillati > Bacillota > Bacilli > Caryophanales > Bacillaceae > Bacillus > Bacillus sp. Nf3. The sequence continues at coordinate 119,515 of NZ_PYUA01000007.1, read as the reverse complement.
TCTGGCGAATCACTGTGCAGGAAAAGCTGCTCAGCCTTTCCACCGTTCACGTTCCAGTTTCGGATATCGTCTGCAGCGCGCGTCTTCACGTCCGGTCCCACAAAAATCATTTTGTCGAGTTTTGGAGCATCCTCTATTTGATATCGGGCGATCAGATTCAGACCGTGCCGAGTAACAACCGGCTCGCGTTTGTTGGATATCGTCAATGTTGTTGTTGTTCCAGAAGCCCCGTACGTGTCAAAAGCCGAGGATAACATCAGCTCGTCGGCACCGTCATACAGCAGGACTCCGTTCTTTTCCTTGTTCCATTGAAACGCATTGTTCAAAATATAGACGATATCGCTCAATCCGGCCGTGAAAGGCTCCATTTGCGGATGCTGAACAAAATCGTAGGAAGGGTAATTCATTTCCTTCGCCACTTTCTCCGCTACAGGATCTCCCATTTGCTGGGATATAACATATAGTGTGGCATCAATCCCCGAAGTCAGGCCGGCCGAGGAGACTATGTTACCGTCATGCACGTAACGCTGATCCCTTTTCCAAGTAATCTCGGTATATTTCTTTTCCAATCTGCTGATATCTCCCCAATGTGTTGCTGCAGATTTCCTGTTCAGCAGGCCGGTATCCGCTAAATTTTCCGCCCCATTGCAGATGGACAACAATATCGTTTCCTTGCCGGAGTGCTTCCTTATCCAATCGCGGATGGGCTTGTATTGCGCTTCATCCAAAATCGGCATGAAAGGGATCACAATTATATCCGGGCTTTTGCCTGTCAATTTGTCCAACTCGTCGAAAGAGTAATGCGGTACGACATCAAGCCCGCCCGTCAACGATTTTATATTTTTGTTGGGAGCTGCCGCAAATACATTGTACGAACCCGTCATGGAGAACATTTCGTATGGTACGAGAAAATCAAACACCTCGGTTACTTCATTCGCCAAAATAACGACCACTGTTGGCTTTTTCGAATCATAGGTAGGAGTTTGGATGCTTTGTAGAGAAGCAGGAACTGGCTTATCATAAACCGACATAGCCTCCTGCATCGTACTCATGAAACCGATCGCTCCGGTTCCTCCAACAACCAGAACGAAAACGCATACATACACGATGAAACGCCATAATTTATTCAATTGTCTTCTCTCCCTTAATGTTCTCTAGTTAATTGTGACGTGTTACTTACTTTGATAATAAAGGGAGAAGGAAATTGATTAAACCCGCTCGAGGCTTATATTTTCTCTGACTACGGTCTTAGTAAAGGATTTTTTTCTCGAACAGCAGACGAAAGCTTATTTTAAAATATTAACTGACCGGACAGGTTGTTAGAGTATTACTTCTGGTTCTTTAAAGGTACACATCACTATTAACCAATACCTCATCCTTTCAACAATTTTCAACTTGGGTATATGCTATTTCCATTTAGTCAAATTCACAGAAGCTTTATCGTACTTTGACACAGCAGTTGAGTTGTTTGAAACACATGAAACACGTCACGCTCCAAAAGTTTATTTCAACAAGCTGCACACACTTTTGAGATTGGGAAAAATTAGATATTAATGAACAATTTGTGAACATATATGTGAAAAAGATCACAAATAAGATATAACATAGTATAATAAGATCATAAAGAAAATGTGAAATATTTCACATAATTTAAAAGGAGGCATCATCATGTTTACAAAATTCTTACAAACGAATGTATGGGCAGCCGTTATCCTTTTGGCAGCAAGACTTTATATCGGATGGACTTGGCTGACATCTGGTATTGGAAAACTAACAGGTGGATTTGATGCATCAGGCTATTTGCAATTTGCGATATCTGAACCTGTCGTCAAAGATGGTCATCTTGTGTATCCGTTCTATGTATGGTTTTTAGAAAATGTCGCTTTGCCGAATGCCGGATTATTCAGTGCTATGGTCATGTGGGGAGAAATCTTAGTAGGCCTAGGATTAATTGTCGGATTATTCACAACAACGGCAGCCTTTTTTGGAAGCGTGATGAATGTCTCTTTCTTACTAGCTGGAACCGTCTCTGTTAACCCGCTTCTTCTTCTGATCGCAGTCTTCATCATGGCAGCGAAAGGAAATGCCGGAAAACTTGGTCTTGATTATGTAGCAGGTCCAGTCCTCAAACGAAAACTGAAAAGAAAGCCGCAATTAGAAGTGGCATCATAATAAAAGAAAAGCATCCGGAGCATGTGCTCAGGATGCTTTTTTATTTAAGAATTGGCTTTTATCAAGTTGATATGCAGCACGGTGAGTTCATGCTGGCTAATATCTGGATCATGGCCTACAATAAATTCGAGTTCATAATCACCGGTTCGATACACATATTTTTTCTCTTTTGTTTGCGGGATGGTGCTCACTGAATCCGCTGATCCGAGCTGTTTCTTTAGTAGAGCAGGGGTCATTCCACCAATATTCGTTTCTTTTTCTACATTCGTTCCGAAATAACGGATTTCATCAATCTTGCCTTTTGCATCATAGTGAAAAGCAAATCCAGGATTCCCCATTTCAGCGTGATAGAGATCAAAGCTGCTTTGACCTGGTTCTGGGTATGGATTTCCGAGCTTATGATGAACGTCTTTTTTTGTTTGAACGCCTATTTTGAGCCCTTTTGCATAGTAAGGCATCTGCCCTTTATGTGCCAGCTCATAAATGCTGGTAAGCGCGGCTTTTGGACCTTGAGGAACGGATTGTTCTGCTGCTGGTTTGGTCATGGCGTGTGCTGAGACAGCAAAACTGAAACCGAATAGGGCAGACGAAGCAAGTGAGGCAGTCACGACAAAAGCTGCTGTTTTCTTCATGATAAATCCCTCCTTCTTCTCCTATACCCGGTGCAATCATGATCAAACGTAAAAAGAACCAGCTGATCAAGGATCGGCTGGTTCTTAGCATGAGAAAGTTATTTTGAAGAAGAGCTGGATTCATCTTTGGCGGAAGAGGAATCCTTTTCATCCTGTACTTTCTTTGTATAGTCATAGTCGTTGCGGTCAATCGGTGTAAAGCCTTTAGGTTTGTAGAAACGAAGTAAATCTTCGGTGACAATCTTATCAGATGTCTCCAGCATCTTTTTCACCGTTTCATTTTCTTGTGATGCCTTGTCAGTTGGCTCGATTTTCTCGCCTGTTTTGTTGCTGTAATAGTTATTGCCTACTTTCGTGTAGTCCTTAGACACGAAATCACCGTTTCTAAATGGCACAAGCTCTTTAAAGTTCTTCGATAAGATATCAGAACCAGACATTAAATAGTTCTTCGTATCATTGCCGAGCAGGTGCAGAAGGGTTGGTGCGACATCGACTTCACCAGAGTATTTATGAATCTGTCCGCCTTTTACGCCAGGTACATGGATAAAGAGCGGCACACGCATGAGCTGTGCATTTTCATAATCTCCAATTTTTTGTCCAGTCACTTTTTCCATCGCTTCATTATGGTTTTCAGAAATACCGTAATGATCTCCGTACATAATGACGACTGTATTGTCATAGAGACCTGACTTTTTCAAATCGTTGAAGAACTGTTCAATCGCTTCATCTAAATAATGAGCCGATTGGAAGTAGTTATCGACAACAGAGTCACCGAAGTCACCAGGTTCGAAATCAGTGTCACCTTCGTCCATTCCAAATGGGAAATGGTTCGATAAGGTAATGAATTTCGAATAAAACGGCTGCTTCATGTTTTTAAGCATTGGCATCGATTCTTTGAAGAACGGTTTGTCTTTCAGTCCGTAGTTCTTCGTATCTTGCTCGTTCATATCGTAGTATTCAGAATCGTAAAATCTGTCATACCCAAAGGATTTAAACATTTCATTACGGTTCCAGAAGGTTTTCGTATTGCCATGGAATTCTGCTGACGTATATTGATCCTTCTTCAAAATACCAGGGAGTGCTTGATATGTGTTTTGCGCTTTGTTAATAAAAACAGAGCCCTGTGATAATGGGAATAATCCAGTATCCATCATAAATTCAGCATCAGACGTTTTTCCCTGTCCTGTTTGATGGAAGAAATTATCAAAGTAAAACGTTTTGTTGTCGTGTGCCAATGAGTTAAGGAACGGCGTTACTTCTTTTCCATTCACTTTATAATCAATGACAAAGTTTTGCAGAGATTCAAGAGAAATTGTAATCACGTTCATGCCTTTCGCTTTCCCGTAATAAGCCGGGTTAGGATCAGCGCTGTTCGCTTTTAAATAATTCTCTACATCTGTCACATCATTTGAATTCGCGAGAGCACGCTGGCTGTTTGATTTCACATTTTGAATGGCATCAAACACAGTAAAGTTATAAGCACCTAAATATTTAACTAAATAATTGCGGTCGAACGATCTTGATAAAAGCTCTGGACGATCGATCTCTGCAGCAACTAAGTTCAAAACAAAGATCACAACAGAGGACACAAGGACGAGTCTAAACGATTTTGACTTTTGTACAGGTACAGTCGTGGCTGTACTTGTTTGCTGCTGCCTTTTCATGCGGACTGCAAGTACAATCAAAATGATTGTATCAATAAAGTAAAACACATCAGTCCAACGCATGAGTGAAAATGCACTATCACCTAATTGTCCGCCATTCGTTCCTGCCTGCATCACTGTAGGCAGCGTGATAAAGTCATTGAAGAATCGATAGTACACGATGTTTGCGTAAAGTAAAAAAGACATGAAAAAGTGAATCACAATGATAGCGGCAGGCTGCCATTTTTTCTTGAACAATAAAGCAAAGCCAAGAAAGAACAAGCTGGAGCTAATAGGATTCACGAAAAGCAAAATATGCTGAAGCACATTTGATATACCAAGTTTAAATTCGATTAAATACGCTGAATATGTTTTGAGCCATAGTAAGATGGCTGCAATCAGAAAGAAGCCGAGACCTCTTTTTTGAATAAATGTTTTCATATAAACACTCCTTTTCTCCGATACACGGAAGAGGCGGAACGAAAGAAAACGAACCATTAGAATATACCACGAAATGCACAAATAGAAAAGTCATAACCGGTGAGGCGCCTTTGCAAGCCTGTCCGAGCAATAAAAGGGGAGAAAATGAAAATATTCGACCGTCGAAAAACTTTTTATGAAAATTGACCCATTATTAACAGAAAATTCAGTAATTTTCCAGTTGCTATATCAATAAAACGGGTAAAAAGGCATAAGTCTAAAGAATTAATTTAGTTTCTACAATGGTAATTTAGAGAGTTTTTCCATTGTTTATTAATGTTTATGCAGGTTAAGCAAAAAAAATGAACAATGGAATGGAACAAGATGATGGATAAAAATTCCTCTCATACGATATATCAATATATTTTTGTGTTTCATCAACATAATGCTTTTAATGTGTTTTTTAAGGGTTTCATTTATTTTAATAAGTAAACAAATTATCTAGATATACTTAAGTGAACATATCGAGACTATAAACTTCTGAATTGGGGTCGATATAGACAGTGACAGGAAATCTTCCATTGAAAGGATTGATAGTATATGACTGTACGAGCAGAGAACCTCGTTCAGAACTGGTTTCCGAGTGAGGACGGAAATGCAGGAGAGCGTAAAGAACTCGTTAAATTGATGGAGCAGATCATTTCAGGGGTCGATGACCTGAAGGATCCCAACCGTGCACACCTTAAAGGTGAAAAGAATCGTGGGGAGGATTTTTACAAAAAGCTCACTGAAACAAGTCAAATTCCGATGAACGGCCAGCAAGCGGAACTTGTGAATGAAGAATTACTGAAGCTTTTACATAACCATCCATACCACACCAAGTATTTCTTCACGAACATTTTGCCAATGGCAAGTACACCAGGAATTTTAGGCATGCTGACAGCTATGCTGGTAAACGGAAACAACCTATGGGATGTTTATGGACCAGCAGGTGCGGAAGCTGAGGTCAGAGTGGTCTCAATGATGTCTAAGCTCATCGGATATGATCCAAACGTGAGCGGGGGATACACAACATGGGGAGGTCAAGGAGCGATTTTTTCAGGACTTCGTTTAGCGATTGCCAAAGCTGCGCCGGAGTCACTGCGAAAAGGAGTTCCGCAAAATCTTTATACGTTTTGTTCTGATGCCGCACATTACAGCTTATTTAAGTCAATGGAAGCAACAGGACTTGGCACAAACAACTTAATCAGAATTAAGACGAATAAAGATCATTCAATGGATATGGAAGATTTGCGTTGTCAAATGGAACGTGTTGCACAGGGTGGCGGGATTCCCGTTTATATTGTGGCAACAACCGGAACAACAGATGCCATTGCAATTGATGATGTAAAAGGGGTACGTGAAACAGCAGAAGCGATTGCTGAAAAGTATGATCTGAAGGTGCCGCATATTCATGCAGATTCGGCGCTGGGTGGATTCTTTGCTTTCTTTAATGAGTATGATGTATCAGAAAACCCGCTGCAATTCTCAGACGGTGTTCTTCGTATGCTAAAAGAAATCAAAGCGAAATTCCAGCATCTTTCTCTTGCAGACTCGATGTGCTTTGATTTTCAAAAGCTCGGCCAAACACCTTACACATCCAGTTTATTCTTAGTGAAAAACGCTGCTGACTTAAAGCGTTTGGATCTGGAAGAACAAGAGACTCCATATGTTGGCCATAGAGGCTACGGGGAATACCATACGGGTTATACACTAGAGTGCTCAAGAATGGGAAGCTCAATCAGCATGCTGAGTGTGCTGTTAACGTTTGGGATTGAAGGCTACCAGCGCTTGCTCGGTCAATTCTTAGAAGTAAACCTTGCCTTCAGAGAAGCACTTAGTAGGGAAATTCCGCAAGCAGAAGTCGTGAATGATGACAACGTCGGAATGGCTACATTATTTAGAATTTACCTAGACGGCTCACCGCGTTTTCAAGAAGAGATTTCTGGCGAAGCGACTTCAATGGAAATTGAGCGAAACAATGAATTGAACAAAATGCTGTTTGAAAAGCTTGGAGAGAAAAGAGACGAGATGTTCTTTGGCGATACAACGAAGTTTTTACTTGTTAACTCAAAAGAAGGTCAAGATTTCTATCTAAGTGTTAGTAAGTTTTTTGTCATCTCACCTTATACGTTACCAGAGCATATCCCTCATATCGTATCTTATTTAAAAGATGTGATTGCATCTGTTTGTGGACAATTTGAAAATGTACATGCTTAAACCAAATCTGAGAGTGGAGATGTAGGAAAAAATGGCGAAACAAAGGAAATTTGGAGGATACACGATATCCTCTAAAATCATGTCAGTCGTTACCGTAACATTACTCGCAACCGTTGCATTATTCGTTCTAACATTTTATCTAGTCAGCCAGGATTTATCATCCCAGTTATTAAAGCAATTTGATTATCGATTAACAACAGATATTGATACCGCCAAAAAAGAAATCGATAACATCGATGGAAACGTGCTCAGCATTAGCGGGAAGGATGATCCCATTTATGTCGATATCAAAAAGAAATTCACAGAGCTTCAAAAAGATCATACGCTTGAGAACTTATACGTGTTATCTAATAAAGGCGGTAAAGAAAGAATTATCGTATTAACTGGGGAAGACAATGATTTTGACCAGGATTATGCATTCTCAGATGAGATGAAGCAAGCTCTTTCTGAAGATAAAATGGTCAAAAGTGATATTTACCATGATTCATATGGCACACATAAATCAGTCTTTTTGCCAATCAAAGATTCAGGCGGTGAGCTGACAGGGATTTTAGGGATTGATTTAGATGCATCAATTGTTCCAGCCACAACGAAGAAGCTGACAATCTACATTACGGTTGCATCGGCTATTGTGCTTATCGGTGGATTGCTCTTCTCCTTTATCATGGGAAGAAGAATTGCGAAACCAGCACGTTCATTGATGGAATCAGCGAACCGAATTGCTGACGGTGATTTAACTGGAATGGTAGAAGTTGAGAGTAAAGATGAGATCGGCCAGCTTGCTGCATCCTTCCAAAAGATGCAGGGGCGGATCAAAGAGCTCATTTCGAAGATCTCGCACTCATCTAGTGAAGTATCAAAAATGTCTTCACAGCTTCGCACGGTGACGAACGAATCAAGTCAAAGTGCGCAGCAAGTGTCAGAAGCCATGACGAATATGAGTGAAGGAATCAATGATTCTGTCGCAAATATTACGGATTGTACGAGATCTGTTGCAGAGATCGATACTCAAATCGAAGGCGTCACAAAAGAAGTCGATGAAATGAAATCTGTTTCATCTGATGTACAGGAGCAGTCAGAATCTGGTCAAAAACTTGTGAACCATGTGCTTGATCATCTGAACTTGTTACATGACAAGATGACCAACTCGAAGCAGGCAGCAGAAGAATTACAATCCCATTCGACGGAGATTGAAAGTGTGATCTCGATTATTACGGACATTTCAGCACAAACGAATCTTCTTGCACTGAATGCTTCCATTGAAGCGGCACGTGTTGGGGAAGAAGGAAAAGGGTTTGCTGTTGTGGCAGATGAGGTACGTAAATTAGCAGAGCAATCAGCAGATGCAGCTAAAACCGTTTCAGATCTCGTTATCGGTACACAGGAAAACAGCCAGCGTGTTCTTGAAAGCGTAGAGGAAAGCAGTAAAGCAGTGGAAGAAGGACGTGAGCAAATGGAAGGCACGTCACAGAACTTCGCTGTGATTTACGACGGTGTATCTCAGTTTTCAAGAAGAACGAACAATTTGCTTGCTTCTATTAAGCAAGTTGAACGAGCATATCAAACGATTTCTACATCGATTGAGCAAATTTCTGTTGTATCGGAAGAACATGCAGCCAGCTCACAAGAAGTGGCGGCAGCAACAGAACAGCAAAGTGCAGGTATGCAGCAAATTTCAAGTGCGATTGAACAGCTCTCTGACATGTCAGAAGACTTAGCACAAATGGTCTCAACTTTCAAAATCGACAAGAAATAACGAGAAAGGGCTAAAATATTTTAGCCCTTTTTCTCTTTTCAGCGAAGAAGGGACGAGCACCGAATGCGAGGGTTTGTCTAGACGCTGATGCTGGCTCTTGTGAGAGAGCCAGCTTTTTTGCTATGCTTAATCACATACTTGCGGTGAAAGGAGAAACGCTATGGATTTTGCGCAGAGATTATCAGAAGAACGGATCAAAAAAGCGATGGATAACGGGGCTTTTGAAGGATTATCTGGCTTTGGGAAGCCTCTGCCAAAAGATGACGCTGCTCATGTACCAGAAGAACTTAGAATGGGCTACCGCATTATGAAAAATGCCGGATTTGCTGGGGAAGAAACAGCGCTGAAAAAAGAACTTATGACTGTCAAAGAATTGCTTCAATCGAGTATAGATGGAGAGGAAAGAAAGAAACTGTCTCTCATATGTGAAGAAAAACAAAAACGTCTGGATGAACTTACATCTAAGCGTCAAACTTTTGCCCGCCCAGCCTCCTCCTTTTACAAAAATAAGGTCTACGAGAAATTAACGGAGCATAAAAAAAGATAATGACACGCTGCCTCTCCCTGAGCACATTGAGGGAGCTTTTTTTATGTAAGCGCTACATTTTATTGTTGACTACATGTATATACAAATATAAAATATGAAGTAAACATGTATATACAAGTTTTTTGGTTCTTTTTTCTTATATAAAAAAACGATCTCGGAGGGGATAGTATGGCTGATTATCAGACAGCAGCAGATCAGATTGTGAAAGCCATCGGCGGCAAAGAAAATATCGATCAAGCGACACATTGTGTAACAAGGCTGCGCTTTGTGCTGAAAGATGAAGGCAAGGTGGATGAGAAAGCACTTGAACAAATTGATGAAGTGAAGGGATCTTTCTCAGCGAACGGTCAATACCAAGTTGTTATCGGCCAAGGGGTCGTCAACCGAGTATATGCCGAAATGGTCAAAAGGACGGGAATTGGGGAAGCCACAAAAGAGGACGTTAAGCGTGCCTCTGATCAAAAATTGAATCCATTGCAGCGTGCTGTGAAAACGCTTGCGGATATCTTTATACCGATTCTTCCTGCTATCGTCACAGCCGGTTTATTAATGGGGATTAATAATATTTTAACAGCTCCTGATATTTTCTTCGATCAAAAATCCATTGTGGATGTGTACCCGGCATGGGCTGATTTAGCAAATATGATCAACTTAATTGCTGGCACTGCCTTCACGTTCCTGCCAGCATTAATTGGCTGGTCAGCTGTGAAGCGGTTTGGGGGGAATCCACTTTTAGGGATGGTCCTCGGTCTGATGCTCGTGCATCCGGACTTGTTAAACGCATGGGGCTATGGAGCGGCAGAGAAGACAGGTGACATTCCTGTTTGGAACTTGTTTGGCCTTGAAGTGCAGAAGGTAGGCTATCAAGGACAGGTTCTTCCGATACTCGTTGCCTCCTATTTACTTGCAAAGCTCGAATTATTTATCACAAAACGGACACCTGAAAGTATTCAGCTGTTAGTTGTTGCACCGATTACGTTATTAGTCATTGGATTTTTATCATTCATCGTCATTGGACCTGTTACATTTGCAATCGGTAATGTTTTAACATCTGGACTTGTAGCGGTATTCCAGCAATTCGCAGCACTTGGCGGTCTATTATACGGCGGACTGTATGCAGCATTAGTCATTACGGGAATGCACCATACGTTCCTCGCTGTGGATATTCAATTGATTAACTCAAAGCTGCACGGCACGTTCCTATGGCCAATGCTTGCCTTATCCAACATTGCACAAGGATCAGCTGCCCTTGCGATGATGTTTGTCTTAAAAGATGAAAAGCAAAAAGGACTTTCGCTGACATCAAGTATTTCTGCTTATTTAGGAATTACTGAACCGGCCATGTTTGGGGTCAACCTGCGTTATCGATTCCCATTTATTTTTGCTCTGATCAGCTCAGGATTAGCCGGTATGTTTATCGCCTCTCAAGGGGTGCTGGCAAGCTCAGTTGGTGTTGGCGGCATTCCAGGAATCTTCTCCATTATCCCGAAATATTGGGGTGCATTTGCAATCGGAATGGTGATTGTACTCATCGTCCCATTCATCGGCACTCTTTTATATGCAAAACTAAAAAAGAAGAAGGATTTTTCAGACGAACTTAACTAGTGGTGGTGAAGGAAATTGAATCAGCAAACAAATGAACCGTGGTGGAAAAAAGCGGTGATCTATCAAATTTATCCGAAAAGCTTTTTAGATACAACCGGCTCTGGGACAGGTGATATCAATGGCGTGACGAAAAAGCTTGATTATATCAAAGAGCTTGGGGCGGATTGTATTTGGCTCACGCCAATGTATGAGTCCCCGCAGCATGACAACGGCTATGATATTAGTGATTATACAAAAATCCATGAGATGTACGGCACAATGACAGATTTTGAACGCATGCTGAAGGAAGCGCATGAGAGAGGAATACGAGTCATCATGGATCTAGCCGTTAACCATACATCCATTTTCCATGAGTGGTTTCAAGCCTCGCGTGAGTCAAAGGATAACCCTTATCGAGATTATTATATTTGGAAGGAGCCAAAAGCGGATGGATCTCCCCCGAATGATTGGCAGTCGAAATTTGGCGGTCCAGCCTGGGAACTGGACGAAGTAACAGGAGATTATTATCTTCATTTATATGATGTCACTCAGGCGGATCTCAATTGGGAGAAGGATGAGGTGCGCAGGAAAGTATATGACATCATGCACTTTTGGTTTGAAAAAGGAATTGATGGGTTCAGGCTGGATGTCATCAACAACATCTCAAAGGATCAGCGTTTCTTAGATGATGCCGGACAATCTGTGCAAGGCGACGGCCGTATGTACTATACCGATGGTCCGAGAATTCATGAATTTTTGCATGAAATGAACCAGGAGGTTTTTTCGAAATACGATAGCATGACAGTGGGAGAAATGTCTTCAACGAATATCGCAGACTGTATTCGGTATACAAGACCTGATCGGCAGGAGCTGGATATGACGTTTAACTTCCATCATTTAAAGGTGGATTATCCAAATGGTGAAAAGTGGGCGATCGCACCATTTGATTTTCAAGAATTGAAGTCGATTCTGTCTGAATGGCAAACGAAAATGCATGAGGGCGGCGGCTGGAATGCGCTGTTCTGGTGCAATCATGATCAGCCGCGTATCGTCTCAAGGTATGGTGATGATGACACGTATCATCAGCAATCAGCGAAGATGCTGGCGACCACGATTCATCTCATGCAGGGGACTCCTTATATTTATCAAGGTGAGGAAATAGGCATGAAGAATCCTCGCTTTGAGGACATTTCGTCTTATCGTGATATCGAATCACTCAATATGTACGAAGTCATGCTTGAAAAGGGGAAATCAAAGGAAGAAGCACTCGCCATTTTACAGGTCAAGTCAAGAGATAATGCGAGAACACCAATGCAGTGGAATTCAGAGAAGAATGCAGGTTTCTCAACAGGAACGCCTTGGATTGAGCCAGCCAATAACGACATTTCGGTCGAGGCTTCATTAAAAGATCAGACGTCCATTTTCTATCATTACCAAGCCCTTTGCAGACTGCGTAAAGAACTTGACGTGATCACATATGGCAGCTTCTCCTTACTCCTAGCAGAAGATCCAAAGATTTTTGCTTATGTTAGAGAAAGCAAGGATGAGAAGCTCCTCGTGATCAACCACTTTTATGCAGGTGAGGCGCACTTTACGCTTCCTGATGAGCTTGTGCAGGCTGCTGATGAGATGGAGTGTCAAGTGCTGTTATCCAATTATGAGGATGTGCCGGCACATATCAAGGGATTTACGTTGCGCCCATATGAGTCAATCGTTTATCATTTAACCAAACGCTAGAAAATGGGGCGGAGGGAAAATGAAAGAGAATAAGTTTCGAGTGATTTATGATCAGCTAGCAAGACGAATCGAACAAGGTGAATGGCAGGATAAAGGCATCCTCCCATCAGAGCATGAGCTTTCGATTATGTACGACACGTCCCGGGAGACGGTGAGAAAGGCATTAAATATTCTTGTGCAAAATGGCTATATCCAAAAAATCCGCGGGAAAGGCTCTGTATTGCTGAATCGGGAGAAAATGCAGTTCCCTGTATCAGGTCTTGTCAGCTTTAAAGAGCTTTCCAAAACGCTTGGCCGAAAGACAGTCACAACGGTTCATGAATTTGGTTTAATCAAACCGGATCAGTATATTCAGTCTCAGCTAAAAATTGACGAACAGACGGACGTCTGGAAAGTCATTCGCTCTCGCAATATTAGCGGGGAAGAAGTGATTTTAGACAAGGACTACTTTTTGCAAAAGCATGTTGAAGTATTGTCTAAAGACATATGCGAAGGATCAATCTACGAGTATATTGAAGGAGAACTCGGTGTATCAATCAGCTATGCTCAAAAGGAATTTGTGGTAGAGCCATGTACAGAAGAGGATGCGAAGTACCTTGATTTAAAGGGATTTGACCATGTCGTCGTGGTAAAGAATTATGTGTTCTTAGAGGATACGAGTCTATTTCAATACACAGAAAGCCGTCACAGGTTAGACCGCTTTAGATTCGTCGACTTTGCTAGAAGAGAAAAAATGGACAGAGCATAGGCTCTGTCCATTTCAGATTTTGGAGAAACGGGGATATACACAACGACAAAATTTTGATTTACAGGAGGAAAAATGATTAGACTGAATCGACCACTAAAATTACGGGATTTGGAAATTTTTAGCGTGATGAAAGATCATCGAATATTATGTTACGTCATCATTGAAGATACTCGAAAACCGTTTACTGAAGAAGATAGAAAACTAGATCCATTATGTTATATGGATGAAGAAGATATACAAGCGATTTTGAATGTGTTTCATATTTCAATTATTAATGATGAAAAGTTGAGTGAAGAGGATTTAACTCTTGTCCAATCGTATTTTGCTGATTTTGTAAATAATACGAACTTAACGAATTTTATTACGAGAGATTATGTTCAAGAGGATTTATATGCCATCGATGATGAAGATGACATCACGTTCTTCAATAGAATGCTGCGTCATATAGGATCAGATGATGTAAAACAATTTGATAAGCGCAATTGGATTTATTTATCCCAAGATTGAGATGAAAAAAGGACAGAGCATACGCTCTGTCCTTCAGCGTGTAGACAAACCCTCGCATTCGGTGTCAGGTCTGCGCTCCGGTGCTCACGAATGTCAAATTCGCTCCGCTCCAGTGCTCGTCTTTCCTAGACTGCAAAGGTTTTCTATCACGCTGAAAAGAAGACAAAGGGCTAAAATCAAGAGCATTTTAGCCCTTTGTCAACAATATGAGGACAGAGCATACGCTCTGTCCTTTTCTTTTAAGATGATACATTTTTTCTTGTACGCTTACGCTGGTAGTAATATAGGATACCGCCTGAGGCAAGCATGAGTACGCCAATCAATACAGCTGTATACATCATCGTTGCTGTATTCGGCAGTGTGCCACCTGGAAGTCCGGTTCCATCTTGGTTTGGATCTGTACCTGTACCTCCGTCTGGCGCTGAACTTCCGCCGTCTCCGCCAGTTTGATCTGGCGTTGTTCCAGCTGCCCCGCTTTGGTTGAGTACGGTGTATTCGCTGAAGTGCTCAGTTTGACCTGAAACGACCCCATTTTCGAATGATCCATTACTTGTTTTGGCATAACGATTTTTCTTGCGGTCTACATAATATACACCAGGTTTCTTTGCCTTTTGAGGCTCATCTAATGTAAAGGATAGTGTAACAGGATCTTTAAAGGTAGAAACCTTTTTCTGATCTTGTTTGATTTGGAAATCATACGTATTCGTTAATGCATTTTTCACTTTATTCGTCTTTTTCATCCATATATCTGCGGTTTTCTCGGACAAGTTAGAGAGCGGTAATGCGAGTCCCACTTTGTCATGATAGATAGTGACGTTCGGATCTTGCTCTCTTTTCTTCAGCTCGGCTACCTGTGCTTTTGATAGAGACAATTGAACGTTTTTCGCTTCGCTCGCTTTGTCTAAATAGAGCAATGCTTTGTTTGTATGTTGCACATACGTTTGGAATTTCTCATTATCTTGAATGTCATAGACGCCTTTTCCTTTCGCACGTGGAAGGAACACTTCTTTCACTCGATGATCGATGACAGGAGAAATATGCCCGCCGTCTGCCTGTTCAATTTGCTCCTTGAAGATTTCATAGTCAACATAGCCTAAGTCTTCGCCGTGAGAGGCTTCTGTAAAGACGCTGTAGCCATCGCCGCCTGTCCCGACAAATGCGTTTGTTGCCACGCGGTATGTTTTCTTATCATCAATGTCTGTTAGTTTGCCGTTTTTGTCTTTCAGTTTGACATCAATTAGTCTGCTGCCAGCTGGTTTACTCAGTGTAAACGTATATTCAATGCCGGCTACATGAGGGAATGCGCCGCCGCCTTCCTCAATGCCTGAAAGCCCTTGTTCGAGCGCTTTCTTAATTTGGCTGCCTTTTAAATCCGCGACATAGAGTGTGTTTCCGAATGGCATGACCGTTAAAATATCACCTAAAGTGATATCTCCTTTTTCAATGCTGCCTCGAATACCGCCGCCGTTTGTGATGGCAAGATCAGCACCAGCAGATTCCTGCGCTTTCTTCAGCATACCGTCAGCAATAAAGTTCCCAAGGTTCGTTTCCTTCGCCCGGACATGCTCTCGTTGTCCGTCTAAGAGGACATCAGTAGACCCGACTTTTTCCGTTTTTAAATCTTGAATATCTGCCTTGTACTGATCGAGGATCGCTTTTGCATCGGCATCTTCTTTGACAGAGTCATCGATGGTGATGAGGTCAAAAGAAGATTTCTTTGGCTGTACGACTCCTTTTTGATTAAAGGCCACATCTACTTTTCCTAAGAATTGTCCGTAGTCTTTTACTTGTGCGACAATCGTTGGTTCTTTCTTATTGACGACCTTTAATTTTTCTACAAGGGTGTGCGTGTGACCGCCAATGATTAAATCAATACCGTCTACTTTTTGAGCCAGCTCAAGGTCACGGTTATAGCCAATGTGTGTTAAAGCAATGATTTTGTTGATTTTTTCTTCTGTTTGAATGGTGTTGACTGTTTCTTTTGCTTTCTTATATGCATCCTTGAATTGAATGTTAGGACCGCTGCTGGATGTAATGGCCGTGTCTTCAGTGGTTAAGCCGAATACAGCCACCTTTTCACCGTTTACATCAAGCAGGATGTATGGGTAAATCCCAGCTTCTTTTTTCTCACCAGCTTTAAATGTGGCTGGCTTTTTCACTAAGCCGCTCAATTGTTTTTCCTTAGAGACATCAACGTTTGATGACACAATCGGGAATGCAGGCTTTTCAAATTGGTGACGGTTTTTCGCATCTACATCTGATGCATCACCTGTCAGGAATTGACGAAGAACAGAAGGACCTTTGTCAAATTCATGATTACCAAACGTCATGGCATCATATTTCATTAAGTTCATCAGTTTGAGGTCGGCAAGTCCTTGCCATTTTGTGAAATATAGGTCACCAGAGAAGACATCTCCAGCATCTAATAAAATGTTGTTCTTGCTTTCGGCTCGAACTTCTTTAATCTTTGTTGCACGTCTTGCCGCATCATCAAGGTGGGCATGTGTATCGTTTGTATGCATCACCGTTAAATTCCAGTTGTCTGATGCAGGCGGTTCTGTTGTGCCATCCTCTTTAAAGGCTAGCTTGTACACACCAAGACCATCTGTGCTGGCGTTACGAACAAAGTCTACATTGCTAGATTTTTCAGCAAACGGCTTAGCTAAAAGAGAAGATTCGAATGTGACTGTTGCGCCTTTGATTGGTGCAATGGACCAGTTTTGATCCGCACTTGGGTTGATGGTTTTTTGTTCGATAATATAATCCATCAGCACTTGGCGGTTCTCATCGGCTGAGGCAAGTACCACTTTATCTTGCGTTAGATGCGGGAAGCCACCGCCGCCAGAAGCTCGATAGTTGTTTGTCACGACTAAAAATTCTTGATTGTCAGAGACTGGTTTTCCGTTGTAGGACAGGTTTTTGATGCGGTTTGCATTCGCATTGACAAGAGTGCCTGTTGTGCTGTACTTAGCAGGCTGCGTCACATCAACTTGATAGGTGACACCATCGATCACATCAAAGTTATACGAGCGGTATTCTTCGTTTAAAATAGGCTGTTCATTTGAATCGTTTGGCTTGATCTGATTAAACTGTCCGGCAGACATCTCGAGCCAGTCTTTCACTTCACTGCCTTTCAGTTTGACAATCTGCACGGTGTTATCGTAAAGGTAGAGATCGCCGATGTTTTTAATCGCTAAATCACCTTTTGCGATATTTGTATAATAATTTACACCGTTTCGGCCGCCGGCTTTAAACGGGGCGCCTGCAGATAAAATCGGTAAGTTTTTGTATGACGTATCCTTCATTTTTTCTTGTGCATACCATTTTTGTGCATCTGTCACAATTTGAATAGAAGGGTCATCCATCACTTGAGCAAAAAAGCTGTTAATGTCTGCTTCTGTTTTACCGACAGGCTTTCTTACATAATCAAGTGTGTTTTGATGCGTCGTTTGAATAGCATCTTTTACAGTGCTGTTTTGAGAGGTGACTCCTGCAACAGATTCAATCTTTCCTGTTCCATCTGTGACTTTCCAGTTGTTGCCGTCTGGCTCTAATGTTAAATCAATGACGCCGAGGTAGCTTCCCCAGTTTTTAGACATGACGACTGGAATGCCGTTGATGGTTCCTTTTGAGACATCGAATTTGTCGATGCCGCTATATTCAGCGCTTGGGAATGTGCCGTGCTGGTGGCCGGACACGATCGCATCGATGCCTTTCGTTTTCGTGGCAAGGTCAAAGATCATATTTTCTGATCCTTTAGGCGAAGCGGTTTTTTCAATTCCTGTATGGGCAAGAGCGACGATGATATCTGCTCCTTTTTCCTTCATTTCAGGAATGGTTTCATTGGCAGATTCGACGATATCCTGCACTTGAACTTGTCCATCTAAATGCTTCTTATCCCACGTCATAATTTGTGGTGGAACGAATCCTATGTAACCGACTTTCACAGTTTGTGAGGCTCCGTTTGCGTCTTTAAATGTTTTTTCTTGAATCACATAAGGCGTAAAACGGTGTTCTCCATTTAACTTTTTGACGTTCGCATTGACAATTGGGAAGTTAGCCCCGGAAATGGTACCGTCAAGAAATGATAATCCGTAGTTAAATTCATGATTGCCAAGTGTTCCTGCATCGTACTTTAGTTTGTTGAGTGTATGAATAATGGGGTGAACCTTTGTTTGATTGATGATGCCGTCTTTCTCATTTTTGTAAACGTATTCTCCAAGAGGGGTTCCTTGAATCAGGTCTCCGTTATCAACAAGGAGTGTATTTGGATTTTGTGAACGGTGCTTTTCAATTAGCTCGGCTGTTTTTGCCAAACCAAATTCATTTGTTTCTTTGTCGCTGTAATAATCATAGTTCATCATGTTCGCATGAACATCCGTTGTGGCTAAGATGCTGACTTTTACGGCATCGCCGTTTTCTATTGCTGCATGAGTAGGTACTGCTGGGAGAATGAGACTAATCATCATAATGGAAGTGAGCAGAATAGACAGGTTTTTCCTTCGTTTAGACCTATGTGTTTGCTTCTTCACCTGATCTCCGCCTTTCTAATTTTTTTGACCACAATACCTATTGTAGAAATGTTTCGTTAACTTTTGTAGTTATTTTTTGCAGATTATTGTAAAGATAACATAAATCATACGAATTACCTTGTTGAGGAAATATAAATAAGTCTAAATGCTTATTTTTATCATAAGGGGTTTTCTGATCGGGAAAGGATGTTTGATTTCAATGTACCCGGGTATAGTGTGTAGTGTAAACGATAATCAAGCAGGAGGGTTTCTACATGGGTAAGAAAATTGCAGTTGTATTAACAGATTACTTTGAGGATGTTGAATTCACCGAGCCTGCAAAAGCCTTTAAAGATGCAGGCCATGAGATCACAGTCATTGAAAACGAAAAAGGAAAAACAGTGAAAGGGAAGCAAGGAGAAGCAGAAGTGAGAGTGGATGCGTCCATTGATAACGTGAAGCCTGAAGACTTCGATGCACTGCTAATTCCTGGCGGGTTCTCACCAGACATTCTGCGTGCAGATGTTCGCTATGTCCAATTCACAAGAGCATTTATGGACGAGAAAAAACCAGTATTTGCGATCTGTCACGGACCGCAATTGCTCATTACAGCGAAGACGCTGGAAGGCAGAGGCGCGACTGGCTATACATCCATTCAAGTAGATATGGAAAACGCAGGCGCCAAATTCAAAGATGAAGAAGTTGTTGTTTGTCAGGATCAGCTTGTGACAAGCCGTACACCTGATGACATTCCAGCATTTAACCGTGAATCATTAAAACTGCTCGCAAAATAAGCAGTTTTGACAGGATAAATAAAGCCAGCACCTTGCGGGGTGCTGGCTTTTTCTGTGCATGGATGTAAGAAAGCGGCGTAAACCGCAATCTGGTTTCCTTTGCACGTTTATTTTCTTAAGTTTTTTAGCTCGCTTGCGATGGCTTGCATTTCACTTGGGCTGAATGAAGATTTTTTCATCACCATTTGGTGTAGAAATTCAATATCTTCGTACTTGTCTGGACTGAAGTCCTCGGCTTTGATGACTCCAATGTTCAGCATATTTAACTTTTGCGAAATGTCTTCAATCAGCTGATTGACTTCAGCCGCTTTTTGCTCTGACAAGGGCGGCACGTCCTTTCCTGCATATGTGAATAACATGTCTATTTTAACAGAAATGCAAAAGAATAAAAGGGCTATTAAGACGACACGGAGATGTTTTTCTCCTTTTTCTCCTGCTTAATCTTATCAATGATTCGTTTAGATTCAAACACGACAACTCCTGATAAACCGATGAGGCCGATTAAGTTTGGAACAGCCATCAGTCCGTTTAGCATATCCGCCACGCCCCAGACGAAATCATTCTTAAACACGGCACCGAAAAAGACAGCAATAACAAACACAACACGATAATACATCACATACGAATCTTTTGCCAAATATGTAAAGCATTTTTCACCATAATAGGACCAGCCAATAATGGTGGAATAAGCGAATAAAAGTAAGCCGATTGCAACAATGATTGAGCCGATTGGTCCAAGGAAATGAGCAAAGGATAACGAGGTGAGTGCATCACTTTTTTCTGTGACGTACATATCGGCCATGACAATTGTGATCCCGGTTATAGAACAAACAATCATCGTATCAATAAATACTTGCGTCATTGACACAAGCGCTTGACGAGCAGGCATATCTGTTTTGGCAGCAGCAGCAGCGATTGGTGCAGAACCAAGACCTGCTTCATTGGAAAATACCCCTCTCGCCACACCCCAGCGGATTACGGTACCGATCGCGCCGCCTGCAACGGCTTGACCTGTAAATGCATCCGTAAAAATGAGCCCGACTGCACTTGGGACAAGATCCGCATTCATGACAAGAATGATCAGCCCGCAAATGACGTAGAATAAAGCCATGACTGGTACAAAAATAGCCGTCACCCGGCCAATGCTTTTAATTCCGCCTAAAATCACAAGCGCAGTAAAGGCCGTAATAATAATGCCTGTGATCCATGTTGGAATCTGAAAGGTTGAATTCATGACACCAGAAATCGAATTTGACTGCACGAGATTCCCAATTCCAAAGGCAGCCGTAGCACCAAAAATAGCAAACAGCACCCCTAGCCATTTTTGCTTCAAGCCATGCTCCAAATAGTACATCGGCCCGCCGGACATTTCACCTTTTTCATTTTTGACACGGTATTTCACTGCGAGAACAGCTTCAGCATATTTTGTCGCCATTCCAAAGAACGCTGCAAACCACATCCAAAACACAGCGCCTGGTCCGCCAGCAATGACAGCAGAGGCGACCCCTACAATATTTCCCGTTCCAACCGTTGCAGCAAGAGCTGTCATTAATGCTTGGAAGTGAGAAATATCACCTTCTGATGTCTTGTCTTGCTTTGAAAATGCAAGCTTCAGCGAATAGGGGAGCAGCCTAATTTGAATGAAGAGTACTCGAAAGGTAAGGTAAATCCCAGTCCCCACGATCAAAAACAAAAGCGGCGGTCCCCATAATACATCATTGATATTGCTGACAATCTGTTCTACCCATCCCATATGTATCCCCCTTTATTTGTGCAATTCTCCTAAAGTGTCACCTTTTTTTGTATAATGTGTCAATGCCGATGGGAGTTTTTCTTGCAAAGTTTTCAAAAGAAAAAGGGCTTGATATGATAGAGAAAAGGTTTTCGAAAGCAGTTCTTAGGGAAAAGATAGGAGGAGAATGAAGGATGATTCATGTATTATTCGTATGTCTTGGCAATATTTGTAGGTCACCGATGGCAGAGGCCATGTTTAGAAAACGAGTAGAAGATGAAGGACTAAGCGAGCACTTTGTCATTGATTCAGCAGGCATTGGCGGCTGGCATCAAGGCAGTACTCCGCATGAAGGAACACGAAAGCTGCTTGATGAAAAAGGGATCAGCTATGAAGGGATGTCCGCAAGACAAATCATAGATGAGGACATCACAGCATACGACTATATCATTGCGATGGATGCTGAAAATGTAGGGGCACTTCGCAGTATAGCCGGTTATGGGAAACATCACTTTATTGGCCGTCTTCTTGACTTTGTTGAAGACGATGATCGAGATGATGTGCCAGACCCTTATTACACTGGAAACTTTGAGGAAGTACATGATTTAATTGAAACAGGAATCGATCGTTTTTTGACGTATGTAAAGAAAGAGAAACACCTTTAACTGAAAGGAGATCAGACGAGATGGAAGAGAAAAATCAAATCATGCTTCGAGGAGCTGTGATAGGAGCAGCTTGCGGCGCACTGCTGACATTATTTCATCGGCCAACGAGAATTGCGCTTAAAGACAAATGGGATGACTGTCAGGAAAAGCTGGCGGAATACCGTCAGGAGCCAGCCAGAATTTCTGCTTGCGTGAAAGAAAAAATGGAAGAAACGAAGCAGCTGATGCGAACAGTCTCAGATGATTTGTCATTTTTAAATGAACAAGTCAATCAGTTAAAGGAAACAACCCCAAAAGTATTAGAGATTATTGAAGAAACAAAGGATCACTTTCGATCGAAATAGAAAGATTGATCATTGGAGATGAGGCGTATGGGTTTTATTAAAGCGTTAATTGAACGCTTTTTGCTGCATGAAGGACCAGCAAAATCTGCTGAGCTTGCTTACTTCTTTTTGCTTTCATTATTTCCGTTTCTCATCTTCGTGCTGACACTCGTTGGATATTTGCCGCTGACGTCGAAGGATGTCCTGAGCGTCATTTCTGGTTATGCGCCAGAAGGAGCGCTTTCGATGATTGAATCCATCGCCGAAGAGACACTGAACAGTCGCAACGGCGGATTGCTGTCATTCGGGATTATTGCCGCCCTTTGGTCTGCATCTAACGGGATTAATGCCGTCGTCAGAGCATTTAACCATGCTTACGAAGTTGAGGAAAATCGTTCCTTCATTCTCGTACGTTTAACATCAATCATCTTAACTATAGCGATGGTTCTTACGATTATTTTTGCCTTAATGCTGCCTGTCTTTGGAAAAGAACTTGGCTTATTTGTCGCAAAATTAGTTGGGCAGTCAGATGCCTTTCTCACCATTTGGACGGCCATGAGGTGGATCATTAGCCCGCTGATTTTATTGATTGTGTTTACAGCCTTGTACTATTTCGCCCCAAACATCAGACTGAAATTGAAATTTGTTCTGCCAGGCGCCATTTTTGCATCGATTGGATGGATTTTGGTGAGCATGCTGTTCTCATTTTACGTAGGCGAGTTTGCTAATTACAGCGCGATGTACGGAAGTATTGGGGGAATCATTATTTTAATGATCTGGTTCTATTTAACCGGCATCATGATTATCCTTGGCGGCGAGCTTAATGCGCTTTTACATAAGCGTAAAATCGTACCAGGCAAGGTGTGAAGAAATCCGGGCATCCTAAAGAAGAACGAACATGTTCAATCTTGATGGATGGGGGAATCACATATGTCCAAACAATCGAAAAAAGGCGGAAGCAACACGAAACAAAACAAAGGCCATCAGCCAAAGCACAAAACAAGCGGCAGTGCGAACGGGCAAAATGGTTATCATTAAATGAAAAAAACTCCTCTGCGATGCGGGGGAGTTTTTATTTCGACAATCGTATATACCGCTTAAGGATAAAAGCTGTATCAGGTTTTGACTGGTAATGAGGATCAAGCTGAAACCCTGCGTTTATCGCTACACGTTCACTTCTGACATGGCCAACAGGACAAAAAATTTCAAATCCATCGACTTTAGGAGCAAAGGTATCTGTCATATATTTCACGATGGTTGTCACAATGCCTTGTCCTTGCGCGTCTTCATCAATCCAATAACCGATATTGCCTACTTGTTGATCAAACGTCAGACGGAACACACCGATTAATTGCTCGTTCAGCTGAATGCCAGCTTCCAACCCTTTTTGTTCATTGTAGGTGGTTTGAGTTGATTGAATAAACGTTTTTACCGCTTCTATGCTTTTGCAGTGATGAACCCAAGGCAGCCACTCCCCTAAATGAGCCTTATTTTTTTGAATAAGGCTAAATAGTGTGTCCGCATCATCTATTTGTAGAGATGCCAAAGTCAACTCATTTGTGATGTTATAGGTAAACAACGATTGACCCTCCATTTAGTGACTTTCCACCACTGCCGTCGTTCTCCCAAACCGAACGCAGCAAAAGACAAATAATATCACGATACTGACAAGATAAAGTAAATTCATTCCTTCAAACGTTTGCACAAAGAATCCTCCGAGTACCGGCCCGAGAATACTGCCGGCACTAAACGCCATCCCGCACATCAAATTCCCGGCGGGAAGCAGATGCTTTGGCAATAAGTCAGTCATATAACTGATGCCAAGTGAGAAGGTAGAGCCTACAGCCATTCCGGCGATAAAGAAACAGATAGCGACAGCCAAAACGGATTGAATGAAGATCCCTGCTAAAAGGAAAAAGAATGATCCAGCGAGTGTCACACATAAAATGATGCGGCGTCTGCCAAACCGGTCACTGAGCATTCCAAGAGGAAGCTGAAAGACAATGCTCCCAATGGCAAACGCAGGTAAAATAAACGCAACCGCATCTACTGTCACCCCGCTTCTTAGCGCATATACAGGGAAGTTACTATTAAGTGTCGTTTCTAAAAATCCATAGCAAAATGGCATCATAAAGGCGACCCAGCCAAATTGAAAGGCCTTTTTGAAGCGCTTCAAACTGTTTGTCTGCTCTGACGTTTGCACTTCGCCCGTATCTGGATATGTATTTTTTAAAACAAACACAAGCAGCCAAATACATAAACTAACGGCACCAGAAACAATAAAAGGCAAAGCTGGATTGATCTCAATGAGCGGCGTTAAAAAAGGGCCGGCGGCAAAACCGAG
The DNA here is from genome assembly GCF_003028545.1 of Bacillus sp. Nf3. NCBI lineage: Bacteria > Bacillati > Bacillota > Bacilli > Caryophanales > Bacillaceae > Bacillus > Bacillus sp. Nf3. The sequence goes on along the minus strand of NZ_PYUA01000007.1, from coordinate 95,141 downwards.
TCCAAACGATAATCCATACAGTGAAATGTTTCTTCCGCGATTTCTCGAGGATGAAGCATAGGTCACCCACGTCTGTGTAGAGAAATGCAGCATATGGTCACCAATCCCGATCATAAGCCGGAGGAAGAACCAGACGACATAAGATTCAAAAAACACAAAGCTAAACAAGCTTAAAAAAACAGCGGCGCCTCCAATGACGATTAACGGCTTAAATCCAAACCGGCGAAGCGGTGCTTCCATAAAAGGAGACGCAAGCAGCACACCGAGATATAAGCCTGTGGCATGCAGTCCGTTTAACGTAGGAGAAGTACCGGCATGTTCAAAAATAATGGAAATGACAGGAAGTAATGCACCTTGTGAAAAACCAGACACGGATACAAGTAAAATTAAAATCATAAAGTGAATTCTCGACATAAGAAGCTCCTTACAAGTTCATGCTTTCATCGTACAATGGAACCATAGGGGTTTCAATAGAAAGGTGGAAAAGGAATGAAGCTGACATACGAAAAGGATCATTGGATCGCACATAATGAGGACAGGCAGCTGCCTATTTCAGGAACAGAAGAAATGGGGTACCGTCCATCTCAATTGTTCACCTCAGCCATCGCAGGCTGCTTTGGAGAAATGCTCATTCATGTGTGCCGTAAAAAGCGAATATCCTATGAAGGGCTGACGATCACACCTGAAACGACAAGGGCAGGAGCTGTAAACAAGATTTCCTGCATTCATTTACATATCTTATTTGAAGATATTAATACATCTGATGAACAAATCGATAAAGTGATCACCCTTGCATTGAAGCATTGCTCTATGGTGCAGTCCGTGAAAGGAAGTATTGATATCACCTTCTCACACGCGCGAATCTAAAATGTATATGATGCCGGCACTCACGAAAGAATAACAGTCAGACATATGTAAAGGAGAATGGCTGTATGAATCGTTTATTTCTTGTAATTGTCGCAATCGGTGTTCCGCTATCGGTACTTGGCAGTTTTCTTCATTTCCCGCAGGTCGTCATGTTTGCCGTTTATTGTATCGCCATTATTGGTCTTGCTAGTTTTATGGGAAGAGCCACAGAAAGTCTTGCCATCATTGCGGGGCCCAGAATTGGCGGACTTTTAAACGCTACATTTGGAAATGCGGTGGAGTTAATCATTTCGTTTTTTGCTTTAAAGCAAGGATTGACGGCCATCGTACTTGCATCATTAACAGGATCGGTTATCGGAAATTTACTGCTTGTGGCTGGCTTGTCTTTTTTCGTTGGCGGATTAAAATATAAGCGTCAAGTATTTAATGTCCATGATGCAAGGCACAATTCAGGCTTGCTCATGTTTGCCATTATTGTAGCGTTTGTCATTCCAGAAGTGTTTTCGATGGAGATGGCAGAGAATAAACAGTTTGTTTTAAGCATTGGGATCAGCATTGTGATGATTTTGCTTTATGTCGCGGCGCTCTATTTCAAACTGGTCAGCCACCGCGGGGTGTATGTTGCCAAGCAGGAGAGCATGGAAGGCGAAGCAGAGACGGAAGAAGAAACACCTGAATGGTCTGGAAAGTTTGCCACTGTCATTTTGATGCTTTCGACAATCGCAGTTGCGTACATTTCAGAGCGTCTTGTTCATACATTTGATACGGTAGGAGAACAATTTGGCTGGAGTGAGCTGTTTATCGGTGTCATTATTGTGGCCATCGTCGGCAACGCAGCAGAACATGCTTCAGCTGTCATCATGGCGTATAAAAACAAAATGGATGTAGCAGTAGAAATCGCCTTTGGCTCCACACTTCAGGTTGCCATGATGGTTGCGCCGATTCTTGTCATCAGCTCGCTATTTTTTGATAAGCAGATGCCGCTCATTTTCTCCTTGCCAGAGCTCATTGCGATGGCATCCTCTGTGCTGCTAACGGTCATTTTATCAAATGATGGTGATACAAATTGGTTTGAAGGCGCCACATTACTCGCTGCCTATTTTATTATGGCGATTGGATTTTTCCTTTTATAATCTTTTGTGGATAAGGGACGTCTTTCGGGAAAATACTATGGAAAAATGAATGAGAAAGAGTGATGATATGAAAAAGATGCCCCGCATCATGTTTGTTGTTCTCTTATCCTTAAGTTTTCTATACAGCTTTCCAGCGGAGGCGGCAAAGCCATTTAAAGTGCCATCCTCTGTCGCAAGTATTTCAAAGGAGAATACGTATCCGAACGCGTCACAGGATCAGCCGCTGCTCCAGCCGAGCGAGCTGACGGCTGAATTGTTCAAAACAACAAGTGTCCCGATTGAGAATACTCATTTGATTAAAATGCTGAATGAATCCAGCATCTCAGGGACGCCATTAGCAGTTGGATACCGCGCGACCATTTTCCTCGGGAGATGGGCGCTGAGCTATGATTCAAACGAAACAGTCGCCAATTGGGAATACAAAAAAGTGAACACGAATCACATTGATAATAGAGGCGGAAACAAAACAGCCATCGGCAAATACGTTCAAAAGCAGCAAGTGAAAGTAAGCGGCGGACTCACAGCAAAAGTGCCAAGCCCAGAAGATGTGAAAACATTGATGATGCAAAAAGCGATTCAAAAAACAAAGCTGCCCCTCGCGTTTGACACCGTGATTGGTGCAGGAACAAAACGAGATCAGTCTTACCATGTCTCTCCAAAAAAAGCAGCATCGCTTCATGCCTATGCACCAGCGATTAACGAAAAAGGTAAGGTTACTTACGGAGAAGTGTACCTTGTGCTAAAAGGAAATAAACGAAAACTCGTCGTGAAAAACGTGACCTCACAAGGAATCGGCGCTTGGATTCCAGTTCAGGATCACCTAACGTTTGGGTTTCAAGGGATGAATTAAAACAGTCATCTCCTCTACTGATAAGAGGAGATGACTGTTTTTTGCTAATACGTTTTCTCTTTTTTTCTTTTCACTTCACTCATGAAAAAGTCAAAGACATTATATAAATACCATACAATGAACAAATAGAAGATGATTTTAGTCAATATCGTCAGGTGAGTGAAACTAAAGTATAGGGAAATAAAAGGGATGATCATAAATCCTTGATATGAAAACCACCATGTTTTAAAAATGAAACTCAGCCCCTTAAAGGTTTGTATAAATTGACATTTTATTCATATGTTACATTTTATTGAGTGAATCGTAAACCTTTATTGAAAAATAAAAAAGCCATCATAGAAGTTGATTCGATACAACGACTATCATGGCTTACTTTTTTTATTCCCCTAAATCCACATTATGATAAACCTGCTGCACGTCTTCAAGCTCTTCTAAAACATCGATCAGCTTTTCAAATTGTGCCTTAGATTCATCATCTAATGTCACTTCGTTTTGCGGGAGCATTGTGATTTCAGCGACAGTGAATTCTTCAACACCCGCTTGTTTGAATGCTTCTTGTACTTGATGGAATTGATCTGGTTCAGCGTACACAATCACCGTTTCATCTTCTTCCATGATGTCACGTACATCAACATCTGCTTCCATTAGAAGCTCAAGTGTTTCTTCTTCACTTTTTCCTTCGACACCGATGACAGCTGTTTGGTCAAACATGTAAGCAACAGAGCCGCTTACGCCCATGTTTCCGCCGTTTTTCCCAAATGCTGCTCTAACATCTGACGCTGTGCGGTTGACGTTATTGGTGAGGGCATCAACGATCACCATTGATCCGTTTGGACCAAATCCTTCGTAGCGCAGCTCATCGAAGTTCTCTTCCGCACCGCCTTTGGCTTTTTCAATGGCACGGTCCACAATATGTTTTGGGACACTATATGTTTTTGCACGTTCTAGGACAAAACGAAGTGCTTGGTTTGATTCTGGGTTTGGCTCACCTTGTTTGGCAGCCACATAGATTTCACGCCCGAATTTTGCGTAAATACGACTTGTACTGGCATCCTTTGATGCTTTCTTTTCTTTAATGTTGTTCCACTTACGACCCATCTTATTCACTCTCTTTCACTTAGAAAATACACAGTATGAGGGTCCCCATGCTGCATGAAATCATTCTGCTATCTATTATACATGAATCAGTCAAGAGGATAGAAGTAAGAGGGCTGAAATGAAGAGAATTGTTAGCTAATGTGCCCCAGCTGTTCAAGCATTTCATGTTTTTCGTGAGCCCGAGTCAGCTCGTCGCACCGAATGATCCTGCCATCTGATAAAGTGAAAAGAGCTGTGACATCTATTAAACCACCGTCTCCGCTTGCGAGGTCAACATGTACCGTGTAACGAAAACACGCTTGCTGCATTTCTTCATCAAATAACACATCATGAAAGGCGGGGATCGCAAGCTGTGTTGTCATTTCTTTTAATGTGGATAGATGCTTTTTAAACTCATTAAGCGTGGAAACCTTCCCATCGGTCACTTGCTGATAGTCAGGAGAAAAATAAGCCTCCACCTTTTTTACATCGAACTTGGTTAACACCTCTTGATACATCTCCTTGATGAAAGAAATTGCTTCTGTTTTTGTCATTCCATACATCCTCTCTATTATTAACTGGTTAACTAAATAACATTATAATTAACCGGTTAACAAAATACAAATAAAAAAATAACCCCATATAGAATGAGGTTATTTTGCAGGCTGGGGATAAGCGAGATCCTCAAGCAATTTGACATCATGATGATGAAGTTGCTTGATCATTTCTTTTCGCACAGCAAGAGCGGCTTCGAAGTATTTTTCGTCTTCGACCATTCCCTTAACTGTAATTTCAATCCCGCGATTCAGCTTATTCAAGCCCATAATTCCATGAACTTGAAAGGGTTCAATGGCGTTTTGGAATTCATCTTTTTTAAGTAAATCATGATGCATTTGATTTAAATTGTCACATGCTGATTCAAGTGCTTGGAAGGCGATATCTGGGTTTTGATTCGCGCTAATTAACACAGATTCCGTAATCCGCATATATTGCATGTTATAGTTTTGGATTTGCCTGATATCCCCGTTAGAAATGGTTAACAGCTTGCCGCTCCATTCTCTAATTTGCAGAGAGCGGAGACCAATCTCTTCAATGGTTCCATTAAAGAGGTTATTCACCGTCACATAATCCCCTTTATGAATCTGGCGTTCATAGATGAGAAAAATGCCTGCTAAAATATCACGAATGAGCGTCTGGGCGCCAAAACCGATGACGATCCCAGCGACACCAGCACCCGCAAGAATTTTCCCAAAGTCATGAAAGAAAAGAGAAATGACATAGAGCACAAAGCAAATCGAAGCGGTGTATTTCGTGACCGATTTGACCAAGCTCTCGATCGTTTTCTTCTTTTTATCCTCTATAAACTCAGTTCGTTTAAAGAAAATTTGAAGGGCTTTGTTGATCATAAAGACAGCAAGCCAAAGAACGAGCCCAACAAGGAGAATTTCAATGTATTTATTTTTGACCACTGTCAGAAATGTATCGTCCATCTATCGATTACCCCCTGGCTGTTCGAGAAGTAAAATCAACATCTTGATAATAGCTGTTTTTCACTAGAACATTCGGACCGAGGCACTGCACGCTTGGGCAATGACAATTCAGCTCTTTTGCTAATTTCGTGTCCATCCAGCGTGTATAGGCTGATTGCAATGTATCAGTTGCAATGTTTCCAAGCGGCGGTGTATCGCCAAAGTCTGTCACAATAATATTCCCATCAAAAATATTCACATTCAACCGCGAACGGCCGTCAGGGTCATTTCGTACTGTGACATTTTTCTCCTGGCGCAATCGATTAAGGAGACGCTGGTCTTCTTCATCTGTGCTGCATGAATAAAATGGCAGGGTGCCAAACAGCATCCATGTGTTTTGATCACGAATATCAAGCAGCTGATGAATCGCATCCCGCATTTGCGGAAGCGTCAATGATTCAAGGGCGCTGGCGAAATCACTTGGGTACATCGGGTGAACTTCGTGGCGCTGGCATTTCATTTCCTCGACGATCTGCCGGTGGATGTGCTCAATATATGGAAGCGTGCGCTTATTCAGCATGGTCTCAGCGGATACGGTTACGCCCGCTTTGACAAGTGCCTGACTATTTTCAATCATGCGGTTAAATAATTTCTCGCGCTGCTCAAAGGTTGGTTTACGGTCCATCATGGCAAAACCGACTGTTGCAAACTCTTCAACAGTGCCCCAGTTATGTGAAATGTGAAGGACATCTAAGTATGGAATAATTTCTTCATAGCGCGCCAAATCAAGGGTTAAATTTGAATTGATCTGTGTACGCACGCCGCGTTCGTGGGCATACTTTAATAAAGGGACGACATATTCCCGTACAGATTTAAGAGAAAGCATAGGCTCACCGCCTGTAATACTGAGTGAGCGCAGGAGCGGAACTTCATCTAAACGGCGAAGTAACAAATCTATCGGCAGTGCATTCGGGTCTTTAGGCTGTAAGGTATAGCCGACCGCACAATGCTCACATCTCATGTTACAGAGCGTTGTTGTCGTAAATTCAATATTTGTCAGCTTCATTTCTCCGTAATCCTGCACATCGAGATAGGCTTCCCAAGGGTCGTATGCAGGTGTGATCGGACGAAGTGCTGTTTTTTGGTTCATGGTATCTATCTCCTTTTCATTCGGGCAAACGTAGACCCGCCAACAGTTAATTTTAAGCCTCATCACGGTTATACGCAAGAGGGACACAATTGATTTACAAGGGAAAAAAAGATAAGCTATAAACAAACGCTAAAGGGAGTGTATCGATGGGCAAGGCAGCAGACAGCAAAGAGCAGCAGGTTGATTATTTAAAGAACCGATTAGATATGTTTATGAATGTGATTGATTCATTAGATCCTGAATCAACAGACGTTGAAGATATAGACAGACTGATCCAAATGATTGACGACCTAGAAGCGAAATATGAACGGTTTAAAAATGATTGGAAGGAAGAATAGCTCGCGCAGTGCGGGCTTTTTTCTTTAAATTGGCAGGTGAATCGGTGTATGAGTCTCGGTCTTATTCTGCACAATAGAAGAAAAACCGGGAAGTGACGTAATGAAAAAATTCATGCTGATCTGTTTATGTGCGCTTTTTGTTTCCATACCTTTTTCAGAAGTAGGAGCCGTGTCTAATAAGCCCATCCACTGGGGATTTGCAAAAAGCAAAGAGCACAGGCCGCCGGATGCGGGCAAAGAATTGACGGCACTCTTAAAAAAGTATGATGCCTTCTATTTAGGTAACACGAAAAAGAAAGAGATTTATTTCACCTTCGACAACGGCTATGAAAATGGGTACACACCCAAGATCTTAGACGTGCTGAAAAAACATCAAGTACCAGGCACCTTTTTTGTGACAGGTCATTTTGTAAAGGACCAGCCCGGGCTTGTCAAACGTATGGCAGAAGAAGGTCATATCATTGGCAACCATTCCTATCATCATCCAGATTTAACAACCAAAAGTACGAAAGAAATCAAAGAAGAACTGGACCGTGTCAATGAAGCTGTGTACAAAATCACAGGAAAACAAGATAACCTCTACCTTCGTCCGCCGCGCGGTGTGTTCAGTGAAAGGGTACTAAAAGAAACAAAACAGCTCGGCTACCAAACTGTTTTCTGGTCAGTAGCGTTTGTAGACTGGCATATCCATCATCAAAAAGGAAAACAGTATGCTTATGATCAAATGATGAAGCAGGCGCACCCAGGTGCCATTTACTTACTTCATACCGTCTCAAGAGACAATGCAGAAGCGCTGGATGATGCTATCACCGCTCTGAAAAAACAAGGATATTCCTTTAAAAGCCTAGACGATCTCATGCTTGAAAAAGTATGGCATCTGCCTCAGCTATAGAAAAAAGCCTGCAGAAGATCTGCAGGCTTTTTGATTATCCTTCTCTGATTTTACGCTGAAACAAAAGAGGGTGATGACGTGAAAAAGAGTCAATCAGGCCCTCGCCGAAAATTGTGATGCTTTGCTCCCAAGGATGTCCTAGCAGGCCCCAATCCATTTCTTTTGATAAAAAGAAATAGTAATCCCCATTAGGGAGAACAGGAACTTTCCATTCTCCAAATTCATCTTTTTCAAACAAGCCATATGGTGTGATCCAGTAGCATTCGTGCTGCCAATCAAGTGCCAGCATATACTCGTCTGTTCCGGTGATATTCTCTTGAAAAGAGAGCAGTGCCTTTTTTTCAAGATCTTCATCTGCATGTAGAAGAGAAGAGTCCTCAAAATACGCAGAGATGTCATATGTGATGTAAGGAGAGGGTGCTTGAAAAGCGGGTAAGCGAGAGATGCTTGGTTTAAATTTGAACTCTCGCGCAAAAGTCTTCCAGGCGAATTTTAATTCATTGTCTTTCAGTGGAATCCAGTTTTCCATATGATCTTCCTCCCAAGCACTTGTCTCAAAACATTATTTAAAAATCCTAAACCACCCTTTATGTTTAAACCACAAAAGCATACCTGAGACGAGCAGACCCATGAAAATCAGCACGCCAAAATAGCCGTATTTCCAATGTAATTCAGGCATGTTGTCAAAGTTCATTCCGTACACCCCAACAATAAAGGTCAGTGGAATAAAAATGGTCGACACAATGGTTAGTGTCATCATAATGGCATTCATCCGGTTGGAATTCAGCGTCTGATAGCTGTCTCGTAAATCCGCTGTCATGTCCCGGTTCGACTCAACGATCTCTGTGAGCTTCAAAAGATGATCGTAAATATCATTAAAATACGCTTGGCGGTTTGTATCGCTTTTCATCGTATTTGTGTTCACAATACGATATAAAAGGTCCCTCATTGGGATAATCGTTCTTCGCAGTTTGAGCAAATCGGATCGGATTCCGAATACTTCGTTCATCAACGTGCCATACGTTTTATGACCTTCTTCATCCTCAATTTCATTCAGCCTGTCCTCTATTTGATAAATAATAGGGAAATAATCATCAACAAGCTGATCAATCAGCATGTAGGCAATATGCTCAGGTCCGCTGTTTCTTTCTTTATCAGACCCCTTGAGCTTTCGAATGACACGATCAATGTATGGCGCTTCCTTTAAATGAAAGGTCACGATATAGTTTTCACCAACAAACAGATCAACTTCCTCAGAACGCAGCGTTTTTTGATTAAGGGCATGTAGCACGAAAAATAAATATCCTTCATAAAAATCAAGCTTCGGCCGCTGCAAATAATGGAAGCAATCCTCAATCGCAAGCGGATGGAACTGAAAATATTCCTTCAAAAGCGCTGCTTCCTTTTCCGTTGGTGCATGAAAATCAATCCAATACCAGGCGATTTCGGGGCTTGAAAGCTGCTGCATTGTTGCATGTTCAATCAAGTCGCCGTTTTTTGTCACTGCAAGTTTTCTCAGCATGTGCACCCCTCCAGACTTGCATTATATCATGAAGCAGCACCGGTGAACTTATACGTTTTCTACATAAAAAAGCCGATCTCAGAAAGAGATCGGTTAAATGTGCGTGTATGATTGATGGATAAAACCGAGAATTAAGGACGATGGAACGTAACGAATTTATCTTGACGGTCAAACCAGCCTCTAAACGCCCAGTTATCCCAGCCGCCATCGCCGTTGTTTTTAAATGTACCGCTTTCAAATACCCAAATTCCGTAAACAACATTACCAAGATTAGCAGTAGCGAAAGTTTTGACGCCGTTAAAACGGTCTTCGTAGTTCTGGCTTAGGTTAAAGACCATGACATTATATCTGCCGCCAGCAGCGTAGAATGTGCTTTCCATGACGCTTTTCACGAATCCAGAACGGTTTGCATTTGCATTTACTGCGTTTACAATGGCATTGGCAATCCCAAGAACATCAAAGTTTACGTTAACATTAGGGCTAGCCGTAGTGCCAGCTTTACCTTCAGCAGCTTTATTTAATACAGTTTGCTGAAGTGTAGTAGAAACAGGTGCTGAAGTTTTTGGCTCAGCAGCGTCAGCGAATAATGGCAGTGTCGAAGAAACAGCAGTGGCAAGTGCAACAGAAAGAATGGTTTTTTTCATTGGTCGGATCTCCTTTGTTTTTTAATTTTGGGTCTTCTTTTTTGTAAAATGTGAAACTAGGTGAAGCCGGTTATCAATGAGGTAAATATGTTCCTGCAAGATAAAACAAATGATTGCCTAATCCGCTAATTCCTTTGTTCACCTCCTTGATATGTCATAATTATACAAATATATTCAGGGAGGAAGATATCACCCAGAGGTTCTATTTCTAATTTAAGGAAAATGATCCTAAAATGTTGAAGATTGCTGTCGAATGTTAGCTGAATTCGACTAAAAACTTTCGTCTATCCAAAAGGAGAATGACCACAAATAAGGAAGATATAACTGATAAATTCTTGTACTCTTTATGTTTAAAAGTATTCAATCTAGAGAATCATTCATGCAAAATGAAACAATCACATCTGCGTATATTGGCAGAAAGGAAGAGGACATGTATGTGGGAAAAACAGCTGGTGGTAGAGCCGCCGTATCATTTCGATCAAGTGCTTAGACGCTTATCAAGTGATCCATTAAAAGCAGTCGATTTGAGTCAAAGAGAAATCAAAGTGCCGATCAGATTAGAGCAAAAACCGTACGTGGTCATCGTTCAAGCTACTGGAACAAAAGATGCGCCTATGTTCCGGGTGCGATCAAACGGTCCAGAGGAACCCCTTCTTTCTGAGGTGAAACGGATATTTGGCATGGAGCATCAATTACACATGATTCAAGACCACTTTTCTCAAACCAATCTAGCACCCATTTTTGAGCAGCATATCGGAACGCCGCTCATGCTGGATTTTCATTTATATCATTGTTTCATGAAATGCATCATTCATCAGCAGCTGAATCTTTCGTTTGCTTACGAGCTCACGAAACGATTTGTCCATACGTACGGTGAGCAAATAGAAGGTGTATGGTTTGATCCTTTACCAGAAACCATTGCCTCTCTTGAAACAGATGATTTGAGAAAGCTTCAATTTAGTCAGCGAAAAGCAGAATATGTCATCGATGTATCGAAACGAATTGTGAGCGGCTCACTTTGTTTAGAAGAATTACACGACTTATCTGATCTGGAGGTAGAAGAGCGTCTGCTTCCGATTAGAGGGATTGGACCTTGGACGGTTCAAAATGTGCTCATGAATGGGCTTGGAAGACCAAATCTTTTTCCAATGGCAGATATCGGCATTCAAAATGCAATCAAACGACACTTCGATCTGCCTGAAAAGCCGACAAAAGAAGAGATGGTAGCGCTAAGCAAGGAATGGACCCCATATTTAAGCTACGCTTCTTTATATTTATGGAGAAGCATTGAGACAGATAAATAAATGAAAGGCATTTTCTCTCTTTGTCCAAGACGTGATATACTAAGGAGATGGAATAAAATGAAGACAACCTATCAAGGGTTTAAATAGAACGGAGAGAATAAAGTGAAAGAAAAACAGCAAGGTGCCCTTTTGCAAAAGGGACAGCAGTTCCCGCTTACCATTAAACGCCTTGGCATTAATGGTGAAGGGGTCGGTTATTTTAAAAAGCAAGTGGTCTTTGTCCCAGGCGCGCTTCCAGGTGAGGAAGTGGTGGTTGAAGCAACGAATGTCCAAGCAAAATATGCAGAAGGTACAGTGAGGAAAGTGCGAAAGCGCTCCGAGCATCGAGTCAAACCGCCATGCCCAGTATACGAAGAGTGCGGCGGCTGTCAGCTTCAGCATTTGGCGTATGAGCAGCAGCTAAATGAAAAGCGTGATATTGTCATTCAATCAATGGAGCGCCATACAAAGCTATCGGTTGAAAAGCTTGATATTAGGCCAACGATCGGCATGGAAGACCCGTGGCATTACCGAAACAAAAGTCAGTTCCAAGTAGGACGTTCTCACAGCGGAGACATCATTGCAGGTCTTTACGGACTGAATTCTCATAAGCTTGTACCGATCAAGGAATGTATCGTGCAGCATCCAAAAACAAACAAAACAACGGGCGTTGTCCGCAAAATTTTAGAGAAATTCGGCGTATCGGTCTACAATGAACGAACAAGAAAAGGCGACGTACGCTCGATTGTTGTGCGTGTCGGCTTTGAAACAGGGGAAGTACAGGTCGTTCTTGTCACATCAAAACCTGAATTTCCAAAGAAAAAAGAAATTGCCGAAGCCATTCAAAAACGTCTGCCTGAAGTGACGTCCATTATGCATAATATCAATGGCGAAAAAACATCAGTCATCTTCGGCCATAAAACATCTCACCTAGCTGGCAATATGGTCATCCAAGAATTTTTAGGAGACGTCTCTTTCGAACTAAGTGCACGTGCTTTCTTCCAATTGAATCCGAAGCAGACGCTAAAGCTTTATGATGAAGCGAAAAAAGCGGCCAAACTGACTGGCAAAGAAAAGGTTGTCGATGCGTATTGCGGCGTTGGAACCATTGGGATGTGGCTCTCAGATGGCGCCAAAGAAGTAAGAGGAATGGATGTCATCAAAGAATCAATTGATGATGCGAAGAAAAATGCCAAAAAACACGGCATGAAAAACGCGACCTATGTGACAGGAACAGCTGAACATTGGCTGCCAAAATGGGTCAAAGAAGGCTTCCGTCCTGACGTCATCGTCGTCGACCCGCCAAGAACAGGCTGCGAGCGCACCTTCTTAGACACCGTCAAACAAGTCAAACCAAAACGCTTTGTCTACGTCTCTTGCAACCCATCCACCCTAGCAAAAGACCTTGAATACATGTCAAAAGACTACAAAATCGAATACATGCAGCCAGTTGATATGTTTCCGCATACGGCTCATGTGGAGTGTGTAGTGTCTTTATCTCTTAAATAAAAAGGGAATGACAGCTATGATAGACCAAAATGCATTCAAACGATTCCAACTATATATGAACCCACAGCAGACGAAATTGGTGGACCGAAAACAGCAATAGAAAAGGCAGTAACTAAATGAAAAAACCCTTCCAACAGGAGGGGTTTTACTTTAACTAACAATCTATTTTTTCCTAAGCTCTTTTTTCGTATTCTCTTCTATCATTGTACTTAGACCTCTATAATGAGACATCCATCATGAACTCTCGATTCTCAAACAAAATCATGTCTTACTCAAATATCAGTTGAATGAATTTTGAAATGAATGTCAAAAATCAAGATTCTTACAGGGAGTTATTGAATATGAGACTAAAAGAACATGAAATATAACAACTTTATACATTCGTAAGAGGCCCGCCAAATATTTAATCATTCAAACTGCAAAATGATTATTGGAGGGATTATGATGAATGACAAACAGTTTTCTTCATTTTTAAAACAAGCAGATGAACCTTTTGGTGGGTGGGATTTCTCATTCATATCTGAAACTGGAAGAATGAAAAGTGAGTTGCTTTCATGGTCATATGGTAGTATAGCTACTTCTCTTGTTCAAAGTGCAAAATCAATGCTGGACATGGGAACAGGTGGTGGAGAGTTTTTATCAAAATTAAGACCTTTTCCAACATCAGTTTATGCTACAGAAGGTTACTTACCTAATGTACCTGTCGCAAAAGAACGATTAACCCCTTTAGGAGTGAAGGTAGTTCAAATTTCTAATGATGAAAATTTGCCGTTTGAGACTGGAAAATTTAATCTTATCATCAATCAACATGAGTCATTTTCATCTCAAGAGGTGAGAAGAATTATCTCGAAAGAAGGTATTTTTCTAACTCAACAAGTCGGTGGACTCGATTGCATAGAGATTAATGAGAATCTAAGGGTACCAATAAATAAAGAATTTATTGATTGGAACTTAAAGCTAGCTTTAAAAGAGATACAGGAGAATCATTTTGAGGTGTTGAAAAGTGCTGAAGAGTTCCCCATTCTAAGATTTTATGATATCGGAGCATTGGTGTATTATCTAAAAGCAATTCCTTGGCAAGTGCCATGTTTTGAAATAAGTAATTTCAAGGATGAATTATACACCATTCATAAAACCATTGAACAAAAGGGTTATTTTGACGCAAAACAACACCGATTTATGATTTTAGCTAAAGCAATTTAGTTGGAAATGGAGCCTTCGATCTATTTGAAGGCTCCAGCTTAATTCTGAACTAATGTCACTCCTGTATGCACGATACATGGCCTGAAAATGTTTCCTTTTATTATTGTCGGGCTTGAAAGCATTCTAAAAAAAATAGAGGAGGATAACGATGAGTCAATTTGAGATTTTGACAAAATACATACCGATGCTTCAGGAGGATCATATCGGAGAATGGGTGATCGATCAGGAAAATGATGGAACAGCTGAACGCCCAATCCAGATGCCCTTTGTGAATTATTCCGAAACGGTCCAACGCTTTATTGAAGATGTCAATACCTTTGCAGAACAGCATCAAGAAATGGAACTTACCCGCTATAGTGAAATCCTCTCAGAAAATGGAATTGAATGGGGAACGAACGATATGGAGCATGTGGACATTTCAAATTTAAATGCGCAGTGTGTACTTGCTCTCATCATGGGGGTTGTAAGGGCTGAGCGATTTAGTGAGGGAGCCATATTCAATTTCTTTAAAAGTGGAGCGATCTTGAAATGGCTTGAAAGATTAAAAAACCTAGATGTATGAAATCTAGGTTTTTTGTTTTTGATACGAGATCACGAGCATGTGAATTGCTCCGCTTCTTGACGAAATAGATTAAGCAGCAGCTGCTTCGTGTTTTCCAGAGAGAGATGGGGGTCCTTATGAGTTAAAATTCCTATCGGGATAAAAGGGTCCTCCATTTCAATTGGAACTTTCACAAACTCGTCTGACAATGGGGTAGAGGATAGGACGACGCCGACAGAGGGAAATCCCTTTAGAAATGATGGAATGGCTGAAATCTGGCTGACGGTATAAGTGAAGGGCTCCACATTTATTCTTGAAAGTTCCTTTTGTAACTTCATGTGATATAAACAACTTTCCCCGCCTATGATCAGAGGCTGTTCATAAAGTTCCTTGATCAATGAAATCGTTCCAACTTGATCTGCCTGCTGTTTTGCAATAATAAAAGACATTTCCTCCTTGTACAACTCCTCAAACGGAAGTGTGTTCATCACAGGTTCCCCTGCAATAGCAAAATCGATCTCCCCCTTGAGGAGCTGCTTGTGAAGGAAATCTGTATTACCAATGATAAAGTGGCATGTGATATTCGGTTTTTGCTTTCTGAATGTTTGAAGGATGGAAGGAAGAATAGAGACAGCAATTGGTTCTATGACGCCTATATTCAAGGTTCCGATTTCTTCTTTTTGGAGTTTTTGTGATTGCTCTAATACAAAATGCCAATGGAGTATCAACTGATCAATCTCTTTGGCAAACAATTGTCCTGAAGGGG
This sequence comes from Bacillus sp. Nf3, assembly GCF_003028545.1. Taxonomy (NCBI): domain Bacteria; kingdom Bacillati; phylum Bacillota; class Bacilli; order Caryophanales; family Bacillaceae; genus Bacillus; species Bacillus sp. Nf3. The sequence goes on along the minus strand of NZ_PYUA01000007.1, from coordinate 79,897 downwards.
TTAATTCAGCCTCCCATCCTCTTACAAACAATTGAAATCCTAATTCCTTTTCTAATCGTTTAATCTGATTCGTTATGGTCGACTGTGCATAATTCAATTTTTGAGCGGCTTTTGAGAAGGTCCCTTCCTGAATCACGGCTTGAAATGCTTTTAACTCTTTTAGGTCCATTTCTAATATTCTCCATTCGATATATGAATACATTTTTATATATTATTCAATTATATAAAATGAGTATTGGGATGTAAAATGAAGTGAGACAGAAAAAGGGAGATGACATACATGCCATTTGTAAAAGTCAGTTATATGGAAGATGAGTACGATAAAGAAAGCTTAACTTCTATTAGCCAAACGATCATGAAGGCTCTGATAAAAGAATTTCAAGTTCCTAAAAAAGACTACTTTCAGGTATTCAGTTCACATAAGAAAGAAGAATTTTTTTATGATCCCCATTATCTTGTTCGTCATGAAAGAGATCATCGTCTTTTATATATCCAAATTACATGTGGTTCAGGAAGAACCGAGGGACAGAAGCAATCTTTATATAAGGAAATAGCTGACCAGTTGTATAACAAACTCCATATATCAAAAGAAAATGTATTCATTATGCTGATTGAGACAGGCTTGGAAAATTGGTCCTTTGGAGAAGGGCTTGCGCAGATGATCAAGTAACGGAACGATTGAAAGGGGAAATAGCTATGCATCAACCAATCAAGCAAACTGTAAAATTCACTCTCGGAGATTTTGCTCCAGCATTTGTTGAGTACTCAGAAAAAGTTCTCTTTGGAGATTTGTGGAGAAGGGAGGAACTTTCTCTTAGAGATCGCAGTATGATTACAGTCTCAGCTTTAGTAAGTACGGGCAGTCTGAATCAGCTGGAATACCATTTACATCTTGCCAAAGAAAATGGTGTCACGAAGAACGAATTGATTGAAGTCATCACTCATCTTAGTTTTTATATCGGATGGCCTAAAGCAGCTTCAGCACTAGAAGCGGCTAAACATATTTTGGAGGACAAATAAAATTCATCAAACAACGAGCCCTATTTGAGATAGGGCTTTTTTATATGCGAATAAATTGTATTTTAAAATCTTCTATTGACTTTCCCCTTTACTGAAAGGTTTATACTTTGATCAGATCAACAAAACGGAGGAGATCAGGATGTTCAAGATTGGCGATTTTTCTATGTTAAGTAAAGTCCCTGTCAAAACCTTAAGGTATTATGACCAAATCGATTTATTAAAGCCTAAACAGATCGATCAAGATTCTGGATACCGGTATTACTCAGCTGAGCAGCTGCTTGAGGTTAATCGAATTTTTCTGTACAAGGAATTAGGCTTTACGTTAAAGCAAATGAGTCAGCTTCTTCGTGAAGATATTTCTGTCGAGCAGATTCAGGGCATGTTTCTCTTAAAAGAAAGTGAGATTCAGCAATTGATCGAGAGAGAACAGCAGAAATTAGCGCGTATTAAGGAGCGGATGCACCTCATCAAACGAGAGGGGTGTGTTGAAAAAGAGCAGGAGGTCATCATCAAATCGGTTGAAAGCAAACGCATCATGTCTTTTCAATCCAACGGAACTGTTGACGAAATCCCATTATTCTTTGAAACATTTCATCATTTGTTACATAAACATCCGCAAGAATTGAACTCTGAGCCACAAATCGTACTGTGGAGGGAATCACTTGCTAAAGAAAGTGAGTTCGAATTTGAGGTTGGGTATTCCGCTAAAGCGTTAAGGGGCTCTCTTCCTCAGGGAATTGCGATGCGCACGTTACCAGCTGAAGAAACCATGGCGACGCTCCTATTTCATTCAGATTCTCCATTTGCACAATCTGCTTGTGTTGACCTGGCGACATGGATCGAAAATAACGGATACCGCGTGAAAGAAGATCAGCCGGGCAGAGAGATTTATTACCCATTGTCTGAAAATGAAGAAGGAAGACTCATTGAAATACAAATTCCTATAAAAAATGAAGTCAAATCGTAAACATTGCCCAAAGGAGAAACGTCACGATGAAAAATAAAGCCGTTGTTTATTTACTTGCTTTAGCAGCCTTTTTAATCGGAACGATCGAATATATCATTACAGGGATTATTCAAATGGTCGCAGATGATTTACAGGTCACGACATCAGCTGCTGGTTTATTGGTCACATCCTTAGCGCTCTCAGCAGCAATCGGCGCACCGATTGTCATTGCACTGACCATCAATATCGACCGCAGAAAAATATTATCATGTATGCTGATCATTTTTACTTTAAGTAATATCATCACAAGTGTCAGCCATTCGTTTGAAATGGTGCTGATGACAAGGGTTTTACAAGGAATTAGTGGAGGGACGGCCATTGTGGTGGCAATGGCTGTGGCCACTCGGCTTGTAGAACGAGAAAAAAGAGGAACAGCGATTGGAATCGTCTTAATGGGATTAAGCAGTTCCTTAGTTTTAGGTGTGCCAATCGGGACATTTCTAAGCAGCATGATTGGATGGAAAGCATTATTTGCAGCCATTGGATTGATCACGCTCATTCCGCTGATTGTTGTGTATAGACGCATCCCTTCTATGAAAGAACAAGAACCGGTGACGCTAGGTATGCAGTTATCAATATTAAAAGATAAGCGAATTTTGCTTGCGGTGGCAGTGACACTCTTTTATGTAGGCGGATATTCCACTTTATTTACCTATTTAACGCCCTTCCTGCAAGAATCAGCAAATCTTAGCATCACAGAAATCAGCGGCATTTTATTGCTAGCGGGAATATGCAGCTTTTTGGGCTCCAGTCTTGGAGGGATAGCAGCAGATAAAAAAGGCCCAACATTCACGATTTTCTCCGGAATTATTCTACAAATCATCATGCTTATGCTGCTAGCATTTGTGACAGGGAACCTCGTGGTCATGGTGGCGGTGATCATGATATGGATGATTGCTACATGGAGCACATCTCCAGCTCAGCAGCTGTATCTCGTGACACTTGTACCCAAATCTCCTGATATCGCATTAAGTGTCAATACATCGTTTATTCAATTCGGATTTGCTTTAGGCTCGGGGTTAGGAGGAGTTGTGTTAAGCAAAACATCTATATTAAACCTAAGCTGGATCAGTGCGGGAACGGTTCTTCTCGCTTTACTCATGACCATTCTGATGGTGGCGTTTGACCGATTTTCTCAGAGTAAGAGTTTGAAGGTGATGGAGCAAGGAAGGTAACATAGATTCACTAGTATTGTGGGAACTACTTATTTCGGTAGTTCCTTTTTTGATTTGAAGAATGCACCAGTTGAGGAAGTTTATTTGTTACAATAGGAGTAAATATCCAAAGAATGAAGGGATCAATTTCACACTAGCTTTTTAAGGGTGAATAATAAATTATTTTAAAAATGTATGTCAAACATAAGTACTACTAGACGGGAGAGAATACATAATGCCAATAAGCGAGGACATCATCAATCGTAAAGGCGCTCGAAAGGGGAGTGACATTCCTCATGACGTCTTGATTCTTTTGAATCAGGGAGAGTTAGAGAGTGTCAATTTAACTGAATGGTTGGCTGTCAATCACGTGACTCTATTACAGCATGTTTTGCCGTCTATTGGTTTAGACAAACATTTAATCGATCTTTCAGCTGAAATCGCGAAACAAAAAGCGGAGTCAGGCATGAAAGCGATTCGTCTTATCGGTCATTTGTTAGATGAAGTGCTGCAGGAAGAAAATGAGGAAAAAAGAGTGGAAGTCATACAGGCATGCAGCCGTCACATATCTGATAGCGTCCGCTGCTGGGCTGCTTATATGAACAAGCAGCGTTCATCCTCTTTGGAAGAGAAACTAGCGTACATTCAGCCATTTGCAGCTGATCATCATTTTGGTGTACGCGAAATTGCTTGGATGTCAGTGAGAGAAAGTCTAAGTCAACAGCTCGATCAAAGTATAGAATATTTAACCGAATGGGCAAAAAGCGAGGATGAACATATTCGCAGGTTCTCTGTAGAGGCGATCCGTCCAAGAGGTGTATGGACAAAGCATATTGAGTTATTAAAGCAGGAACCAGAGAGGGCACTGCCTATTCTAGATGACCTCAAATCTGATCCATCAACATATGTTCAAGATTCTGTAGGAAACTGGCTGAATGACGCTAGCAAAACACAGCCAGATTGGGTACGAAACCTGTGCGAACAGTGGTCAATGGATTCTGATACAAAAGCGACTAGCAGAATTGTTAAGAAAGCCAAGAGAACGATTGTGAAGGGGAATTTGTGAATTAGAGCATGATCTACATTCCTTTTACGAGGAGATTTCTATCGATAAATCAATCGGAAAGAAAGTCTCAGAGAGTTGTACGCAAATGGCCCCATTTCATGGGGCTTTTTGTTTTTCGTAAAAGTCTAGCTTCCACTGTTCTGCCATGATTACTTCTGTAAAGATCTAATCATCTCCTTGTCATACTTTTGAATGAAATTGACTCAATAGAATTGACGAAAGAACCATGAATAGGTGAAGATGAAATAAAATGTAAGATAAAGGGAGACGAATGATGATACATATCATATTTGGGGCGGCAGCTGCCGGTAGTTTAAAACAAGCAATACGTGAAATGAAGCAAAAACAAATAGATGATGTCATCGCTTTTGATGATATCTATTCAATTGGACCACTTCTACATTTACACGAACATGAAGGACAAGCGAACCGTATAGAGTGGCTGCGTAATGTGATGTCAAATGAATTTGGCTATTTTGATGACATGGTCAACGATCAGCATAGAATGCTTCAGCAAATAAAAGAAATAAAAGCTGGCAGTCGTATACTCATCTGGACAGGCAGTAATGCCCATGAGCAAATTGGCTTGCGATATGCCGTCTATTTATTAAAAGAGAAAAGCATTGAATTGTCTGTAATCAATATAACGACAGCATTTGATCAGCTGTTCAATACGAATACAAGAAGAATGATCCTTCGACATTCCGGAGAAATCGCATCTGAAAAATTTAAAATTTTGTATGAGAGTAAAGAGCATATTCACCCAGTGACAAAAGAAGAGAGAGAAAGATTACAAAACGAATGGCTTTCACTTGCTAAAGAAAATCATACGCTGCGGATATGGCAAAAAGGACAAGTGATCAGCGTACCAGAAGATGAATTTGATGCTTATTTAGTGAAAATGGCTAAGCGGCTTCATCAGTCCGCGCCAGAAGAGGAGTATATCGTCACTCCACGCTTAATAGGAGAAGTCATTGGTCATTTAGATCAGTATATCGGTGATGATTTTATTGAATATCGATTGAAGACATTAATTGATCAAGGGATGTTTGACATGAGAGGAAAACGAACTTCCATGCGTTATTACTCGATTAAACTGACAGAGTTCGGTCAGAACTTCAAAAAATGGGTGTGCTGTCGAGAGTTTGAGGATCATCCTTTTGTGAAAATTGAAGGAGATTACGGTGGTGAACCTTTTCATTGCGGGCATTGTCAATGTCATTTAGAAAGAGATGATGTACCAATGAGTGATACCCTTTTCTCAAAGTTATGGAATTGGAATATACAGTATGGCCGCTGGTTTGACGAAGAAACCGATGATTTGCTGCCAAATGGTGTAGACATGGAAAGAAAGTTCAATCAAGAAGGAGAGCGAATCACTGAAGAAGTGAAACGAGCCTTATCTCCTGCGTTTCAAATTGAATACAGCCCAAGTGAATACACACGATATTCCATTTAAAGAATGAATTTCGTTATCACTGCACAAAATAATCCTTTACATCATCCATCATCATCATGTAAGATATGGAGAAATTAAAAGCGAAGAAAAGGACATGAGCCATTTTTACTGGTTATCAGAGAGGGAAGTCACGCTGAAATCTTCCTAACACAGAAAAGTTGTCTTACCACCTTTGAGCTGTATTGGGGAAATTACAGTATCCAATATCGTTTACGCCACGTTACGGCACCAGAGCCATAAAGCGAATACGCGTTATGGGAATTTGGGTGGAACCACGGATCACACATTCGTCCCTCTATGAGGGATGGGTGTGTTTTTTTGTACACTCATATAGGATCATTGCTTTGAAAAGGACATGAGCAGCTTTTATCGGTTACCAGAGAGGGAAGTCACGCTGAAATCTTCCTAACGCAGAAAAGCTGTCTTACCACCTTTGAGCTGTATTGGGGAAAATTGCAGTATCCAATACCGTCAATGCCGCGTTACGGCACCAGAGCCATAAAGCGAATACGCGTTATGGGAATTTGGGTGGAACCACGGATTACACATTCGTCCCTCTATGAGGGATGGGTGTGTTTTTTTATTTCAAAAAATAGGAAAGGTGTGTCAGTTATGAGAGAAAACATGGTGAAGATTCAATTTCCAGATGGAAAGATAAAGGAGTTTCCCGCAGGTACGACTGTTGCAGATGTTGCCTCCCATATTAGTCCGAGCTTAAGAAAAAAAGCGGTGGCGGGAAAGATCAACGATCAAATGGTTGATTTAAGTGAAAAGCTAAACAGCGATGTTCGGCTGTCTATTGTCACACTTGATTCAAAAGAAGGGGTTGAAGTGCTGCGCCATACATCAGCACACGTATTAGCCCAGGCTGTGAAAAGGTTATATGACAATGTCAAACTGGGGATCGGACCTGTCATTGAAAATGGATTTTACTATGATATGAAGCTCGATCAAACATTAAGCGTAGAGGATTTGGAAGAAATTGAAAAAGAGATGAAAAACATCATAAATGAGAATCATCCCATTCAAAGAAAAGAGGTCTCTTACAAAGAAGCAGAAGCGCTGTTTGCACATGATCCATATAAGCTGGATATTTTAAAAGATCTGCCCTCTCAAGAAGCCATCACAGTTTATCAGCAAGGAGAATTTGTAGATTTATGCCGCGGGCCGCATGTACCTTCTACAGGGTACTTAAAGGCATTTAAACTAACACGTGTTGCAGGGGCTTATTGGCGGGGAGATAGCAATCAGGATGTCTTGCAGCGAGTGTATGGTGTAGCGTTTCAGTATCCAAATCATCTAGCTGATTATCTTCATTTCATGGAAGAAGCAAATAAACGTGATCACCGGAAATTAGGGAAACAGTTATCCCTCTTTATGTTTTCAGAAGAAGCGCCAGGCATGCCGTTTTATTTACCAAAAGGTCAGATTGTCAGAAATGAATTAATGGCCTTTTCAAGAGAAGTGCGAGGAAAAGCGCAATACGAAGAAGTGAGTACACCGTTTATGATGAACCAAGAGCTTTGGGAAAAGTCAGGGCACTGGGATCATTATCATGAAAATATGTATTTCTCAGAAGTAGACCATACAAGCTTTGCTTTAAAACCGATGAACTGTCCAGGGCATATGCTCATGTTCAAAAACAGCTTATATTCATACAGAGACCTTCCAATCAGAATGGCTGAGTTTGGTCAGGTGCATCGTCATGAATTTAGCGGAGCGTTAAATGGATTGTTCAGGGTCAGGACATTTTGCCAAGATGATGCTCACATTTTTTTAAGAGAAGATCAAATCGAAGCTGAAATCAAACGGATTTTCCAATTAGTTGATCATGTGTATCGGACATTTGGGTTTGAGTATTCCGTCGAGCTATCCACTCGTCCAGAAAAAGCCTTAGGGGATGATGCCATTTGGGAAATATCCGAAACAGCACTAAAAAATGTGCTTGATCGTCTAATGGTCGACTACCAGCTAAATGAAGGAGATGGAGCATTTTATGGCCCGAAGATCGATTTTCATATTAAAGATGCCCTGCAGCGGAGCCATCAGTGCGCCACAATTCAGCTGGATTTTCAAATGCCTGAGAAATTTGATTTAACATATATCAACGAAAAAAATGAAAAGGTACGGCCAGTTGTGATTCACAGCGCCATTTTTGGTTCTCTAGATCGTTTCCTTGGCATTCTAATTGAGCATTTTGCGGGTGTCTTTCCATTATGGCTAGCACCAGTACAAGTACAAATCATCCCAGTCTCAACTATTCACCTTGATCACTGCTTAAAGGTGCAGCAGCAATTAAGAAGTATCGGAATAAGAGCAACAATCGATGAACGGGATGAAAAACTTGGCTATAAAATGAGAGAAGCACAAATGCAAAAAATCCCTTATATCGCTGTCATTGGCGATACAGAAATGCAAGACAACACACTAAATATGAGACAGCACGGAGAAAAGACTTCAAAGCAAATGTCTGTTGAGGATTTTAAACGTTTGGCAGCTGAGCAAATAAAAGACAGAACAGCTGCTCAAGAAATGATGTGATGATTTCATTACGAAGAATGAGACGTCCATTGAATGATGGGCGTCTTTCCATTTCTGCAATGGAAAGGGGAAATATTGAAACATTTTTTCAATAAAATCGTAATAGAGATAGAGCGCTTAACAGAAACATTTGAAACGAGGAGGAGTATTGTATGGAACAAGCTGCATTAAAAAAGATGAGGTCAAAGCAAATAGTCGTTTCTAATTTAATAGCCGGCATCATAATCGTCGCTTTTTTTATCTTGATTCAAATGTCTGACATTCGATTTACACATTTCTTTCTTTGTTTAGGAATTATTATGCTCTTTCTAAGTATTTATGGTTTTATTAAAAAAGGATCAACAAAGTCTTTCATTCCCCTTTTCGAGCAGATAGCCATTTATGAAAAAGAAAAATTGGGGGAAGAGTGGGAGAAAGAAAAGAAGGCAGAAAATATTTCAAGAGTAGTATTAAGTGGTCTGATGTTCCTTCAGTCATTCAGCTTCCAAGATGTAACAAATCCATTCTTAAACATACAACCTATGCTTTTAATTTTCTTATTATTTGTAACTCTAGCCCTTATTAATTTAAGCATGCTTTTTCGCTTTAGAAAAATCGACCGGTCGACTGATGAGCATGAATTAAAAGGCTTTACAAAGAAAACAAACATGGTGTCAATGGTTTTAGGATTATTAACAGCGATCGTTATCTTCGGCTTTATCGTCATCTTTGTTCTTCCATAAGACTGAATCATTTTGAGGTGAAACAAATGAATGCAAACATACAACAACTGATCGATCAGACAAAGACGAAATTTGGATTAGATCTTTACTATCTAAAAAGGCACAGTTTTCATCGTTACGTCAATATGTTCAATGAAACGGTGTATACATTGAATATGGAATGGTTTCCCTCTCATGAAGCTGAACCCGAGGACGATGAGCTAAACCCGGACGGCACTGCTGTGATTGACGTGAATTTGAATACAGGGCAGGTTGAAACGGTTATTTTTGTCATGGATAAAACCTTCGCGAAGAATGGTGTCACATTTAAGAGGCCTTATCCAGCTCATGCCATTCAATGGATTGAACAAGAAACAGAGTTGATTGATGGTGAGCATTTTCACTTGCATCAAAAGAAGAAAGGGGAACTTTTTTTCGAAGAAGCAATAGATGGTGTGAAAGTGACGCCTTCAGGCAGAATCGAGGTGAAATGGAATGAACATGGGCAGCTCATTCACTTTATACATCGAGGGCCATTTATGGCAAAAAAAAGACTAAGAGCTGAAGAATATGTGCTTTCCATTGATAGGGTCGAGAATTTAGCTCAGCAGCAAGTGCAGCGGTTTGATTGGCCAGCCTTCGAGCAGAATCGAATCCGCCCTATATATGCGTTAGAAGAAATTTATGTCAAGAACGATGGGACAGGAACGATACCATTTGAAATTGGGCGTGAAGAAACACATTGTATACACATGAATCAGGTCATGGAGTGGAATGAACCGTTAAACAAAGCCTTTGAAAAAAAGGAAATCGATATAAACGAGGACATTACTGCTGAACAAGCCTTCTCACTGGAGCCTTCACCAGATACATTCCCGATCTCAAAAGAAGAGCAAGCTGAGTGTATCAAAGCGGTTCGCACCTTTTTGGCGCAAAAATATTCAAAGGATACAGGGAAGTGGGTGCTAAAAACACTCCACCGTGACCATGGCTACATCGAAGCGATATTAAAAACGAATGAGCAAGAAGGCTGTGGATTTATGGATAAGATCAAGATCTTCATTGATGCCAGCACTTTTGAAGCCATTAATTACATAGATAAAAAAGAGATGTTTCAAGTATGCGGGATACTCAATCCATCTCAATCAGCTAGTGAAATCACCATATCTCAGAATGAAGCCTTTGAAACATTGAGAGAACGCCTCGAACTTACACCCATCTACGTGTATGACGATGTGCAAAAACAATATCTATTATGCGGCAAGCTTGACTGTCATGATGGCGTTGATGCAGTGAGCGGCGAAGTATTCTCTTTGACAGACCTTTCATAACTTCTAAAAGAACAGTGAGCAGCTGTTCTTTTTTGTCCCATTTTCCTCTTTTTAGAATAAAAATGGAATTTTGTAGAAGGAAGTTGTCGTTTCATCACGAAAGAAACAGATAAGAATATGATCATAGGTCCATCGGTGGGAATTCGTATTTCATATAGTAAACGTCATACATATGGAAAACTCATGACAGTAAAGTTGATCTACAAATCTTTTAGAAGAAAAAATGACATTGTGTCTCTAGTAGTATGCGAAAATAGGCGGACTGAGATCATAGGGTGAGTTGAACATGTTTGTTTTAGGTAAGCTTAAAGCTATAAATAGAAGAAAGTGAGGATATCTAACTTGAGTACATTGGAAGTGTTTCGTCAGTTTTTGGTTGACCATTATCCTGCGTTACAAGATGAGCTTTGGTTGCAAGATGTTGATACCCTTCGAATCTCTCCTATTCTTCATCCTTTTCTGAAAAGCAAGCTGCCAGAAGGAATCGAAAAATTCACTTGTGTCCTATTCACGCAGCAGACAGATCAAACTGCTGCACCGCTCAAAGTCTACCTTCTATTAGATGAATATGAGCAATCTCTTTATGCCATTGATTTGATGAATGAACAAATAGCGCTTCATTAATACAGAAGCAAAAAGCTGCTTGAGAGAGCTCCTCAGCAGCTTTTTTTTGGTGAATCTTAGTTTGTCATATCAACCAATCTTGAGTGCAAGTTGTCCACTTCTTTCTTTGTTGGAAAAGAGCTGATCAGCAGCGTAGACCGTCCTAATTGATTAGGAAGTTCAGTATCGGTCACAATCATATCAATCCCAAGTCGATCCATTGTCAGTTCATTTAATGTATTTTCTGGACTTGTGAAAATATGAATGAGAGGAGGCAATCTTAATTTAATTAAATCCGCAATAAACAAACTATGATTATAACCTAATGTTGAAATGACAAAAATGTTCAACACGTTTCTCCGATCCATTTCCAAATGAACAAGCCCCCTCCAGTTAGAAGTAATGATACGAATCAATTCTCGTTCATTTTTCACAAAAGAAGCAAGTATATCGTCTGTTTTTAACTCTTGGATGATATGAGTAATCCTCGAATAGAAGTAAGGAAGCTGTTTTTTTACCTCTGATAAATACCTCGATTTCTTTTTGAAAAGGAATCCATCTCTTACGGTAATTTCCCTAGAATACACATAATATTGGAGAAGAATCAGTGTCATCACCTTGCGATTAGCCACCTCTTGATGAAAAATCAACTCCAATTGATTGATAAAGAAATGAATGGCTTCGAAGAGGTGTGGTGTATGCGATTGAAAGAACGTCAATTTTTCTTCGACAGTTTCAATTGATTTATAATGGCCAATAGCTGGTTCAATCAATAGTAAAAAGACAAATTCGTGACGATCCAACGTAACACCAAAAGTGTCCTTTGTCATTTGGCAAACGTGCTCTTCCAAGTTTTTGATTTGATTATAGATACCTTTAGCTGTAGATGTTTGTTTTTCCTTATCCATTGAGTACGTATAATTGCGTCGTATGGTAAAATTTTTCCTCACTCGGTGTATGGAAACGGCGAGCCATAGGCAAAATTTATCTATCGCCACATCAGGTAGATTGACTTCGAGCACCTGAAATAGCTTTTGTAAAAAATCAACTGCATCTTGCTTTTGAATATCATCGAATGGCCAAAGCCTGCTTCCATAGACTTCAAACAAAAATTCCACAAAAAATTGGCGAATCTCCTTCTCATTTCCATGGAACTGCATACTATCTGGTCGTAACTCAATGTCATACGAGATAAGAAGCGAATTGATTTTATGAATGGTGTTATACAATGTGGATCTACTGATATTCAGCGTGTCCATCCATTCATAGAAAGACCTGTTTTGTTCAAAGAAAACGCCGTCAATCAATCGAATTTCAATCGTATCTTTTAGAATTTCTTTGATATAGTAGTCGACTCGTATCGTCTGTGTATAACAAATGGATATGCCTTGTCTTGGCTTTATGTGGATTAACGGCTCTCCGTTCTCTGTTTGGAACGACTTCATTTGTTCTAAATCGCTTTGAATCGCACGAACCGAACCGATTTGTTCATTCGATATCTCTTGAAGGCTCCACCACTTATCTTTTGATACAAGCAGTTTTAAAATTTTTATCCATCTCTTTGATTTATTATCAATGAGCTCCATTAAACAACTAACTCCTTCCCTTGGCTTGCCTCTATATTATGAAGTTCACTTAAAGAACATTTGATTTTCTAAATAGGCATAAAATGATTTTAATGTTTAGGCTAAATCGTTTTGTCTTCACTTTTCATGATAAAAGAGAAAAAAATTAGACGAAAACAAATATTATTCGTTAATTCTCCATATTTTTCTTTTAAAAGGTGATAATTATGCCATGAATCCTATAAAAATGGATCATTTTAGATATTTTGTTTATTTTTTTGCTGTTGAAACGGTAAATGAAAGAATAAAATGCAGCAGATTTTTGATTACCATATGAAAGGGAGTAGAAAGGAATGCGGTCTATATGATGCTGAACTGTCTAACCATACATACCATATGATACATGCTTGTTTCATATGAACGAACTATATGTGAATACATGCTTATATATGCATGTACACATTATTTATTGTTCATTCAAGTATCAATAGAAAAATTCATATTTATTCTTTCATGATCCCTCACACTATTCCCCATTTCTATAGACCCCCAATCCAGTTATTGAATCCACTACTCATGATTGATCAACTCATTTTATACATAGGGTCTTAAGGTGCAGTTTTTAGAAAATATTTGATCAGAAGCGGAGTGATTGATCGGACAGTATACAAATGATTTTTTTATCGTTGTTGAAAATTAATTTAAGAAAAGGGTGGATGTATTGAAAAGAATATTGTCGCTGGCACTCATTACAGTGCTAGTCATACAATCTAGTATATTAGGAGTCTTGCCTTTAGCAGGGGCACAAGCAAAAGAAATTCAAGAAAACATTTATGGGGATATTGAGTTTGCTGATAGCGAAGGCAACAAGTTATCAAACATGGAAGATCAGCAAGTAAGAAAGGCCACTGTGCATTGGTCTATAAAAGGAATTGATCTAAAAAGGCAATATCCGTATGTATTCTCTCTTCCTTCAGCCATCCAGGTAGAGAAGGAGCAGAAGGAACCGATTACTGTGGGTGACATACCTGTTGGTGAGTATACTGTTTCAAAACAAAATGAAGTGACGGTGAAATTTAAAGAAGATGTTGAGATTGATCCAAATTTAGCGGGATCAATTGACATCGATGTTACCAGTATAGCTGAGCAAGAAGAGAAAACAAAGCAAAATGAGGGTGAAGAAAGCCTTCCAAAAGATGACTCAACCTCATCTGAGAAAGATAAAGCTTCTAACAATCAAGAAGCCGCTCAAACGAAACAAAACGATGAAGATGAATTACTAAAAAACAAAGTGAGCGTGTCTAAGCGTGCAGGGCTGCAAAGTGTTACAAAACAAACGCTGATACAAGAAAATCTCCTCACTGATGCGAAATTAATATTTGAAGATCAGGAAGGAAATTCAGTTGAGAAACCAGATATCAACTCGCTGATTTCCATTAACTATGAGTGGGCCATCCCGAACGGTCATAGCTATAATGGCGGGGATGAATTCCATTTCAAGGTTCCAGAGGAATTAGTGATTTATGAAAAAATCGATCGTCTTGAGATGAAATTTAATCAGGCAACCATTGGTTATTTTTCTGTAGATGAAAGCGGAAATGCCTCCATCGAGTTCACAGATTTTATTAAACAATATTCAAATATTCATGGAACACTTCAAGTGTGGACGCAATTAGATCAACAAACAGTCATTACTGAAGAAAAAGAAGTGGTCATTACCCCGATTGAAGGCAAAGATACGATATCGATCCCGATACAATACATTCCAAATGGTCCAAACGTCTCTAAAAAGGGAGAACCAAATCGATCTTACAATGCTGAAACCATTCAATGGACAGTAGATTTTAATATGGACTTAGAAGATATCAAACAAGCGAAGCTATTAGATCCGATTCAAGAAGGTCAGGCATTGAAAAAAGATTCAATCAAGCTTTATCGTATCGATACAAAGCTAAATGGTGAAACATCGATTGGTCAGCTGCTTGACGAAAACCACTACACAATCGGTCAAACAGCAGATGGTCAAGATTTCACGATTGAATTTAAAGATGACGTGCATCTAGCTTACCGTTTAATGTATGAAACGGACATTACAAATCAAGATCAGTCTGCGTTTCGTAATAAAGCGTCCCTTGTTTCCGGTGATAAAGTGATCAGTTCAGCAGAAGGCACAGTGAATGTGACAAGAGGCAGTCCTTTAAATAAAAAAGCCGCGCACTACGATCCAGTCACACAAACGATTACTTGGGAAATTCGATATAACTATAACGAAAAAAAGCTGGCTCAAAAGGATGCTTTGTTAGAAGACTACTTTAATGGCACACAGGCGCTGATTTCTGATTCATTTCAAGTCAAAGAAGTCACAATTGATCAAAATGGCAACGAAGCAGGGACAAAAGCGTTTGAAAATTATGTAGTTCAACCTCAAAAAAAGGATGAACAAAACGGGTTTACCTTGCAATTCAATCAAGATATTCAATCGGCTTATCTCATCACCTATCAAACAAAAGCAACCGAGCGGGTTTTTGAAGCTGAAGAGATCATCAATACCGTAACAGCTGGCAAAGAGAGCAAACAAGGGAAGCAAAGAATTGACCAGCAAATCCTAACGAAAAATCATGGAACACCGAATTACAAGACCAAGACCATTCCATGGCGTATCACCTTCAACAAAGATCAACAAACGATGAACAATCTAATATTAAAAGATACGTTTACAAACGAAGGATTGACGCTGCAAAAAGATAGTTTAAAAGTGACGACAGGCAATTCAGTGCTTGAAGAAGGCACAGATTACCTAATAATTGAACATGAAAATGGATTTGATATTCAATTTACGAAAGAGATTAAGACAGAACATATCGTCACATATACAACGTCTTTTGATTATGAAAAAAGAGCAGATAAAGACCAAAAGAATCTGCGTAATCATGTAAAGCTTGAATGGGTAAATGAAGATGGCAAGGATTTGACGAAGGAAAATCAATCTGTCTTCACACCTGACACATACACGCAGTCAAATGGTTTTAAGAACGGAACTTATGATGCAAAGAAAAAAGAGATCACATGGAATATCGGTGTGAACTATAATTTGAAACATCTAGAAGAGGCGAGAATCGAGGATTTCATTCAAGGAAATCAGCGTTTGCTTAAAGATTCAATCACCGTCTATTCGCTTGATTTACAAGGCGGGGAAAATGGAGCAGAAGAAAAAGAGGTATTAGCGAAAGAACATTATGACATCAAATTCCTTGAAAATGAAAAGGGAGAATCAGGCTTCGAAGTCATTTTCAAAAAAGCCATTGATTCCCCATACAAAATCACGTATCAAACAAGTGTTGAAGGAATGGATTTAGTACAGAAAACCTACGAAAATAAAGCGACCCTTTATGATGGACAGACAAAAGAATCAGATGTGAATGCTGTGGTGTCCATTCCAAATGGAGGGAAATACACGAGCAAATCAGGAAATCAACAAGGGAAAGTTATTGATTGGAAACTGAATATCAATTTTGGTCAATCTACAGTCCAAGATGCGACGATTATAGACCATCCGAGCAGTAACCAAGCCATAATAGAAAACTCATTTCATCTCTATTCGACGACAATAGATGAAAAGGGGCAAGTGACAAAAGCAGAAGAACTGGAAAAAGGGAAGGATTATGAACTAGACCTTGAATTCGACCCAGATTCTTTTCAAATCAAATTTAAAGAAGAAATCACAAGACCATATATTTTAGAATACCAATCTCTCATTTTAGATAAGGTGGGAAGTACACTTCAAAACGAAGTAACGTTTAGAGGTGAAAATGTAAAAGAAATCAAAAAGGAATCCGAAGCCTCAATTGTGGTCAAACGCACCGCTGGCATGGGGGACGGCACAGGAGCGATTGGTGCTTTAACCGTTAAAAAGGTAGATGCGAGTACTGGAAAAGCACTAAAAGGAGCAAGCTTCTCTCTGACAGATGCTGCGAGCGGCATCGTCATTGGTACAAAGACAACAGATGAAGAAGGATCTCTTCGATTTGATCGTCTTCTGTATGGTGATTATATCGTGACAGAAGAGAAAGCACCTGATGGCTATATTAAAACCAAGGATCCGATCCATGTAACGATTGATCAGCCTTACGAATCGGGAGATCAAGCGAAATCAGGAAATAGCATGACGGTGCAGAACCAAGAAATCCGCCAGCATGTCAAGTTAACGAAAAAAGACAAAGAGACGGGTGCAGCATTAGAGAATGCAGAATTTGAACTAAAAAATGAATCTGGAGATACCGTCCAAACCGATTTGAAAACGGACGAAAAAGGAGAAATCTTTTTCAAACATCTTGAGCCAGGTTCCTATTATTTTGTTGAGACAAACGCACCTAAAGGCTATCAATTAAATCAGCAAAAATGGCCGTTCACCATTAAAGAAAATCAAACAGAAACAACAATTGTAACTGCAGTAAATGACATCATCAAAGGCTCAGCAGAATTGAGCAAAATAGGTGAAGGCGGAGAGCGACTAGAAGGTGCACAGTTCAAGCTTTTAGATCAAGATGGGCATGAGCTAAAAGATTCGCTTGTCACAGGAGAAAATGGCAAGATCACGATAAACGAACTAAGGCCGGGTACGTATCAGCTCATTGAAACAAAAGCACCCGATGGCTATGTATTAGATGAAACGCCAATCAAATTTGAAGTACCACTTGATCCAAAGGAACCAGTCGTCATTTCGCAAAAGAACTTCTATGAAACAAGTGCATTAGAAGTGATAAAAGAAGGGGAGGATGGCAAGAAGCTTCAAGGTGTTCGATTTGAAGTGTTGGATCAAAATGGCAAAGTCGTGCGTAAAGATTTGACAACAGATGGAGATGGGAAGCTTTTGGTTGATAACCTCAAACCGGGCAAATATCAGCTCGTGGAGACAGAGAGTATTGATGGTTACCAAAAGAAAAATAAATCTTATCCTTTTACCATCGAAATCGCACAAAAAACACCGGCAGAAATCAAAGTGATCAATGATCTCAAAACTGGATCTGTCCAGCTCACGAAGCTCGGTGAAAAGGATGATGTGCTTGAAGGAGCAGAATTCAAGCTTGTAGATGCAAATGGAAAAGAGATGAAAACAGGTCTCGTCACTGATCAGAACGGGAAGATCATCGTCAACGATCTGAAGCCTGGAACCTATCAGTTTGTTGAAACGAAGGCGCCATTCGGTCATGAGCTTGACGAAACACCTGTCACTTTTGCTATTCCATTTAACCCTGAGAAGCTGGTCAGTGTGACGAAAGAAAATAACCGCACTACAGGCGGAGTGCTGCTGCACAAAAAAGGTGAAGATGGGAAATCATTAGAAGGGGTTGTCTTTGATCTATCTGATGATAAAGGAAAGATAGTGGCAGGAGGAGAAGGAATTACAACCAATCAGGATGGAAAGATCACCTTCACAGGTCTAAAACCTGGAACCTATCAATTTGTTGAAAGAAAGAGTCTTGAAGGCTATGAATTGAGTACGAAACCACTTGTCTTTCAAGTTGAATTAGGTCAAAAAGAATTGATTCAAGTGGAGGCAATCAATCAGCTTAAGAAAGGTTCTGTAGAACTCACAAAAATAGGGGAAGAAAAAGAAAGATTGAAAGGCGCAGAATTTACACTTTTCAATGACGATGGCAAAGAATTGATGTCAGGTTTAACAACAAACGAGAAAGGCATCATCACTGTCAACGATTTGAAACCAGGCGCTTACCAATTGGTTGAAACGAAGGCTCCGTTTGGACATAAACTAGATGCAGAACCAGTAGAATTTAAAATTGATTTCAACCCAAATCAACAGGTGAAAGTGACAAAAGAAAATATTCGGACGACAAGTGCTGTGAATCTTCAGAAAAAAGGAGAGGATGGTCAGTTGCTCGCTGGGGTGACCTTCGATCTGATGGATGAGCATGATCAGCGTATTCAGAAAAACTTAAAGACAGACAAAAACGGTCAACTGACAGTCGATCAACTGAAGCCAGGAACCTATCGATTTGTCGAAATAGCAAGCATTGCCGGCTATGAATTGGATCAGACACCTGTCTCATTTACGATTCGTTTAGGTCAAGACAAACCAGCAAAAGTAGAAATGATCAACAAACTGACGCCGGGAGCAGTGGAACTGACCAAAATCGATGATGAGGGACATCCGCTGGAAAATGCAGAGTTTGCTCTTCTAAGTAAAGAAGGAAAAACGTTGAAGAAATCACTTGTAACGGACCAAAAAGGAAAGCTTCACATCAACGATTTAAAACCGGGAGAATATCAATTCGTTGAAACGAAAGCACCTCATGGCTATCAATTGGATAAACAGCCGATCCTGTTCACAATTGAGAAAAATCAGCAGAAGCCGCTTCAATTAACAGCGAAGAATCACTTGATCTTAGGAAGTCTGCGTATCATAAAGGTAGACCAGCAGACAGATAGAACCTTAAAAGGGGCAGCCTTTGACATTCGTACAAAAGCCGGGAAAACGATAAAATCTGTGACAACAGGAAAAGACGGAGAAGCGATTGCAAAAGGTCTTAAACCTGGTGAATATATACTCACAGAGACGAAAGCTCCAGATGGTTATGTAGCTTTAAAGAAACCGCTCGCTTTTACAATTCAAATGGGCGAAGTGGAGATCAAGACAATGATTGTAAAAAATGCACCAGTGAAGAATGAAGAGGACCACACGAATCCTCCAGCTTCAGATAAAGGGGATCAACATCCGCCTCATGACTCAAACGGAGAGCTGCCAAAGACTGGAGAAGAATGGCTGCGTTACTTGATGTATGCAGGGATTTTACTAGTAGCTTCTGGAACTGTTCTTCTTGTTCTTAGAAGAAGAACCATTCAGTAAGAGGAAGGAACGAGTGTATTGATGAAAAAAAGAACCTTATTAGGGAGCTTTTTGGTGGTCACTGGGCTGATGCTCATCTCCGTTCCTTTTCTATATGAGTGGCGGACTTCTCAGGAGACAGCAGCGATGGAACAGGCATTAAAGATGA
Organism: Bacillus sp. Nf3; assembly: GCF_003028545.1. NCBI lineage: Bacteria > Bacillati > Bacillota > Bacilli > Caryophanales > Bacillaceae > Bacillus > Bacillus sp. Nf3. The sequence goes on along the minus strand of NZ_PYUA01000007.1, from coordinate 60,438 downwards.
TTGAAGAAAATGAAAGTGATGCCCTTTCTTCAATTCCACATTTAACTGTGTCAGAAGAAGACCTGCGAGATGTGATGGAACTAGAGATCCCGTCAATTGATTTAAACGAAAAAGTGCTTCCTGTTACAACAAAAGAAAATTTAGGCATTGCACTGACTCAAATTAAATCTCATCAAATGCCAGGTGAAGGAAATTTCACGATTGCAGGCCATAGAGGGTATAGAGGCGACCGGCTTTTCCGGCAGCTACCAGAGGTACCTAAAGGAGAAAAAGTCATCTTACATCATCAAGCTGAAACATACGAATATAAAATTGTCAGCTCTGCTACGATAGAACCGACGGATGTGGATGTATTAAAGGATCGCGGGAAAAATGAACTGACATTGATCACTTGTACACTTGATGGTCAGAAACGCTTTGTCTTAAAAGGAATACGAATCAACGCTTCAAAGGGTGAACAGCTGTCGGATGTATAACACCAACATAATAAATGATGGATGCGATGGAAAAGCAGCGCTCACGACCGATATGTTACACCAATTGTTATCAAAGCAATATCCAACTTTAAAAAACGAACGTTGGGATGTTGATGTAGATACAATTCGGGCTTCACCTATTCTTCACCCTTTATTAAGAAGAAAGCTGCCAGTTGGTATTGAAAAATTCACATGTATTTTGTTCACGCAGCAGACAGCAGCTTTTGGAGAACCTTTGATTGTGTACTTTCTATTGGATGAGAAAGGCGAATCGATTTACGCAATGGATCTATTGCTTGAGCAGCAAGATACCCATTAAACGAGAAAGATTTTAAGGTAGAAAAATAAAATCAGTCATATCATGAGGACTCTAATTCGTATACGAATTAGAGTTCTTTTATTTGTTTATATATAGGCGTTTTACTAACATTATTATCTACTAAAATTAGCATATCAATTGGTAGAAGTCCGCTGCCTAGCAGATAGTCTCCAATGACTGCTTCATAAGAAATATTTGAAAATGCTAAAGATCATAATGTGTTGACTCCAAAATACTGATAAAATTTATTTGGATATTCCTTAATTATAGGTGTGGAGGTAAAAGCATGCGAAAAGAAGACCCCCAATGTATTTTTCATCATGATAAACGACCAGAAGTTGTTCATGATTTAGCCGATGTAGATGAAAATTCTACTGACTTGTTAATTACAGGGAAAACAATAAACATTGAAAGGTTGAAATCTTTTTCTAACCTGACGAAATTGTGGATTTACAAAGTGGACCAAAAGGAATTCAATACGATCTTGAGTTTAGTTAATCCGAAAATGCTCTTTGTGCATGAACTGAGAGTAGAAGATTTATCAATGATAAGTTCTCTTAAAGATGTTGAGGTATTGGCACTTGAATGGAATACAAAGGCACAAAGTTTATGGGATTTATCAAAAAACACGTTTTTAAAATCTTTATCCATAACAGATTTTTCAAAGTTGAATGATCTAGCCCCTTTGCAAAAAAACACTGGTTTAGAATTGCTAGAATTGTCAGGTGGGGTTTGGAATTCATTAAATTTAAATACGCTTCAACCTTTAAGATACCTCAAGAATTTAAAATATCTGTGCTTATCAAATATCAAAGTGAAGGACGAGTCTTTAGAGCCAATATCGGAATTAGAGGGACTCAAGGAACTTGAAATCTCGAACCAATTCCCGACAGAAGAATATGCTAGATTATCCGTAACCCTCCCAAATACGAAGTGTGATCGTTTTGCACCATACATCTTTTTATCAAGTCCTATTGTAGATAAAGATGTGATGGTGATTGGAAAGCGAAAACCGAAATTAAATTCAAAAGTGGATGGGGCAAAGTTGCAAAAATACGAAAAACAATTTAAAGCGTACCAAGAAAAGTATATAAATTAACTTAAAAAGCAATGGAAAATCAATTCCATTGCTTTTTTTATAGCTCATTTAATGGCTGATACCATAATAAACTTAATGCTAAATGGTGTTCTAATTGATACAAAACCGAACCCGTTAGGCTTTGATTCCTTCCTTTTTTGTTATTCAATCAAGCAAACAACTTCAGCCATTGTCATGATCAGAACAGTTCCATGATTAAATTGTTGATACATTCAAATTCTTTTTGTGTAGGGAAAGCACTGATCTTGATGATCGGTAAATTCACGTCTTTAGGTAATCCAATATCGGTGATAATCAAATCAATTTGCTGATCTAATAAAAACTGTTCATCTAATGATTGGTCGTAATTCGTAATGATTTGAAGGTGATGTGGTATATTTTCTCTCATTAAATCGGCGATCAACAATGTATGGTTATTTCCTAATGAAGAAGTGATTAACATATTGATAGCAGGTTTTCTCTGTAATTCTAATGAGTATAGTCCTCTCCAGTTAGAGGTAATAAGGCTTATGAGACCATCTTGATTATGTATAAGAGATGCTAGAAGATCATCTGCATTCAATAGCTGTATCAATTGAGTCATTCGTTTATAAAAATAGGGGAGGCGGAGCTTAACCTGTTCCAAAAAGTTTCTTGTTGTTTTAAAGATGAATTCACCATCACCTTTTAATTCCTTTGTGTTTAAGTAAAATTGCATTAATTGGACTGTAAGCTCTTGGCGATTGCCAATTTTTTGAGAATAAAAGTTATCTAATTGTTGGATAAAACATTGAATTCTATCATAAAGATCAGGAAAATAAAGGTGCAATAAATTAACTTTTTCTTGGATAGAGTAAAAGGATTTGAAGTTTCCTACCATGGGAATAACGATTAGAAAATAAGTTAATTCAGGTTGGGGAATTGTTATTTTAAATTGTTTGAAGGATTCTTCATATAAAGCTTGGTAGCAGTTCTGAAGAAATTCCCATAATCGCTTAAATTCAGATGATATTGGTTTCAAATGAACTGAATAGGTATCAGGCTGTATCGTTTGATTTTCTTTCAAACGTTGAACAATAACGGCTACCCAGAAATAATATTTATTGATCGTGATTTCTGGTAAATTGATGTGAAAAAGTTCACAAAGTTTTGAAAGAAAAGCAGAGACAGATTGTTTTTCAATTTGCAAAAACGGCCAGTAATGATTTCCATATATTTCAAATGAGAATTCGACGAAAAAACGTCGAATCTCTTTTTCGTTTCCATGAAATTTCATTGTATCGGATCTCAACTCTATATCATACTCTTTTAATTCCTCATTAATCTTTTTAATCGTTGAATATAAAGTAGAGCGGCTCACATTTAGATCATTTACCCAATCTAAAAATGGCTTCGGGGATTCAAAAATAATGCCGGTCATTAATTGAATCGTTGTATTTTCAAGCAAAATTTCCCTGATGTAGTAATCAACTCGAAGTCGCTGAGAAAATCTAATGCTGATTCCTTTCTTTAACTGAAATTGTAAAAGCGGTTCATGATCATCAGTTAGAAAACTTTTCATGATGTTCAAATCATGTTGTATGGCACGAAAGGATCCAATATCAAGATCGACAAATTCCTGAATCGTCCACCATTTGTTTTGGGAAACGAGTAATTTTAAAATGCTGATCATTCTCTTAGACTTAGAATCTATTAATTTCATAAAAATAAAGCCCCTCCAACGAATTCCATCAGAATCAGAATTGAAATTTGAATAATTGTATTGTTTTATCGCATTAAATTTGTTTTAAAAAATAAAAAGAATGCAGCAGTTTTTAAAATAAAAACAGCAAAATTTGGACAAAAATGAGTTGTGAAATCTCTTTTGTGTGTGTCGTGTTAAAGCAATTGTGGAGAAATGTTGATTTATTATAATAAATTGCGTAGAATTTTGCATTCAATTTTGACAAAAAAAAAAAAATGAACAAACAAAACTAAACTATGATAAATGAAAGGTGCTAGCTAATAAACTTTTCTAAGATTATGCATCAAAAGACTTAGATTGGTAGTCGGCACTTTTGAGAATACAAAGGAGAGGATGGAGTGAATAAACGTAAGGCTATTAGCATTTTTATGATCATCATCATGATATTCACCCAGAAGTTAATACCCTCAGCAGCAGCTGTTGAAGAAGATTCCACAAAAGGGGGCCTTACTTGGGGGAGTGATTCAGTTCAGCTCAATGAAGGGGATTCATTTGAAACAACATTGGACATCCTCAATCCAATTTATCAAAAGATTCAAGTGAAAATACCTGATGGTTTATCCATTTCACTGCAACAAATGAAAGAGGATAAAAGGAATGAACATGTTCAATTTAATTGGGACGCTTCTTCATCTACAGTGACAATTTCCCCCCTAAAAGGTGAGGAAGAAGAGAAAGTTATAGGTAAAGTCTTCATGGCTTTTAAATTGGATAAAGCATCAAATTATAGCTTAACGGCTGAAGCAGAAATAGATCATACAATTTATCAATCACCCGCTTTGGTGATTAATGCCGAGAAGAAAAAAGAAGAGACGAAGTTAAAAGAAGAAACAGCTGATCTCAATATAAACGAGGAAAAGAAGCTGACACCACTTAAACAAAAAATGAAGCAAGGCTCGATGCTTAAGGCGGCCTCGACACAATCTGAGGATGCAGGAACGATCGTTTCAAGCTGGAGTGAATTTATACAAGCCCTCGATGATCCAGCTGTACATGTGATTTCGCTTAGCCAAAGTATTGCCAAAGGTTTTGGTATCAGCTTAGGCACTTACCGAAGGGACATTACAATTAACGGCAATGGTCATACGATTGATTTTGGGACACTAAGTGCTTTGACACTAGGACAAGTATCAGATGCTACATTCACAATGAAAAATGTAAAGGTCAAGAAAACTGGTAGCATCCCTATTTTGACATCAACAATTATTAGCAATGGTGCCGGCTGGAAGGTTGTTTTTCAAAACGTTGAAAGTGTAGATGGATCGACTTCAGGATTGGCCGATCTGCCGCAGGGGACAATTCAATTCGATGGCGGGCAAAACACCTACAATATCACAACAAATACAGCGTTTATTGCAAAGCATTTCATTATAAAGAATGGAGCCATTTTGAATGCACACGGTTCAAATGTGTTGTATTACACTGACGTAGATGGTTCTACTGTCCAAATCAGTGAAGGATCTCAAGTTTCCTTTTATAGCGAAAATGATGTGGCTATGCAGATGAACGCCAAAACAGATTTTCATGTAACGGGTCAAAACACCTTGCTAAAAGTAGAAGGAAATTCAAACAAAACCGGAGATGAAGGAGCACTTATTTCATTGGTTGGTGATGGTGCAGTCATCAATATCACAGACCATGCCGAAATCAATGTACACAGTAAACGGACATCCGCCATGTTAATGAATAGTAGTGGTGGCGTTTTTAATGTCAGTGGTAACTCAAAGTTAAACTTACGTTCTGATGCCAATGCCAATAATTTAGGTGCCACATTAAGATTTCGGTTGTCAGGTAATATGACCTTTAATGTAACTGATCATGCGGAAATCAATATCAATAAAACAGGTGGTAATGCGCCGGCAGTTCGAATGTACGGCGATCACAACAAATTTATTGTGAGAAGCGGTGGAAAGGTCAGTATTAAAAATACTGGTAATGGCACACCTGAAAATGGCGGTAGCGATGCAGCAAACCAAGGCATCCTGTTCACTGCTGGAAATGATGCCATCTTTGACCTTCAAGATGAAGATTCCATCATGAATATTCAAGCGGAAAATGGTCCAGCTATTGATATGGAGAATTACAGAGGCAGCATTGAGGCCGGCCGAGGAACAACTTTCATCGCAGAAGGCAGAACAAGCGGTATGAATAATGGCATATTTAATGCTGGACATGCGACCGTCAAAGTAGATGAACCAAAATTCTATGATTTTAGAAATAATCGAAGTGGCGGAGGATCTATTTTTCAGCTTAATAGCAGCTCAAGCTTTACATCAACAAGTTCAGATCTTGCTGTATGGCCAAAAGGCAGTAATTTGGATGGGGATCCATCAAGGCATTGGTCAAACTTTGATTATCAATTAGGCGGTTCGAATTTCTCAACAATTGTCACGACAAATATACCAAATGAATTTAATACGTCATCTAGTTCTTATGGTGTAAATGGGGCGACTCTATATTCTCGAATGAGTGGGAATAATGCTAGGGCGATCGTTGATGAGCTAAGGGTACCAACAGATGCAGATCATTCCATCTATGGTCATGTCACTGTACCAGTTGGAGAGTCAGATAGTCGTGATGCTTGGACAAATGAAGCATATGTCAAAGTGGAAGTGACGAAAGCTGATGGTACAAAGTATGAATTGATTGGTAAAACTTATGGAAGTGAAAATCGTCTCAGTGTTTATGGAGATGCAGAACGGGCAGGCTTATTTAAAATTGATCTTCCAGATCAGCAGCTGTTACATGCAGGTGATCAGGTTGAAGTGATCAGTGCATGGCGTGGAAAGGAAGATCCCTCCTCACCGCAAGCAAGACTGAGTCAACCAGAAGATCTGAAGGTATCAAAAACAACAGTCGTTGATGTGACACCGCCAAATCCGGCTGTCATCACGAATGCCACCAATATAACGAATACAACAAAACAAATTTCTGGAACTGGTGAACCTGGAGCAGCTGTAACGGTCAAGGTAAATGGCTCTTCCATCAAAGGCAGCGCGAAGGTAAACGATCAAGGAGAATGGCAGTTCAATCTACCGGCCTATTTACAGAAGAATGATGTTGTTCAAGTATTTTTAACAGATGAAGCGGGAGAAGCAGCAAATATCAAAAAACCGCCTTCTACTAACAGCAGTCAGGGCAATACCAATCCAGCAGAAGACTTACAATATCACGATACAACATTTAAAAAAGCAGCCAGTTTTCAGGTGAAGGATGTCCTGCCAGATGAAAACACTGTCATCAAATCTGTATCTGTCAATAATGAGAATCAAGTGACAAGAGTTGGTTCTATCCTTACCTATACATTAAATGTGAAGAACAACAAATCAGCAGATGTTCAAACAGAATGGAAAAAAGTGATATTAGAAGATGTATTAAGTAAGGGATTAGATTTCATTCCAGCTTCTATCCAGATAAATGGAGAAGCGGTCGATTCTTCTCAGTTTTCATATGATGACGGAACGAAAAAGCTTCAGGTCAAGATTGGCAATCTATCATCACAAGAAAAAACAGATGTGGTGTTTCAAGCAAAGGTGAACGAAAGCGCAGTAGAGCAGACGATTAAAAATAAAGCTTCAGCTACAGGAGAAATACCGCAAGAAGCTGAATTTACACCCGGACCAATTGATCCAGAGAAAGAATTAAAAACAATCACAGTCGAATCAAATGAAGTGGAGAATCCAGGGGGTGAGATTTTGGGGATATTAGATTTCGTATCGGCTCCTAAAATGCTCTCTTTTGGTGAACAATTAAAAATTTCGCCAAAGAATGAAAGATATCCTCTTGTTCATCAAGATGATGATTTAGTTGTACAGGACACAAGAAAAGTGAAATCAGAGTGGCAAGTGACAGCTCGTATGATGAAAACGTTACAAAGCAGTAATGGAGAGACATTGCCAAGTGCACTCATTTATCGACAAGCTGGACAAGACCAAGTATTAGGTGCGAGTGATGTGATCATTTATCGGCACAAGAGTGTGGATCATAATCCACTGAATATCTCGTCTGAATGGGAAGGGATCAAGGAAGGACTTTTACTTGACATTAAAGCCGGTGAAGCACGAAGTACAAACTACAGCGGAATCATTAAATGGACATTACAGGATGTTCCGGGAAATGGATAATAAATGGTTATTGTCTAAACGTAGATTCGTCATTGTGATATTTATTGTGTGCTTCACATTTGTTTTAAGTTCTCACACCATTTATGCAGCAGATCAAAGTTATAAATCAAATGGACAAGTGGATTTCTACGGGACATATGAACCGGAAAATGGAAAGAATCAGTCTAAAGATCAACATAACCAATCGGATCATGAGGGAAAGAAAGCACCTCAGAGCAATCGATCCAATCAAGCCAATCAGGTCAATGGAGTCAGTCAAGATCATCAAGCCAACCAAACCAATCTAGTATTACCAAAAGCGGGAGATAAAACAGAGTCTATTTATCTAGTCGTTGGATGGGTATTCATCTTTATCTCGATCCTATTTTTAATCATTTTCAAAGCATCAAAACAAAAAAGGAGAAATGAACATGAAATATTTGAAAGCTAGTTCGATCACAGCAGCACTTTTATTATTAACAACTGGTACAACAACTGCTTTAGCGGCAGACGGTGGGGAGTACAAATCAAACGGTGTTGTAGAGTTTGTGGCAAACCCAGAGCCTACATCCCCAATCGATCCAACGAATCCAGATCCAAACAATCCAGTAAAGCCGGTCGATCCGACGAATCCTAATGGCCCTAATCCAGGGACAGCAGGACCACTAAGTATAGATTTTGCATCTAGCTTAGACTTTGGAAAAAATAAAATCACAAATAAAGATGAAACCTATTTTGCAAATGCTCAAGAGTTAGAAGATGGCAGAAGTGTGCCAAACTATGTTCAAATTTCTGATCAGCGCGGAAGTAACGCAGGCTGGACTTTAACTGTTAAACAGGAAGGCCAGCTCTCAAATGATGCAACACAGAACAAGGAGCTCACTGGTGCTGAAATTAAGCTGGTATCGGGGCAAGCAGTAAGTAACGCAGAAGCTATGGCAGAACCAACTACTTCAGATATTACGCTTGACCCAAGTGGTGCAGTATCTAAGGTCATGACTGCGAAAGCTGGAGCAGGTGCAGGAACATGGGTTGATCGTTTTGGAACCGTTGAGACAGTAGATGTGAACGGAGAGAGCTTACAAAAAAATAAAGCTGTCACACTGACTGTTCCTGGGAAAACACCAAAGGATGCAGTGAAATATAAAACGGAACTCACTTGGACATTATCTGATGTTCCAGGAAATGAATAAAAAGAGATGAAAAAAAATAGATTTGTTGTCATCACAGTGGCTATATTCAGTGGAATCCTACTGAATAGCCACCCAGTTTTTGCGGAAGCCCAAACTTATGATTCTAATGCGGTGATCAATTTCGTACCAAATCAAGATGTCACGCCGCCTGTGGATCCAAGCAATCCAGATCCAGAGAACCCAGTGACACCAATTGATCCGACAAATCCGAATGGACCTAACCCAGGAACAGCTGGGCCTTTGAGTATCGATTATGCGTCTTCTCTTCATTTTGGTGAAAACAAAATTTCAACTAAAAATGAAGTGTATAATGCAAAAGCTCAAGCCTTTACCGGTGGATCAGAGGGACCGAACTATGTGCAAGTCACGGATAACCGAGGAACAGAAACGGGATGGTCCCTTCAAGTAAAACAAAATGGACAATTTGTTTCCACATCGGGACATGAACTAACAGGCGCAAAAATTACATTTAAACAAGCTCAAATCAATACAATTTCTACTTCACCAAAGCCATCCCAATTGAAAGACACATTCAGCCTCACGCCGGATGGTACTGGTGCAGCTGAGCAAGTGGTGAGTGCTGGAAATGGTGAGGGAGCGGGCACATATGTCTATGCCTTTGGAACAGACGAGACAAAAAGTGAAAGCATTTCGCTAGAAGTTCCAGGCTCCACGACAAAGCTGGCAGAAGCTTATAAAACGTCATTCACATGGACATTGACCGATGTCCCAGCTAACGATAACACAGGGCAATTATAAGTTGTCCTGTGTATTTTTATCAACCAAAGAAAGAAGTGCACTTGAGATGAAATCAATTTTGAAAATCGTATGCATGATAGTGTTTTTGTTCACCATCATAGATGTCTCACAAATGAAACAAGTAAAGGCGTCAGAACTTAATTTTTCTGTTACAACCGTCATCCCGCGCAACCAAATAGATCAATCAAAATCGTATTTTGATTTAAAAGTCAAACCTTCACAAAAACAAACACTACAAATCTTATTGAGAAATGACACCAATCGGCAAATTGTAATAGAGCCGCAGGTGCATACAGCCACGACAAATGTAAATGGTGTAGTAGAATATGGGAAAACAGAAGAAAAAAAAGATGCGACATTGAAATATAAAATGGAAGATTTAGTGAAAACGAATAAAGATGTGACCATTCCTGCAAAAGGGAAAAAAATACTATCATTACATTTAACTGCACCTGAGAAGCGTTTTGATGGATGGTTAGCTGGAGGGGTTACACTTCAAGAAAAGGAAAAAGAGCCGAAGGAAAACCAAAAAGAAGCTAGCCTGTCAATTGAAAATAAGTATTCATATGTCGTTGCCATTTTACTAAATGGGAACAGAACAAAGATTGCACCAAAGCTACAATTAAACAAGATTGAGCCAAGCCAGCTGAATGCACGCAATGTCATTCAAGCAGAGATTCAAAATGTTATGCCAATGTATATGAACAAAATGAGTGTGAAGGCAAAGATTATGGAAAAAGGGAGTCGTGAGGTACTTTATCAAGCAGATAAGAAAGATATGCAAATGGCCCCGAATTCACACTTTCGCTTTCCAGTTCCATTAAATGGACAGAAATTGAAGGCAGGGACATATACACTCGATATGACGGCGCAATCGATGAATAAATCATGGCATTGGACGAAGGACTTTACAATAGATGCGGAAATTGCAAAAGAACTAAATCAAAAAGATGTCACGATCGATAAAGATTACACCTGGATGTATGTTCTTCTTGGAATCGGTCTCCTCATGATTGCACTCGGTCTGCTGCTAATATTTATTAGAAAAAAAGAGAAAGCGTAATCAACACTCTGATGAAGAGAATCAGACGTCCTTTCATTCGTAGCGGATCATGAGAACCATGAAGTGGAAAGATCATCTCATTATGTTTATGATAGTTGTTCTTGTAATAGCAGGCATCACTTTGATCAGTGCACCAAACATAAAAAATTTTCTGGTCAGCAAGAATGTCATGATGTTTCAGATCAATCAATTTTCTGCTAATCAGCTAAAAGTAAACGAGCAGAAAAAAGCTTCCTTTCATTTTGAAGCAGTCGAAACTCCATCACTGTTAGATGTCTTGAAGTATGGCAATCAAGTGAAGAAGAGTGCTGTCATCGGTCAAATCGAAATTGAGCGCCTCCAAGTCACATTGCCAATCCTTAAAGGAGTCAATCAACCTAACCTGCTTGCAGGTGCAGCGACAATGAGGGAAGATCAGCAAATGGGAAAAGGAAATTATCCTTTAGTTGGCCATCATATGAGAGATGAAGATATCTTGTTTGGTCCTCTTTTAAAACTAAAGAAACAGGACAAGATCAACATAACAAATAAAGAACAAGTATTTACTTATGAAGTCACAGACATCAACACTATAGATGAATCTCGAATTGATGTGATACAAGAGACGACAGATGCGCGGTTAACCTTAATAACCTGTGACCTTCCAACTGCAACTACACATCGTTTAATGATTACAGCGAAGCTAGTGAAGCATTCCAAGGTGATGAATGAAGAATTTAAACAGGAAGAAACCAAGTTGCAAAAGCAAGAAACGCTAGCAGACAATCAAATCCTCTTATTAGTCTTTGTACTGATGCTTGGCTTTTTAACCCTTAGTTATTTCCTATATAAAAGGAGCTGAATGAGGTTTGTGTTCAAATGATATTGATATTTTTCAACATTTTATTAACGAATATTATCCTGCTCTTCGTCATGATGAGTGGTTAGTAGATAGAGAGGTTTTAAGAATATCATCAAAGCTAAATCCTTTAATTAAAGATAAATTACCAAAAGACATTGAATCATTTGTTTGTGTGTTGTTTATTCAAAAAAATAGTAACAAACAAAATCCAATTGTGATTTATTTGCTTCTAGATCATCAAGAGTGTGTTCCTTACGCTATTGAAATGTTACAAGAAGATGTTGTGTATCATTAATTTGAAGGAAGAAAGAGGCTGTGGACGAATCCACAGCCTCTTTAATTTCACACATCAAGCAAACAACTTCAGCCCAACCACACCAATCACAATCAGCAGCAGGCTGAGTATACGAATCATGTTTTTCGGCTCTTTAAATAGAATCATATTAAATAAGACAGAGCCTGCCGTTCCAAGCCCGATCCAGACCGTATAAGCGACGGATACTTGAACGGACGAGAACGAGGCGTATAAAAACAAAAAGGATAACGCAAACCCGCCGACAAATAAAATGCCTGTCGTGATTTGCTTTTTCTTACTAAACATATTGAGGCCAATGGTCCCGCCGATTTCGCAGGCAGAGGCTAACAGTACAAAAAACCAGCCCATGTTATACCGCTTCTCCTTTCTGCTCATGTGAATCTCCATCAGACACTTTCAGTCCAATAATCCCGAGAATTAAAATGCCCATAAATAAGAGCTTTTCAAATGAAAACGAACCGCCAAACAGCGCATAATCCATCAAAGATGTCCCAATCGTTCCAACACCGGCAAACACGGCGTACACGGTCCCTGTCGGCAGCTTTTCGCAGGCCTTCATTAAAAAATAAAAATCAACCGGGATCAGGCAGATAATGATGGCCCACTCCCACAACGCATCTGCTCTATTTAAACCAAACACCCAAAGTAATTCGAATAAACAAGTGAGTGCAACATACATCCAGCTTTTTTTCATTGTATTTCCTCCTAAAACTCAAAACTGACGATTCGTCATTTTAAAGCCAAAAAAGAGCGTACAGCAAGTGCTGTACTAAGTTAAGGTGTCTCTATGCCAAGTGCGTAAAGAAGAAATTGCTTCACCTCTCGCTTTTGAATCAGAACCTCTTCTGTATCTGTTTCCGTAAATAAGTACATTTGCTCAGCAGACGATTCGAGTAAACCGATAATGAATTTCGCCGCGTAATGACAGTTCAAATTCGCACGGACTCGTTTGTCCTGCTTTGCCTTTTCTAGAAAAGCAGCGACCCATTTGTAAATCGGCTCATAAATATCTTCCCACTCCTTTAAATGCTCGGTGGCGGCTAAGCCTGAGTAGGTGAGTGCAAGGACATCACGGTATTGCCTTGTAAAAGCAAAAATGAATTCAACAAGTGCATCTGCTTGATCGAGGACATCTGCATGCTGAGTGAATTCCTTTTCGATCGCAGGCACCATCTGTGCGATCAGATGTTCAGCGATCGCTGGCATGACGGAAAGCTTTGAAGGAAAATATAAATAAAACGTTCCTTGCGCTACTCCTGCTGCTTTCACAATATCCGAAATGGTCGTCTTTTCAATGCCTTTTTCTTTAAACGCATCAATCGCAGCAAGCATAATCTTTTCTCGTTTCGACATATCATCACCGACCTTAAATGACTGAATGTCATTCAGTTTAGCGAGAGAATGACGATTTGTCAATATGGTTTTCTCTACATTGAATGTGAGAATAAGTGATGAATAGATGCGGGCAAGCCTGAATAAGCTGTAAATATGGTCAAGCATCATCATGTGAGAAAGGGGCAGCTTTCTGTATGACATCCAGTGCTATGTTTTCCATTGCTTATTTTCTCCTGCTCGTCCCGCTCTATTTACATATGAGATACAGACAGGCAAAAAAGCAACATCGTTTTATCTATTTACGAACAGAGTTGGTCCTTGCCTGCCTGTTTATTTATACGAATGTTTTATTATATTTGACGGTCTTTCCAAATCGTTTTTCCGCCCCAAGGGATCAGGTGAGTGTGAATCTCATGCCTTTGCAGTCCATTTATCAAAATCTTCACGCCTACCATCACGGCTATCCAAATCTCGTCTTTTTAAATTTAGCAGGGAACATATTGTTATTTGTTCCACTCGGTTTTTTTCTTTATCAAGCCTTTCGAACCATGCGCTGGCAAAAGGCGGTTCTTGGCGGCTTACTCCTGTCAACCATGATCGAAGTGCTCCAATGGATGTTCTCGCAATCTGGTATCATTACAAGAAGCAGCGATATTGATGATATTCTTTTAAATACACTTGGCACAGCGCTAGGCTGTATCGTGTATCAGATCTATCGAAAAAGGAAGGAGAAAATCTGAGTGAAGCGAGTTTGTATCATTCCATGTGGCGCGAAGAAAATTTGGGACGTCGATCCAGAGGCAGGAAGCCAGCCAGCGAACCTTGTTTATTTAAGTCCCCTGCATCAGCGTACGAAAAGCTATGCTCAAACGTTCTTTTCAGACTGGATGATCTTATCAGCGAAGCACGGATTCTTAAAGGCAGATGATATCATACATGAAAATTATGATGTGGCTTTTGGTATACCGCATGCTAAGCAGATCACACGAGAAGAACTGAGCCAGCAATTTCATCAAAAAAACCTTTTCGCATATGATGAACTGGTGGTACTAGGTGGGAAGAAATATCGAAAAGTGATCGACCCTTTATTACATCCTCATCAAAAAGCGAATTACCCGCTGGCTCCATATAAAGGAATTGGCTATATGCTTCAGGCGTTACATCAAGCAGTGGAATCAAAAATAGAACTTCCGCCGCATATTTAACACATTCACATCTACTGGTAAGCAGGGTTTTGATCATTAAAAAGAGAATAATTGAAATAGCGATGCTGATTGTTTCATATCTTTTCAGCAGCCACTAGGATACCCGTATCGCTCGGGTGAAGTGGCTCAATGAAAAAGGGAGGCGTATGAACATGACAACCATCTATTTAGCTGGTGATTCGACCGTTTCATCTTATCCAGATCGTCCTGTTCAAGGAGGATGGGGAGAGTTTTTACACCGCTATACAGCGCACGGCGTTCACGTCGAGAATCGTGCCATTGGTGGAAGAAGCTCAAAAACATTCATTGAAGAAGGACGCCTTGATGACATATTGGCTGACATTCAGCCAGGAGACTGGCTTTTCACACAAATGGGGCACAATGATGCTTCTAAGGAGAAGCCCGAGCGCCATACAGATCCTTTCACGACGTATAAAAGCTACCTGTCTCAATATATTCATGGAGCAAGAGCAAAAGGGGCAACACCACTTTTACTCACCCCAGTCGGCCGTTTTCATGAAAAAGACGGAGAATATATCAATGATTTTCCTGATTACTGTGCCGCTATGAAAGAATTAGCCGATGAAGAAGAAGTTCTTCTCGTCGATTTAAATACCGCAAGTCTTCAGTTTTATCAAATTTCCGGCATAGAGAAAACGACCTCTTACTTTATGCTGTCAACAGGAATTGAGGATCGCACGCACTTTACAAAAGAAGGCGCAGATGCGATTGCAAGACTTGTTTCTCTTGAATTAAAAGACCTTGGTTTAACCATCGTGTGATGAATGACAGGACGAGTGAGCGCTCGTCCTGTTCTTTTTTGCAGAAAGCTATTGATTCCCTTCACTAGAGTAGACTACAATAGATACATATGATAATGAGAATCAATATCACTGATAAATAGATCATTCGATGGAAAACTGGAGGGACTCAAATGACAGATCAGCTTGAATTGTTTGACGTCACCATTATTGGCGGCGGGCCAGCAGGCATGTACACCGCCTTTTATAGTGGGATGCGGGACTTAAAGACGAAGGTACTTGAGTACAACGAAAGCCTTGGCGGGAAAATCCTTCTGTATCCTGAAAAGGTCATTTGGGATGTGGGCGGTTTGCCGCCAACAAGAGGAGAACAGCTGATACAGCAGCTGGAAACTCAGGCGAAAACATTTGAACCAGAGATTGCACTGAATCAAAAAATCACGTCATTCGAGCGAGATGAACATAATCATATCCTGCTGACGGCTGAAAATGGTGATCGTCATTTGACAAAGACCCTCATATTAGCGATGGGTCACGGCATTCCAGTTCAGCGGAAACTTGAAATTGAGCATGCAGACCGCTATGAAGTGACAAACCTTTTTTACACTGTCCAGGAGCTCAAGACATTTGCAGGGAAGCGGGTTGTGATTTCTGGAGGCGGCGACTCAGCGGTTGACTGGGCCAATGCCCTTGCTCCAATTGCTGAAAGTGTCACCGTTGTGCATCGCCGTGACATGTTTGGCGGACATGAGAAAAACGTCGCCAATATGAAGGCAACTTGCAAACGAATTTTAACCCCGCATGAACTAACAGAACTGCATGGTCAAGGTGACAAAATTGATGCCGTCACCATTCAAAACATAGAGACAGGTGAAAAAGAACGAATCGAAACAGATGCTGTGATCGTTAATCACGGGATGAAAGGCGATTTAAGCGTGCTATCAGAATGGGGTCTCAAGCAAGGTGAATGGGGACTGATCGAGGTTAATGAAAAAATGGAAACCAATTTACCGGGCGTCTATGCGGTAGGCGACTTGTGTACACATAAAAGCAAGGTCCGCTTAATTGCTGGTACGTTTGTTGATGGAGTCAATGCGCTGAATAGCGCAAAGCTTTACATCGAACCAGAAGCCGAAAAAGTGGCATACGTTTCCTCTCATAATGAACGCTTTAAGGAGAAAAACAAAGAATTACAAACAGCTGGAGCTCGCTGATGAATATCCAGTCAAACATTGAAGTGCTAAAATTTTAGCACTTTTTTTATATGGAAGGAGAAAGAGAAAATGACAACCCGTACTCATACCATTCTGCGCATGAAAGAAAGTAAAGAGCGATCTCTTTCTGTCAAACAAACAGTCTCCTGGCATACATCTTTCCCTATGTTCTTGACATGCGACGGATCTGTGAGAATTGAAATGGAAGGATTGCAATATCAGCTAAACGCAAAAGACAGTATGTTGATCCGCTCAGGTATCAACGTAATGCTCCAATCTTTATCCATCGAACAGGTGGCGATTTATACGATCACATTTGATCAGTTTATCCTGGCAAATGATGCGCAAAATGAATTGATTTTTAAGGTGAGTTATGATGATCTGCCGGATAATGGAGCAATGGTCAAAGGCTCTGCCGTGCTGTTTTCTTACATCAAACAAATGAAGGTGAGTCAGTGCATCCGAGAACAGGAGAAAAGGCTGGAGGACATCATGCACATTTTTCACCGTCAATCCAAGCCATACGCTGAGAAGGTGCATTATTCAATTGAAATGATTTTGCAGTATATGGCGCAGCATTATGAAAAAAAGCTTACGAGAAAAGACTTAGCCCATAAGATGGGTTTTCATGAGAGTTATTTTTCGACCTTTTTCAAACAAAGTATGGGACTGAGTGTGAGTGACTATATTGCACAAATTCGAATAGATGAAGCAAAAAAACGGCTTCTGCAAACAGATGATCAAATTCAAATGATTGCGCGGCAAGTGGGCTATACAGACAGTCTATATTTCAGCAGGAAATTCAGGCAGAAGACAGGAAGGTCCCCTAGTCAGTTCCGAAACAATCGAAGACCAGAGCGAATTGCTGCTTTTCAATTTGTCGGGTTATTGGGCGCGCTAGGCATTCGCCCTGTCTGCATTGACCAAGATACCTTTCTCCATTCAGATATACTCAAAGATCAGCTGGCCGGTACGCTGATCATAGATGAACATACGCCTGATGACGTATTCAAATCACTTCAACTAGATTTAATCATTATTCCTAACTATTTTTATTCGAAGCCTGCGTTGATCAAGCGGTTGGAGCGAATTGCCCCTGTCCTTGTTCTGCCATATGCCGGTGGTCATGTTGTAAAAGAGGTCTTATCTACAGGGCGCCTGTTGGGAAGAGAGAAAGAGGCAGTTGATTGGGTGAAACGCTTCGAACATCTGAGTCAAAAGGCAAGAAATGATCTATCTTCCTTTAGGGAAAAAGGAGAGACAGTCGCGATTTATGAAATGAGAGGACATGACAAAGTGTACATGTGGTCCTATGATGCTAGAGGTGCCTTCTACCTTTACGAAACGCTTGACTTAAAGCCTCCGAAGACGATTCTAGAAGAAGTTCTTCTCCCCAATCAACATACAGTCATTTCTTTAGAAAGGTTAAGAGAATACGAGGCGGATCACATGTTTTTTATTGTAGGTGTTGAACATGGGTGGTATGAACAAATGGATCAGCGGATGGAGGAAAGCGATGTTCTTCGTCAATTGTCCGCTGTGAAAAATGGAACCTTCTACCCATTAAAGCTAGAGGATTTTCGATTTGATGAAGGGGAGCGGGCTCTTCATTTGATTGACCGTTTTGTCTCCCGATTGACTGTGGCAGCCAATCCAACAATAATCCATATGTAAGTTGCGAGAATCCTCCATAGACCACTTCGTATGAGGTTGGTAGAATACATGAGACTAGTAATTGATAACTATTCTCATTTGTATCTAGGAAATGAAGGAGGAATACTCATATGAAAAAGACATATTGGATATGTGCTGTCATCTTCATGCTGGTATTGTCAGCCTGTGGAAAAAAAGAAGAAGCCAAAACGGCAGAAACAGAGCAGCAAACGAAAACCATTGAGACTGTTAAAGGAAAAATCGACATTCCAGCAAACCCAAAACGCGTTCTCATAGATGGATATTTAGGCAGTGCAATTGCATTGGATGTTCACCCTGTAGGTGCAACGACTCAAGATTTAAAGAATGTACACTTGAAGGACAAGATCAAAGGTATAGAAGACATTAGTGACGAGCGTTCAGCTGAAAAAGCACTCAGCTTAAAGCCTGATCTAATTATCACCGCAGTACAGGATGAAAAAGTCTATGATGTGTATAAAAAAATAGCGCCAACACTCGTATATCCTTACAATTCATTCAAAGACGCACATGAAGAAATCACAACCTTGGCGAAGGTGTTAAACAAAGAAGAGGAAGGCAAGGCGTTTCTCGCCTCCTTTGACCAACGAATCGAAGCAGCTCGAAAAAAAGTAAAATCTGTATTAAAAGAGAATGAAACAGTTTCCATCATGGGCGCATTTAAAAATGATGTGTTTGTGTATGGGAACGGAATTTACCGAGGTGGACAAGCACTATATCAACAATTGAAAGTAAATCCGCCAAAAGAGGTCAAAGATACAATTTTAAACAGTAAAACAGGCTATGAGGTACTCTCCTATGAAACCCTTCCGAAATATGCAGGAGATTATATATTCATTGATGAATCCAATGGCGGGACATTTGATAAAAATAATTCCATCTGGAAGAGTTTAAAAGCTGTCAAAAAGGAACAGACCTATCAACTGGATGCAGAATACTTTTGGCCTTATGATCCCATTGCAGTCATGAATCAAGCTGAAAAGTTTGCTGATTTATTGACAGATTTATCTCATCATTAGGAGGTCTGTCAATTGTTCAAACGTTTTTTTTCATACTACAAACCCTATATGGGGCTGTTTATATTAGATTTTTCCTGTGCGGTACTAGCGGCGTTACTCGAACTTTCCTTTCCGCTAGCCATCAGTAAAGTGATGGACGATTTACTGCCAAATGGTAATTGGGAAGCCATTTGGTTCTGGGGCAGTTTGCTGCTCATTTTATATGTCATCAGTTCCACCATGCATTACGTTGTGACTTATTTTGGCCATAAGCTGGGGATCAATATTGAGACCGATATGAGGAATCAACTATTCTCTCATGTACAGAGAATGTCCTTCCGTTTCTTTGACCAAAAGAAAACAGGCAAGCTCGTTTCCCGTATGACCAATGATTTAATGGATATTGGAGAGATGGCACATCACGGTCCAGAGGATTTATTTATCGCCATCATGACATTAACGGGCGCGTTTGGCCTCATGCTATCGATTAACTGGCAGCTTGCGGTTCTCACATTTATTGTTGTTCCATTCCTGATCGGATTATCTGTCTACTTTACGAAAAAAATGTCTGCTGCTTTTGATAAAATGTTTTCAAGCATTGGACAATTCCATTCACGTGTGGAAAACAATATTAGCGGCATTCGTGTGGTGAAAGCCTTCGGGAATGAGTCACATGAAATGGATCGTTTTATCGAGCATAACGAGCAGTTTAGAAAAACAAAACTGACCACATATCAAATGATGGCACTGCATACAGCAGTGAGTCATTTACTCATTAAAAGTGTCACCGTATTTGGGCTCGTGTGCGGTGCATGGTTTGTGCTGCAAAAAAATATGACATATGGTGAATTTGTTTCATTCGTCCTATTAACAGGTATTTTCTTAGGGCCCATTCAACAAATCAATGCAGTCATTGAAATGTATCCAAAAGGTGTAGCTGGCTTTAAACGATTCGCATCACTGATTGATCAAACACCAGATGAAAAGGATGATGAGGATGCAATCGAAGTCCATGAGTTAAAAGGGAATATCACTTTTGAGCATGTATCATTTCAATATGAACCAAACAAACCTGTGCTGCATGACATCAATCTTGAGGTCAAACAAGGAGAGAAAATTGCCATCGTCGGTCCATCTGGTGCCGGGAAATCGACCCTTTGCAATCTGCTTCCCCGTTTTTATGAATGGCAGGAGGGGAGCATTACAATTGATGGCATAGACACACGAAAAATGACACTTGCATCGCTGCGCGCACAAATTGGTGTCGTACAGCAGGACATTTATTTATTTCATGGGACGATACGCGAAAACATCCAATACGGAAAACTGAATGCATCTGAAGAAGAAATTTGGCAGGCAGTAGAGAAGGCTCAGCTGACGGACTTAGTCAATAGTTTGCCAAAAGGACTTGATACGATGATCGGTGAGCGCGGGATGATGTTATCTGGAGGACAAAAACAGCGTATCTCCATAGCACGTATTTTCTTGAAAAATCCGCCCATTTTCATTTTAGATGAGGCGACCTCTTCGCTTGATACTGAGACAGAGTCTTTTATCCAAGCATCATTAGAAGAGCTGGCTGAAGGACGAACGACCTTTATCATTGCCCATCGTTTAGCGACAATTCAGCATGCCGACCGCATTATTGTTCTCACAAAAGAAGGCGTAAAAGAGCAAGGAAAACATGAAGAGTTACTCAAAATAGATGGTCTGTACCGTCGTTTATACGAAACACAATTTAGAATGTAAGGTTCGAAAAGAAGACAAAGGGCTAAAATAAACATCATTTTAGCCCTTTTTGATGTTAGAAATTAACTGCGCGGCGCAAATAACATCACACTGACTCCAGCCAAACAGATCAAAGCACCCATCCAGTCATATAGATCAGGTGTTTTTCGATCGACCCACCAGCCCCAGAATACAGCAAGAATGACAAAAACACCGCCATAGGCAGCATAAACCCGTCCGAAAGTCGGGAACTGCTGAAAGGTCGGAATGACGCCATATGCGACTAGGATAAGGCTGCCGGCGATCCCGAAGCTGACAGGCTTTGCTTCACGGAGCCAAAGCCACACCAAATAGCCGCCACCAATTTCTGCTAAACCTGCTAATAAAAAAAGAACTATCGTCACCATCATATATGGACACTCCAATTTCTCCAATTTACTCCCTATTATGACATGCGGAAAGAATGCGTTCTACCTCAATTGAATGGAGAGGGAGACGAGATTTTTGCTAAAATCAGCTGATTAGAGAGTGTCCCACACATGGATTCTTGACTTTTGTATCATGAGTGATCCAAATGGTCTGTTATGTCGTAAAGTAAGTACATTCTCATGAGGAGCACACTTCCTTTTTCAGCGCTCTTTTTTTCTCCTTGAAAAAAGAGTAAAGTACAAGGTAGGCTTATTTCAGTAAATCAAGTGATAAGCAATACGTGAAGGATTTCATGATGGATGCGCATGCTCTTTCTCATGAAAAAGGAAGGAGATGACCATGGACACACTGAAAGATTTTGAGCTGTATCACAAGATCAAATATGATCGTCACAAGCCCTCGCTTGAAGTGCTGTACGATCGCTATGAACGTGTATTATATTCGTTTATTTATAAAATGACTGGAAACCGTGAGCTCGCGGAGGAAGTGCTTCAAGAGGTCTTTATCAAGCTCTGGCGCGGCATAGGAGAATATCATACGGATAAAGGGAAATTCTCCTCGTGGTTATTCATGATGTCACGCAACACGGCCATTGATCTCTTAAGAAAGCACCGGAATGAAACAGCTTTGGAAGATGAGCATATTGAATATTTAGCCGATCATCAAGAAGATGTATCAAAAGAAGTGGAATGGAAAGAGGAAAAACAGATCATACGTGAAGCAGTATCTACATTGTCAAAAGAACAGCAAACCATCATAGAAGATGTCTATTTTAAAGGGATGACACAAAAGAGCATCGCGGAAAAGCTGGGCATCCCTATTGGTACGGTAAAGGGAAGGGTTCGATTGTCTTTGAAGCATTTGCGATCGAAACTGTCTCGCGGAGGAAAGGAGGAAGAGGCATGACTCAGTGTAAACATCAAGTGATTGATTATTTCAACGGGCATTTACAAGGAGAAGAAAAAACGCAATTTGAAGAGCACATCAAGCACTGCCCAGCTTGCAAAGAAGAGCTTGAAGAATTGACAGCGCTCATGTCTGACATTCCACTTCTAGCCGAAGACCAAACACCTCCGGCAGGGATGAAAGACCGTATTTTATCCCAGGTGTTTGAAGAAGAGACAGTCGAAGAAAACAATAGCGATAGAATAGAGCTCAAGGCTTCACCTGAACCAAACGAAATCAAACCGCTGCAAAAGAAACGAAACCAGTGGCTCTTACCGCTCGTTGCCGCACTGCTTCTAATTTCAGCAGCTGGAAATGTGTATTTCTTATCGAATGGAAAACAACAGGCGGAAGAACCTGTCAGGGTTGTTGCCACAAAATCACTGGCTTCTGCCACATCACCAAAAACGACAGGTGCTTTCTCAGTGATAGAGCATAACGGCAAAAAAGAACTTGTTGTGAGTGCAGACGGCTTAAAGGGTCAACTTGATTCATCTGCTGTTTATCAAGTGTGGCTCATTAAAGGAGATCAGCCGGTGCCAGCCGGTGCTTTTAAAACAGATAACAAAGGGGAAGGAACCGTCACCTATGCGTTATCTGAAAAAGAAGCAAACGAATCATGGGATACTGTGGCTGTTACCCTGGAACCAAAAAAAGATAACAAGCTTCCGCAAGGTCCAGTCGTACTAAGCGCTGCTTTTTAAGTTTGATTCATCAAGGATGCCTTTTTAGGGGTATCCTTTTTTTATAGGTTTGGGAAACCTTTCGGCAAATGAAACGTAGTACATATGGAGGTGAAACAAATGAAAAAAACTATAGAAAAAGTCCTATTTCTCTTATCAGTCAGACACGCATTGATTGCCTGTTATTTTTTAGTCTTTCCGTTCGTTGCACAAGTCCTTTATACCCCATCACCTTTATTGATCGTCCTCATCGCTCTTTTTATGATTCATAACCTAACAGAAAGTATTATTTGGTTCTACAAATCGAGAAGGATCAGAAAGCACCAGTCTGGTGATTTAACAAAACGCGGGCATGTCTTTAGCCAGCTCGTGCAAAGAGTTGAACAGCTCCTCATCGTCGGTTTTGTGATTCTTTTGATCAATGAATGGATACAGGGAAGAGTAGATCTAACTACTCTCTCATTCACTCTTTTTCTATTAATCATCGTTTTTCTGCAGCACATTCAGTTTTACTACGTTCAGCTGTTTTTTAAATCCAACAGCTGGTTCACTTATGTTCCTTCTTTGCAAAAGGCACGTCCTTCATACATGGCGAGAGAGCGAAAGGCCCTGAAGAGGTCATAAATGTGCCATCACTCGTGTGACCCAGCCATAAACATCAAAAAATTATGATAAAATGTGGAAAGAAAGAATGGAGAAAGGGAGTGCGAGCGAGTGAAAGCAGTTGGACTATTGGAGTATTTACCGATTGAGCATGAGAAAAGCCTGATGGATCAAGAGGTTGAAAAGCCTAAAGCGTCTGGCAGGGATGTACTGGTGAAGATAGAGGCTGTGTCCGTGAATCCAGTTGATACAAAGGTGAGATCACCGAAGGATCAGAAGGAAGAAAAACTGAAAATTCTTGGCTATGATGCAAGCGGTACGGTTGTTGAAGTGGGCGAAGCGTGTACATTATTTCAGCCAGGCGATCACGTTTACTATGCGGGAGATATTACGCGTCAAGGCTCGAATAGTGAATACCAGCTTGTGGATGAGCGTATTGTGGCGAAAAAGCCAGCTAATCTATCCTTTGCAGAAGCAGCAGCGATGCCCCTTACAACAATTACGGCTTATGAGGCTTTATTTGACCGGATGCATATGAAGCGGAATGCAGAAGGCTCAACCTTGCTGATCATTGGTGGTGCAGGCGGGGTTGGTTCAATTGCCATTCAACTAGCCAAATTAGCGAAGGCAACTGTGATCGCAACCGCATCAAGACCAGAAACAAAAGAGTGGTGTCTGTCATTAGGTGCCGATCATATCATTGATCATCATCAGCCGCTTCTCGCGCAGCTCAAGGAAAAAGGAATCGGTGAAGTGGATTTTATTTTATGCTTAAATGATACAGATGGACATTTCAAAGGCATGGCAGAAGCCATCAAACCGCAAGGCACGATCTGTACCATTGTCGAGAACAAGCACAACCTAGACATTCAGTTACTCAAAAATAAAAGTGCGGCATTTGTATGGGAATTCATGTTCACACGTCCTATGTATGAAACAGCGGACATGATCAAACAGCATGAGCTTTTGACAGAGGCGAGTGAGTTATTTGAGCAGGGGAAAATAACGCATACCTTAACAAAAGTTCTCAGTCCGATCAATGCTACTAACTTGAAGCAGGCACATCAAACACTTGAACAAGGAAAGATGATTGGAAAATTTGTGCTTGAAGGATTTGAGAGAGGAGAGAACGTATGACATCATTACAATATCCGATTGGCTTATATGAACCGGTAGAAACAAAAACGAAAGCACAGCTGGAAGCATGGATTGATGAGCTGGCTGCAATCCCCGAAGAGTATGAAGCAGTGACTGCACCGTTGACAGATGCTCAGCTTGATACACCTTATCGGCCGGGAGGATGGACTGTTCGTCAGCTCATTCACCACGTAGCAGACAGCCATCTAAATGCATACTTACGATTCAAGCTTGCTCTCACAGAAGATACACCGGACATACGTCCATATGATCAGGAGGGATTTGCCTCACTTCCTGACAGCAAGACGCCCATCAGTTTATCCCTGCCTTTGATCAGCAGTCTGCATCGCAGGTGGGTCACTTTACTGCGGGGAATGTCAGAGGAAGACTTCAGCGCGTCTTATTATCACCCTGCCGATCAACAAACAGTGTCCTTATATGATGCAACGGGAATGTACGTCTGGCATTCAAAGCATCACCTTGCCCATATCACGGAATTAATCAAAAGAAATCAGTGGAAGTAAAGGAGTAAACGCATGTCTGGAAGAAGAATTGTCGGCGCCATGTTTATCTGTATGGCGGCATTGTTTTATATAGCGAAATATGTTCTTTTTGAGATTCATTTTTTTAGAACGAGCTTTGATGATGAGGTCAGTAAATTTCAGCTTCTTGAAGAAGTGCTTCCTGGCGGTACGTGGATCAGTATCCTTTTTCTCATCATCGGCTTAGCCTATCTTTTATGGGATGACAGGGAAGTGATTCGTAAAATTCTTTTCACCCCAGATCGACAAGTAGAAGAAACAAAAAAGACGGACCCCAAGTGACCGTCTTTTTTCTTTTTTACTTTTTTAGCCGCGTTCAGGACGCAGTGCTTTTTCTAAGATAGCAAGGCCTTCATTGACTTTTTCTTTTTCCTCGTCATTGAGCCGTTGCAGGGAATGTTTGATTTTTTCGTGTCCTTTTTGATAAATACTTCTGAAAATATTTTTCGCTTCCTCTGTCAGCTCTACGACAATGATTCTCCGGTCACGCTCAGAGTGCTTTCGCACGACAAAGTTAGACTGTTCTAACCGGTCAAGCAGACCTGTCATATTGGACAAAGAAGCGCCCATTTTTTCAGCGATTTCGGATACTTTGAGAGAGCCATGGTTATTGAGAAGCATGAGTACCTTCATTTGAGGCATACTCATATCAAGCTTCATCCATTCAGAAACATCTCCAAGACCTGCAGCTGTGAGCACTTTCATATAAAGAACCCATGTCTTTTTTTCCTCTGGAGATAGAATCTCTTCTTTTAATACGGTGGTGTCATGAATATTATATTCCACGCTTGTTCACTTCCTTTAAGCGGCTCTTTTTCTTTATATTACTGATTTTCACTTCTAATTGAAAGGTTCGTCAAGCTTTTGAATGTTAAACTGCATGAATCAAGTGGTATTTGTTGTATAATAATGTTCAGTTGAAATAATTGAAGCAACCTAGAAAGTTGGGAAAAACATGTGGAACAAAAAAACGGGTATGACGATCTTAAAAATGCTTTTTCCGATCGTGATTATCCTTGTCTTGATCTTTGTCGCGAAGCAGGAGCTAAGCGGACTTTCCATTAAAAAGACGTTTTATATTATTGACAGCTTGAACCGAATGGACTTGTTTATTCTTGTCTTTCTTGGACTTGTTGCGGTCTTATCGATGTCCTTATATGATTTTATTTTACGAAAAAGCCTAAATATGCCGATCAGCGGCTGGAAAACGATTCGCATTTCCTGGATTGCAAACTCCTTTAACAGTGTTCTTGGATTTGGCGGTCTATCAGGAGCAGGGCTTAGAACGCTTCTCTATAAGGAGTACATAACAGATACGAAAAAACTGCTGAAAGGCATTGCCCTATTGACTTCCTCTGTCCTTTTGGGCTTATCTATTTTCAGTGATCTGATCTTGGTCAGGGTGCTTCCTGTTGAAAGTATTATCAGCCAGGAGCCGTGGCTATGGGCATTTGTCATTATCTTTGCCTGTATTGTACCGATATATATCGTCATGGCATCCATTCGAAAAAGCTCGATTGAGAGCGGTGAAAATGGGCTAAAGCATCCAATTTACGCTTATATCGGTGCATCGTTTTTAGAATGGCTGGCAGCTGGACTTGTCATGTACATGGCTGTCGTCTCTATGGGGATGAATGTCGATGTCCGAATTGTCTTAGGTGTATTTGCGATTGCATCAATCGGCGGTTTAATCAGTATGGTTCCGGGCGGATTTGGTTCGTTTGACCTCATCTTTTTACTGAGCATGCAGTACATTGGTTTCGATAAAGAAATGGTGCTGACGGCGCTCGTCTTGTACCGCTTCGTGTACTCAATCTTCCCGTTTATCCTAGGGCTTTGTCTAGCTGCTTACGATTTAACGGGCACGACGCTTAGACGTCTTGAAGGCAATCCGAAAATGGCACCTGCCATTGAAACAACGAACGTCTTAATTGTTTTGCACCGTGCTTTATTAATTCGGTTATTGTACGGGTCTTTATCGATCTTAACCTTTGGAAGCGGCTTGCTCATCATGGCGTCTGTTGTGCTTCCAGTCGATCGATTAGGTGTGATTACCAGCATCCCGCGCTTTCTGTTATCAGGATTTAATGGTCTTTCTTTAATGTTCGGAATCATTCTCATGATTTTGTCCATTGAAGTGTATAAAAGAACGAAAAGATCCTACGTGCTGACAATGATCTCCTTAGCAGGCGGTTTTGTGTTTACTTTGTTAAAGGGGTTTAACCTCAGTCTGATCTTTATTTTGCCAGTCATCATGGCTGTGTTTTTCTCTCTTCGAAATCAATTTGTGAAGCAGCAGGCACCTTATTCTTTGAACCAGTTTGTGGCGGCTGCTGTTGGATATTTACTCGTGCTCTTTAACTATAATGTCATTGGCAACTTTATTTGGACAAAAATCGGGCATTTCTTGAGTAAGGATTACTTGGTGCATAATGAACGGCATATCACGATGACAAGCATGATTGCTCTCATCGGTGTCCCGCTTTTCTTCTTCATTAGTAAATTGATCTTTAATAAGAAAGCATTTCCGATTGGAGAAAAAGCAGATGAGGAAAAATTAAAAACGTTTTTAGAAGAAAAAGGCGGAAATGCCCTCAGTCATCTTGGCTTTTTAGGCGACAAAAAACTATTTTTCTCAAGTGATGGAGAAGCGATGCTTCAGTTTGGACGAATTGGCCGCTGCGTCATTGTGCTCGGAGATCCATCTGGACGTGAGGCGTCTTATCCGCTTGTACTTGAAGAGTTTTTACAGGAGACAGAAAAAGCCGGCTACCGCGTCGCCTTTTATCAAGTAGAACGAGAAGGGATGGCTCTTTATCATGACTTAGGCTTTCACTTCTTTAAGCTTGGGGAAGAAGCCATGGTCGATTTAGAAACGTTTTCTCTGTCAGGTAAGAAAAAATCAAATTTACGAGCTGTGGCGAATAAATTTGAACGAGAAGGCTACACCTTTGAAATGCTGGAACCTCCCTTTTCAAATGAGTTGATCTCAACTTTAAAACAAATCTCTGACAGCTGGCTCGGAAAGAAGAAAGAAAAAGGATTTTCGCTCGGTTATTTTCAAGAAGACTATCTTCAAAAAGCACCGATTGCGATTCTAAAGGATGAACAAGGGCAAATCATTTCCTTTGTATCATTGATGCCGATGTATCAAGAAGGGGAGATTTCCATCGATTTAATGCGTCATATGCATGATGCACCGAACGGGATGATGGATGCGCTGTTTATCCACCTGTTTCAATGGGCGAAAGAAAAAGGCTACAAATCGTTTAACATGGGAATGGCACCTTTATCAAATGTGGGGACGTTCCATCAGTCCTTTCTCACGGAGCGTTTGGCGAGTGTTATTTTCAACAATGTCAGATATATGTACAGCTTCAGCGGTTTACGGTCGTTTAAACAGAAGTATAAGCCTGAATGGCGCGGGAAATATTTAGCGTATAAAAAAAATACGTCACTGCCTGTCACAATGGTGCTTGTCACCAAGCTGATCGGGATGGACCCAAAACGAAATCGGCGTCGATAAACTAAAAGACCTTTACCTTTCACTAGGTGAAGGTTTTTTTAGACAAAAGAATAGCAAAAGTGGTAAAGTTGAAGGGTAAGGGGGATGTTCATATGACATTAAATGAATGGTTTACAAAGGGATTAGCTGAACGTACATATGTACACAACATGGAGAAAAACCGGGAAAATCTGCTCACGGTGTACAACCAGTACGCAATTCATCAAAAAGAAAAAGAGCTACTTCAAAAGCTGCAAAAGAAAAAGCTCAGAGCGCTTGTCATCACAGCGGATTGGTGCGGGGATGCGATGGTCAATGTCCCAATTTTCATGCGTATTGCAAATGAAGCACTCATTGATGCGCGCTATTTCATTAGGGATGAGAATCTAGACCTGATGGATCAGTATTTAACGAACGGGACCGCAAGATCGATTCCGATTATCGTCATCATTGATCAGGACGGGAATGAAGTGGGGAAATGGGGACCTCGCTCAGCAGAAGCACAGCGCTTTGTGGACGAGAAAAAACCGGACAAAGATGCACCTGATTATGAAGAAGCTTTTCAAGTATTTGCGAAAGATGCCGCACATCACTATACGACAGACCGTTACTTATGGAAAGATATTGAGAAAGAAATTGTAGAAGTTTTGGCAAAAATATAAACCAAAAGACTACTTCGCCGCAATGGGAAGTAGTCTTTTTTTATCTTGTTTTTGCGTTTTACCTACAAAACCACCGCATAAAGGTGTAGAAAACCGCAGAATTCTATCAAAAACCGCAGAAAACCGCAAAGCACCACGATTTTCCCAACCACTTTTAGTTGAAAAACCTCATATATGCCATGAAATCAATGATTTTGCCCTTATCCAAAGGCTCATATAACGCACAAGGGTTGGCTTTTTCCCAATACAAGAGGCCCAGCAACTATAGTAATCTAGTTGTAATCTCCTTTGAACGAACTAAAAAAATGACAGAAAAGGACAGGCGATCAATTTATGAAAAAAATCATTTATCTCGATCAAGAAAAAAAGAAGCTCGCTGAATCGAAAAAAAGAGAACAGCGTTCCATCAAATCACTGAGACTGCTTGTGTTTTATGATGGACAAAGTCCTTCATGTGCAAAAATGATTGATTTGTTAAAATCACTCGATTGGAAAAATCGGATTCACTTTGAATCCTTTAGACACTCGCAGCTGCTCAGGCTGAATAAAATCAGTGAAGAGAAGGCGGAAAAACGAATCGTGTCTATTTCCCTAGCCAAAAATCAAAAGAATTCAGGGATCTATACTTGGCTGCGTATGGCTTGCCATATCCCTGCATTATGGGGAACGGTCCCATTCATCATGCTCAGTATTTGGCTTGGCTTTGGACAGCATGCGTATGATTTCTTTGCAAAGAGACGGTATATTCATTCTGTCAAACGGGTGAACCATCATGACACAGATCAACAAGAGACCATTTAATAAATAGGAAAAAGCATGACCTTCGATCGGCAGAAGGTCATGCTTTTTTGTAATAGGGAAGATATTCCGCTAAATGATCAAGAAGCTTCTTTGTATAGGACTGATACGCCTGCTGATCAAGCTCAGCACCTGCATAGGTAAGCAAGGTTCTAAGCGCAAACAAATATTCACTGTGCAGCTCATTGTGTTCAAAGTAAGGAAGGGCTGCTTCGACCAAATAGGTTTTCAAATCAAGAGGATTTTCCTCAATCATCAATTTATAGATTTTGATCATATATAAACAGTTTGGCTGAATACGAGGCTGTTTTAACAGCTCGTGTATGTAGGGAAGTGCCTTTTTGCGGTCATATTCAGCATATAGTGTCGCAATTTCATATAGCGTTTCACAGTAGCGATCTTCTATCTGTTCTTGATTAAAGTAATTGAGTGAATCTAGTAAATAAGGCACAGCTGAAGAGAAATCGCCTTCACGTTTTAAAAGCACCCCGTAATAAAAATAAGCGGACATTTTAATATAGGCATCAGGGTAAAGGGACGTGTGCAAAATCACTTCCTTTATATATTTCTTCGCAGTTTGATAGGCTTTTAGTTCAAGTGAGATCACGCCGTGAATAAGTGTACAGTGAATAATCCGCTTGAAATTGTTCTTTTGTCTATATAAATCCATCGCTTGATGTGTCGCTTCAAGTGCATCACCCAGCTGACCCATGTTTTCGAGTGCTTTTGCATAGTGATAATACAAATCACTTTGTTCAACTGAGGCATAGGAAAAGCAGCTTTCAAGCTTTTTTAGCCCATCTTCAAGCTGACCAATTTTAATTTGATGAATACCGTCTAGATATTCAAAAATTTCTTTTTCCGTTTCAATAAAGGTTTTTTCGAATTTTTTGAGCACGCGGTGTGTTTTTAAGGCAAGCGGCTGTTTTTCCGTTAATAAATAAAATTGAAATAAAGACAAATGATACTGAATGCCTAAATCCAGTGAAAAGAACTGCTCCTCGTGCTGAATGATCATTTCTGCATTTTGTTCAGCCTGATCGAGAGCATAGAAGTACATATTCATTTGAAACTCATCCAAAAGTGACAGCAGATGACGCGCCTTTTGTGACAGCTTTTCTTGGCTGATACCAAGCCGTTCAAGCAGCAGATTGATCGTATCTTGATTGGCCTCCTTTGAGCCATTTTCAATTTTACTTAAATGAGAGACAGAACAAATTCCTTCTGCCAATTCAGATTGGGTCATATTTTGTTTATAACGATAGAGTTTAATGATTTGTCCAATATTAATTTTCATTCCATCCAGAAGCCTCCCTTCCAATCATGGTTGAAAGCCTTTTGACAAAAAAACTGAATCAGACAAAATGGGAATACTTGATAATCATTTCATCATCTTGGCTTTTTTCTCAAAATTTGTTTAAAACGTAATATGATTGTAACATTACTTGAAAAAGTCAAACAACTATTTAGCAGACGGGGAGGAGAGATACTTGATTTGCAACTGCACGCGATGATGTTTATAATGTGAATGAGAATCAATTTCAATTAAGGTTGATTGAGAGGATGACATATATGCCAGAAACAAAACAACAAACAGACGCGTTAACGGTTCGAGACGCTGTCAGATATAGACGATCGATTCGCAAATTCAAAGACACACCGGTGACGATTGAACAGCTTCAGCCGCTATTAGAGGATGCAGTCTATGCGCCGAACCATAAAATCACGGAGCCGTGGCGCTTTTTATATGCGGTGACGGATGAAGCCAAAGCCACTTTTGTAGAGCGCTTCATTGCGTTCTTTCAGCGCAACAACCCAGATGCAAAAGAAGAAAAGATCAATCAATACAGAGATTACTTTTCTAAGGTCCCAGCGCTTTTACTTGTCGTACTAAAAGAAGACGAGAACCCTGTGGTGAGAAATGATGATTTTGCCGCCGTGAGCGCGCTCATTCAAAATCTCCAGCTGCTTGCATGGGATCAAGGAATCGGTATGGTATGGAAGAGCGGACGTATTTTATACGATAAAGGCTTTCAACAAGACATGGGATTAAAGGAAAACGAACGGTTTGCTGCGATCCTTCATATAGGTTATCCAGAAGAGGTGCCAGAGGAAAAATCACGCCAGAAAGCATCAAGTCTTCTTACTGAAATCAAATAAAAGAAAAGCAGACCGCTGAATAAGGTCTGCTTTTTTACTTATAGTTTTTTGGCGCGCTGATCGGCTGCTTTCATACGTGCCATTGCTTTTAAGTCATTCGGATCTGCAAGTTCTTTGGAAAATTCAACATATTCGCCATCCGTCTCTTGTGCTGCGAGCTCGTGGTTGGATTTTTTGTGTTGGTCTTTTTTCAAAGCCTTTCCCTCCTTTACAAGATCACTTTAGTTATGTGCTTGTTGGAGGGGAATATCCGTCTTATTTGTTTCTTTTTTCTGCTGCTCTTTCCGCTTTTTTGAATTCCTGCTGATACAGGACTTCCTGAGTTTTTTTCAGCTTTGAAGTTGGCTGGTGTTCTTTTTTCTTCATCAAAATCGCCCCCTCATATCATTTCTAATAGGATGGGTGTTTTTGACAACATTTATTCCTTAGAATGCAAAATCGCTTCTTTTAGTTCAGGGTGCAAAAAGTCATAAGAAGAGAGCAGTGCTTTTTTTGGCAGAGCACGCTGGCCTTCTAAAACAAGCAATGACATTTCACCGAGTGCCGTTTTGATCACAAACGATGGCACCTTCAGCCAATGGGGACGGTGAAGGGCAGAAGCAATGGTTTGTCCAAGCTGTTTCATTTGAACAGGATTCGGTGATGTCACATTGAGCGGGCCTGACAGGTCGTCATTATGAATCGCATAGGCAATGAGATGTGCCACATCCTCAACATGCACCCATGAAACCCATTGCGAGCCAGCGCCAATTGTCCCGCCGGCAAACAGCTTGTAAGGAAGTGTCATCAGCGGCAGTGTGCCTTTTTCTCCTAACACGACGCCAAAGCGTGTGTAGACCGTACGAATGCCGAGGGCTTCAATCTTTTGCCCCTCAGCCTCCCAAAGTTTTGATGTATGACTTAAGAAATCAGTATCTGCAGGAGGTGACTCCTCCGTAAAATCTCCTGTTTGAGATGTGCCATAAATCCCGACAGCACTTGCTTGAATCAGCACAGATGGTTTTGATTCCTGCGCTTCTATAATGCGTCTTACCTCTTGTGTTGATTTGAGACGGCTGGAGAGGATGCCTTCTTTTGCCTTGTCTGTCCAGCGTGTGAAAATGGATTTTCCAGCAAGGTTAATCCATACATCGATGGCAGGCAATTCATGCTCAGGCGCAGCACCTTCAGTCAGCCACTGCACATAATGTAAATGATTTTGTTCGGATTCCTTTGGATTTCTTGTTAAAATATATAGATGATGTCCCTCAGCAGCGAGCACTTTTGTAACATGCTGGCCGATAAAACCGGTTCCTCCGGTAATGGCGATATTCAATTGACATCTCTCCTCTCATATACATACCTATATCTTTCACGATTTTGAATCAGAAGAAACATCCTGACTGTTTTGGAAAAGGAGTGATCACAGGATGCCCTATATTACAAAAATTTCTGCTCAGAAAAACAATACCGAGCGGGTCAACATCTTTCTTGATGAAAAGTACGCCTTTAGTGTTGATTTAGATGTGCTCGTCCAGCACGATTTGAAAAAAGGCAAAGAGCTGGACGAAGCAGATATCATTGAGATTCAATTCGGTGATTCGGTGAAAAAAGGATTCCAGCAGGCCGTTGATTATTTATCCTACCGTATGAGATCAGTGAAAGAAGTCACCGATTATTTAACGAAAAAAGAAATCCCGGCACCTGCTATTAGTGAAATTATACACAAATTAAAGCATTATAAGTATGTAAATGATCTTGAATTTGCAGAAGCCTATGTCAGCACCCACCGCAAAACGAACAGCAAAGGACCGTCCGTCCTAAAAAAAGAATTGAAGCTCAAGGGGATAGACGATGACACGATTGAGCAGGCGCTATCGCAATACCCTGATGACTTACAGCTCGAGGAAGCTGTAAAGCAGGTTCTCAAGCTTGTCAAAAAAGAAAAAAATCGTTCTGCAAAAGAGATCGAGCAGCGCATCAAGCTACAGCTGCAGCGAAAGGGATTTTCGTTTGAGATCATTGATAAAGCCCTTCAAGAAGCCTATGATGGACAAGAAGAGGAAAAGGAAGAAGAAGCCCTCCTTTATATGCTGGAGAAGGCAAAACGCAAGGTAGGGTATGACGGATCATTTGAAAAGAAGATGAAAGTGAAGCAATTTTTATTCAGAAAAGGCTTTGATCTCGATACAATTGATCACGTTTTAGACAAAGGGGAATGACAGATGGAAAAACGCTATAGTGAAATGACAGAATATGAATTGAAGCAGGAAATTGCCGCCCTTTCTGAAAAAGCACGAAAGGCTGAGCAGCTTGGCATTGTAAATGAATACGCAGTTTTAGAACGAAAAATCGATATGGCGAAAGCCTATTTATTAGATCCAGCCTTGATTCAAACGAAAACGACTTATCAAATCAAAGACACAGAAGAAGAATTTTATGTGGAATATTTAAATGGCGTGTTTGCATGGGGATACAGAGTATCGGCCCCAAATAAGGAAGATGCCCTGCCGATTTCAATGCTGACGCAAAAGGACTGATCCTAAAAGATCAGTCCTTTTCTTTACTTCGAACGTTGTTTACGGACGTTGTTCTGAAGTACGATGTCGTGCTGCGTTTGTTGCGTTTCTCCGTTGACCTGAGAGGCAGAATGCTTTGCATTTGCCCATGGTTGAGGGTAAGCGGTTGTCCTTAATTGAACAAAGTCTGCCATATACGATTTCCCATTTGAACTCATATCTCAAGCACTCCCTTTGGAAAAATTAGCGTTTCCCTGATGCCCTCATACGTTCCTGCGGACGTGTATTCGTTTCACCATTCGGCCGTTTAGACGCATAAGCATCTGTAGCGCCTGGTTCGCCTTCAAACTTGTGATTTACCTGATTTGGAAAGCCTTTTGCTTTATTACGCATATCGATTCCCTCCAAACAATACAAATCATTTGCGTCTTTTGAAGACGTAAGGGTAGTATATGAAAAAAGAAGTTTTTTTAAAAAGGCACTTTCTGCTAGATGAAGGAGGAACAAGCATGGAACAATACTTTGAGCGACTAACAGAACAACTCATGGAAAAAAACAATATGCTGACATATGACGAAGCACGTACATGGGTAGAGCTGCTTTGGAGTGATTTTGAAACGACTTATGCAAAGGCTGGCCGCAAGTATAAAGGACAGGAAACAACAGAACGAATTGTCCAAGAGTGGATCGAGAGCTATGGCGCGCAGCTTCATTTATTTCAAAATAAACAATCAAAGGCAAACGAGCATCTGCAACAAAACAATCGAGGGCTGCTTCACTAAAAGGTTGCCCTTTCACTTCCATTCATCTTTTTCAATAAATAGGAAAATATACAAATGAACAAATAACTTTATGAAACAATACCCAGTCTGTGATCGAAATTACAGGCTTTTTACAATGATTAAACTTAAAATTACATTAAATTCATCCTGTTGAAAATCAATGGAAATAAAACTCTGATATAATGAAACGATTAGAGTTACATGTAATTTATGGATAATAAAAAAGGGTTTCGTTTTCTGACAAAAAAGGAATAATGAACATATCAGACTATGTGAAAAAAGTGAAGAGAAGGTGCGATATGGAACGGGAATTGCTCTCTGTGATAATTCCTTCTTACAATGAAGGTGAAAA
Organism: Bacillus sp. Nf3; assembly: GCF_003028545.1. NCBI lineage: Bacteria > Bacillati > Bacillota > Bacilli > Caryophanales > Bacillaceae > Bacillus > Bacillus sp. Nf3. Next base: position 24,517 of record NZ_PYUA01000007.1, on the reverse strand, counting down.
CATCAGACGAATCTTTGAGGCACTCGAGGAAGAGTTTCGCGATTTTCATTATGACTTTGAAATCATCTTTGTGAATGATGGAAGCAAAGACAATACGCTTCAATACATGAGAGAGCTCTCTCGCAAAAGTGCAAAGGTCAAATATATATCCTTTTCGCGTAACTTTGGAAAGGAAGCCGCTATTTTGGCAGGTCTTGAACATGCAAAAGGAGCCGCTGCGATTATTATGGACGCCGATCTGCAGCACCCGACGTATTTAATTCAGGACTTTGTCAGAGGGTATGAAGAAGGCTATCATCAAGTCATTGCCAAACGGAATCGTAAAGGTGACAGCAAGCTGCGCTCTTACCTGTCATCCATGTACTATAAGGTGATGAACAAGGTAGTAGAAGTGGACTTGCGTGATGGCGTCGGGGATTTCCGTTTAATTTCACGCCAAGCCATCGATGCACTGCTTCAGCTGAAAGAGGGAAATCGTTTTTCGAAAGGGCTTTTTTGCTGGATTGGGTTTGAAGAAAAAGTCATCTATTATGAAAATGTAGAAAGACAGCATGGTGATACAAAATGGTCACTGAAGAAATTATTTAACTATGGCATTGATGGCGTTATTTCTTTTAACAACCGCCCGCTGCGCATTTGTTTTTATACTGGCATACTGATCTTATTTCTCTCATTGATTTACATCGTGGCCACCTTTATTCAAATCGTCAGAACGGGCATTATGGTGCCGGGTTATTTTACTTTAATATCGGCTGTGCTGTTCCTCGGAGGTGTCCAGCTTTTGAGTCTAGGCGTGATTGGAGAATATATTGGCCGTATCTATTATGAAACGAAAAAGAGGCCGCATTATTTAATCCAGGAATCAAATGTGATGGAACAAGAGACAAGCTCAAAGGAACAAGACCGAGTGTTAACGCAGTTATTTAAATAACGTGGAGTCAAATAACCGGCAAGCACGAATCGCTTGCTGGGTTGTTTTGTTTCAAAGAACAGTGGATCTTTTGTGGAAAGGATTTAGATGATGAAACGTAGATGGATAATCATAGGGATGTGTCTCATTCTCGCTTTATTAGGACACTCCTTTTTCTTATATGAATATACGCAAGGCCGGTATATGACAGGAGATGGAGACGGCATCTCACAAATGCTCCCATTTAAAAAGCTGCTTTACGATGAATACGTCAAAGGGAACTTCTTTTATTCCTATCAATTCGGTCTAGGCGGCGGTACATATACGCAATTAGGTTATTATTTCACAACGTCGACTGTTTTTATGGTCACAGTTGCTGTCGTCTGGTTGATGAATGCGCTTCATCTTATTCAGTCAACGGACATTCATTTCTGGGCAAATGCCGTCATTTGGCTGAGTGTGATGAAGTTGACGCTTATTCTTTTCATCGCTTACCGTGTGCTCCTTTCCATGGTCCAGCATAGGCTGAGTGCATTAACAGGAGCCGCAATCTACGGACTGTCTATTGTGTATTTTCGACATGAAACATTTTGGGAGTTTTTCACCGACAGCATGATGTGGCTCCCGCTGCTTGTGCTTGGGGTTGAACGGATTTTCAAAACAGGTAAGCCCGCTTGGTTTATTGCGGCGTGTAGCCTGATGCTCATCAACAATTTTTACTTTGCTTATATTCATTTTATCTTTTTAGCGATCTATCTTGTCTTCAGATATATCATCAAGCTTCGAAGTGAGGAGAATGGGTGGAAGGTGTTCTGGACGCTGGCGATTTCTACGCTGTTATCCTTTGGAATCAGTGCTGCCTTTTTTGTCCCGTCTGTCTATGGATTTCTTAATAATATAAGACCTCCTTATGAACAGGCCATTCCTTGGTTCGAGCTGCATGATCATCTGCTGTTTACAAGCAGGGTGTATTTATTACCTGTGATCTTTCTCATTTGTATGTTCCTCGTTCCGCTTTACCGGAACAGGTGGTTTTTCATGTTTACATCAATCAGCCTTCTGCTCATTGTTTTTCACTACAGTCCAAAGATGGCGAGCGTGTTTAATGGCTTTTCAGCACCGCAATACAGATTTGAGTACATTCTTGCCTTTACAGTTGGAGCGGTCGTAGCCATCACCATCAAGCATTTCTCGCAAATCGAGTGGAAGTGGAAAAAGCGTGCGGTCTTAGGCGCTTGGATCGTGTTTCTTCTCGCAGTCATCTTATCAGAACGAGCAAAGGGAAATATGGATGTTGTTGTATTTACAGCCATAGGACTGCTTGTGATCAGCGTGCTTTTCCTTGTGATTCATGCGGAAAAACGCCAGCACCTTCGTCTTTTTTCAGCTATGCTCATCGTTGTCAGCTTACTGACAGCAGGCGTGTACCAGCAGGGCTACTTATCTGAAAGAAGCAATATTAAGAGCGTATCAAATACGTATCTGAATAGTGAGGCCTATGCTGGACATGAGCAAATGAAGCTCATTCAGCAGATTCAAAGCCGCTCCTCAAAAGATCCGCTTGCCCGGATTGATTGGATGAATGGCGTGCGCAACAACACCCCGTTATTTGAAGGCTTTCAAGGCATGAGTGCGTATTCAAGTATATTGAATCAGCATTTGCTCAATTTCTACTGGAATGACCTGCAAATCGATATGGGACGTGAAAGTGTCAGCCGTTATGCAACAATGGGGGACAGGGTGAATTTATACAGCCTGACCTACGGAAAGTATTATATGAGAGACAATACGATACCTTACTCACCACCAGCTTATTTTAAGCCAATATTGGAAAGCGAGCATTATAAAGTGTATGAAAATACACGGCCGCTGCCATTTGCAAGAACAACAAGCACGATTTATTCAGAAGAATCCTTAAAAAATGCCTCAGCGCTTGATAGAGAGCATGCGATGCTTCAAGGTGTGATTTTAGACAAAAAAGGAAACGCTGAAATTGAGCACGCGCCAGATCGAGTCAAGGATACAAAGATTCATACGGAACAAGCCGTATACGAACATGGCGTGCTTGATGTATACGGAGAAACAGGCGGCCTGAATATCACGCTGCCAGATGATATGGCCCGCGCTGGAGATGTGTATGTGAGTTTTTATGTGAAGCGGACAGACCGGAACGAAGGATTTCAGTTATCCGTTGACAACTACGTCACCTCACGAAAAAGCAATACATCCATCTACAAAACAGGCGTCAATGAAGTGACGATTCGAGTCCCTGCGGAAAAAATCCTTTCCATTCGATTACCAAAAGGGACGTATGAACTCGATCAACTAAAGCTGTATCAAGAGCCTTACCGCATCCTAGAAAAAGCATATGAAAAAGAAAAACAGGATAATGGCAGCCAGCAAGTAAAGCTTGAAAACAACCGCTTTACGATTTCATATGATAACAAGCGCGGCGATGATTATATGATCTTGCCAGTACCATATGAAAAAGGCTGGGAGCTCACAGTAAACGGACAGCAGACAGATATTGAACAAGCCAATTACGCCTTTATCAGTTTTCCAATAGAAAAAGGCAAAAACGAGATTGTGCTAACCTACTATCCGCCTTATATCAGAATTCTCGCGTTGATTTCACTGGTCAGTTTGATTGGTGCAATCCTATATGCACGAAGGAAACACAAAAAACACCACTTTTCATCATAAGTGGTGTTTTTTTATCTTCCAAGGGCTGATCGATTATATGAAGCAAATCACTAAGCTTCTTTCTCAAACGAAAACGTCGCATAATCAAACAAAAAATGAAACAACCAAAGGCTTAGGGCAAAGAGAATTTCCTCAGAAGTAGACAGTAAAATGCCGCCCACCAATTCATCTGATAAATAGACAGCACCCCAAATAAACAAAAGATGCATTGAAATGGCATATAAAACGATGGAGCGTTTTTTGGAACGGCACTTTCTAACAATCCTAATGAGCATATGCTCCACATGCTCAAAGGATATCCCAAGTACCACATAGATGCCCATAAATAAAAGCATCGATAAAATCGATTGATAAAAAGCACCAGTTAAATGAAAGAACAGTACACAAAACAACAAAAATATGTAACAGACAGCCGACGCCGCCATGAACCATTTCAGCCCTTGCCATAAAGCGTGAACAGATTGCTGCATAGTTGAACAAACACTCCCTTACATGAAGATACCTGCAAAAAGGACAGCCTTTTTGCAGGAAGTCATACGTTAATCCTCTTTTTTAGGTGCAGCGATCACAGGATGTTTTTCAGTATCAAGCAGTTTTAAGAAATCTTCGCCTTGATCTAAATGATCAAGAACAAGCTGTTTCGGTGTGACCGCAAGCCACTGATTAAGTGAGATATCTGCATAATGATCGCTCTTAAAGATTTCTAAGAAATAAAGCGGTTCGTCGCCTGTATTTTCTACATAATGCCCCATCGCAAATGGGACATATCCAACGTCTCCCGCCTGATAGTTGAAGGTTCTTGCATGTCCATCAGAAGCAAACACGGTCATTCGTGCTTTTCCAGAAATGAAATATTGCCATTCATCCGTATTTGGATGCCAATGCAGCTCGCGAATGGCACCTGGATCAACTTTCACAAGAGCGGATGCAATCGTTTTAGACGCTTTGAAATTGGTAGAGTCCGCAATCCACACTTGTCCGCCACTTGACGTAATCGGCTCCTGTTTTAACAACTCATATTTAAAGGAATTCGGGACTTCTCCTTGCTCTGTTTTTACCTTGTCACATTCAAGGGAACCAGGAATTCCTTTTTGGAAAATATATTTTTCTTTCTCTGGCAGCTTGTCAAACTGCTCTTTTGTCATACCGAAGTTCTTAAGCACGACTTCCTCTGGCGTATGGGCAAGCCAATCGGTTACTTGGAACGTACTATTTTCTGAGAATGACCCATCATCAAACACAAGCAAGAATTCAGCTCCCGGTTCAAGTGCTTGGATAGAGTGCGGCAGGCCAGAAGGGAAGTACCACAAATCACCCTCAGTCACATCCTCTGTAAAATTGCGCCCCTCTGCATCAACCGATGTAATCCGAGCTTCCCCATAAATCATGTACGCCCATTCCGCTTCCTTATGCCAGTGCAGTTCACGAATGGCACCAGGCTTTAATCGCATATTGACAGATGCAAGACTTTTAGAGATCGGCAGTTCGCGGACTGTTACCTCACGAGCGTAGCCGCCTTTTTCTAAACGATTGTGTGTATCAGAAAAAGAATATTTCAGGTTGGAGACCGTTCCATGATCGGTTTCTGGCGGCGTGAGCATATCTGGATTTTGTCTGTCCCGCTCGAGATTACGTGGAATTTTGACCGTTGCTCCTTTTTCTCCTCGAATCGGCTGTGGTATTCCATTTTGCTTTTCACTCATGATAAAATCCCCTTTCAACATCGTATGGTGTGAGGTGACAAAAGGCCTTTCATTTCGCCCTCGTTTTCATAAGGTGAAACGAATCAAGCAGATGTCAATCTGATTCATCATTTTTTTGAGCAGCGACTAATCGTTGGATGAGCTTGCTTAATTCATCAAACTTTCGTTCAAAGCGTGTCAGCAAGTAAACCGTCAAAATGGCAGGGAAGCCAGCCTGACCGAGCTGCTTCAACCATTCCTCTGAAAAAAAGGTCTCCATTTGTCTCACCCCCCAGCGGATACTCGTCTTCTATATAAGTGGTATGAAAGAAGAAAAAGGAAAGCAGAGGGGGATAAAATGAACCATTAGACCCGTTTCACGAAGTTTACTTTTTTTAACTTTTGTCCACTTAATGCTAGTAGAGGGAACAAAGGGGAGGATGCACATGGATTATCGGCTGTTATTGAAAGCAAAATGGAAAGAAATCATTGATCACCCGCTCATTCAGCAGTTTTTAAGCAACCCGAAAAACGAGCAGCTGCTCCGGCAAGTTATGGAAGAGCCAAACGAGGAAAATGCCAAAAAACTAGATTCCGAGTTCAAACAGTTCTATCAGAAAATCCGCATCATCAAGTATATCTCCACAATGATACGCATCTTTTCAGTCGACTTTGACAAACGAGTCAAAAAGAAACAGCAGCGTTTTCCGCTCATACTCGATCATCCTGATACGCAAGAAGTGAAAGACCCTGTTCAAACAGAGACGTATGAAGCCGTGCTCTTCAACCAGCAAGACCTAGGAGAGCATCTGCAAGACCAAACATTGTACAAGGCCTACCAGCAGCTGACAGACAAACAAAAAATGGTCCTAACCCAAATCTATGTCGAAGGCCAAACGATGAAAGAAATAGCCGATCAGTTAGGCGAAACAAGACAAAACATCTCAAACATTCACAAAAAAGCGCTCAACAAACTAAAAGAAGAAACAGGGGGAGATGTCCGTGCACGAAGACAAAATGACCAATGGAGAAATGGAAGAACTCATTGAAACCTTCACACCCATGATCAAAAAGAAACTACAAAACACGGCATATCAAGAAAGAGAAGACCTCGAACAAGAACTCTATATCAAACTCATCGAAAAAATAGACTGGCTAATTTACAAAGATGGACCTGGATTTTGGGAGTTTATTGTGGAATATATGACGAAGTTGTAAGAGTAAAACACAAAAAAAGACTCGCTCACACAGAGCCGAGTCTTAATTTTTTTTGCAGTTTTTCTTCACTGAAAATCCAGCCGGTATAGGAATTTTTGATTTGGTGGTCCATGTCGATATGGCAGATCGCGACAAAAGGATAATGACCTTTGCTGCGGTAGCGTAAATCAATGAACCGCACCTCATAATGATCCTTGTATTTATCCACTTCCCACCGGTAGACAGGGGAGAATGAGAGAAAGGCTGAAATATTTTCATCTTGCTTAGCAATTTTCATAATTTCAGTATCAGGGACCGGCACTCGGTTAAAGGTGTCTAAAATGACGACTTCTCCATTCATGCTGCGCCCAACATGGAAAGAGGATTTACATTTCACGGCAATGCGCCATTGTCTGAACTTCATTGTAGGCGAAATGATAATCTCTTCAATTTCATCGAATCGTGCACGCAGTTGACGTTTAATTTGTAGCTGCATAATGACCCTGACGATATAGTAACAGAAAATCACCGCATACAGCGTAATAAACGTATAGCCGGGATGTCCGCCAATCGCCCAAACGACTATGGCGACAAGGTGTGTAAAAAAGATAAACGGATCAAACGTATTAATGATCCCTAGCGCTACCCACTTCTTCGAAAATGGACGAATGGCCTGCGTACCGTATGCGTTGAAAATATCAACAAACACATGAAGCACAACAGCTAATAGTGTCCATAACCAAAGGTGAAGTAAATTCGCCCCCGGCACAAATGGAAAAATCACAGCCGGAATCAGCAATGACCAAAACAGTACAGCCGGAATGGAATGTGTAAATCCTCGGTGATTTCTTATATAAACCGCATTATTTTTTAGTTTTAGCACAGTATCAATGTCTGGTGCTTGGGAGCCGGCGATGGTCGCGATCATCACGGCGTGTGCCATGTGTGGATCTGCGCTGACGGCTGGATCTAAAAGTGCAAGTCCCCCAAGAGAAATGCCCATTACTACATGAGTACCAGTGTCCAATTGATTACCTCCTAGTTGTCATGCTTAGGAACAATCATACAAAGTATACGTCTCCAATCAAGACTATGTGCAAAATCACTTTTGCTTTATCCCGATTTAATGTAACATGTTAACGTATCTACAAACAGTATACAACAAATAAGGTTCTATTCAGAACGTTAGCCCTCGGTCCAATGAGAAGGAGTATAGATATGAAAGACATTCAAGAAAAGCTGGACCGCAAAGATATTGCGGGCTTTCAGCATGATTTAATTGATTGGTATGAAAAAGAACAACGAACATTGCCATGGCGTGAAAATCAAGATCCATACCGCGTCTGGGTATCAGAAGTCATGCTTCAGCAAACGAGAGTGGATACGGTCATTCCGTACTTCAACCGGTTTATGGAGCAATTCCCAACGGTAAAGGATCTCGCCTTAGCTGATGAAGAAAAGGTCATGAAAGCATGGGAAGGTCTTGGCTACTACTCAAGAGTGCGTAATTTACAGGCAGCTGTGAAAGAAGTATATGAATCCTACGGTGGCGTTGTCCCTGATACGAAAGAGCAATTCTCAAAGCTCAAAGGTGTAGGCCCATATACGAGCGGCGCAGTGCTGAGTATCGCCTATAACAAGCCGTATCCTGCGGTAGACGGCAACGTGATGAGGGTCATTTCTCGTATTTTGTCGGTATGGGATGATATTGCAAAACCAAAAACGAGAAATATTTTCGAATTTGCGGTCGATCAGCTCATTTCCCGGGAAAAGCCGTCAGAATTTAATCAAGGATTGATGGAGCTTGGTGCGCTCATTTGTACCCCAACATCCCCTGCCTGCCTCATTTGCCCTGTGAACATGCATTGCTCGGCATTCGAGGAAGGCGTTCAGCATGAGCTCCCAGTGAAAAGCAAAAAGAAAAAGCCGACTGCAAAATCAATGGCAGCAGCGGTGTTATTTGATGACGCAGGCAACCTATATATTCATAAGCGGCCAAGTACAGGCCTTCTTGCGAATTTATGGGAATTCCCTAACATGGAAACCATGAAGGGAAGAAAAACGGAAAAAGAGCAGCTGATTGATTTCTTAAAAGAGGAGGCGGGTGTACAAGCGGAGCTTGGTGATCTAGAAGGCACCATCCAGCATGTGTTTACCCACCTCATCTGGAATATTTCTGTTTTCTTTGGACGAGTTACCTCTGTATCTGATGACACGATGCTGAAAAAAGTCACAACAGAAGAATTTGAGGCGTATGCTTTGCCAGTCTCACACCAAAAAATTTGGAAGCTGGCACTTGAACAGCCTAGTCGTATTTAACCGTTGTCCCGTGGGTATAATCAGCTTCATTTCTGTGCAATCCCCCGCGGTTTTCGATTTCAGAAATGATTTCTCGATACTTAGATTGCCCTTCTTCGTTCAAATAAGGTAAAATTTGTTGGAAAGCATGATGAAAGTAAGCAAGCTCAGTATCTTTCCATTGATCCTTGGACATCATGCCAAGCTGGCTTAAATCGCGTCCGACATACATGAATGTAACCTCCTAATAGGAACTTTCCTATTAGTGTGAAGCGAATGAACGAAAACTATTCAAATCAGGAGATGAACCATAATGAGTCAACGTAAATGTGCATTAATTACAGGCAGCAGTAGAGGTGTTGGGAAAGAAGTAGCCCTTCGCCTCGCTGAAAAAGGATATGACATTGTCATTAACTATGCGAGAAGCAAAAAAGCCGCACTTGAAACAGCGGAAGAAATTGAAGCGATGGGTGTCAAAACATTGGTTGTCAAAGCCAATGTAGGCCAGCCTGAGAAAATCAAAGACATGTTTCAGCAAATTGACGAAACCTTTGGCCGTTTAGATGTATTTGTGAACAATGCGGCATCAGGTGTTCAGCGTCCCATTATGGACCTTGAAGAAAATCATTGGGACTGGACGATGAATATCAATGCGAAAGCTTTGTTATTCTGCGGACAAGAAGCGGCGAAACTAATGGAGAAAAACGGGGGCGGACATATCGTCAGTATTAGCTCTCTTGGCTCTATCCGCTACCTTGAAAATTACACAGTAGTCGGCGTATCAAAAGCAGCACTAGAAGCTTTGACACGTTATCTTTCTGTTGAGCTTTCACAAAAAAATATCGTCGTCAACGCTGTTTCAGGCGGTGCGATCGATACCGATGCACTTAAGCACTTCCCGAACCGAGAAGAGCTTTTAGAAGATGCGAAGAAAAACACACCTGCCGGCCGAATGGTGGAAATTAAAGACATGGTCGACAGCGTGGAATTCCTTGTATCAGGTAAAGCAGACATGATTAGAGGCCAGACGATTATTGTCGATGGCGGACGTTCTTTGCTTGTTTAAAAAAAATCATGAATAGGATGTACACCTTCTGCACAAATTAATGTGCGTGGAGGTGATAATGATGGATCAACAACAAAACAAAACAAACGCACAACAAGTGAAGAAACAAAACCAAGCTGCTGCACAAGGTGGTCAATACGGCACTGAATTTGCTAGCGAGACTGACGCACAGCATGTAAAAAAATACAACCAAAAAGCTGAGCAAAACAAACAACAAAACAGCTAATCACTGAAACAAAGGAAAGCACTTCATATACGAATGAAGTGCTTTTCTTTTTGCCTCGCACCACCATCCGACAAAACCTGTAAAACCTCTACATAAACAGTCAAAGGATTTCCTCCTTCTTTCAAGAAATGGTATACATACAAAAAGTGGATTCGATGAAAAGGGAGGAGTTAGATGTCTGATTTCGATCAGCTTGTAAAAGAACAAATGCAGCTCATGGATCAGCTGCTCGACGTGCAGGGAGAACTCGATCTATGCTTAGAAACAGAAAAACAATTGCTGCAGGATGAAAAAAAAGAAGAGTGGCACAGGCTTTGTGTTCAGATCAAACAGAAACGTGAGGAACTGCAAAAAGTGCAAACCTTATTTACAAAACAGACAGAAGAGGTCATCAATTCATATAAACAGATGGAAAAGAGTTCTAGCGTGATGTAAATCAGTGTGCCGTTCAATTGGGTTGAATGGCTTTTTCATTTCATTTTTTAATGATGTAACGGTATAATATAATAGAGACATGTTTAGTTGGGAAATTAGGTCTTTGGACTGTTAGGTTTGTTTGTTATAGAAAGTAGGGGAGAAAATATGGGCTATCCCAAGGAAGGAGAAACCATCCAAATTCAAAGCTATAAACATAATGGCTTGATCCACAGGATTTGGAATGAAACCACCATTCTGAAAGCAACGGAATTGTGTATCATTGGTGCAAACGACCGTACAATGGTGACTGAATCCGACGGCCGTACTTGGATGACGAGAGAACCGGCTATTTGCTATTTCCATGCAAAACAATGGTTTAATGTAATTGGGATGCTTAGAGATGATGGGGTATATTATTACTGCAACATCAGCTCTCCTTTTGCGACAGATGATGAGGCAATTAAGTATATTGATTACGATTTAGACGTCAAAGTCTTTCCAGACATGACGTACAATATTTTGGATGAGGACGAATATGCAGATCATAAGAGGCAGATGAATTATCCAAAAGAAATCGATAGTATCTTAAGAGAGCATCTAAATACATTACTGCATTGGATTCACCAGCGGAAAGGTCCGTTTGCTCCTGAATTTGTGGATATGTGGTATGAACGTTTTTTACATTATACAAAATAAGCAAGAGCATCCAAAAACCTGTTTGGCTTTTTAGGCTAACAGGTTTTTGACTGCGTACGGATAAGAGGCACTGATAGATTGGGAAGGAGATTTACATGGGGGTCATTAAACGCTACATGGCTTTTGTAACACCGTATAAAAAACAGATTGCATTAACAATGGTCATCGGGATGATTAAATTCTCGATTCCGTTAACATTGCCTCTGCTTTTAAAGTATGTCATTGATGATGTCATTCAAGGCTCGGGGTCGCCTGAAGAAAAGACATCAACTCTACTGATCATAATGGGAATCATGCTCGTATTATTTTTAGTGATGAGGCCGCCTGTTGAATACTATAGACAATACTACGCGCAGTGGACAGGCAGTAAAGTATTGTTTGATATTCGGGAGAAGCTGTTCTCGCATATTCAAAAGCTAAGTCTTCGTTATTATGCCAACACGAGAACAGGAGAAATTATTTCAAGAGTGATCAACGATGTGGAGCAGACAAAAGAATTTGTCATCACAGGTCTCATGAACATTTGGCTGGATATGATGACCGTACTGATCGTGATCGCCATTATGTGTACACTGGATCTTAAGCTCACCATCGTGTCTGTCATTATTTTTCCGCTATATGCGTTTGCAGTTAAATATTTTTACGGACGGCTTCGTAAGCTGACAAAAGAGCGGTCACAGGCGCTGGCTGAAGTGCAAGGGCATTTGCACGAGCGTGTTCAAGGAATGCCGGTCATTCGCAGCTTTGCGATTGAAGAATATGAACAAGAGAATTTTCATGATGAAAACAAAAATTTCTTAAACAAAGCAATCAACCATACGAATTGGAACGCCAAAACATTTGCTGTCGTCAATACCATCACCGACATTGCGCCGCTGTTAATCATTGCATTTGCGGGCTACACAGTAATTAACGGATCGCTGTCGATCGGGACCATGATCGCCTTTGTCGGCTATATTGACCGGATGTACAATCCGATTCGCCGTCTCATTAACTCATCTACGACGTTAACCCAGTCCGTTGCGTCAATGGATCGGATCTTTGAGTTTATTGATGAGCCATATGAGGTCACAGACCGGCCGAATGCAAAAGAAGCCAATCATTTAAAAGGAGAGGTCGAGTTTAAAAATGTGTCGTTTCGTTATGAACACACGCAGGAAGAGATTCTGCACAATATCTCCTTAAAAGTAGAAAAAGGACAAACGGTTGCCCTTGTAGGAATGAGTGGCGGAGGAAAATCGACACTCGTCAGCTTAATTCCAAGGTTTTATGATGTCACAAACGGGTCACTTGAAATTGACGGCATTGATATCAAAGAGTACAAAGCAAGAAGTCTTCGAAATCAAGTCGGAATGGTGCTGCAGGATACATTCCTATTCAGTGACACGATTAAAGAAAATATTGCGGTTGGTGACCCTGAAGCACCTTTTGAAAAAATCGTGTCGGCTGCAAAAGCGGCAAATGCGCATGATTTTATTATGTCTCTTCCTGAAGGATATGACACGAAAGTAGGAGAACGGGGCGTAAAGCTGTCAGGCGGACAAAAACAGCGGATTTCGATTGCAAGGGTATTTCTAAAAAATCCACCGCTGTTGATTTTAGATGAAGCAACGTCTGCACTTGATTTAGAAAGTGAGCATTACATTCAAGAAGCGATGCAAAAGCTGGCGAAGGATCGCACAACTTTTATTGTCGCACACCGCTTATCAACCATTACACACGCTGACCAAATTGTGGTCATGGAACAAGGCGAAATAGTGGAAAAAGGAACACACGAAGAATTAATGAACCAAGACAGTCACTATCGTCATTTATTTACCATTCAAACATTAAATTAGTAGAAGCCTATCCGATTCTAGCGGATAGGCTTTTTTATGCTTGTCAAAAACATGACATATTTCCCAGCTTGTCTCAATACAATTTTAAAAAGTATGACGGGGTGGTGAATATGTGAAAGAACAAGACGTGCTGCTAGATGTCAAACAGCTGTCCATTGCGTTTCAGCAGAAAAAGCAAAAAGTGCCCATCGTCCATCACATATCGTTCTCGATACAAAAAGGGGAAACGTTAGGAATTGTGGGCGAATCTGGCTGCGGGAAAAGTATCACAAGCATGTCATTAATGGGTCTGAATCAGCAAACAGATACAACGGGCGAGGTTCATTTCGAAGGACAAAATCTGCTGTCACTTTCAGAGAAAGAGTGGCGAGAGATAAGAGGAAATGACATTTCGATGATTTTCCAAGAGCCCATGACCTCTCTGAACCCATTAATGACCATCGGCAAACAAATGACGGAAGCCCTTTTCACACATCAATCAATCGGTCAAAAAGAAGCAAAAGCGAAGGCGATTGATCTGCTTCAAACAGTTGGGTTGAAGCAAGCAGAATCGCTGCTGAAAAAATATCCACATGAATTATCAGGCGGTATGCGCCAGCGTGTGATGATTGCAATGGCAATGCTTTGTCACCCAAAGCTCATGATCGCTGATGAACCGACAACTGCACTTGATGTCACCATCCAAGCGCAAATCCTTCGTCTGCTCAAAAAGCTGAACGAAGAGATGGACACTGCTATTTTATTTATTACTCACGATCTAGGCGTGGTGCGGCAAATATGCCAGCGAGTCATGATTATGTATGCCGGTCGAATTGTAGAAGAAGGAACCGTTGACCGTATTTTTCAAAAACCTCTGCATCCCTACACGAAAGGTCTTTTCGCCTCAGTTCCATCGTTTAAAGAGAAAAAAGAAAAACTCATCTCTATTGCAGGTCATGTGCCTAAGCCAGGTGCCATCCGGTCCGGCTGTCAATTTGCACCACGCTGCCCATATCAAATGGCGCAATGTCTTGAAAAAGATCCAGCCTTACAATCTATTGAACAGAATCACCGCGTGGCATGTTTTCTAATGGAAGGAGGAGAAGACACTGAGTCACCCACTTTTGCAAGTGAATCAGCTGACAAAACGGTATGACACAGCTGCTTTTTTTTCTAAACATAAACAATTGACTTTGGCTTTAAATCAAGTCTCCTTTCACGTGAAGGAAGGAGAAACGCTTGGCATTGTTGGTGAATCAGGCTGCGGGAAATCAACACTTGGCAAAAGCTTGATGAGATTGACTGAACCGACGTCAGGCTCTATTCAATTAAAAGGGCAGGAGATCACCCTTCTGAAAGAACGAGACATGCGTTCCTTAAGAAAAGATATTCAAATGATCTTTCAAGATCCTTATGCTTCTTTAAATCCGAGAATGAAAATCAAAGATATTTTAGAGGAACCGCTGATTGTTCATCATCATGGGACGAAAGCAGAAAGACGGAAACGGGTTAAAGAGATGCTGCACATTGTTGGATTTGATCCTTCCTACGGGGAACGTTATGCGCACCAATTCAGCGGCGGACAAAGGCAGCGTATTGGCATTGCTAGAGCGCTCATTACGCACCCAAGTCTTGTCATTGCCGATGAACCAGTTTCGGCTTTAGATGTATCCGTTCAAGCGCAAATTTTGAATTTGATGCTTGAATTACAAAAGACGCTTTCTCTGACGTATCTATTTATTTCTCACGACCTTGGGGTTGTCAGATATATGAGCGACCGGATCGCCGTCATGTATGCTGGGCGCATTGTCGAGATGGGGCCTGCCGAAGAGGTGTTTCACAGCCCGCTTCATCCCTATACGTCGCTGCTTCTGAAATCCATTCCACATATGGATCACGTACTAGAGGCGCAAGATGTGGCAGCAGAAGAGATCACAATGACGGAACGCGGCGGCTGTCCTTTCTACAAAAGGTGTCCAAAAAGATGGGAGACATGCCTGAAAGCCGTTCCTGCTTTGTATGAGAAGGAACCGGGGCACGCAGCCGCGTGTTATTTATATCAAAAGGAGGAACACAATGAAGAAGACATGGTTATTCAGTAGTTTCATTTTTGTGCTGGCACTGGCGCTCTTTTTAGGGGGATGCTCGTCTTCACCGACATCGGAAGAAAAGGCAACAAAAGATACCCTCGTATTTGGCAGAGGGGGAGATTCCACTTCACTAGATCCAATCACAACGACAGAAGGCGAAACCTTCAAGGTCACAGAGAATATATTTGAAAAGCTTTTGAATTACGGTGAGAAAGACACGACCATCCATCCTGGCCTCGCAACAGAATGGGATGTTGCAAAGGACGGAAAATCATACACGTTCTACTTAAGAGAAGGTGTGAAATTTCATGATGGCTCAGACTTTAACGCAGAAGCAGTGAAATTCAATTTTGAACGCTGGATGAATGGAGACGCAGAAAAGTTTCCTTACTATGGGATGTTTGGCGGCTATAAAAAAGATAAAGGGCATGTCATTAAAGACATCATCGTCAAAGGCGAGCATGAAATTGAATTTCAGCTAAAGCGCCCGCAGGCGACATTTCTTAAAAACATTGCTATGTCACCATTTGGCATTGCCAGTCCAGCAGCCGTTGAAAAAAGCGGCGATTCATTTAGAGAAAATCCGGTGGGGACAGGACCATTCAAGTTTAAAGAGTGGAAGCAAAATGACCGCATCGTGTTAGAAAAAAATGAGGATTATTGGCAGAAGGATAAACCAAAACTGAATCAAATCATTTTCCGCTCCATTCCAGAAAACTCTGCTCGTTTAAATGCCCTTAAAACAGGCGAGATCGACTTAATGGATGGCGTGAATCCGTCAGATTTAGATGGCATTAAAACCGACAAAGCACTCCAGCTCATTGAAAGACCATCGATGAACGTAGGCTATATCGGACTGACCGTCACAAGAAAGCCGCTTGATAACAAGCTGGTTCGTCAGGCACTCAATTATGCGGTCGATAAAGAATCGATTATTGAGTCATTTTATGGCGGACTTGCTGAGCCAGCAAAAAACCCATTGCCGCCAGCTTTAGAAGGTTACAATGACGACATTGAGCCATATCCGTATGATCCAGAAAAAGCGAAAGAACTATTAAAAGAAGCGGGCTTCCCTGACGGCTTTCGCATCAAGCTTTGGGCAATGCCTGTACCACGTCCATACATGCCAGATGGGATGAAGGTAGCAGAAGTCATTCAGTCAAATTTTGAAAAAGTCGGCGTCAAAGCAGAAATTGTGACATATGATTGGGCGACCTATTTAGATAAAGCAAGTAAAGGGGAAGCAGATGTGTTCTTATTAGGCTGGACAGGGGACAATGGCGATCCTGATAATTTCATTTACACACTGCTGGACAAAGACAGCATTGGCGGTAACAACTATACATTCTTCGAAAACGATAAAATGCATGACATCCTCATTGAAGCGCAAACAGACACAGATCAAAAGAAACGAAATGAACTGTATAAAAAAGCGCAGGAAATCATTCATGATGAAGCGCCTTGGATTCCATTGGTGCATTCAATTCCAATGCTTGCCGCATCTAATGATTTAAAAGGCTACCAGCCGCATCCAACTGGATCAGAAGCTTTAACTGACGTGTATTTCGAATAAGCAAATAAGGGAGATCTTGTATCTCCCTTATTCAAACAAAGAAAAAGGCGGTGAAAGCTGTTTGTTTGCTTATTGTATGAAGCGGGCAGGAATGCTCATCCCAGTATTGATCGGAATGACATTGGTCGTGTTTTCAATTATTCGTTTTATACCTGGAAATCCAGCGCAGGTCATCTTAGGACAGCGGGCAACGAAAGAGGCAGTAGAACAATTAACGATCCAGCTCGGTTTAGATCAGCCATGGTACGTTCAATACGGTCATTATATGCTTGGCCTTTTAAAAGGGGATTTAGGGACTTCCATTCGAACAGGAGCGGCTATTGCCCAGGAAATGAAGCCTTACTTATTTGCGACGTTAGAATTAACCTTTTTTGCCATGGTGCTGGCGATTGTTGTGGGAGTGAATGCCGGAATCATCAGTGCCTGGTTTAAGCATTCTTTCTTTGATTATGCCGCGATGTTTATTGCACTCATCGGAGTGTCCATGCCGATTTTCTGGTTAGGCTTAATGGGGCAGTGGCTGTTCTCGATCGAATTAGGTGTTTTGCCGACAACGGGTCGAGAAAACGTAAGGAATCCAGTCGAATCGATTACGTATATTCATACACTGGACACGCTTTTGCATGGCCGGTTTGATCAATTCGTTGACAGCATCAAGCATTTGATCTTACCAAGTACAGCACTCGCCACAATCCCTGCAGCGATTATTGCGAGAATTACAAGGGCAAGTATGCTGGAAGTGCTTCATTCAGACTTTATTCGAACAGCAAAAGCAAAAGGAGTACGTTCATTCTTCATCATTTATCAGCATGGTCTGAAAAATGCGCTCATTCCGATCTTGACGATTATTGGTCTTCAGACAGGCCTTTTGCTTGGTGGAGCGATTTTAACAGAAACCATTTTTGCTTGGCCGGGGATTGGCCGGTATATATATGACGCCATCAGTTATCGTGATTACCCAGTCATTCAAACAGGCATTCTCGTCGTTGCGCTCATATTTGTCCTGATCAATTTCATTGTGGACATCTTGTATGCGGTTATTGATCCAAGGATTAAATATTAGGGAAGGAGAGTGACAATATGGAAGCACAAAAAGAGCTTGACTCACCTCAGCCAAAAGATGAACGCCCTCAATCATTGATTCTTGAATCAATGAAACAGTTCTTTCAGCATAAGCTGGCGGTCATTGGCAGTGTGATTGTCTTTTTATTTCTCATCCTAGCGATCTTTGCACCGCTCATTGCTCCTTATGGAATCAATGAACAATCACTTGGTGAGCGATTTAGTGCCCCCTCAGCTGCACACTGGTTTGGTACAGATGATTTCGGTAGAGATATCTTTTCAAGAGTTGTGCATGGAGCACGGATTTCCTTATGGGTCGGTTTCTTCTCGGTTCTCGGGTCTGTCATTTTAGGCACACTGCTTGGATTGATAGCTGGCTATGGCGGAAGAGTGCTAGATGCTGTGATCTCGAGATTGTTTGATATTTTACTTGCTTTTCCTAGCATTCTCTTAGCGATTGCTATTGTCTCCATCCTAGGCCCCTCCTTACAAAATGCCCTTATTGCCATTGCGATTATTAATGTCCCAACTTTTGGACGGCTCGTTCGTTCAAAAGTACTGAGTATTAAACAAGAAGAATACGTGCTGGCAGCAAAGGCGGTTGGGATGTCACACCGCCGCATCGTGCTGCGCCACATTCTGCCAAATAGTATGGTGCCGGTCATCGTACAGGCGACGCTAGCGATCGGAACGGCAATTATTGAGGCAGCGGCTTTAGGCTTTTTAGGATTGGGTGCACAGGCGCCAAGTCCAGAATGGGGAAAAATGCTCGCCGACGCGAGACCTTATCTCGTTCAAGCCCCTTGGACATTATTCTTCCCAGGGATAGCAATCATGCTGACTGTTCTAGGCTTTAACCTGATGGGGGATGGATTAAGAGATACACTAGATCCTAAAATGAAGAAAATAAAATAAGACCGATTCTCAGAATCGGTCTCAGCGCACTGACAAACCCTCACATTCGGTGTCAGTCCTGCGTGCCGGTGCTCACGAATACTCAATTCGCTCCGCTCCGGTACTCGTTCTTCCTAGACTGCAAAGGTTTTCAGGTCACTCTGAAAAGAAGACAAAGAGCTAAAATCAAGATCATTTTAGCTCTTTGTCAACAATTTAAGACCGATTCTAGGAATCGGTCTTTTCTGTTTATGCTTCTTTTTCTTCTGTCTCAATTTCACTATCTTTTGGGTGATACGTCTGGAAGCTTGTAATCAATGTATCTAAATGCTCTAATTCATCACGGTACTCAATGATGCTGGACATGACATTCAGCATATTGTAATCGAGTAAGTCGTTTTCTTGGTTTTGCTGATGCTGAATAAATGATTTCGTTAACGTCTCAAGGCGAAGAGAGCATTCATTTTGAAATTCATCGTCCTGCGGCTTCATTTTTCCGACGAATTTCATCAAGGTGCGCTCATGCCAATACAGTAAATAATCAATTTCATCCGTTAAGCTTTCCCTGAAATGCTCTGGCATCAAATGAATTTCATTTTCTAATTTATGAAGCTTTTTCAGTAAATACAGAGCACGATTTGATGTCATAATGGCCTGCCTGAACAAAACAAGCTTTCTTGATTTAACATACGTGGTTTTCTTTAAATAGCTTCGTTCTTCTTTGTATAACAAGTAAATGTGATCTAATTTGATCATGCGTTCTTTTATTTGATCGATGTCATCCTTTAAAGTGGAATGATCAGTAGACTGTCTGGAGCTCAGACGGATCCATTTTAAAATCTCCTCTGTATTTTCCATAATGTGATGAACAAGTTTTGTTTCATACTTTGGCGGCAGGAAGATTAAATTCACTAAAAAGGAAGAAAGTACTCCTAACACCACAGTAGCTGTTCGGATTAAGGCAAAGGAAAGGAAATGATCCCCTGCACTTTCTAAAATCGCGATGACGGTTACAAGTGCAATCGGAATCGTGTGTTCAATCTTCAGCTTTAAATTAATGGCGATGACCATGACGGCGGTTAAACCGATAATGACTGGTCCTGTGCCAAAAAGCAGACCGAACGTAATGGCAAGTGCTGCTCCAATAATATTGGCTTGCACTTGATCAACAATGGTTAAAAAAGATCGATAAATAGATGGCTGGATAGCAAATACAGCTGCAATTCCCGCGAAGACGGGCGTTGGCAACCCAAGCCATGTTGCCAGGTAAAGCGCGAGTACAATGGCAATACCAGTTTTTAAAATACGGGCTCCAAGTTTCATTGGTTTTGTCCCTGCATTCCTTTCTTTTCGATAATAGATGATCACTCGTCATTTATCATTCATATTTTGATGAAACAACTAAGTAATATACAGCGGTCTTCCGAAATATTCAAGTGATTTTTGAAAGTTCATGAAAACATCAAAAGAAGGTATTGAGAAGAAATGTAACAGATTCGCACGCTTTTGACAAACGAGAGCTGGTCAATAAAAAAACAGGCGCATGTTTTTACGCCTGTTTTGGACTTCATTATGATTGTTTCAGCTGTGCAAACGCATGATCTACTGCTTGCAGCGTCTCAGAAATATCTTTTTCAGTATGTGCGATCGTTAAGAACCAAGCCTCATATTTAGAAGGAGCGAGGTTAATGCCTTGCGCGAGCATTAATTTGAAGAAACGGGCAAACATTTCGCCATCCGTATTTTCAGCCTGCTCGTAGTTCACAATCGTTTCTGTTGTGAAATAAATTGTGAGAGCGCCTTTTAAGCGATTCACTGTAATATCTACTTGATGCTTTTTGGCATGGGCTAAAATGCCTTCTTCTAACATAGCGCCAAGCTGATCAAGACGTTCGTAAACGCCGTCTTCTTTTAAAACTTCCAAGCAGGCAATACCTGAAAGAATGGATGCAGGATTTCCTGCCATTGTGCCAGCTTGATAGGCTGGTCCAAGCGGAGCAACTTGTTCCATAATTTCTTTTTTACCGCCGTAAGCACCGATAGGAAGTCCGCCGCCAATAATTTTTCCTAATGCAGTAAGGTCAGGTTTTACTTGAAGCAAGTCCTGTGCACCGCCATACATAAAGCGGAAAGCCGTAATGACTTCATCATAAATCACCAGTGCGCCTTTTTCATGTGTGAGGTCATTGACCTGCTGCAGGAAACCGTCCTTAGGTTCCACGATGCCGAAGTTCCCGACAATTGGCTCGACAAGGACAGCAGCTACTTCATCGCCCCAGCGATCTAATGCTTCTTTATAGCTGTCAATATCATTAAATGGAACGGTAATGACTTCATTGGCGATACTCTTTGGTACACCCGCAGAATCAGGTGTTCCTAAAGTGGAAGGACCAGAGCCAGCTGCCACTAGCACAAGATCAGAGTGGCCATGATAGCATCCGGCAAACTTAATGATTTTTGTTCTGCCTGTATATGCGCGAGCCACTCGAATCGTTGTCATCACCGCTTCTGTACCTGAATTGACAAAACGAACTTTGTCCAAAGCAGGCATGGCTTCCTTCAGCATTTTAGCAAAAGTGACTTCATGCTTCGTTGGTGTTCCGTAAAGGACACCTGTTTCAGCCGCTTTCGTGATGGCTTTTGTAATATGCGGGTGGGCGTGTCCTGTAATAATTGGACCGTATGCTGCTAGATAGTCGATATAGCGGTTTCCGTCAACATCCCAAAAATAAGCGCCTTCTCCTCTTTCCATCGCAACGGGTGAACCGCCGCCTACTGCCTTATATGAACGAGACGGGCTGTTGACACCTCCAACAATGTGCTCCAGCGCCTCTTGATGTAATTTTTCTGATTCTGTGAATTTCATAAATAGCCTCCTATCTCAACGTATCACGTCGTCTATCATTATTTTAACATGCCGATGCAAGCGTCCTTAGTTGAATATCCTCTCAAAATTGGATAGGCTAATTAAAAAATAGGTTGGAGGGATTGTGTCATGACAATCGAAGTAGGGCAGCAAGTACCTGACATTGAATTAACCGGTGACAATGGGGAGAAAGTAAAGCTTTCTGATTTTAAAGGAAAACATATTGTTCTTTATTTCTATCCAAAAGATATGACACCAGGCTGTACAACAGAAGCATGTGATTTCCGCGACCGCCATCAAAGCTTTGCAGAACTAGATGCTGTCATTATCGGCGTAAGCCCAGACAGTCAGGACAAGCACCAAAAGTTTAAAGAAAAACATGATTTGCCGTTCCTGCTTCTTGTAGACGATGAACAGAAATTGTCTGAAGCCTTTGGCGTATGGAAGCTGAAAAAGAACTTTGGCAAAGAATATATGGGAATCGAGCGTTCAACGTTTCTTATTAATAAAGAAGGCACGCTTGTGAAAGAATGGCGAAAAGTAAAGGTAAAAGACCACGTAGAGGAAGCGCTTGAGGAATTGAAAGCTCACGCTTAATATCCTAACAGGATGAGATCGGCAGTCATGCCGGTCTTTTTTGTAAAGAAGAATAGGTAAAAAAGAGGATTGTAATTGACAAAGTTTCGGCTCTGGGGGTACACTATTTATAAAGATTACAATATAAGAATATTTTTGAAGAGAGGTGCATGATGAAATGGCTGCTCACGAACTAAAAGACGCTTTAGATGCTCTAAAAGAAACCGGTGTTCGAATTACTCCGCAGCGCCATGCCATCTTGGAGTTTCTCGTAAATTCTATGACTCACCCAACCGCAGACGATATATATAAAGCACTTGAAGGAAAATTTCCAAATATGAGTGTCGCAACGGTTTACAACAATTTACGAGTCTTCCGGGAATCTGGATTAGTAAAGGAATTAACGTATGGTGATTCCTCAAGCCGATTTGATTTTGCGACATCTGACCACTACCATGCGATTTGTGAAAACTGCGGAAAAATCGTGGACTTTCACTATCCTGGCCTTGATGAAGTTGAACAGCTTGCATCCCATGTGACGGGCTTTACAGTTAGTCATCATCGCTTGGAGATCTATGGAACTTGTCAAGAATGTGCGAAAAAAGAAAATCATTAATGAAAAAAGCTGACCGGTTAAATGGTCAGCTTATTTTTATGACTTTTTTCGATTGTAGGATTCATCAAACTCTTTACCTTCTAATGTTGGATCAAGTGTAAGCGGCTCCCTGCAATGCATGCACATGTCCACACGCCCAAGCACTTTTGTTTCCTTCTCACAGCCTGGACAAACGACACGTACTGCCTTCGTAGAAAGCATACCAATCCAAAAGTAAACGGCTGTACTTAATCCAATCGATAAGACGCCGAGCAGCATAAAGAAAGTAGACAGCCAGATCGATTCCTTGAAGAACACACCGATATACATGATCAGAAAGCCAACAAAAACCAAACTAAGTGCAAATGTTCTGATTTTATTAATCTTACTGGAGTATTTCGCCATCCCTAGTCCCCCTTATCTCCAATATAGCACATTTTACCTTTCCGTTTGAATTAGTTATAGAGTTTTGTGAATAAATTGCTTATAATGATTCAATGATCTTTTTTCATGTATTGAAGGAATTTTGATTCTATTAGGAGAAATACATAGCATTAGAGAAGAACTTTACACCCGAGTATTGGAGGAATCACTATGGAAAATCTTCTCCGTCCTATTTATCAAGAGAGAGCAAGCCATCCAGATACATTAGCTGTGATTATAGTAGAAAGAAGACATAAAGTATCTTCTGAGACGGATAACTTTGATGCAGCACTTTTAGTCATCGTAAAAGAAGCGGAAGAGCCGGTATTTATCAAACACTATGAATCCGATCACCAAACAGCTTCTTTAAACGTTGTCACAGGTGATCAACTGAAGGAATGGATTACCCTCGGTACTAACCGCCGAATCATCGATTGGA
This sequence comes from Bacillus sp. Nf3, assembly GCF_003028545.1. Lineage (NCBI taxonomy): Bacteria > Bacillati > Bacillota > Bacilli > Caryophanales > Bacillaceae > Bacillus > Bacillus sp. Nf3. The sequence goes on along the minus strand of NZ_PYUA01000007.1, from coordinate 987 downwards.
TTTTGAATGGCAAAGTCCTGTTTGATCGAAATGAATATATCTTCAACTTAATTGATGAATTAAGTACTTTCCCGTTTTCAAACCGCAAGCTCAAAATCGGTTTAGAATATGGCAAGCTCATTCGCAGATATATAGAAGGAAAAGCATTTTTTGAGTCAAATCAATTCCTTGATGCATATAATTCCATTGTGCATGCCCTGCATCACTTAGCACGTATTGAAGTAATTGATAAAGGCTTCCACCCAGAAGTGACCGTTTGGAACCAAGTGCGTCATATGGAGCCGGAAGTATACAAACTTTATTCAGAACTGATTGAAAGCCATGAAAGTCTGCATAAGCGTTTGGAACTTTTATTTTTAGCAAATGATTTTTTGATCCATTCAAAAGCAGAAATTGGTGCCGCTCATTTACGTCATGTCATGGAACAGAAGGATATATGGCTTTTTGGTGAGCTTCTTGCACACCCTGATCTAAAGTATTTCACGCCTGACCTTAGCGTGATGATTGATTTCTTTGTGGAAAAAGGAATTGTTCAAGTGGATCCGATTGAGACAAAAGGACAAAAAATCTATCATCGAGGATATTTTGTGAAAAAAGATATTGACGCATGAATATTATGATGGTATATTATTAAACGTCGCTAACGAGCAACTGAGTTGCTTTGAAAGAAAAGCTGACAAAAAGAAATTCTAAAAAACACTTGACGCACACGGCGCTCAAATGTTATATTAAGAAAGTCGCCTCTGAGCGATAACGAACATGATCTTTGAAAACTAAACAAGACAAAACGTACCTGTTAATTCGAGTTTTTATAAAAAAATCCTATGATACTTCATAGGTAGTCAGTCAAACGCTGACGAGGCAGGAAATGATCACATGCTAAGTTCGCTACATCGTGTAGCAACGCATGTGTGATATGCATCCTGCATACCTCGGAGAGTTTGATCCTGGCTCAGGACGAACGCTGGCGGCGTGCCTAATACATGC
>NZ_PYUA01000078.1:0-559 GCF_003028545.1 Bacillus sp. Nf3 | reverse complement strand
CCGCTGGAAATCAGCAGGTCCGGCGAGGCCGGTCCGGCGCGGTCGTGCAGGTAACGCGCGTACAGGTCCTGGGTGATGATGTCCTCGTACACCACTTCGGTGCCCGGATGCAGGCGCTGGTAATCGGCGATGACCACCGCGAACACTTCGATGTCGGTGGTGCCGTGGATGCGCAGCTGCGCGGTGGCCTTGCCCTGCGCCGGAAAACGGCGCACCTCGCCGGGCGCGGCCAGCACCGGCAGGGCCAGCAGCAGGGCAATGGCAGCGGTGAACAGGCGGATCATGAACTACTCCGGGGCAGGCGGATGGTGGCGACCAGGCCACCCTGCGGGCGGTTGCTCAGATCGATGCGGCCGCCGTGGCTGTCAACCACGCGCTTGACGATGGCCAGGCCCAGCCCGGCACCGCCAGAGGGCGCCCCCTCGCCACGTGCGAAGCGTTCGAACACGCGCCCGGCATCAGCGGCGGCGATACCGGCTCCGTGGTCGGCAATGGTCAGCACCGCCTGCTCGCCCTCGACGGTCAGCGCGATCTGCAAGGGACCGTCCCCCCCGTATTT
>NZ_PYUA01000077.1:0-560 GCF_003028545.1 Bacillus sp. Nf3 | reverse complement strand
GACTGGCCGTTCGACAACCACGATGGCCGCTTCGAGGCCACCGGCCACATCACCCAGGGTGAGATCCGCTTCCAGCACGACTGGCCGTTGATGAGCCAGGTCGATGCCGATATCGCCTTCATCGGCCCCGGCTTCGACATGCGCGGACGCGGTGATCTGGCCGGGGTGGCGGTGCAGACCTTCGAAGCGGGCATTGCCGACTTCGGCCAGCAGCCCCTGTATGTGCGCGCCGACGCGCAGAGCGAGGCCGGCAGGCTGCTGGCGATGCTGCGGCAAAGCCCGTTGCACAAGGACTACGGCGACACCCTGGACAATCTCAGCGCTGCCGGCCCTGCGCACGTGACGTTCGATCTGCTGCAGCCGCTGCACCACGATGAAGGGGGCGGCCATCTGCAGGGCACGGTCGATCTGGCCGGCGTGAAGCTGGTCGACAAGCGCTTCCAGCTGGCCTTCGACAACATGCACGGGCAGGCGCGCTACAGCAATGGCGGTTTCGATGCCGAGGAACTGTCGGTGCGGCATCTCGGCCAGGACGGCCGCCTGAGCCTGCGTGCCGGTGG
>NZ_PYUA01000076.1:0-564 GCF_003028545.1 Bacillus sp. Nf3 | reverse complement strand
CATAAGCAACCCATTGATTTAAATGAAATAAGAGTCAATTTACCAAAATCACAGACTTGATTAACACAGCTTTAATTCTTGGCGAACGCCCGCTACTATCGGGTCAGCCTCGCGATTTGGGAGCGCTCTTTCGCTCCCCCGCCGGGCATAAACCCCAGCCAAGATTTCTTGGAGAGAGAGAGCCAATGAAACTCAAGTCCAGCCAGCTGCGTGACGCAGTTGTGATCGCGCTTGTCGCCGGTGCCAGCACCGCGACGGCCCACGCCCAGGAAGCCACCAACCTCGACCGTATCGAGGTCACCGGTTCGCGCATCCGCCAGGTCGATACCGAAACCGCACAGCCGGTGATGACCATCAGCCGCGACCAGATCGAGAAGCAGGGCTTCAAGTCGGTCGCCGACATCCTGCAGAACATCCCGGCCGCCGGTTCGCCTGCCATCAGCCGTACCTCCCCGCTCAGCTCGGGCGAAGCGGTCGGCGGTTACTACATCGACCTGCGCAACCTGGGTGCCAACCGCACCCTGATCCTGATCGACGGCCGCCGCCTGGGCATCACCAACGCCG
>NZ_PYUA01000075.1:0-565 GCF_003028545.1 Bacillus sp. Nf3 | reverse complement strand
CGTTTCATTGGAAAACATCCGTTTGCAATGGACCTGATCGTTCCCCTTCGGACCTTCGCCAAGGTGGCCGAGGTCGGCTCGTTCGCCGCTGCCGCCGACGCGCTGGACCTGTCGCCGCAGCTGGTCGGCAAGCACATCCAGGCGCTGGAGCAGCACCTGGGCGTGCGCCTGCTCAACCGCACTACGCGCAAGCAGAGCCTGACCGACTTCGGCCAGGCCTATCTGGCGCGGGCGCGGGTGATCCTGGAGGAAGTGGAGGGCGCCGAACAGCTGGCCGAAGTGGCGCGCGGGCGGCCGATGGGGCGCCTGCGCATCAGCGCGCCGGTCACCTTCGGCGTACATGCGCTGGGCCCGGCGGTGGTGGCCTACATGCAGGCCTATCCAGACGTGCAGGTTGATCTGAATCTGTCCAACAGCCTGGTCAACATCGTCGAAGACGGTTACGACCTGGTGTTCCGCACCGGTGATCTGGCCGACAGCGGACTGGTGGCGCGGCGGCTGGGGCCGTATCCGCTGGTACTGTGCGCGGCGCCGGCCTACCTGGCGTCGCGTCCGCCAATTGCCC
>NZ_PYUA01000074.1:0-567 GCF_003028545.1 Bacillus sp. Nf3 | reverse complement strand
AACAACACACCCATCAGCATGAACAGTGCCGCCACGATGCCCATGAACCGCCACGGGCGATGGATGATGCCGCGCACGCCGCGCTGGTAGCTTTCGCTGGTGCGGTCGAAGCCGCGGTTGAAGCCATTGAAGAAGCGGCCGGCCAGGCCACGGTGGGCGACATGGTGCTCGCCCTTCTTCAGCGGCTTGAGCATGGTCGCGCACAGCGCCGGGGTCAACACGATCGCCACCAGTACCGACAACGCCATCGCCGAGACGATCGTGGCCGAGAACTGGCGATAGATCACGCCGGTGGAGCCACTCATGAAGGCCATCGGCACGAACACCGCCGACAGCACCAGGCCGATGCCCACCAGCGCGCCGGTGATCTGGCCCATCGACTTGCGGGTGGCCTCCAGCGGCGACAGTCCTTCCTCGGACATGATGCGTTCGACGTTCTCCACCACCACGATGGCATCGTCCACCAGCAGACCGATGGCCAATACCAGCGCGAACATGGTCAGCGTGTTGATCGAATAGCCGAACGCGGCCAGCACGCCGAACGTGCCCAGCAGCACCACCGGCACC
>NZ_PYUA01000073.1:0-572 GCF_003028545.1 Bacillus sp. Nf3 | reverse complement strand
CGTCGGTGGCAAGGGCAATGAAGGCGTCGCTTCGTACGTGAAGCAGATCAAGGGCTCGATCGGCTACGTCGAACTGGCCTATGCGCTGCAGAACGGCATGCCGTACACCGCCATGCAGAACGCGGCCGGCAACTGGGTCGCGCCGAGCGCGGAAACCTTCGCCGCCGCAGCAGCCAGCGCCGACTGGGCCAGCGCCAAGGACTTCAACCTGGTCATCACCAACGCCCCGGGCGAGCAGGCGTGGCCGATCACCGCCACCAACTTCATGCTGATGCAGAAGCAGCCGAAGGACGCCAAGCGCAACCAGGACACCCTGGCCTTCTTCAAGTGGGCCTTCGAGAACGGCCAGGCCCAGGCCAACGAGCTGCACTACGTGCCGCTGCCGGCCGAGCTGGTCAAGCAGATCGAGGCCTACTGGGCGACCGACCTGAAGTGATGGACCCGACGGTGCCCGCCCCGCGCGGGCACCGTTGCTTCCACGCCGTACCGCCCCGCCCCCTCCTGGCCCTGCCGTCCCCATGAATGCCATCGCCCAGCCTGTAGCCGCCCCGTCCACGCGTGATGCGCGTGAT
>NZ_PYUA01000072.1:0-574 GCF_003028545.1 Bacillus sp. Nf3 | reverse complement strand
CTACGCGGCCGAGCTGGAATCGTCCGAGGGCATCACCAACGCGGTGTTCGGCCTGCTGCGCAACGCGCGCATCCTCAACCCGGGCGACCCGAACCTGGTGGTGTGCTGGGGCGGCCACTCGATCTCGCGCGATGAATACCTGTACACCAAGCAGGTCGGCTACGAGCTGGGTCTGCGCGGTCTGGACATCTGCACCGGCTGCGGCCCGGGTGCCATGAAGGGCCCGATGAAGGGCGCCACCATCGCCCATGCCAAGCAGCGCAAAACGGTCACCCGCTACATCGGCCTGACCGAGCCGGGCATCATCGCCGCCGAGTCGCCGAACCCGATCGTCAACCACCTGGTGATCATGCCGGACATCGAGAAGCGGCTGGAGGCCTTCGTCCGCATCGGCCACGGCATCATCGTGTTCGCCGGTGGCGTCGGTACCGCCGAGGAGATCCTGTACCTGCTGGGCATCCTGCTGCGCGAGGAGAACAAGGATCTGCCGTTCCCGCTGATCCTGACCGGCCCGACCGTGGCCGCGCCGTACTTCGAGCAGATCGATCGTTTCATCCGCCTGACCCTGGGCGAT
>NZ_PYUA01000071.1:0-581 GCF_003028545.1 Bacillus sp. Nf3 | reverse complement strand
CTACACCGACAGCGAAGGCGAAAAGACCCTGACCGTGGACAAGCTGCTGGTGGCCGTCGGCCGTCGCGCCGCCACCAAGGGCCTGCTGGCTGAAGGCACCGGCGTGAAGATCAACGAGCGTGGCCAGATCGAAGTCGACGCGCACTGCCACACCGGCGTCAACGGCGTGTGGGCGGTCGGCGACTGCGTGCGCGGCCCGATGCTGGCGCACAAGGGCTTCGAGGAAGGCATCGCGGTGGCTGAGCTGATCGCCGGCCTGCCGGGCCACGTCAACTTCGACACCATTCCGTGGGTCATCTACACCGAACCGGAACTGGCCTGGGTCGGCAAGACCGAAGCACAGCTGAAGGCCGAAGGCATTCCGTACAAGGCCGGCAGCTTCCCGTTCGCCGCCAACGGCCGTGCCGTGGCGATGATCGAGCCGGCTGGCTTCGTGAAGATCCTGGCCCATGCCGAAACCGATCGCATCCTCGGCATGCACCTGGTTGGCGCCAACGTCTCCGAGCTGGTGCACGAAGGCGTGCTGACCATGGAGTTCAGCGGCTCGGCCGATGATCTGGCCCGTATCTGCCACGCCCACC
>NZ_PYUA01000070.1:0-582 GCF_003028545.1 Bacillus sp. Nf3 | reverse complement strand
TGCGCGAGATTGCGTTGACCCGCACGCCGACGCTGTTCGGCGGCGAAGAGAATGCACCGGTCACTGTCTACGACACCTCGGGCCCGTACACCGATCCGGAGGTGCCCATCGACCTGTCGACCGGCCTGCCTGCGTTGCGCCGTGGCTGGGTGGAGGAGCGCGGTGATACCGAACAGCTCGATGGCCTGAGCTCTTCGTTCGGCCGCGACCGCGAGCATGACCCGAAGCTCGACGCGGTGCGTTTCCCCGCGCGCAGCCTGCCGCGCCGTGCGCGTGCCGGCGCCAACGTCACCCAGATGCACTACGCGCGGCGCGGCATCATCACGCCGGAAATGGAGTTCGTCGCCATCCGCGAGAACCAGCGCCTGGACGCGATCCGTGATGCCGGCCTGCTGCAGCAGCACCCGGGCGAGGCCTTCGGGGCGTCGATCCAGACAATCATCACCCCCGAATTCGTGCGTGACGAGATCGCACGCGGCCGCGCGGTACTGCCCAACAACATCAACCATCCGGAAAGCGAGCCGATGATCATCGGCCGCAACTTCCTCACCAAGATCAACGCCAACATCGGCAACAGCGCGG
>NZ_PYUA01000069.1:0-583 GCF_003028545.1 Bacillus sp. Nf3 | reverse complement strand
GTACCGCGGCGGAGATCTACCCGACCGGGTTGAGCGCGGACTACGTGGACCAGGACGCCCGCGTGCTGTCCGGCGAGGTCATCGAGAACCTGATGGAACTGCATCTGTTCGCCAACCGCGAACCGGGCTGGTGCCTGACCTGCAAGCGTCCGCTGGTGGTCGATGGGGCCATCGAGGGCCTGATCGGCATTTCCCGCGACCTCGGCCAGAAGGACAGCCTGGGCAGCCAGTACGAGCAGCTGCGGCTGGCTCTGGCCCATCTCAACGCGCACTACGCCGAGAACGTGCGCATGCAGACCCTGCTGGACATCACCGGCTTTTCGCTGTCCAAGCTGGAGCGCAGCTTCCGCAAGGTATTCCAGATGACCCCGCAGCAGGTGCTGACCCGGCTGCGGATCCAGATGGCCATGCACCTGCTGCATGGCGACGACAGCATCGCCTGCATCGGCCAGGCCTGCGGTTTCAGCGACCAGAGCGCCTTCACCCGCAAGTTCAAGGCTGAAACCGGTTTCTCGCCGCGCGCCTACCGGGCCCGTATCGGTGGCAACGTCGGCGAGCCTGCGCTGGCCTGAGCCACCTGCTG
>NZ_PYUA01000006.1:0-156266 GCF_003028545.1 Bacillus sp. Nf3 | reverse complement strand
TGGCGCCAGTGGCTCCGGTCGCTCCTGTTACTCCTGTGACTCCGGTGGCTCCGGTCGCTCCTGTTGCTCCTGTGACGCCGGTGGCTCCGGTCGCTCCTGTACCCGTGACTCCCGTTGCTCCTGTATCACCCGTTACACCAGTGGCTCCGGTTACTCCCGTTGCTCCTGTTGCTCCGGTTACCCCAGTTGCACCTGTTAAACCTGTGGCGCCAGTGGCTCCGGTCGCTCCTGTTACTCCTGTACCCGTGACTCCCGTTGCTCCTGTATCACCCGTTACCCCAGTGGCTCCGGTTACTCCTGTAGCGCCAGTGGCTCCGGTCGCTCCGGTGACGCCGGTGGCACCGGTCACTCCTGTACCCGTGACTCCCGTTGCTCCTGTATCACCCGTTACCCCAGTGGCTCCGGTTACTCCTGTTGCTCCCGTTGCTCCTGTATCACCTGTTACCCCAGTGATTCCGGTGACGCCGGTTGCTCCGGTTACTCCTGCGGCGGCCAATAACGTATAGTCTGGTGACGTATCTGGTGTACCTGTTGGTGGTGCTGTATTCACAACATAGGTTCCACCTTCATATGTCACCACTTGACCTACTGGATAGGTTGGGGCTGTTGCTGGGTCAAACGCCAAAATGCCAGTTAATCCTACACCGGTTACTCCCGTGGCTCCTGTTACTCCTGTTGCTCCCGTATCTCCTGTTGCACCGGTGGCTCCAGTAACACCTGTGACGCCGGTGGCTCCTGTATCTCCTGTGGCTCCGGTAGTTCCTGTACCCGTGACTCCCGTTGCTCCTGTTTCACCCGTTACCCCAGTGGCTCCGGTCGCTCCGGTTACTCCTGTGACTCCAGTATCACCGGTTACCCCAGTTGCACCGGTTACTCCGGTGGCTCCGGTAACACCTGCGGCTGCTAATAACGTATAGTCTGGAGAAGTATCCGGTGTACCTGTTGGAGGCGCTGTATTGACCAGATATGTTCCGCCTTCATATGTCACCACTTGACCTACTGGATAGGTTGGCGCTACTGCTGGATCAAACGCTGCGACTCCGGATAAACCAACTCCAGTCGCTCCCGTCACTCCTGTTGCCCCTGTATCACCAGTTACCCCAGTTGCACCAGTTGGTCCTGTGACGCCGGTTGCACCAGTTTCTCCTGTCGCTCCTGTGACCCCTGTTGCCCCTGTTTCACCGGTGGCTCCTGTACCAGTAGCTCCGGTTGGGCCAATTTCCCCTGTCGTTCCCGTAACACCAGTTGCTCCGGTTGGGCCAATTTCTCCTGTTGCTCCTGTGACGCCTGTAGCTCCGGTTGGGCCAACTTCCCCCGTTGGTCCTGTCACTCCTGTTGCGCCGGTGGAACCCGTGACTCCTGTACCGGTTGTTCCTGTAACGCCAGTCGCTCCTGCAGCGGCCAATAACGTATAATCTGGTGACGTATCTGGTGTGCCTGTTGGTGGCGCCGTGTTAACAAGGTAGGTTCCTCCTTCATATGTCACCACTTGACCTACTGGATAAGTTGGCGCTACTGCTGGATCAAACGCTGCGACTCCAGATAAACCGACTCCAGTCGCTCCGGTCACTCCTGTTGCCCCTGTTTCACCAGTTACCCCAGTTAAACCTGTTGGTCCTGTGACGCCGGTTGCTCCTGTTTCACCTGTTGCACCGGTTGCTCCTGTGCCAGTGGCGCCGGTTGGACCAATTTCCCCCGTTGCTCCTGTGACGCCAGTCGCTCCCGTTTCACCTGTTGCACCGGTTGCTCCTGTGCCAGTGGCGCCGGTTGGACCAATTTCCCCCGTTGCTCCTGTGACGCCAGTCGCTCCCGTTTCACCTGTTGCACCGGTTGCTCCTGTGCCAGTGGCGCCCGTAACTCCTGTCGCTCCTGCAGCAGCTAAAAGCGTATAATCTGGGGAAGTATCGGGTGTACCTGTTGGCGATGCTGTGTTCACAAGGTACGTTCCACCGTCATATGTCACCACTTGACCTACTGGATACCCTGGTGCCGCTGCCGCATCAAACGGAACAACTCCTGTTAAACCTACACCAGTAGCGCCGGTTGCCCCTGTCGGACCTGGATCTCCCGTGACACCTGTTGGTCCTGTACCTGTTGCTCCTGCAGCAGCTAAAAGCGTATAGTCCGGTGATGTATCAGGCGTCCCTAATGGCGGTGCTGAATTGACCACATACGTACTGCCATCGTATGTCACCACTTGCCCTACTGGGTAGGTGGGTGCTACTGCTGGATCAAATGCCAAGATGCCTGTTAAACCTACGCCTGTTGGACCGATTGGACCTGCCGGGCCTGCCGGACCCGCTGGACCTACTGCACCCGCCGGACCGGCTGGGCCTCTTCTTCCTCTCCCGCCTGGCGGACCTTGAATCACACAAACACAAGGATCTTTTCCGCAGCAAGGATTTTTCACTGGTTTCCTTTGCTTTTCTGATTTCCCTTTTTTACAACTATCACATTCCCAGCCATCATCCTTATACGCATCATACCAGCTTCCTTTTTGGTAGTGGTCTGTCGAATGAGTTGGATATGTCTTACCACATTGCCTACATCTTTTCATGGAATCACCCCCATCCATCGTATTCATCATGATTTAGAAAGGTGTATGTACACTTTTATTTTTTTATTAATCAAAAGACCTTGCACTTCATGTACAAGATCTTTTTTTCATTAAAGTCTCATCGTCATTTTTAAATCTTTTCCTACCATACTATAATCCATATCTTTTGGACGGATGGCTTCTTTTAATGTTTTCGTACCTTCTCCTTCAAAGAAAGTAGGTGCATCTTTCCCTCCAATTAATAATGGTGCCATATAAATAATGACTTCGTTCACAAGTGATGCTTCTAAAAAGGATGCACTCACACTTCCTCCCGCCTCCACAAGTACCGACATCACAGAACGCTTTTTCAACATACGTAACACCGCATGAAGATCTGTCCGAATTTCTCCGCCTGTGACAAATACTTGAATTCCTTTTTGCATCAGTTGATGATATTTTTTTTGATCGTACTTGTTTGAAGTACAAATAATGGTTTCTGCCATATGATCATTTAAACATTTCGCATGAAGCGGAATCCTTAATGTGGAATCTAAAATGACACGAATGGGCTGTGTCACGATTGGATCTTTCACAATAAGGCCTGCATCATCTTGAATAATGGTTTCGACGCCTGTTATCACAGCATCTGCTTCTTGACGTAATTGCTGCACTTCATTCCTCGCTTCTGTTCCCGTAATCCATTTGCTTTCTTGATGAGCTGTTGCAATTTTCCCGTCTAACGAAATGGCTGTTTTTAATATGACATATGGAAGATCTGATTGTATGGAATGAAAAAAAGGAAGATTTAAGCTGTCCGCTTCCCGTTTACATATCCCTTCTTCTACTTCTATCCCTGCTTGTTTCAACATCGTGACCCCTTTACCTGCTACAAGCGGATTTGGGTCATGAGTGGCAATGACCACACGTTTCACCCCGCTCTTTATTATGGCTTCTGAGCAAGGCCCTGTTTTTCCATGATGCGAACAAGGTTCGAGCGTCACATACATATGAGCTCCCTTCGCCTTATCTCCTGCCATTTGCAGCGCATGAATTTCAGCATGCGGTTCGCCCGCCTTCATGTGAGCACCAATTCCGACGATCTCACCTTTTTTGACTACTACTGCCCCGACAAGCGGATTTGGTGAGGTTTGTCCTTTCATGGCCTTTGCGTTGGCAATCGCTAGCTTCATATAAAAAACATCGTCTTTCATGTAAGTCTCCTTTCCTCTCTTTCAAGGGAAAGAACTCCTTCAGGGAATGAAGGAGTTCTATTCTCATGTGCTATATTTTTTCCATCCGTTTCTTTTCAGATCGATCATAGTAAGGCAAGGAATAAAAAAGTTTATAAGATGCTCGTTGTTTACAAAAACAGCATTTGCGACATTCATATTTATTAATGAGGAGCACATGCGGACAATTGAGTACAGACAGACCTTTTTTCATATGTTCCTTGCAAACACTTATCATGAGAATCCCCCGCTTACATTCTTTTTCTTAATGAGAGATTACTTCTTTCGGAAATTGTTCGAATAAGCGTAGTACTTCGGTATGCGTCCCATCTTCTCGAACGTGATAAATCCCGCCGTCGTATGAGCTTGCGTATACATCATTGCCTAATTGTCTGATGGCACTAATCCCATTTTGGGCAATTCTAATTGGGCCGGTGTTGACATTCAGCTCTGGATTCCACACTACGATATAGCCCCAATAATCACCGCTTACAATATAGCCAGAGTCTGTGACTGTGACCGATTTAATCGAATACTGGTGTTCGTTATGCTGGTCTAAAATTCTTCCTGTATGCAAATCAAACAATCTCACATTCTTGTCACGGCTGACAATGGCGATACGGTCTCGTTTACTATCAATAAAGACATCATTTAACAGCTCTGTCGCACCGATGTATTCCGCTTTTAAGGACAAACTCTTTTTATCTAAAAGACAGATGGTTCCTTCAACTGCTGCTGTGATGATATGATCTCCTTCTACCTTTAATGCTTTGACCGCACAATCGTGTGCTTTGGAACGGCCGATTTCCTTTAAGTGTTCTGTTGAAATGACATGTACATAACCGCCGTAAGTTCCAATATAAAATTGACGATCCTCCTCGTGGAAATACACGCTGTTGACCGGACCTGTGTTGAGATCAAACGAAACCATTTGCTGTAATGATTCATGAACAATATGCACCTGACTTGCATGGTCTCCCCACGCATAATAGCTTCCATCCCGTGCAACAGCTACTCCATTTGTTAAAACACCCGTCGATTTGGCAATTTCAATTCCGTTTTTTCTGAATTTTCCATCATCTGATGCGGTAATAATATCACCTGCATCAGTCAGCGCAATATCATTGATAGATGGTGTCGCCATTTCGATCTCATCTGATATGACTTTGCCCTTTTCAATCGACCATTCACAATATGTTTTTCCAAAGCTGGCTCCTAGTATTGACTTCTCATCCTCTGTCCAGACAAGCGAGCGCTCCCACTGATATTTATGAGGCAGCAGCGTATCGACTAAATCACCTGTTTCATAATTCCACAGCTTAATTAAATGGTCGTAGCCTGCTGTCAGCAAGTAATTGCCGCTTGGAGAAAAATTCACGCGCTTGACGCCCTGTAAATGGGCTTTGATGATTTTCTTCTCCTGTAAAGTCGCTGCATCGTAAATAATAACGGTGCCATCATCTCTGCCAAGTGCGAATACTTCTTTTTGATTGCTGCCGCTGATTGTATCCAGCTCATAATCAAACGGGCCGATTTCCCCTACAATTTCTCCGGTCTCATACAGCCATACAAGGACGTATCCATCATCACCTGTTGTGTAAGCTTTATCACCATGTATCCATACAGCTAATACATCTTTGCTATGACCATGGAATTCTCTTAAAATAGCACCCGTTTCGATATCCCACACTAAGCATCTTCTATCTCTGGACACGGATACAAGCAAAGTATCCTGCTTCGCAAAAGCGACGGCTTCTACATCATCCGCATGACCAAACAACGTGCGAATTCGGGTATTTGTGCCTGTATCATATAACTGAATGGTATAGTCTGACGATGCACTCGCTAAATACTTTCCGTTTTCAGAAAGAGATATTGAGTTAATGATATGCTCGTGACTGCCAATAAACGTTCCTTCTCCCGTCGCCCGGTTCCACTGATAAATACAGCGGTCATAGCCGCCAGTATAAACGATTTGGTCGTGCTGAGTTGATAAAACAGATGTAATTGGTCCTCTATGCATAGTTTTACACTCCCACCTTTATATGTTGTTTTTGACGAGTCACTAAACGAAAACCAGTAAATCGAAAAACGGGATCTGGGTGCTTCCCGTGTCTTCTTGCGACTCTGCATAAATCTCCACCTCTTGCGAAGGAGCCGCCTTTTAAAATGTAGTAGTCACTTCCGAGTGTTTCCGTTAAATCATCGACGACCTCGATGCCGCCTTCATATACATGATATTTGGTGTTGACCCATTCCTCGACGTTGCCCCCCATATCATAAAGACCAAATAAGGATCTGCCCTTTTCGTAATGACGGACAGGCGTCGTTTTTTCAATATTTGATTCGTGCGTATTGCAGTAAGAAGGATCAAACTCATCTCCCCATGGATATTGATTTCTCGTGTTTCCCCGGGCAGCATACTCCCATTCTTCTTCCGTAGGAATCGACACATCCATCCCCAGTTTCCCGCTCAGCCACTGACAGAACGAGAAGGCTTCCTCAATGTCCATGCCCCAAGCTGGATGATCTTTTCCCCCGCCAAGCTCTTCATTCGTTAAACTCTCCGGGTATGTCTGGCCTGTTTCATCACAATAGCTTTGATACAGTTCATTGCTGACGACCGTATCTGAGATAAAAAATTCGTTGATATACGGCTGATAGGATGGAAATTCTTTGTACAGCCATTTTTGAAATTTTTTCTCACGGCCGTAGGTTGGATTGAGCAGCTTGTCCTTCCAGTATTCTGATGCCTTTTTCATATCTTCTTCATTACTTCCAATCGTTGCATAGCCGCTTGGAATTTGAATCCAATTGATATCAGGTTTCACGCTTTTCTCCCGCCTTCTTTCAATAAACTCGTCTATTGATTAATTAATTTCTTCTCATCGACCATATGCCCTGAGGCTGCTTTTGCCTTTAAATAGGCTTCATTGTAGAGAGAGGCTTCGACCGTATGATCAAACCGCAAAACAGGAAGACCGTAAGCTGCAATAGAATCGACTTTATCTGGATTGTTCGTTAGTAAATGCAATGGTTTCCCTTTGTTTAAATAGTGCAGAACTGCTGCTGCTTCCTCGTAATGCCGATCATCATCTCCGCAGCCGATCAGACGGTTGGCTTCAAAAGTATCCAGCTGCATTTCCTGTAATTTATACGTCAATGCTTTTGCCATCAGCCCAATAGACCGCCCTTCTTGATTGGCCATATACACCAGCATGCCTTTTCCGTAATCGGTGATTTTCTTCAGCGATAATGCAAGCTGTGGACCACAGTCACATTTCAGTGACCCAAACACATCACCTGTTTGGCAGACACTATGGATTCGCACAAGCGGCGGCCGTTCATTTTCAAAGTCGCCAAATAAGAGACAAGAGGAAAAGGTTTGCTGCGCGGTACTCATTTGGACAATCGATTCGATCGTTGGTTTTGTATCCCGTTCAACACGTGCGAAGGCATACCACTTAAATGGCACTTCTTCATGTTGAATGGAAATTGGCAAATTCACAGGCCCCACGAGCAAATAGTGTTTTTCTTGAAAGGTAAAATGATGAATCATTGATTGTAATTCATCTACAAACTTGTTCATTTGTCTCCCCCCTATTCATCACTGCACCCAAATCGACTCCCATAGCGCAGTGATGGAGTGATGAATATGTGTATGCACTCCCTCTGCCTGTGTGCTCCCGCAGAAGGAAATGAATGTGCAGTGTCTCTCATCGCTTTAGACCTTGTCCATTTCCAGTACAAAGGAGCAGAAATCTTGGTTCATATGCTTTTCTGTCAGAGCAGCAAACACCCTTGATTGGCAGACGCTCGTTCTTAACTTGAACACCTCTGCTAGCTTTGAATCACTCACCTTTGTACTAGATTTTGACGGCAATGACATGATGCTGGCTTATTCCGGCCTTCGCTTGTAACGGTGATATGGATACAAGCTCCAGACCTGATGTACAAATTTTTTCGCCAAGCTGAGAATCTGAAAATGAAAAATGAAAACGACCATCTTCTCCGATTAATCCTGTTTTCCACTGTTCTCCCCAGACAACAAGTGAAAAGACACCGCCTTCATGAAGTAAAGAAGAGACCTGTTTTAAATAACGTTCATGGTCATCAGGATGTTGATGATGAAAGCAGCCATGATCTAAAATTAAATCAAACTGCATCCCGCGTCCCTGATCCATGGACCATGACATAAAATCTTGATGAACAAAGTGGACAGGAACTGTTTCTCTTTTCTGTAACCCTTCCCACTCCTCATGCTCATACAGATCGATACCGACATATGCGGAAAGCCCGCTTAAATGTTCAAGTGCACGGCCGTTGCCGCACCCGATATCCAGTACAGAAGCAAGTGCATTCTTTTCCCTTGAACGCCATGCCTTTAATGACATCACTGCTGCGTCTGTTAAGGATGGATCAGTGGACCACATATCTGTTCTTTGCTCATAATGCTCTTGGAATGCCATGCGCATCTTTTCTAAATACAATCCACTGTCTTCATGGTACAAAGCCTTTTTCATCATGAAACCTCCTTCAATTCACAATCGTCTTTTCGGGCAAAGGTGGTTTTCAAGCCAAAAACCTTATGTTAGAATGAGAGATGGATTTTTTAGGAAAATCTGTTTGTCTGAAAAAGGAGAGCAGCATCCCACATGTTCACTCTTCTTTTTCAGCATTCATCCTCCTCATATGCAGCCGTTTGAAGGCCGCCTCGCCTCAGCTTGTTCTCTCTTTTTTTCATATGAGTTCACCTCCTTCACCGTTCGATCAACTCACATCCTTTATTGAAACCGCTTTCTCTTTTGTATAAGGACTTAACGCCTTTTGACTATCTCTTGCAAAGTGTTCATAGTAGAAAAACCAATCTACTGTTTAGAATGACTATCATTTTTTTTCAAGTAAATGATTCTTTTTTTGTTTTAGTAGACACTTTTGTAACTTAAAGGCGCTTAGGCCTTGGTTTCTGCCACCCCCTTTCACTAAGTTATGCTCCGAATAAACTCGTCAGAAATTTAACAACTAATTCCATAATGACTGGAATAAGCCAAATATATTGTTTTTAGTTTATTTTGTCAACAAATTATTTCCTAAACATTAAAATGAATTTTCTAATTGAAAATACAGGTATTTTTCGTGGTTTTTTGACCTTAAAACAATCATTTCTACACAAAAATACAATTTAAACCAATAGAACTAAGAAATTTATCTACTAAATTACACAAGTTTTTTATTTAATTTTAAATCAAAATAGAAAGATACAATAATTATTTCCCGAATGATTTTTTGTGATATTTCGACTATTTTTTCTGATTCCCCATGTTTTTCTTTGGTATAGCGGCATTTTCAATTAGAGAGTTTACTATTTATTCCATACTTCCGTATTTGTTTTTTATCGTAAAAAAGATATATGTCTCTCCTTCAGACATGGAGGCATGAAAAAAAGCCCCTTACAAAAGTAAGAGGCTTTTTCAGTTGGCGTTTACGCCCAGTTTTTCACTTTTTCATGATCTGTGACAAAGAGAAGCACTTTCCCTTCATCTAAATGTTCTTCAAATGTCTCAGCTTCTTCTTTGGTGAAACCAATTTCATGAATTTTATTGCGGAGCTCATCTCCCTTTTTACTAAAGATGTTCCCGACCGCATGTTTAAGTCCAACTTCTCTTGAGCCTATCGTATTGGCATCTGCATTATTTGCAATACGCTCTGTTCGATCATCGTCATGGGATAGAACATAAATGTCCTCTCTTGCAACACCGATTGATTTTAATTGCTCTACATCTCTTTGAAGTGTTTCATCATTTGAATACTCTCTTACAACAGGTTTCATTTTATATTCCTCCTTTAACGTCTTACGAATCTTTTACCCGTCACTTTTGACATTAAACCTTACAAGAGCACATCCAATTTGCTTAATGAACATACCATGCCTATCGACTTATTTTTGACAAAAAGCCTGTTAAAATGACTAAATTTTCTGAAATATCGTGTTCATTCCTGTGGATTTGTTGTACAATTCTTATACTGGAGGCTAGAAATGAGGGAGAGCTGATGTATTACTTTTCAGCGGAGCAGCAGTTTAATGCTTGGGTTGTCAGTGATTTGGTGAAACAGCTTTTTCAAAAGTGGAATCCTGAAGAAGCAAATACAAAGCCGCTTACATTGTTTGCCGAACAGCACTTTCGCATCTCCATTGATTATCTCTTTTCCATCATTATTAACATTGGAGATATCGAGTCAATTGAACAAGATCCACAAGACCTGTTGTCCTCATATTTGAATATCCTTTTTCCTTTTGTGACGCGCGATATGATGAAAGCCTCCATGCAAAATGCAAACGAATATTTGTTAAAAGAACGTGATGCGGATGTGTATCAGCTGTTTGGCTGTCTCCCGCCGCTCCTCTCTGTATCTTTTCAGAAAAAGTAGTCCCCTCCAATGAGATGGCGGCTGCTTTTTTGTGTGTGTTTTGAAAAGACCGTATGTTTTGAACGAAAAGAAGCATCATGTTAATGTAAATCTAGGCTGTAAGTGAAAGGGAGGATTTGACATGAGTCAACAAAAGCAAATTCAATTAGCCAAACGTCCAAAAGGATTACCTACAAAAGATGTTTTTCATTTTGAAACAGTCGATATACCTGTACCGCAAGATGGAGAGGTTTTGATTCAAACGAAATATGTTTCTGTAGATCCTTATATGAGAGGACGAATGCAGGATACAAAATCCTATACACCTCCGTTCAAGCTAAATGAAGTGATTCAGGGCGGTGTCGTCGGAGAAGTCGTTGAGTCGAAATCGCCACAATTTGAAAAGGGTGATTTTGTCCTTGGTTTCCTTGGCTGGCAAGAATACTCCACTGCCAAAGCTGAATCTCTGACTAAAATTGATCCGTCCATTGCGCCATTGTCCTATTATTTAGGCATCTTGGGGATGCCAGGGCAAACCGCTTACTTTGGCCTGCTTGCGATTGGCCAGCCAAAAGAAGGCGAGACGGTTGTCATTTCTGGAGCCGCAGGTGCCGTTGGTTCCGTTGTGGGACAAATCGCTAAGATCAAAGGCGCACACGTCGTGGGAATTGCCGGATCTGATGATAAACTCGATTATTTAAAAGAATTAGGCTTTGATGAAACGATTAATTATAAAACAACGAGTGATTTAGATGATGCGATTGCAAAAGCCTGTCCTAACGGCGTTGATGTGTACTTTGACAATGTAGGCGGCGAGATTTCAGATGCGGTGATGAATCATTTGAACCGTTTTGCACGCATTCCAGTATGCGGTGCCATTTCTTCTTATAATATTAGTGCGAGCGAAGATATCGGACCGCGTGTGCAAACAAAACTCATCAAAACAAGCGCATTGATGCAAGGCTTCATCGTTGCCAACTATTCAGATCGTTTTGGAGAGGCCGCGAAGGATCTCGCACAATGGGTAAAAGAAGACAAACTCACATATAAAGAAACAATCATTGAAGGCTTTGATAACATTCCTGATGCATTCCTTGGATTATTCAAAGGGGAAAATGTCGGAAAACAGCTTGTCAAAATTTCATAACAAAAAAGGACCCTCCATGTGGAAGGGTCCTTTTCTTATGCCTGCTTAGGCGCAAGCTGCAGCTGGCCTTGCTTATACACAATTTCTTCAAGCGAAAGATTCAGCTTTTTCGCCATTTTTTTCAGCATTGATTGCTCTTGAGGTGTGACAAGACTGATGACTGCGCCTTCTTTTCCAGCACGTCCGGTTCTGCCTGAACGGTGGATGTAGCCCTCTTCATTTGGCATATCTGCATGAATGACATATGGCAGGTCATCAATATCGATTCCTCTTGCTGCAATATCTGTTGCAAGGAGGAGCGGGAATTCACGCTGTTCAAATGATTTTAATATTACAGCACGCTCAGCTTTTTTTGCTTCACTATGAAGGACACCAAGGTCGACATGGTGATACGCTAATTTCTCTGCATAAATGCTTAAGTTCGTAATGTCACGCACAAAAACGAGCGCCTGCATGTCCTCAAGCCGTGATAGCTTTTGCAGTAGTTTCACTTTGTCACGCTGATCACATAACAGATAATAGTGACCCACTTTCTGCGCTTCTTCCTCGCTTCTAGCAATTTTCAATACTTCTGGTTCAGATGTCATTTCTTTGATCAGCTGAACGGTTTCTTCTTTCAACGTGGCAGAAAAACAAAGGATTTGTCTTTCTTTTAATGTGGACTTAATGATCGCTTGGATCGTTTTCATATGCTCTGGCACAAGAAGCTGATCTGCTTCGTCTAATACGATCGTTTTGACTTCATGCATTTTCAGTTTCTTGATTTTGATTAATTCTTGTACTCGGCCAGGTGTCGCCACAACGACGTTCGGGTGTTTCTTTAGCTTTTCTTGCTGCTTCTTGATGTTCGCTCCACCAATCAAGGAGACCGCTTTGATGTCTGATCCTTGTTTGAACTCTTGCACGACATCAAAGATTTGCATC
This sequence comes from Bacillus sp. Nf3, assembly GCF_003028545.1. Lineage (NCBI taxonomy): Bacteria > Bacillati > Bacillota > Bacilli > Caryophanales > Bacillaceae > Bacillus > Bacillus sp. Nf3. Next base: position 144,019 of record NZ_PYUA01000006.1, on the reverse strand, counting down.
ACAAGCTCTCTTGAAGGTGCCAAGATTAAGACTTGCGGATGCTTAATATTGACATCAATTTTATTTAAAAGCGGCAGAACATACGCAAGTGTCTTCCCCGTTCCAGTTGGTGATTCTGCGATCACATCACGCTTCTCCGTAATCCACTCTGCTGTTTTTTCTTGTATAGCTGTTGGTTTTTCGAAGCCAGCCGCTTGAAAGTTCTCTTGAATAAATGGCTTTGCTTCTTTCAAAAATGCCCAATTTTCCGTCATGTCGATCTCCTTTATCCTCATTCAATCTATCCTTTAGTATCTCAAAATCAGCTTTGAAACGCAATTTTTCTTTTGATGCTTTTATCGAGCCGAACAGTTCGATATAATCATGAGAGGCACTAGCCGTTTTGAATCTATTTGAGGTGTAAAAAATGATATTATCTGTTAAAGATTTAAGTCATGGCTTTGGCGACAGAGCCATTTTCCACGAAGTGTCCTTCCGTTTATTAAAAGGCGAGCATGTCGGGTTAATCGGCGCCAACGGTGAAGGAAAGTCAACGTTTATGAATATTATTACTGGCAAGCTGGAGCCAGATGCAGGAAAAGTCGAATGGGCGAAAAATGTCCGTGTCGGCTATCTTGATCAGCATACCGTGCTAGAAAAGGGAAGAACGATCCGTGAAGTCCTTCAGGATGCATTCCATTATTTATTTTCAATGGAAGCCGCGATGAATGACATTTATGGCAAAATGGGTGAAGCCGATCCTGATGAGCTGGAAAAGCTGTTAGAGGAAGTGGGCGTCATTCAGGATGCACTGACAAACAATGATTTCTATATCATTGATTCTAAGGTCGAGGAGATTGCAAGAGGTCTTGGCTTAACAGATCTCGGGTTGGACCGTGATGTGACGGAGCTCAGCGGCGGTCAGCGTACGAAGGTGCTGCTAGCGAAATTGCTGTTAGAGAAGCCAGAAATTCTTCTTCTCGATGAGCCGACCAACTATTTGGATGAGCAGCATATTGAGTGGCTGAAGCGTTATTTACAGGAATATGAAAATGCGTTCATCCTCATTTCACATGATATTCCGTTTTTAAACAGTGTCATCAACTTGATTTATCATGTTGAAAATCAAGAGCTCACGCGCTATGTTGGCGACTACGACCAATTTAAACAAGTGTACGAAGTCAAAAAGCAGCAGCTCGAAGCAGCCTATAAAAGACAGCAGCAGGAAGTGGCTGAACTAAAGGATTTTGTCGCAAGAAACAAAGCACGTGTCAGCACAAGAAATATGGCGATGTCCCGCCAAAAGAAACTGGATAAGATGGATATGATTGAACTCGCAGCAGAAAAGCCAAAACCTGAATTCCATTTTAAACCGGCACGTACTTCTGGGAAACTGATTTTTGAAACGAAAGATTTGGTCATCGGTTATGATGAACCACTCTCCCGCCCATTGAATTTGAAAATGGAACGCGGGCAAAAAATTGCGTTGTACGGTGCTAACGGTATCGGTAAAACGACGCTGCTCCGAAGTCTTCTTGGGGAAATCACACCTATTTCTGGTGAGGTGGAACGTGGAGAATTCTTGCATATTGGCTACTTTGAGCAAGAAGTAAAAGAGCAGAACAGCAATACTTGTATTGAAGAAGTATGGAGCACCTTCCCTTCTTACACGCAATATGAAGTCAGAGCCGCTCTTGCAAAATGCGGATTAACGACAAAACATATTGAAAGCCGTGTATCTGTTTTAAGTGGAGGAGAAAAAGCAAAGGTTCGTCTTTGCAAGCTGATCAACGAAGAAACCAACTTACTTGTTCTCGATGAGCCGACAAACCACTTAGATGTCGATGCAAAAGAAGAACTAAAACGCGCGTTAAAAGAATATAAAGGCAGCGTCTTATTGATTTCTCACGAACCTGAATTTTATCAAGATGTGGCAACCGAAACTTGGAATTGCGAATCTTGGACGACAAAAGTATTATAACGACAAAAAAGCCTCATATCTTCAAAAGATATAAGGCTTTTTCTAATTAATGACCTGCTTGGATATTCACCAAATGTTTACGTCCAAGGAGCAGGATGATCATCCCTAAGAGAACCACAGCAGCCCCGACATAATAAGGTGTACTTGCTGTATAGGATTCAGCGAGAACTCCGGCAATCCAAGGAGCAATCGCGCCCCCAATAAATCGTACAGCACTGTAAGAGGATGAAGCAATTGAACGTTCAACCGGTGCTGACCCCATCACAGCTGTCGTGAGCACTGTATTGATCATACCGAGAATTCCCCCAGCAATGACAATTCCGCAGATCACGACCACAGCATGAGACGTCCATACCCCAATACCGAATAAAATCACAGCAAACGAAGCAAACAGAACGACAAGCGAGGTCAATGTCCCAAGTTTACGATGAATGACTGGCGCTGAGAAGACAGAGGTCACAGCCAAGAATAGCCCCCATCCAAAAAAGACATATCCAAGTCCATGCTCATCAAGATGGAGCACAAATGGCGAATACGCTAAAAGCACAAAGAAACCGAAATTGTATAAGAAAGCGGCAGATGCCATCGTTAAAAGCCCTTTATATTTTAACGCCCCGACAGCCTCAAATAATTTCACTTTTTTCTGCGGCTTTTGCATAGGTGGAAGCATAAAGGTAATCGCTAAAAGAGCAATAAGCATTAACACGGCAACACCAAAGAAAGGCCCGCGCCAAGAAATTGTGCCAAGCTCACCGCCAAGCAGCGGTCCAACCGATATCCCAAGACCTAGTGCTGCCTCGTATAAAATAATAGCCTTCGCACTTCCTCCAACAGATACACCAACAATGACAGAGAGTGCAGTTGAAATAAATAAAGCATTCCCAATGCCCCATCCGCCTCTAAAGCCAATTAATTCATTAATCGTTGAAGAAGTACCACCTAAAGCAGAAAAAACAATAATAAAAATGAGTCCAACTAATAACGTCCATTTCGCACCAATCCGACTAGAAATAAAGCCGGTAAAGAACATCACAAAGCCGGTCACAAGTAAGTAGCTTGTAAATAAAAGAGAGACCTGGCTTGGAGATGCGTGTAATTGCGATGCAATGGCTGGCAGGATCGGGTCGACGAGTCCTATTCCCATAAACGAAATCACACACGCAAAGGCAACAGCCCAAACGGCTTTTGGCTGCCTAAGCAGACTTGTACGCTGTTTCAACACTTCTTCTTCCTTCATTCCATCAGAACCTTTCCTTCAAATGTTGACAAAATAAAATAAACACGCAGAGGTGTTTATTTTTGTAATTGCTCAATTGCATGAGCCGCTCTTTCTTTCATCGCTTCAAGATCCTTTTTAAAGGATTGAATCGTTTCAAGCTTTTTTGTTATCAATTGATGCTGCACAGTCAGCTGCGCATCAATATCTAAAAGCTTCTCTAATCGCTCCTTCGGATCAAGCGACAGCAAGTAGCCTTCTTTATTCAACTCTAGCTGCTTTCCGATTTCCATAAACGATTGAAGCTCCTGTAAAGAAAAGCCGAGTACCTCTTTTGCCTGCATCACTTTCTCTAGCTCTTCCATATCGTCCTCTGAGTAAAGTCTGACACCGCCCTCAGTCCGCTTTGGTGCTGATAATAAACCAATCTCTTCATAGAAACGAATCGTCCGTTTTGTCAGTCCGCTTCTTTTCGCCACTTGATCAATTTTCATCCATTCCATCGCCAGTGCCTCCTGCTCATCAATTCATGTTTTATTATACACCTTTATAACCTTAACGTAAACGTCAAAGTTTTAACGCTTGATTTATTCCGTATGTTGTCGCAAAATAAATAGTAATAATTACGATTTATAGGAGGTACTATATGCGCTCATTTCCACCTAAAGTAGAACGGCACCAGCTATTTGGATCAGTACCGCCAAGTCTTGGCACAAAGCCTTGGCAAAAAGAGGACATGTCTGACATTCAAAAAACAGAGCAGGACTTTTATTTTCACCTTCAACAAGTCGGGATCTGTCGCATGTCCTATCCCATACATATCGTATCTAAAACAGCACCACAGCGCCAAACAACCACTGCTGAATTCTCACTGAGTACATCCCTGCCAGCCCATCAAAAAGGCATTCATATGAGCCGTCTCACTGAACAGCTGCACTCGTTTTATGAAAGCAGCAAGCCGCTTGATGTGAATACCCTAAAAGATTTGACGGTCGCGCTCGCCCGGAAAATGAATCAATCCTCTGCTTCCATTCAAGTTTCCTTTCCATGGTACATGGAAAAACAAAGTCCAGTCACCGGGCAGTCAGGCTTGATGCATGCGACTGTCAAATATGACGTCCATTTTCATGAAAAGGACGGATGGACCTGTCATGTGGGCTGCGATGCACAGGTCACAACATTATGTCCCTGTTCCAAAGAAATCAGTGAATATGGTGCCCATAATCAGCGCGGGTCTGTTTCCATTCAAGTAGAGTTGTTTGAACAAGCAGCGCTCCCTGACGACATCAAGGCCGTTCTTTTACATATCATTGAGTCCAATGCGAGCGCACCGCTTTATCCCGTGCTCAAAAGACCTGATGAAAAGAAAGTGACAGAAGAGGCTTATGAAAATCCGCGCTTTGTAGAAGATATCACAAGGTTAATTGCCATTGAATTATATGAGCAGCCATGGATTAAAGGCTTTCAAGTCGAGTGTCGTAATGAGGAATCCATCCATCAGCATGATGCGTATGCCAAATGCTCCTATCAAAAAAACCTGTAGATCGCTCTACAGGTTTTTATTTCCACATCTTTATTCATTCATTTCCTCAATCATAAGAGATAGTTCTGTCCAGCGGTCCATTGCTTGTTCTAGTTCTTCCGCAACGGCTTTTTGTTCGTCCATCAGCTCTTGAATTTTCCCAAAATCACTGCCTGCCTCTGCAATGCTGGTTTCGAGCTGCTGATGTTTTTCCTCTAATGCTTGTATCCGGTCTTCAATCCCGTCCCATTCAAGCTGGTCTTTATAAGAAAGTTTTTTTCTCTTTTTAGGCGCAGCTTCTACTTGTTTTTCAGCAGGCTTTGTCTCTGTCCGCTTCTGCTCTTTTTCCTGTTCCATATAATCGCTGTAAGCACCTTGGAAGTGTGAGATTCGCCCATTTCCTTCAAAGACAAGCAGGCGGTGAACCACTCGGTCTAAGAAATAACGATCATGGGACACGGTGATGACGACGCCAGGGAACTGCTCTAAATAATCCTCTAAAATACTGAGGGTTTCTGTATCAAGGTCGTTCGTCGGCTCATCTAAAAAGAGAACATTCGGCTCTTCCATTAAGACCTTCAATAAATACAATCTGCGGCGTTCTCCCCCTGACAGCTTACGAATATACGTCCGCTGCATCGATCTTGGGAAAAGGAAGCGCTCCAGCATCTGCTCTGCTGTGACAATGGCGCCATCAGACGTCTTGACGATCTCAGCTGTTTCCTTGATGTACTCAATGATGGTCAGCTCATCATTCATTTCCTTGTGATCCTGCGTGTAATAACCAATACGAACGGTTTGTCCAATCGTCAATTGTCCTGAAGTTGGTTCAATCTTACCTGCTAGACAGTTCAGCAGAGTGGTTTTACCGACTCCATTCGGTCCGATAAATCCGATACGATCGCCTGGCACGACTAAATCTGTAAACCGATCCACAAGGGTCTGGCCAGCAAATGAAATCGATAAGTCTTCTGCCTCTATCACTTGTTTTCCCAGGCGGTGAGAGCCGATGGCAAAATCAAGCTCTCCCTTCGCATCAGGCCCTTTTTGATCCTTCAGATCTTCAACTCTGCCGATACGTGCTTTCTGCTTTGTCGTTCTTGCTTTTGCTCCTCGCCTGAGCCATGCAAGCTCTCGTCTAAGCAAGTTTTGACGCTTCGTTTCTTTCACCTGAGCTTCTGCTTCCCGCTCCGCTCTTTTTTCTAAAAAGACTTCATAATTTCCTTTATACGTATAAAGCTGTCCTTGATTTAACTCATAAATCCGATTGGCTACCCGATTTAAGAAATAACGATCGTGCGTCACGAGGATGACAGCACCGCTATATTGGCTTAAGTATCCTTCAAGCCATTCAATCGTTGCATTATCAAGATGGTTGGTTGGCTCATCTAAAATCAACAAACCAGCAGGCTGAATTAAATTTTTAGCAATGGCGACACGTTTTTTCTGTCCGCCTGATAATGCATGTACAGAGCGGCTTACATCTTTCACGCCAAGCTTTGTCAAAATCGTTTTGGCTGAAAGGTTCGCATCCCAAGCATCTTCTTGATCCATTCGATTTTGCATACGCATCAGTGCCTCTTGTTTTGCCTCATTTTGCGGATCATGCTCTAAATCGGCGAGTGCCTTTTCATACGCCTTCATCGTTTGAATCATTGGTGCCGTTCCCGAAAAAATATAGTCAAGAATCGTTTCATTCCCGCTCATTTCAGGATCTTGCTCGAGAAATTCGATATCAAGTGTCCCTGCTTTCGTGATGTCACCTTCCTCAAACGATTCAAGTCCTGCAATGACTTTTAGAAGCGTTGACTTCCCTGTTCCATTTGGTCCAATCAATCCGATGCGTTCCTTTGGTTCTATATGAAAAGAAATATGATCAAACAGCGTTTTCTCGCCATAGGTTTTATATAATCCTTCAACATTCAATAAACTCATTTTATCAGCCCTTACATAGATTCTTTCTTTATTTTAAATCAGCCAGTAGCAGAAAACTAGTTTTAAAAAACCCGCTGCAGAAAAGAATGTTTCCTTTTGATGCTCGATACACTATGAAGAGGTGATCTAAAGATGATAACCATTAGCTTATGTATGATTGTGAAAAATGAAGAGGAGGTGCTGGCGGACTGCCTTTCGTCTGTTCAAGACATTGTCGATGAGATGATCATCGTTGATACAGGATCAACAGATCAAACGAAGGAAATCGCTCATTCCTTTTCAGCAAAAGTGCTGGATTTTGAATGGGTCCAGCATTTTGCAAAAGCACGCAACTTTGCTTTCTCACATGCAGCGAAAGAGTATATTTTATGGCTCGATGCTGACGATGTTCTCCTTGAAGAAGATCGCCAAAAACTGCTTCAGCTCAAACAGACACTTGATCCCTCGGTGGATGCCGTTTCGATGTTTTATCATGTAGGATTCGATGAAAACGGTCAAGTCAATTTCAAATATAGAAGAAATCGCCTTGTGAAGCGTTCCTTGAACTTTCAGTGGTACGGGGCCGTTCATGAGTTTCTTCAAGTGTATGGAAACATCCTTCCTGCAGATATCGCCGTCACACATCAAAAACGCAAGAAAACAACTGCTGGTGAGCCTGGGCGCAACTTGCGAATTTATGAAGACATGCTGGCAAAAGGAGAAGATATGACACCCCGTGATCTCTTTTACTTTGCCAATGAATTAAGAGACAACGGTCAGCGTGTCAAAGCGATTCGTTTTTATCATGAATTTTTAAACACAAAACAGTGCTGGATTGAGGATGAAATTCGCACATGCCAATATTTAGCGGACTGCTATTATGCGGAAGGCTATGAGGAAGCAGCCTTATCCTCATTATTACGTTCCTTCTTATATGATCAGCCCCGGCCAGAATTTTGCTGCCGGATCGGGGATCATTTAAAAATACAAAATAAACATCAAGCAGCCATCTTTTGGTATGAGCAGGCGCTGAAGGCTCCTGAAAACGAAACAGCCTTCACACTTACACAATATAAAACGTGGTATCCTCACCTTCAGCTTTGCTACTGTTATTATCAGCTCGGCAACCTGGAACAAGCCAAAATACATCACCGTGCCTCCTCCGCCCATCATCCAACTCATCCAAGTGTGCTGTACAATGAAAAAATATTTGCTGAACAGACATAGATTGTCTGACACCACATCCGCCTTCGATCTCCCGGCGGATGTCTCTTTTTATACACTTCTTCGGTTGTGACGTTTAATACTTTAGTGATTTAAAGCGTTTTTCAACCAATTGACTAAATTGTTATTTACGCATATACTAACATTCGTCTTACGAAAAGATTTATCCATTAGGAGGTCCACATGAGTTCTTTATTTCGAAAAAAATCTCTCGACCAGCTCATGCTTGAAAGTCAAACGAAGCGGCTCAGTCGTTCATTAAATACGTTTGATTTAATCTTGCTTGGCATTGGCTGTGTGGTTGGGACTGGAATCTTTGTGATTACGGGGGTTGCTGCGGCAAATGATGCAGGACCTGCGATTATTATATCTTTTATTTTAGCTGCGATCGCATGTGCCCTTGCCGCTTTTTGCTACGCTGAATTCTCCTCGTCTATTCCTGTGTCAGGAAGCGTCTATACGTATTCCTACGCAACACTTGGGGAATTTCTCGCCTTTTTAATGGGCTGGGATCTCATGCTTGAATATGTCATTGCCCTCTCTGCTGTGGCCAGTGGATGGTCGTCCTATTTTCAATCACTGCTCAGCGGATTCGGTCTTCACATACCGAAGGCTTTATCAGCTGCACCTGGAGCCGCTGATGGGGCCGTCTTTAATCTTCCAGGCGCACTCATTATTTTGCTCATCACCTTTATCGTCTCAAGAGGCGTCAAAGAAAGCACAAAGCTGAATAACATCATTGTGCTGATCAAAATTGCCATCGTCCTACTCTTTATCATCTCAGGCTTTGCTTACGTCAAACCTGAAAACTGGACACCGTTTATGCCAATGGGCTTTAACGGCGTGATTGCAGGCGCGGCCACCGTCTTTTTTGCTTACCTTGGATTTGATGCAATCGCCAATGCATCTGAAGAGGTCAAAAATCCGCAAAAGGCGATGCCGATCGGGATTATGGGAGCGCTCGGTGTTTGTACCATTTTATACATTGGGGTTTCCTTTGTTTTAACTGGCATGGTTCACTATACGAAGCTGAATGTCAGTGATCCTGTCGCATTTGCTCTTCAAGTGGTTGGCCTGAATAGTGTGGCGGGTATCATATCAGCCGGTGCTATTATTGGGATTACAACGGTTCTCATTGCCTTGGTATATGCACAGGTTCGCTTAACCTTTGCGATGAGCCGCGATGGGCTTATGCCAAATATTTTCTCAAAGGTTCATCCAAAATCACAAACGCCCGTTGCCAACACTTGGCTGACAGGTGCAGTCGCAGCATGTATCGTAGGTTTTGTGAATTTATCGACGCTTGCGAATTTAGTCAGCATCGGTACACTGGCAGCCTTCACGGTGATTTCCATTGCGGTCATCATTTTACGGAAAAAACATCCGAATCTTAAAGCAGCATTTAAAGTACCGTTCGTGCCTGTGCTTCCAATTATCAGTGCGATCATTTGTATGACATTGGCTTCCACACTGAAATGGGAGACATGGAGAGCCTTCCTCATCTGGATCGCCATCGGTGTTGTTGTCTATTTCACCTATGCAAGACGAAAAAGCCATCTGAATGAAACAAATTAGAAAAGAGACTCGGGGATTCCCGGTCTCTTTTTTTTCTTAAACCACGCTGTTTTTGACTGAATTTGAGTCCACCATATCTGGATCTAACACGCTTGAAATCGGAATGACAAGCGGTGAACAATCTCCATTGTCCTCACCAAAACCTTGATTTAATTTCATCGAGAGAAAATAATCAATCTGCTGATAAGGTCCTAGCGTCAGTGATGCACCCCGATCCATTGCATTGATTTTAAAAGCACCGACATTGACGACTGAAGGTGAGAATAACATCACACGTCACTTCCTTTGAATGGGTTTAGCTGCTGGTGAAAAAGAGGCAGGTGAGTCCACTTGATCTCGATCATCTACATGGCTTTTTGTACCGACAAAACCGCTGGCATCTCCAAAATTCTGTCCGTAACCCTGATTTTTTTTATCTGAGTTTTGCCACTCTGCTAACAAATTTTGTCCGACATTCACCGCCGACGCATTTTCAAAGGAATTAATTTTTAACATGAAAATATTAATATTGATATACGGAGTTGGTTGAACCACAGATAAACCTCCTTTTTATAGGTATATGCAAGCACCCATCAAGTATGTTAACGGGAGGTCTTCACATGGACTTCGAAAAAATGAAACAGTGGATGGATATTGCCCAGCAAATGCATGGAGATGATTTTTGGAAAATGATCTTTGATGATGAGCAAAGATCCCCCTTTATGGCAAACGGTCCATCTCCATTTACGTTCACACAGCAGGATCAGCGGGGATCAGATGCGTCGTTTCCACCAATCGACATGGTGGAAACCCCTACAGAAATTCAATACTTAATTTATTTGCCTGGCTACCGAAAGGAGGATGTTCAGGTGTTATCATATGGTGAATATTTGGTTGTGAAAGGACAGCGTTTTTCCTTTTTTAACGAGCAGGACTTTCGCCAAAAGCAAGGGAAGTATGGTCCGTTTGAAAAGAAAATCCGCCTTCCAGAAATGATTCTTGGTCAAATGAATGCTGCCTTTAAAGACGGTGTACTTTACATCCGCCTGCAAAAGGATGAAGGAAAAGCGACTGCTATCATCATAGATGACGAATATTGATACTCACTGCGTCTATTTGATCACGATCATCAATTGTTTCAATTGGCAGGATCGTGATCACGCCATCAGCATTCTGTTCCCCAAAGCCATTGTTTCGTTTGATTGTACTGCAATGATTGCGAACAAACGTCGAGCCGAACGTCATGGATGATCCTGTGCCAATCGAATTCGTTTTCATATGGGCAATGTGAATCTGAGTAGGCAGCATACACTTCTCCCCTTTCTTGTCATCTCTATAAGTATATACTGGGCAGCTTTTCCATAGACTAGAGTAAGGCGGAAGAAAAGGTTGTGGTCTACTTGAAACATTTCATTCAATCACTCTTTAAAAAAACTGAATCCAGTCCATCCCCATCTGTCATTGAGCTAGAAAAAAGACTCGCCGCTCTTGAGCAAAAAATGTCTGCACCAGCTCCTCCTGTCTCAGAGGATACACACATCCATATCGAATCCCTGCACGTGGACAAAATTGATTACCACTTAGAATTTGGGGAGCTTTCTATTGACCAGCTTCAAGGCAGGCTCAATATTGGGGCAACCTATTATACGCCAAAGGAAACGCGCATCAAAAAATCCACACAAACACCGAAGCCAAAAGAAACAAAAACACCGGTCGTCTCAATTCGATCAAAGCCTTCTTCTTAAGGCGCTCGGCTTTTTAGTACAATCGGGCCAGCATCAGGAACATGCAAATTGAAAACGATAAGGCAAATCCAAAATAAAAAGCTCCACTTCTCTACTAATCAAAATAGAGAAATTGAGCTTTTTCAGTTACTTCATTTATTTATTGAATTCATCAACCTGAAGAAATATTCAGATTGATGTGTCTTATTCAGGTTATACCAAGAATGTAAGGTATCTGGTGTAAATACTTCTATTTTTTTCAGCACTTCCCTTGCAAATTCTAAAGGGGCTATTCCAGATGCAGTAACTAAATTCGCATCAGATACCGCAGGTGCCAACTCATAAAACTTCTCTCCTTTATAGTTAGGACATACCATTTTAGTATATTCTAAGTTATTACTTGTATGCCTTCTAGTATTTAAGTATCCCCTATTCGCGAGCCCCTCAGTTGCACCACAAATTGCAGCAACAATAGTGCCCAGCTCTAAAGCTTGGCCAACTCTTTCCAAGATAGGTTGGTGAATGTCTTCACCCCAAGTCGTACCTCCTGGTAAAATGAAAAGATCTTTGTTCTCAAGGTTACATTCTTCAAGGGAAATATCTGGTTTTATACTCAAACCTCCCATAGTCGTCTTTATTTCTTTATTAACTCCTACTGTAATGACTCTTAAAGGTGCTAAATCTTTTTTGAAATATCTACCTGAGTTTAGTTCAGCAATTAAATATCCATATTCCCAGTCAGACATCGTATCAAATACATAGAGATAAGCTTTTTGTGTTTGCATCCAATCACGCTCCAATCACAGTTGATATAGCGATTATAAAATAACTTCCCTGACAGTTAGCGTCAGGGAAGTTATCATACTTGGTGAAATTTGATTAAATCCGACAAAACTTCAATCATTCTTTTTTTAAGACTAATTGGCTCAACCACTTTAATAGATTTATTGTAAGGTAAAAGTAAATAAGGTACATATGTATGTATCATATCTTTTGGAAGAAGAAAAACTGCTTGATGTGAATTCCGTTCTTGTAAATAATGTCCTAAAAACCAATGTTGGCAAATATCAGCCAATACATTTTTATCCCCATGAATCACCAAAGAAATAATCTCTTCCTTATCTTTTAAAGTTGGTAGGAGACTATTTATAAAAAAGTCACGTGCTGAAAAATTTTCTTGCTGGTCAAACTGATTTTCAGTCACCATTAGATTTTCAATTCGATCTACTCTAAAACTGCGCATATCATTTCTAAGATGACAAAATCCAATCACATACCACTTATTATTCCAATAGATCATTCTGTATGGATCGACACATCTATGATGTAATTGCTTTTCTCCACTTTTATGGTAAAGAATTTTCACCGTGTTTTTGGCCGCTATTGCCTTTTCCAACTTTTTCAAAGAAGGTTCCAAAGAGATTGAACTGGTTCGACTTATTACTTCAAGACTAGTTATATGTTGGTTTACCTTTGTTTCTTGCTCTTGATTTGAGTGTTTACTAAGTTTTGAAATGGCTCTTTGTAGCGCTTCACCTCCATAATATCCCGCTTCTTCTGCAAAAACAGCAGCGTGAAATAGTGAAATTTGCTCCTCAAAATCAAAAAATAGAGGAGCTTCTATAAAATTGTTCATTAAACTATATCCACCGTTATGACCTGGTTCTGAAATGATAGGTACACCACTCGTTGAAAGTGTATCAATATAACGATAAACAGTTCTTATATTCATCTCTAACTTATCTGAAATTTGTTTTGCAGTTATTTTTTTATCTGAGCGAAGCATCCATAGAATGGCTAACAGGTTGTCAACTTTAGGCATATAATACCTCCTTTATATGAGATTTATTTATACAATGTCCGGAACAACTATTCCTTTCCGGCAGCTTTCTATATATTGAAGCTCTACACACATTTGATTTAAAATCATATGTTCCTCTTGATTAAGCTTTACTTCATCACGGCACTTCTTTAGCCGACCTATAAGCTTTTTTAAGTTTATTCGGTTCATGCTGTCGCATACGGATAAGATCACGTTCTAATTGGCTTACCCCGCCATAACCGTAAATTAAGAATTAGTTGTAGGGCATTATCTTCTGATATCTAGCCACATATTTTTTAAGAATTTTAAATTTGTCTTTTTACTGTGAATCATACAAGGCTAGGTCTGTACCTTAAATGATTTTACCTTTTTCCTCAATAGAGAATTTAAATTTTTTTAATAAAATCGGGTATCCTAAACGACAAATCACAGCTCGTTTTTCTTATCTATTTCGCTAGGTTTCTATGAGAAACTATACAAATCAAGACCAATCACTGTAAAATATAGAGGATCTAATCAAAAATTGAGGTGTTTTCATTGTATACGGATCAACGAAAATCATTTTGGAAACAGAAAAAAGTCATCATCCCTCTTCTTAGCATCATCGTAGTTGCTGCTGCTTTCTTTTTCTTAAAAGATACTCTTTTCTCAAAAGAAAAAGAGGCTTTAAAAGCCGCTCAAAACTTTACAGAACATATGAAGAAGAAAGACTTTACGAAGCTGGCAGATGAGGTGACAAGTGCATCTTTAAAAGCCAATGACTTTTCAAAAAAACAACTAGCCGAAAAATACGACAATATCTTCAATGGCATTGGTGCTCATGATCTGAACATTTCAAAGCTCAACGTTGAAAAACAGGACAAAGGAAATGGGTATCAATTCTCCTATGATGTGACGATGAAAACGTCTCTTGGCAAACTGCATAAGCTCTCTTACAAAGGCATTCTCTCCGAAGAGGACGGCAAGTGGAAAGTGGACTGGAAACCAAATCTCATCTTCCCGCAAATGGAAAAGGGAGATACCATCAAAGTCAAATCAGACCCTGCTGTCCGCGGAAACATTGTTGACCGAAAAGGGCGTACTCTAGCAGAAACAACTGGTGGAAACGCACTTGGCATCATCCCAGGAAAACTCGGAACAGGGGAAGAAAAAGAACGCAATATCAAAAAAATCAGCAAAGCGTTTGATATAGAGGAAGAACTCATTGACAATCAACTGAAACAAGCATGGGTCACTGACGACACGTTTGTCCCGCTCAAATCGATGTTAGAACAGAAGCCGATTCCAAAAGACGTAAAAGGCGTCACTTATCAATCGAAGGAAATGCGCTACTATCCATATAACGAAGCAGCCGCTCATCTCACCGGGTATGTCGGAAAGGCAAATGCGGATGACATCAAAAGAAATCCGGCATTAAAAGCGGATCAAACCATCGGCAAAACCGGCCTTGAATTCACATTTGACAAAAAATTACGAGGACAAGATGGCGGAAGCATTCTCATCGACCATGATGAAACAGGTATTGAAGAAACATTACAAAAATCAGATCGAAAAGACGGAGAAACCGTGAAGCTAACGATTGATGCTTCCTTACAGAAAAAAGCCTATGAACAGCTGAAAGGTGAAAAAGGAGCCGTCACGATCATGAATCCATCTTCGGGTGATCTATTAGCACTTGTCAGCGCCCCTTCCTACGATGTCAATCTTATGACAAACGGGATAACACCTAAGCAATATCAGGCATACAGTGAAAACCCAGATCTTCCATTTCAAGCTCGATATGCGAGCCGGTATGCACCAGGGTCCACATTCAAAACCATTACAGCAGCCATTGGGCTTGAAACAGGTGTCACAAAGCCTAACAAAGTGCGCACCATTCATGGACTGAAATGGCAAAAGGATCAATCTTGGGGAAATTATCGCATCACACGCGTTCACGATAAAGAAAAAGTAAATATGGTTGATGCCCTCGTGTACTCAGACAATATTTACTTTGGACAGGAAGCACTCGAAATTGGCAAAGACACCTACGAGAAAAAAGTGAAAGCATTTGGATTTGGCGAAGACTTACACATGCCATTTACAATGAAGCCTGCACAAGTATCGAACGATGGAATTCAATCAGAAATCCTACTGGCTGACTCAGCGTATGGCCAAGGTGAATTACTCATGTCACCGATTGAGCAAGTACATGCCTATTCTCCATTTGCCACAGGGGGCAAACTTGTTTATCCTCGAGTGATTCAGGATGAAAAAACAGCATCACCGAAACAAATCATCAAAGAAGACACAGCAAACACAGTGAAAGGCGCTTTGACTCAGGTCGTGACAAGTCCAAATGGTACAGCCCACTCCCTGCAAATCGAAGGAGCTGATATCGCTGCTAAAACTGGAACGGCAGAGCTGAAAAGCAAACAAGGTGCAACAGACGGCACTGAAAATGGATTTTTACTTGCGTTTAATCCTAAAAAAGAAGATTACATTCTTGTCGGTATGATTGACGGTGTGAAAAAACGAGGCGGAAGTGGACTCGTCGTTCAAAAAATGAAGCCTTTGATTGCTTCTTTTTACAAATAACTCTTTAGAGACACAAGCTCCAACAAGGGCTTGTGTCTCTTTTTTTCTAAATGATGACAATTTGCTATTGTTTTATAGTTCACCTTATGAATAAAATGAGAAGAATGCAAAAACAGAAAACAGTGAAAAATGAAAGGAGGAAGTCTCATTGGCTATTGCTGCTCGTACAAAGGATAAGCCTCAAAAATCTGTCACCGGCTCAACGGTTTATCCCATCTTATTGATTATTGGTATTTGTCATATGCTGAATGACACATTGCAAGCCGTTATTCCTGCCATGTTCCCTATATTAGAACGCTCAATGGGGCTGACCTTTACACAATTAGGGCTGATCGCCTTTACATTAAATATGGTCTCTTCGGTCATGCAGCCTGCAATTGGGTGGTATACAGATAAACGGCCGATGCCTTATGCACTTCCAATTGCTTTATTTTCAAGTGCTATCGGTATATTCGGACTTGCCTTTGCTCCGTCCTTTGCCACCATCTTGCTTTGCGTTGTTCTTATCGGACTCGGCTCTGCGATCTTTCATCCAGAGGGCTCCCGTGTTGCAAACATGGCAGCTGGTCCAAGACGAGGACTTGCACAGTCCATCTATCAAGTAGGCGGAAATACAGGTCAAGCCTTTGCTCCGCTTATCGCTGCATTCATGCTCGTCCCGCTCGGTCAGCCAGGCGTGGCTTGGTTTACAATTGTTGGAATGATTGCTGTCGGTTTTCTTCTTTATATTTCAAGATGGTACGCAGGAAGACTCCAAACCATTCGAGCGCAAGCAAAAAAAGCGCCTGCAAAAGCTGCGCGATCTGACATTCACCGTAAATCAGCACTCACTGCACTTGGCATTATCGTCTTTCTCATCTTTGCCCGCTCTTGGTATGGAAATGCCATTTCGAATTTCTATGCGTTTTATGCGATTGAACAGTACGGATTGACGATTAAAGAATCACAGACTTATATTTTCTTATTTCTCATTCTAGGTGCAATTGGGACATTTTTAGGCGGGCCGCTTGCAGACCGTTTTGGCAAGAAAAACGTGATTTTAGTTTCCCTATTGGCGTCCTTCCCTCTTGCCCTGCTGCTGCCATTTGCCGGACCTGTCTTTGCGTACGTTTTACTCGGACTGATTGGGGTCATTTTGACATCGAGCTTCTCTGTCACAGTGGTTTATGCCCAAGAACTATTTCCCGGGAAAATTGGCACAATGTCTGGTTTAACAGTTGGGCTGGCATTTGGTATGGGTGCAATCGGCTCGGTTGCCCTCGGCTCATTCATTGATGCCTTCGGTTTAACGCCTACTATGATTGGCGTTGCCTTTTTACCGATATTAGGTATCCTAGCCTTCTTACTTCCTAGCGATCAAACCATCTCCAAATGGAATGAATCATAAAAGGAAAAACCGCTCAAATCAATATGAGCGGTTTTTTCACATCTCATAGAAATGTGTATCAGGAACATGCTTCTTTGCAATAAACCCCTGTTGAAATTCTGGAAATACCTTTTGCACCTGTTTGATTTTTCGATGAATCAAGTCAGCATAAGGAATATACAGATGAGCCACAAGCTTTTGTTCTGTCATATAGTAATACCAATTCAGATTAAAGGTCTTCTCATCAATGATCGTAAAGGCAGAAAAATGATAAAACAAGAGTGGACATTCGTCGAGATACATATCCCCTTTTACAATTGAAAGTTTGTAGTTTTCAATGTTCCAAATCGCCGCATTGGCTCCTTTAGATGCAACGATATGAACCCCTTCAAAATCATCAACCCATCTTTCCACATACCGCTGATCTCCGTACGTCTTTTTTTCTGTATCCATTTCTACTGTACAATGTGCAAGACAGTTTTCTTTCCATTGTGTGACCGCCTGTTTGGCAACATCTGTGTTACGACAGCCTACAAACCCAGTATTAAAACGGCCAGACAACTCGTAATAACGATAGAACCGCTTGGAATTCATATGATCCGTTAAAAATAAATGAGCGCTTGGATTCTCTGCAAAAATCGCCTCTGGATCATGATAAAAATACAAATCTGTATCCAGATGGGCAAGATAATCCGCATCTGAGGACTCAAGAATGTTGAGCAGAAAAGCAGGTTTTAACGTCCAGCAATACTCATGAAACGTACGATCTTCTTTTGCCTTTCGCAGGGAGTCATCCTCAATGTCTTCAAGCTGTTCATATTGAACATTCGGGTGAGGGAACTCCTTTAACACCTTGTAAGCCAAAGGGTCTGCACATAAAACCGACAGCTTGAATGCATGGGCGTTTTTCTCAAGCGAATGAATCAGCGCCAAAAGCTTAAAGACATGGGTATTCGACACAATGGTTGTAAAGTGATAAGACGCCATTTACAACACATCCACTTGGAACAAATCAACGCGTAACAGCTCTTTCGTCAGCCCATGAATGGCTTCTACAAGTACCGTGCAGCCATACTCCTGCCGTGCAAGCTGCGCCGCTTCTGCCAGCTTTTTCAAAGGAACATGCTTGGCTGTCAGCATATCTTTTTTATCCCGTTTGATGCCTACATTCCGCTCTGTGATCAAATGAATCAGTTCTAAAAAATAAGATAACAGGTCATCAAATGCTGGATTCTCACGCAGCTGCCGAACTTCTTTCACAATATCATTTGTCACAGTGTGAGAAAACGGACCAGAGAAAGCCAAGTGGACATCAATGGAATCAATATTGTTGTACTTCTCACACATATACAAAATGTTGTATTTGATGTCATCAAACGACGTTAAATTACTTGGGTGCTCTTGATGCACGCTCATGATATCCTCTCGCAATTCAAAGGAGAGACCAAGCTGATGCAGACGAATCCCTAAATCATAATCCTCAAATCCGTACCGAACGATATTTTCATCAAACATCCCTAGTGCCATGACATGCTTACGTTTGACAGAGGAGTTATTTGTAATAAAAAATCGCCATGGCAGCTCATAAGAACCTAAATCATAGTGGTACGTATTTAAAATGTCTTTCAGGATATCTATAAACTCAGACTGCAAATCGAAACTTTTCTCAAGAAATGCACCGTTTTCGACTTCTTCCAATGATAAAAGAGGCGTTTTGTCCTCCATTTTCCGTTTATACAGCCCTTGCTTTTTCAACCGCTTCATATGATCCTTATCAAAAGCTGTGTAAAAATAGCGATAAATCCGCTTCCAGCACACACCGCAAATAACGAGATCCTCCCTGTCAGCATGGGCCTCTGCATGCTTTTCAATAAATCTCGGTTCTGCCAGCATATCACTGTCATGGAAAATGAGCAGATCTCCCTCCGCCTCGCGAATGGCATGATTACGCCCTTTTGCAATCCCTTGATTGACAGGAATACGCACCTTTTTAAACGGGAAGTTCACCTCAATGTTCTCGAGCATTTTCATCGTGCCATCTGTTGAGCCATTATCGGCAACAATGACCTCAAATGGAATATCTGTTTCCTGAAGTGTTAAGGAAAAAAGGCTTCCTTCTAAACGCTCTTTGGCATTATAGCTTGGAATAATGACACTTACCTTTGGCTTTTCGTTCATGCGTCATCCTCCTCCCGTTTGGCATAGCCGTTAAACAGCGGATCGACCTGCTCCACAGATTCAATCACATGGCGAAGCACTTCCCGATAGGCTTCTTGGAAAAACGGCAGGTCATTTCGTCCTTTTTCATGAATTTGCTGCATCTCATCCTTGCTCACAATCCGAAAGCCGCTGAAATGATAGCAAATGAGCGGGTGCCCATCCTCCAGAAGAATACGTCCATTCTCCTCCCGATAAGAATGCTGCCCATAGTTCCAATGACCAATATTCACGCCTTTTGTCTCAATATCTTCTACATTGTCAAACAGCCTCGGCATATGATCCAGATATCCTTGATCGCCAAACTTGCCTTCTCCCGGTGCATTTTTACATTCTTTTAAGCATTCTTCTTTCCACCAGCTGAGGCATTTTCGTCCAGCTTCATCCCCTTTAAAATGCAGAAATCCTGAGTTATAGCGTCCTAAAAGCTTCTGAAGCATCTTCACTTCCTCAGCATCAAAGCTTGGAATGACAATATCCCCTCTTGAAATTAAAACAGAGGCATTCGGCTGATGTTGAAAAATAACCTGAGGGCTCTCATAAAAGAATAAATCCGCATCAAGATAAGTCACGCTCTCTGCCTGCTCCTGTTCAAATAACCACTCAATCCAAATCGGCTTTAAGGTCCAGCAATATTCCGATGCATCCCGTTCCTCTTTTTTCTCTAGCAGTTCTGGTGTTTCGAGCTCCCGTACATGAACAAGATCCACATGCGGGAAATTCATTTGATGAAGCAAATCAAATGCAGCATCATCCATACATAACGTCTTGATGACAGCATCATCTTCTACTTGCTTCAACGATAAGAAAAACGCAATGGCTTGATAAAGTCTTCCACTTGAAAGAACCGTACAATATATGCTGTTCATCTTTTTACACCTCTATTTTTGAAAGAATTCGCGATACCATTCAATCGTCTTCTCTAAACCTTCATCAATGGAGTAGTCAGGCTTCCAATCAAGCAGCTTTCTCGCTTTCTCTGCCGACAAATATTGATGCTTAATCTCATGTGTTCCTTGGTTCAAAATACGAGGCTTCAGCTCACTTCCCATTGCCTTTAAAATCTTATCCACAAGGTCAAGCACTGTCAGCTGAATTTCGTTACTAAAGTTAAAGGCTTCTCCCGCCAGCCCTTTTTCCTCCATCTTCTCAGCTAGCAGCAAATAAGCCTTCACTGCATCTTCAATGTAGAAGTAATCACGAATAAATGTCCCGTCACTTCTAATTTCCGGCGCCTTTCCTTCTAACACAAGCTGAATGGTTTGCGGAATGATTCTGTTGAAATTCAAATCTCCGCCTCCGTATAAATTACCGCAGCGTGTAATACAAACCGGAAGACCATATGTGTTGTAGTACGTATGAGAAATAAGATCTGCACAGCTCTTCGAGACATCATACGGATGTTTCCCGTTTAATGGCATGTCTTCATCATATGGAAGCTGCTCCTGATCACCGTATGCTTTGTCACTTGATGCCACGATCACTCGTTTGATCAGCGGCTGTCTTCTGCACGCCTCCAGCACATTCCATGTCCCTAAGATATTCGCTTCAAATGTAGAAACAGGATGTCTATTCGCGACCCCAACAATGGCTTGGGCAGCCAAATGGAAGACGGTGTCAATTTCATATTCTCCTAACGCACGTTCAATCGTTTGCATATCCTCCAATGCGCCTTGCACCACATTCATTTTTTCAAATTGACTGCCTTGATATAAATTCGATCGAGGCACCTGATCACGCACAAGTCCAGTCACGTTTGCCCCTTGATCAATCAATTCCTTGACGAGATAGCTTCCTAACAGCCCTGTACATCCAGTTACAAATACGTTCTTTCCATTCCAAAATCCGCTCATGCTGTCACCAAACCTTCCATGGTTGTTTTCCATCTGTCCACATGTCGTTGATTTCCTTCAGGTTTTTATACGTATCAATTGCTGTCCAAAATCCGTGATGCTCATAAACGGCAAGCTCTCCATCATCCGCCAGGTTTTGAAGAGGCTCCGCTTCAAACACGCATTGATCATCGTCTGGTAAATAATCAAATACCTTTGGAGACAACACAAAAAATCCTCCATTGATCATCCCGATACTGTCTGTCTTCTCAGAGAAGGATTGTGCCATCCCGTTATACACCTTGAGTGTCCCGTACTGGGACTTCTTTTCAATGCCTGTGACAGTAGCAGCTGCACCAAGATCCTGATGACGTTTCAGCAAATGAAACATATTGATATTGGCCAGTCCATCACCATATGTCATCATAAAGGTCTCATCACCGATGTAATCCTGTGCCTGCTTTAAACGTCCGCCTGTCATCGTATCTTCACCTGTATCTAAAAAGGTGATTTTCCAGTTCTCCGATTTCCCTAATAGCTTCATTTCTCCTGTCGCCATATCGAGCTGCATGCTGTGGTGCTGCCAGTCGTAGTTCAGAAAGTACTCTTTGATCTTCTCTCCTTTATAACCAAGCAAAAGGATAAACTCGTCTACACCGTAATACTGATAGATTTTCATAATATGCCATAGAATAGGCCGATCTCCGATCATAGCAAGTGGTTTAGGAAGCGCTTGTGTGACCTCACTCATTCTCGTTCCCTTTCCTCCGCAGAGAATGACTGCTTTCATCTTCTCCCCTCATCTCTCTATGAAGATTTTTGATTAAAAACCCTATCTTTATGCGGAAAATCAGTACATGTACCCTCATACTTTGTCCGACATCAGGTTTTGAATCTACTCTATTCATATGTCGAAATGAGAGAGTGTGCCACCTAGCATTTAACTATTTTTACAAATAAAAAAAGAGCGAGATTCATATTCTCGCTCTTTCAAAGTTTAAATTGTATATTTTCAGGGTAGATGGTATGATAAACATGTGCATAACCAGCACAAACAGCCTCTTTCTATAAAGAGACTACTAGATTGAATGAATTCAAGTGGCAGCTTGCTTCATTCTCAATATGAATCACGGAGGTGAATTCCCATGGCACAAAACGTTCTTTGTGAAGTGAACTCTTGCCGTTTCTGGGCTGAAAACAGCTGTACCGCTTCTACCATTAAAATTGGTAAAAACACGATGACTGAAGTGACTCGCAATACTGAAACTGATTGCGAAACATTTGAAACAAAATAATCTATTTTTCTCTGAGATGAAGGAACTGGCAGGTTCCTTCTTTTCTTTTATCATTCTATCAAGAATGATAATTATTATCAAGTGTTTTTCAATAAACATTTCTCGGGAAATAATGACACGATATTTCTCCATTCGTTGACGATTTTCACTCCTTTTTCTATACTCAACATATCCGAAGAAGAAAAAGTGGTGACCAATCAATGGATTTTACGATACGTTTTCTATCATTCTTTGTCGTGGAAATCGAAGGCAAAGATGAACAAGCAAATAAACGATTTAAACATTATCAAACACTAGATCAAGAGGAGTTTGAACAAAGTGAGCTGAAGGACTTTTTAGACGGTGAACTGAAAAAAATCGTCAAACGAAAAGTGGACAGACACCCTAAATCTGAACAAGTACCGACCAAAATTGGCCGATTTATTGTAGAACCCGGTCATGAGCTCGACTCAAACCCAAACTACAACCTATTTCATCAAACGAGATTTGCAGATACAAAAGAATTGTTTAATGAATGCAGTGAACAGTTTGTTCGCACATATTTAGATACAAGTGCTGTCAGAGGCGGCGTTTTTTTAGTGGCTTCTGCCGTTCCTAAAAAGTATTTCGACGATTCCTTTGTCTTTATTATGAAATGCGATTTCGAGCAGAAAGTGGCTTCTATCGCTGATACATCTACCTTGATCAGAAAAGTCGAAATGGCCATTACGACAAAAAACATGAAATCAATTCAATACCCGTTTATGCCAGAAGAGGGCATGACTGAGGAAGCGGAAGTGAAAATTCACCAATCCTCACACGCTCGTTATTTTGAAGACTTTTTGAAGTTCGTCGAATACGGTGAATCCATGCCTGAAATCATGAAATCACAGGTCATGAATATGGTACAGGAACAGGTTTTTGAAACATTACAGGATGAAAGTGAAGAATTAAAGCAGTTTGAAGAGGATCTTGAAATATGGGAAGCGAGTGAAAAACGAGAAATTAGAGAAACACTCGATACAGAGCAGGTTACACAAGCAGCCTCTCATATTGTTGAACAAACTCCTGATATCACAATGAAAATGCGTCTAGGCGAGACGGAAATCAAAGGTCTTCTAGCAGACTTTGGCCACTCGATCCATATTGCAAAGCTCAACAATCGGTATGTCGTGCTCGTTGAAGCAGATCAAATCGTCTTCGAAAAAGGAAACACACCTGTTGAGTTTCATAAACCAAATGGGTTAAAAGAGGTGGTCAGCCAGCTGACGCAAAAAGCCTATGATTCAGATGTAGAATAAGAAACCATGACTGCCTCTTTCATTCAGCGCAAGAGGCAGTTTTTTTGTATAAGACCTGAATTTATTATGCTTGATCAGAAGAAACATGCAGCTCCCTGCCTCTTGCCCACATGCTGACAAGCAATAAACTTATGATGAGCATCAGCCAAAAGACGCTGCTTGATCCAAAAAACTGAATCATCGTATATCCGAACAAGGGTCCTAAAGCCGATCCCATATCTTGAACAAAGGAATAGCTTGCGAGGAAGCGGTTTTTATCGGTTTGAGCAGAGGCTTTTTGAAAGGCAAGCGTATCTGTTAATGTCGTTAAGACTGTTGACAGCAGCTGGATCAAAAGCAGCATCACAAGAAACCAGCCGCTTACCTTCAGCATGACCGTCAGAAGACTAAGACATCCAAATGAAAGAAACATCCAGCAAAGCGTTCGTTCCTTCATCACAAGGCCATCAAACCATCTGCCCGTTTTCGGTGCTACAAATGGTTCCCACCCCCATCTGAGCGCTTGAATGATTCCACTTAAAGCCGAAGCTCCAATGACAAAGCCGAACAGAGCAAATTCACCATGACCGATCCTTGCTTCAATGACATGACTAAGTGTTGATGCGAATAACCCTTGTATCACAAGTGCAATCAGCATACCTGTCATTAATACTTTTACAACATCTCGTGCAAGCCACCTCTGTTTGATGACTTGATACACCTGCCCCTCTTCTCCCTTTTCAATCTCATCCAAAGAGACATAAAAAATGACCCCTAGTAATGTGAGTAAACCAAAAACAAGCGTCATGGACTGGAAGCCGATCAGGCTGGCAAATATTCCGCCAAATAACATGCCAAATAAACTGCCAAGCCGGTAAAGCCCATTATAAATGCCCGTATAATGCCCCTGTGAGCCTTCGTCCATCTCAGCAATTAATCTCATTCCACTCATACGCAATAACGTCCATGCCAGCCCCCAAGCGCAGCGGCAAATCAGCAGCAGCCAAAAACCGCTTACACCATATAGCATTGTGGTCACGGACGCAATCAAAATAGCGATCAATACACCGGTTTTCATTGGGACAAACCGATAGAGCCACCAAACGACAGGTGTTAGCGGGATGCGGATGAATCGGTTGATGGACAGCAGCAGCCCAACCTCCCAAATAGATGATAAACCAATCTCTTTCCAATAGATCGGAAGAACAATATAAAGCATTGAATCCCCAATCAGTGCAAATGCTGTGATAAGCGATATTGACACCACTTGCTTTTGACGTTGATCCATTTTCCCTTCCCCCTTCGCTATCTTTACAATAAGGGATGCCTTATAATAAATCTAATGAATGTTTTTGATTAAACCATCAAAATAATTGATAGGTGGTGCAAAATTGAATTTACATGCCCTTCGAATTTTTGCAAAGGTCGCAGAGACAAAAAGTGTTACACAAACAGCTGACGTGCTATCTTTGACACAGCCCGCTGTGACGGCTCAGCTTAGAAGCATTGAAAGTGAGATCGGGTTCCGTCTTTTTAAACGAAATGGCAGAGGTATTACACTTACGGAAATGGGGAAAATTCTATACCCTTATGCCCGGCAAGTGTTCGAGGCTGAAAAGGAAGTAGAATATCAGATTACACTTTTACAAAACGGAAAAAAAGGGCGGCTCCGCATCGCTTCTACCTATGTACCACTCAACTTTTTACTGCCAGATTGGCTCGCTGCTTTTAAAACAGCTTCATCTGAAACGGAAATTGAATTAAAAAGTGGAAACTCCGCTCAGGTTTTAGAAAGCCTACTTCAATATGAATCAGATGTGGCCATCGCTGTGATCGAGGATTTGCACCATGAGGAGATTCTCACCTCTCATTTAACGAACTTAAGCTATGATTTTATTGTCCCGGCAGACCATCCGTTGAACGGAAAAACTGTCCCGCTAGAGCGGCTGAGCCAGGAGCCTTTTTTGATGCGAGAAGAAGGCAGTTCCACAAGAGATAAACTTTTTTCTCTTTTTACCTCGAAAGGGATCAAAAAACCGACCGTGGACTTACAGTTCAGCGGTGTTCATGAAGCGATACAAATGATCAAAGCTGGATATGGTATCACACTTGTTCCCCGTGATGCGGTTCAAGGCAGTCTCAAGCGGAAAGAAATTGGGCGCGTGTACATCGAAGACATTGAAATTGTCAGACCGGTTGTTGTGTGCAAACGAGCGAATGATCTTGAAGAAAATAGAACCGTGGATGCCTTCCTGCAAATGAAAGGTATCGGTCCATTCACTACGCCTGCTGCCAATTAAAAAAGTGCCTGCTCCAAAAACAGGCACTTTTTTTCTATTCGGCTGGCTGCACGATGTCAAACGGTACAGCTTTTGAAGCTTTCACTAATTGTTCTGGTGTGATGAGGATTTCATTTCCCCATTCTCCTGCTCCAACCCCTAATATCTCTTCCTCCAATAACGAAGCTTCAATGATCGTGCGGAATCCTTCTGGCTGCCAGCAAAACGGCGGAATCGAACCAATTCGATAGCCCGTCACTTCAAGAACCTTCTCCGGTGAAGCCATTTTAATATTACGGGATCCGGCCGCTTTCTTTAGTTTCCCTGACTTAATATGCTGGTCAGCGCCAACCATCACAAGCAGCTGCTCCCCTTCTCCTGTTTCAAAGATCAATGTTTTGATCATTTGTCTTTCACGAAAACCAAGGGCTGCCGCTACATTTGCTGCTCCTTTTTCTGTTTCGGCAGAAAATGTTTTGATCTCATATGGGATGCCATGTTTGTCCAAAAAGTCATGTGCTGGTAATTTTCTCAAGTGATTGAACCCCTTTCCTTACAGTGTCCTTCATTTAGCTTATCACAATCTTCTCATCCTTAAGATGTATTTTTCAATGGGAAGCCTCCGAACCCTTCATCACCATGCTATACTAAACATGTTTTTGAAAAGGAGCCGGTTTAATATGGGAAACAAGTTTTGGTGTTATACAAGCAGTAAAAGCCTTCTCATGTTGAGTGATATTTTATTTTTGATGACGATCACGTTAGTTATTTATCAAGATACACAATCTGTCGCCTATGCGGCTGTATTTCCGCTCATAAGAACGCTATGTCAGCTATTGGCTGGACTCCTCTCTCCTGTTTTGACAGATCTCTTTCAAGCCAAGCGTCTATTGAAATGGGTCCCTCTTTTACGTATTGGGATGCTCGTCGTGTTCACGACCCAATTTGATTTCTTTCAGCAGCACCTCGTCTGGCTGTTTAGCGCGTTCGTTTTAATTTCCATCACAGGCGGATTCATCAGCCCTTTATTACAGGCCATCATGCCGATGCTTGTACCAACAAATCAGCTTGTGAAAGCGAACAGTACAGCTTCCGTTTTTTATCAATCTGTTCAAATCGCCGGCTATTCGTTTACTGGAATGCTCGTTCTGTTGATTGGTCCATTTTATTTAATGTGGGCCTCTTGTTTCATGATTGTGTTGTCCTATCTATTTATCATCCCTGTTTTTTCTCTACTCAAGCAAGAAAACACGGTTCAAAAAGCAAATAAGATGAACAGGTTCAAAGATGGCTGGAAGATCATTTGGACAAACAAAACTGTTCGCACCCTGACCTTCATGGATGTTTGTGAAAATATTGCAGGTGCTTTGTGGGTCGGGCCGGTTACGCTTGCCTTTGTCACACTTGTTTTAAAGGAAGGTGCGGAATGGTGGGGATATATCAATGCCGCTTATTATATAGGTGCCATTCTAGGCGGACTCTTGGCTGCATGGCTAAACCAGTCTATTCAAAAACACCTTCTCCTCTTTATGGCTGCAGGCTCTTTTATCTATGCAATATTGACCATTTTATTTTCGCTAAACAGCCTGCCATGGCTTGCATTACTGCTTTGTATTTTGATGGGGCCTGCCTATCAAATTCGGGATGTTTCGCAGCAAACCATTCTTCAAACAGAAACGCCAGTCCATGATTTATCAAAGGTGTATTCGGCTCAATACGTTCTCTCTTCTATGTCTGTCAGTTTATCTATTTTCTTTGTTGGATTAATTGCTGATACATTCGGAGCGAGATTTGTGTATTTATTAGGCGGTCTGTTTGTGCTCGTCTGTTCTGGTATTGCCATCCTTTCTTTTATGAAGCAGAAAAAAGAGAGCAGCTGATTCATGCAGCGGCTCTTTTACTTTTCTTTTAACATCGCGAACATGTCACGGGCCATTGCTTCTAAAATATACACAACTGGCGTCTGTGTGGTGATATTGGCTCTGTGGACCCGCTCATCTGTGACGTAGTAAGCAATATTTAAATCTGAAATGCGCGAAATCGTGCAGTGCTGGTTATTCGTAATACTAATGATTGTGCTGCCTTCCCTTTTTAACTTTGAAATATGATCGATCGTAATACTGTTCTCCCCTGATACAGACAGCACAATAGTGACACTATTGTCTAAATACTGCATATTCATCGGGAAAAACGGATCATTGATGTAAAATGAAAATTTCTCAAGACTTGAAAAGTACCTCGCCCCATACTGCGCCAAAATGCCCGAACTGCCTGTCCCGATAAACAGCACATTTTTTGCCTCAGCAATGAGTTTCGCTGCCTCCTTAATTTTCCCCTCAAAGTCTCCCTTTAATGTTCGTTCAATAAATTCATATAGAAAGTGCTGTGTGCTTTTTAAAGAGGGTGTCTGCTCTGATTCTAAATACATTTTGAGCTTCACTTTAAACTCTGAAAAGCCTTCACAATTTACTTTTCGGCAAAAACGAAGGACAGACGAGGTGGAAATATGTGCAGCATCTGCAAGGTCTCGAATTCTCATGTATACGACCTTTTCACTGTTTTCCATGATATATCGATATAAAGCGCTCTCTAGTTCATTAAAGCTGGAAATGACCTCACTTGAAAACATCTGACTTCCCCTTTCTCCAACAACATGTCACAAGGTGTTTCTTTTATGTAACAAATCTCTAAATAGGGCACCCTTGCCTAAAGACGCTGAAGTCATTTACGCATGAGATGCTCTCACGATAAGCTATAGATGTACAAAATAAAAAAGACTTTTTTCTATTATAACATTGCGCGTTACATTATTCGGAGGTGCAGAGCATGGCAAAAGGATTAAAGGTTGTCACAATTGGCGGAGGATCAAGCTATACACCAGAGCTTGTAGAAGGATTCATTAAACGATACGATGAATTTCCGATTAGCGAGCTTTGGCTCGTTGATATTGAAGCGGGCAAAGAAAAGCTTGAGATCGTCGGAAATCTTGCAAAACGCATGGTCAAAAAAGCAGGACTTCCAATCGAAGTTCATTTAACATTAGATCGCAGAAAAGCGCTTGTAGATGCTGATTTTGTCACAACACAATTCCGTGTCGGACTTCTTGAAGCACGTATGAAGGATGAACGCATTCCTTTAAAATATGATGTCATTGGTCAAGAAACAAATGGTCCAGGGGGTCTATTCAAAGGACTTCGCACCATTCCTGTCATTCTTGATATTGTCAAAGATATTGAAGAGCTTTGCCCGAATGCATGGCTTGTGAATTTCACAAATCCAGCTGGTATGGTCACTGAAGCCGTACTTCGTTATTCAAACCATCGAAAAGTCGTTGGCTTATGCAACGTGCCAATCGGCATTCGCATGGGAATTGCCAAAGGGCTTGATGTCGACGCAAGCAGAGTCGAAGTCAGCTTTGCTGGATTAAACCATATGGTCTTTGGACTCAATGTATTCTTAGACGGCAAAAGCATCATGGATCAAGTGATCGAAGACATGGCGGATCCAAACTCCAGCATGTCGATGAACAACATTCAAGCGATTCCGTGGGATGCTGATTTCTTAAAAGGGCTTGGCGTTATTCCTTGTCCGTATCACCGTTACTACTACAAAACAAGTGATATGCTGGCTGAAGAAAAGAAAGCAGCAGCAAACGAAGGAACTCGTGCGGAAGTCGTTCGCGCATTAGAAAATGATCTGTTCGAGCTTTACAAAGACCCTGATCTAGACATCAAGCCGCCGCAGCTTGAAAAACGAGGCGGTGCCTACTACAGTGATGCAGCTTGTAACTTAATTGCATCCATTTATAACGATAAGCATGACATTCAGCCGGTCAACACGATTAACAATGGCGCCATCAGTGACATTCCAAATGATTCTGCCGTTGAACTCAACTGCGTTATCACAAAAGACGGTCCTAAACCAATCGCTGTTGGTGAAATGCCGGTCGCTGTCAAAGGACTTATTTCTCAAATTAAATCCTTTGAACGTGTAGCCGCTGAAGCAGCTGTGACAGGCGATTACAACACAGCCCTTGTCGCAATGACCATCAACCCGCTTGTCCCATCAGATGCCATTGCAAAAAGCATCCTAGATGAAATGCTAGAAGCACACAAAGAATATTTGCCACAGTTTTTCAATAAAGTAGAAGCATAAAAAGAAACCGCACTTGTCGAAAGTGCGGTTTTTTTATTTGGCTGTAAATAGCCGGTCCATCTGTGGGCGATCATAATCTAATAGCCAGTGCTGTAAGCCTTCATAGACTGGTCTTAAACGCTCTGGCTCTGCCGCGATGAGATCACAGCCTCGATCATCATATAAGTGAAAAATCATATGTTTTGAGAGATTGATGAGATAATTTTCATATTGAAGCTTGCCCTTCATGATTTGATTCGGTGCATAGAAATCCTCTCGGCATATAGCTTGTAGAAGCAGGCGTAATCGTATATCTTGTAACCTGCATTTCAGAGTAAATCTCTCCAATGTCAGTGGCTCATCTAGTTCTGGCCAAACATAGGTCAAAAGCTCGTGACGCAATCGATTGCGTACTTGCCGGCGGACATATTTTTGATAAACCAGGAGCTTTCGCTTCGTTAATTCATGTTCATGTTCTGTATACACATCCGTTACAAGCAGCATTTCGTCTTCTGAATCAAAAGCATATTTTACAATCTCAAAAGCACGATCTCCCGCTTTTTCTAATACAATCGATTCTTTTCCTAATGACCAATCTGCCACTTCAAAGCGAAGACCAAAAGGCCACCCATAAAAAAGAGGCGGGGTGAGGACAAGATCAGGAAAATGACTTTTTAAAAAGCTATTTGTTTGATCGCTCATGTCATGTCCTTCCATTGATTTTATTTCTTATTTTACCGTTGAAACATACAGGGAAACAATTGGAAATTAACTGTCATTTCTTATATGATAGAAAGAGATGGAGGTGTGACCAATTGAAAAAATGGTTTTTACAGGTGTTCCTCACCGCATTGATCACTATGTGGATACAGACTGGACTTGATCAGGCGAACATCATTCATATCACCAATGTATGGGTCGATGCCAGCAGCTGGATCCTGATCTTCTTTGTGATCTACGCACTTTTTGAATGGACAGCTCACGTCTTAGCAAAACGGAAAACCGCTCTCCGCTGAACATCTCTTTTCATAGAGATGTTTTTTCTTGAAACTTTTCTTGCACAAGTTCATGAATGACGCCCATTCCTGCCTGACTTCCAGCTGCTGCTGCGAGAACTAACTGAGCAGGACCGCCTAAATTATCACCACATGCAAAGACACCACTGACGGTTGTACGTCCAAGAATATCTGTTTCAATCCCCGCATTCTTCGTCATTTGACAGCCAAGCTTTTCGGCAAATGGCGCTGACTGCTTGAATTCACTTGCGACAAAACCGCCTTCCCTTTTCACCGTCTCCCCATTTGCAAGCTGGAGAGAGCGCAGCTGACCATTGTCATGATCAATCGACACAATAGGCACATCAATGACTTGAATAGAATGCACCGTCAGAAGTGACTTGTCCTCTTCAGCCAACACGTGCCCATTCGTAAACACGATCAAATCCTTTGTCCAATTGGATAGAAGCTTAGCCATATGCAAGGCTCGCTGATTCTCTGCAATGAGGGCAAGTGCTTTGTCCTTTAATTCCCATCCATCACAGAAAGGGCAGCTAAACAACGTTTTTCCGTACACATCATGAATTCCTTCGATCTCTGGCAATATATCTTGAAGTCCAGTTGCCAAGATGATTTTTTTCGCTTCGAATGTATCCCCTTCGTGTGTCAGTAACGTAAAGAATTCCTCTCGCTTTTGTATATCATTAATTCTACTTCGTTTGATTTGGATATTAGGGTATTTTTGAAGATCTGCCTCTCCGGCTTGTCTAATCTCAAACGGTGTCATTCCATCGTTTGTAATAAATCCATGTGATTCCTGAGTCACTCGATTTCTCGGCAGCTCGTCATCAAATACAATGACCTGTTTTCTGCCCCTACCCACAACAAGTGCTGCACTTAATCCGGCTGGCCCGCCTCCGATAATCGCACAATCTAATAACATATCAATCTCTCCTTTTTATCCAAGACTTTAAAGACTCTTAATATCTATAATTAGTTCAAAAAAATCACATCTTGAAAAATGGATTTTTTTCTGTCTGCTCAATTTGGTTCGCAATATCAATTAACCGTTTTTGACTTAACGTCTCCTGCATTTTCGTTTCCACATCCTGCATGACTTGTTCAATCAAACAGCCATCATGGGGCATGAAGGAGTCATGCTCTAAAGAGCAGCGAAATAAATTCGTTTGTCCTTCTACAGCCTGAATGACATCTAAAAACGAAATGTCTTCCTTTCGTTTGATAAGGGTGTATCCTCCCTTTGCACCAGGTGTTGATTCAATCAATCCCGCCTTCACAAGCTTTGTTAAAATTTTGGATAAATAGGTTGGTGAAAGGTCTTGCATCTTAGCAAGTGGCTCAACGCCAATCGCTTTACCTTTTGGCGCCAGAGTTAAAAACACCATCGTATGTAGCGCATAGTTGGTCGCTTTAGAATATTTCATGAGGAAACTCCTTTCTATCTATTATAGACCTTTTATATCTGTAATTGATCATAGATGATTCAAGAGAAAAAAGCAAGTGCTGTGGATCTGCTCCTCTTTTCATTCCACATTTCACATTTCCTTCCGATAATAGAAGTAAGCACGGAATAAAGTTTTGCTTGAAAACGAGAAGGAGTGAAGAAAAATGTCAGATCAACAGCACAATGCAGCTCACGAAGAAGAAGAGGAATTTAACGTATACGACATGCTACCGCCCGCAGGTACAATCATCGGAGAAGCAACAGAAGAAGAAATGGAAGCCGCAGCAGCACTAGAAGTGAGACATGTCGCGTTCATGCGCCTTCAAGATATGTACATTCAATTTGACGGCTCGTCTTACAAAGACTTATTAAAAGACTTCCAAGAATTCGAATTGGATTCCACAAAATTCTGGAGAGCCATCGCTAGACGTCTTCAAATTCCATACGAATGGCCAATCCGAATCGACCACGCAAACGGCCCTATTTATATTGGTGAAACTGAGGATAGCCGTGAGGTTGAGGAGAGTGCGGAGTAAGGAATGACGGGCCCCTTTTGGTAAGGGGTCTTTTCGTCTCCATCACAATAAATAAGCAATATGAGCGCTGTCACGCCCATATTGCTTATTCTCCTGTTATGTTAATTCTGGCCAAAATGCTTGATTTGCCACAATTAAGTCGTCTAAAATATCTTTTGCTACTTTTGCACTCGGCACCGTTTTCGATAATGTGATGGCCTGCCATAGTTTTTGATAGGACCCTTCTTCAAATGCTTCTACTACTAGTTTTTCTACGCCAACTTGCTGCTCCATGAGACTTTTTTGAAATCTAGGAATTTCTCCAACTACTAATTTTTCTGGACCATTGCTGCCAACGATACAAGGAATTTCGACCATTGCTGTTGGGTCAAAGTTTCTAATAGCGCCATTGTTCTCTACAATCATCAGCATCCGTTCTTTTTTATTAAAAGCAATGGCTCTTGCCAAATCAACGATATAGGAAGCGTGCTCATCAATGGTCAGCTTTGTTTCCTTTGCAGTTCCTTTATCAATGATGGCCTGACACTCACTAAAAACAAAAGCTTCCCGTCCCTCCATGACTTCATTGGCACGTGTGAATTCTATATTGGAATGTGCTACTTCTTCATCTGGAAATAGATAGTATTTCAAATACGTATTAGGGACCGTTTTTGGATCAAGCGCTTGAATATCTTTGGCCTTTTTTAATGTGCTGTTCCAGCTCTTCTGCTGTTCTAGTTCAGATGTTCCATCTGTTGCATAACCATGCTGGCTTACATGCTTAATCACCTCAGGCATTAAGCTATTTCCTGATTTATCTCGAATATCTGTCCACCAGCCAAAGTGATTCAAACCATAGTAATCTACTTCTAGTTCTTTCCGTGAAGATAAGCCTAAATTTTTTGCAATTAATTCTTCGATGCCAATTGGCATATCACATATGTTTAAAATCTTAGAATTCGGTCTTAGCTTACGTGTTGCCTCTGCTACTATCGCTGCAGGGTTCGAATAGTTTAACATCCAAGCTTCAGGTGAGTATTTTTCCATATAATCGACAAGTTCTAATACACCTGGAATAGAACGCATTCCGTAAGCTATCCCGCCTGGACCGCATGTTTCCTGTCCGACAACTCCATGCTTCAATGGAATTTTCTCATCTAATTCACGCATTGCATATTTTCCGACACGAATATGTGCCATCACAAAATCGACTTGAGTAAACGCTTCTTCTGGGTCCGTGCTTGCCAGTAATCGTACTTCTGGTGCTCGTTCTTTTAACATAATCTCACATGCATCTGCAATCGTCTTTTGTCTATTTTCATCATTATCATAGAGTTTAATTGTATGAATTGGGAACTCCTCTAAATAGTCTAACAGCATCAAAATGATTCCCGGTGTAAATGTGCTTCCGCCTCCAGCAATGGTAATATTAAATCTTTTCATGATATCCAGCTCCTTTTTCAATCTAATGAAAGTTTAGTCTCAAAGGACTCTCTTACTTGCGGTACACTTAAACCAACAATGATTTGAATGCTTTGACCACTCTTAGCCATGCCGTGTGCCAGTTTATTTTCTGTAAAGTAGTCCCTATCTTTCACCAAGCTAGGGTCAATCACTGTAATACGCAGTCGTGTGGCACAGTTTGTCACATCTTTAATGTTTTCTTTACCGCCAAGGCCTTCTAAGAAATAAACGGCTTTCTCTTCATACTCTGATGCATTAACGGGTGATTCCTTTTTGTCATGAGCTTTTTTATGACTCTCATAATCTTGTTTGGTATATAGTCTCGTCTCCTCCTCATCTTTTCGTCCTGGTAATGGAATATCAAATTTCACAATCATCCATCTAAATATGACAAAATACAATGCAGTAAAGAGAAGTCCAATCATCGCTTGGATCAGATAAATCCCTCCATGATTTGAAGAGAGCGGAATCCAGTTCAATGCAGCTATTTCAATCAGCCCGGAACCCATCATTCCGACAACACCAAACATATTCATGATTGTCACCATGGTCGCTCCAAGAAGTGCATGTATGACAAATAAATAAGGCGCGAGAAATAGGAAAGTAAATTCAAGCGGTTCTGTAATTCCCGCAAATATGGCTGTCAATGTGGCGGGTAATACCAAAGCCAAAACCTTTTTTCTATTTTCCTTCGGTGTAGAAAAATACATGGCTAGAGCTATTCCTAAACAGCAGAACATCTTAATGTTCCCATGTAATAAAAATCCGTATGGATAAAGATCCTTCAAATCGGAAGTTGAGGACGCAAATTCATTTAAGTGAGCGATCCAATATGGTTTTAACCCCCCATTTACAGCCGCTGGACCAAACTCAAAAGGTGTATATATAAAATGGTGAAGTCCTGTTGGAATTAACACCCTTTCCAAGAAATGAAACAGCCAGACACCAATATAACCAGACTGTGCCATGAACCCTTGGAGAGATTGAATCCCCTGCTGAACATAGGGCCAGACAAACGCAACGGCAAAAGCAATAGGAATCATCACAAAGAATCCGATGATGACAACAAATACAAGCCCCTGGAAAATTCCAAGCATTTCAGGCAGCTTTTGATCATAAAAACGATTATGGATCCAAATGACGATTCCAGATATCATCACCGCACCAATGATACTTGTATCCAGCGTAGGTATACCCGCAATTTCTTTTACCCCCGCTACATTCTCAACACCTTGAGATAAATCAACACCAAAAGCAGACGGCCAAAGTGTCAAAATAGCATGAATATAATTGTTAAATACGAGATAAATCATCAAAGCTGCGAGCGTCGCACGGGCTTGGGCTTTTTTTGCAAGTGAGATGGGCAATCCAATCACAAAGGCTAATTCCATATGATTGAAAATCGTCCATCCTCCGCTTTCAATCAGTGTCCAAACCTTATACCACATCGTACCTTCTGCAGCCATTTCCCCCATAATCGCTGGATTCTTACATAAAGTCGCGAGGCCGACAACAATACCAAAAAACGCGAATAAAAGTACAGGAACTACCATAGCACTGCCAAACCGCTTGATTGCATTCATAAGCATTACCCCTTTGCTTGATCCATAACACCACTGTAAAGGCAGCGCTTACAAAAACCAATAGGTTTGACGTATTTAGAAATCAAGTTGTAACATTAGATTATATTTTCACAGGAAGAAAATATTTTCATGTTGGAGGGCACATCGCATGATACTGGACAAGCTGGTTAATGAATACTTCGAAGATTTAAATAAGAATGACCTACACATTATTAAAACGATCCATGATCATCTTGAAGAAATGAAGACAATGAAAATTCAGGACCTTGCCCGTTATGCTCATACTTCCATCTCATCCATCCATCGGCTTGCCAAGAAAATAGGGTTCGACGGCTATAGTGACTTAAAGTCTTATGTGAAATTAAATGCTTTCACTGAAGAGACAACACAAGATTTAATGCAGCTGCTTGATCAAGATATCCGGCAGACAAGAAAATATATGGAGCAGCTGGACTTTCATCAATTAAATCAACTGATAGATCGCGCACCGTATATTTATATTTATGGTACAGGAACTGCACAACTCGATTTGGCCAATGATGTACAGCGGCAGCTATGGTCACTGCATAAAAAATCTCAAGTATTACGAAGCAAGCGGGACTTAACAGATGGAATCATTGAATTTGGTGAGGATGACCTTTTATTTATCATTTCTTTATCGGGTGAATCGAAGAATTTAGATGAAATCATTCAATTGGTGAAAACGAGACATATCAAATTTATCAGCATGACCACATTAAGGAATAACCTCCTTGCACAAAATGCCATGTTTAACATCTATGTAAGCAGCACCCCGTTTCACTTATATAACAAAGTGGACAACTCCAGCTTTCTGCCATTTTACATTGTGGCAGATATTATCGTCAGAAAATATAGTGAGTGGAAAGTGAACCAATTGAATAATAGGACTTAAACATAACAGTTTTGGAGTGAAATGGTGAAAGAATCCATATGGCTTCACAAAAAAAGAGAGACTCTTTTGTCTCTCTCAAAAAACACTGTATAACAACGGTTATCTACTTGCGGCTGCCTTTTCCTTTTCATGTTATTCAGCAGTATAATGCCCAGCAAGCAGTTCATCAAACGAATCCGCTAATTTGAAATCCGTCTCATCTTCTAGATCAAAGTAATGAACCGGCGGATGTTCCTTTGTTTCTCTGTAATCCAATGCAATCCACGTATGACCATCTCCACAAATGAGCACAAGTCCCTCAGGCAATTCCCATTCTTCTATTAAATAATCACTATCCATAATGCCTTCATTCTTGGCAATTCCTCTTAAATGATCAAATGACACATGATCCTCTGCCCATCCATTCGGCTGGTCCGTGGGAAAAGCGTTATGCAGGGTATACCCGCCATTTTGTTCGAGAATAAGTTTCTTATATGTATCAGGCAAGATGACGCCTAGCTTCTTTTCCGCTTTTGCAATGCCTTTCTCATTGATTTTCTTAAATGTTTCATCGCTTTCACTGTCTTTATCCCAAAATGGTTTCAAATAAAATACCTCCAATTGTTATTTCTATCTCATTTTACCATTTAAGAGAACTAGTTTAATAGTCCTATTTAATAAAAAAGAGAAGGGTTCGCCCCCTCCTCTTGTTGGTCATGATTGTTCTTGATTTCTCGCTTCAAATTCATCCAGCATGGCACGCACTTCATCTGTTGATGATGTATTCATTAATTGATTTCTTAAGAAACTCGCTCCTCTGAATCCTTTTACATAAATCTTAAAGAAACGGTGCAGTGCCTTGAATGGACGCAAGCCTAATGATGAGTATTGATCATGGAGATCAAGATGTAATCTTAAAAGACCAAGCAGTTCATCACTTGTATGCTCCTTCGGCTCTTTTTCAAAGGCAAATGGGTTATGGAAAATCCCGCGCCCAATCATCACTCCGTCCACTCCATACTGTTCAGCGAGCTTTAAGCCTGTTTGACGATCAGGAATATCACCATTGATTGTCAAAAGAGTATCAGGGGCTACTTCATCACGAAGTTTTTTAATCTCAGGAATGAGCTCCCAATGCGCATCCACCTGGCTCATTTCCTTTCTTGTACGAAGATGGATTGATAAATTCACAATATCTTGCTCCAAAATGTGTCTAAGCCATCCGCGCCATTCGTCGACCTCAGTAAAACCAAGTCTTGTTTTCACGCTGACAGGTAATCCCCCAGCTTTTGCCGCTTGAATCAGCTCTGCGGCAACGTCTGGACGAAGAATCAAGCCACTGCCCTTCCCGTTTTGCGTGACATTTGGAACAGGACAGCCCATATTAATATCAAGCCCCTGAAATCCTAATTCCGCCATTCCAATACTCATTTGTCTAAAGTTCTCAGGCTTGTCTCCCCAAATATGAGCAACAATCGGCTGCTCATCCTCTGTAAACGTTAAACGCCCCTTCACACTTTGAATGCCATCAGGATGGCAATAGCTCTCACTATTCGTAAACTCTGTAAAAAACACATCAGGTCTCGCCGCCTCACTCACAACATGACGAAACACAACATCTGTCACTTCTTCCATTGGTGCTAATATAAAAAATGGCCGTGGTAAATCACGCCAGAAATTTTTACTCATCTTTCATCCAATTCCTCTCATGACATTGCGCCTAAAGGGCATGTCCTTCTATTATCATTATATACTTTAGTTAGGATTCAACGCAAAAGGAGCATAAAATGAACAATAACAAAATGCTATCAGCACTTTATAAAATATCAAAAATTTGAGGAGACGTAAACGCCTTTCAAAAGTGCTGCTGAGAAACGTGTCATTCAATGGGAGAAGGTAAGGCATTCGCCAAACTAATGAAAAAAACTTCAATTATTTCAAATTTGAAATCGACAAATATCACATTATACAAATAGCAAAAATACCAATCAACCTTAATATGGATATTATTATGATTTTTGTGTATTTTATAGAAAGGAGTAATTATCTTATAGTAATAATACATAAAACAGTTCACTATGCTTTTATTAAAAGTTACTAAAACAATGGCAAATTCATTATTAATCTTCTCTAAATAAACAATAAGTACTAAATAGCACTTTTTTATGGAGGGTGATCATGTCTTTTTCTTACGTTATTCTAATGACTTTTTTAGTACTCCTTTTAGTATCTATCATGCTCTATACATTTTTCAGAAAGAAAAACATTGTAGATGAAGCACCTGGCGCTTTTGTTGCCGTTCTTCTTATTTTACTAATATGTTTTTCCCTTAGTATTGTTATTGCGCTTCCAACTGTTATGCTTTTTCTAGTCTCATTGGGAGTGAATTTTCTATTCGGTGAATACATCACTTATGATTCATTATTTTCTTTGATTACCTTTTCATTGTTAGTCAGCATCATCGTAGTTTTTTGGTCGTTTATAGTTTTATTTATAGGGAAAGGACTCACTTTTTTGTTGAAGATCCCAAAATGGATAACTTATATTTTAGAATTTTTTGCTTCGTGGGCGCTTATTTACTTCACGATTAAATATGTATTAAATTTAAAGTTAGTTGAAGTTTCAATATGGGGAAATGGTGCATTGATTTTATCTTTCTTTGTTAGCTTTTTATACATTGGTCTTGATATCATATCCACTGCGCTGGATCAAAAAAATCAACATATAGAAGAAGAACCCCCTATCTAGACAAGGGGGTTATTTATATATAGAATTTTAAATTTATCCAGTTAACATAAAGATGCGAATATAGATTACACGAGATATCTGATAGTTACTTAAAAGGTCTAAAGGTGTAAAATGATGCACATAATAGTTATGCAACAACGTCTTACCTTTCCATTAGTTTTTGACTCAAGGACCTAATTTGACCAAATTGATTTTCGAACATCAAATCCCATATATTAAGACATTCATTTGCAATAGCTTTTATCTCAGGAATAGTTGAGTTAGAGGTTTCGTCATATAATCCAATGATTAATTTAGAAATTTCATCTTCTATCCCCCAAATCTCTTCAAACTTACCAACTTCGTTTCCAAGTAAGTGGTGACTCATTGAAAATATAATATCTTTGTAATCAACTATTGATTTTGATTTTTCTTCAAGATAACGAACAAATGCATGTACTATTCTACGGTTTAAACTAGAATTCATTATTTCAATCATAAAATCCTTATCTCTCTTTAAATCAATAAGATCATCATAAAATAATCTTGAAATCGGAATCTCGAGATCTAATGTACTTGCCTTAAATTTACGTATTAAACCTTTTACTATTGAATTAAATTCACCTTTGTTAAAATAGTTAGTAGCCATATGAAGTACGGCTTTTGCTTGTACTTCGCTCATTGCATCTACGTTATCAATAATTTCGGAAAATTCATTATTACGAATAAACATTTCTGATAGACAATTTGCACCCATTTCAATCAAGTCTTTATCTTCAGATTCGTAGCATTTTTTTATAGTTTTCAGTACTTGTTCACGATGCTTAGGATAAAGCAAAAAGAGCATATTTTTCGTATCATAGAAACCTGCTAGCCTGTAATCTTTATTATATTGAATTAATATTATCTCTGATGCCCACTTTCTTTCAATATTATAGGCAGGCCATAATGCGAATAAACTAGCTAAATTCACTGCCGGATTTTCATCAAATACCAATCTTTCAATTGTATCTTTAAACTGTTTAAACAAAGTTCTTTCATTCCATAATAACTCAGCTATTGCCTGAGCTGCGTTACCCCTTACACAGTTAATCGCATTACTTTGTAGCATGGCATAGCTACGCATTTCTTTATCCTCATTATTAGTTACATTTATAGTTCCTAATTCTGGGTTATTATGGTTGATAGCAATATCCTTTAGAATATCCAAAATCTCCTGAGACCAATTTACGTTTTTCCTGTCTCTAATGATTGAGCAAATGTCGTTCGCCCGATATGAGGTATAATCATATGGATAGGTCAAAATCATTTTTTCCAATAACTCTATCGGCACATCCCCCAATGCCTTACTAGATGCAACGCCACTAAATAAGGAATCTACGTATGATTCCAGAACTTTCTCTTTATTTGAAAGAACTAGATTTATCATTCTTTCAGGTTCCTCGGAAACAGCTTTACTAAAACTACTTGCAAATTCTTCAATAGAAGAACTAATAAAACCTTCTGGAACCTCTATCCATCTGGAAGAATCTTTTTGAATAATTTTTTTATTAGTTAAAATCTCTATCCACTTTTTGTTATTTAATTTTTTCCCCGCCACGGGTGAGCTTATCGATCCGCTGTGTCCATCTGAATATTTATATAAAGTTGACCCTTTAGGGAATTTACGTCTTAAAATACGCAACAAATTTTTTGCTTGAATGCTCAATCGATTATAGGGAAGAACTTCTAAAATTTCTTTTTGAAAATCACCCCAAAAACTCAAATAAACTGTACGACCATTTTTTTCTCTATTATAATTAATTCTACGACGATATAAGTCTTTAGCTTGCGGAGAAAGATAACTTAGAACTCTCTCTTCTAATAAATTGAAAATATCCTCACTACAGTATCTCGTATGTTTTTCTAATATTTGTTTGGCAAGAAGTAATTTATCACCATTGCCACTTGTATTAACGAATACGTTACTGTTGAAATCACTGCACAAATAATTAATAACAACATCGCTATAACTTTCTGATACTCTGAATAATCCATCCAATATAATTTCATTAAATAAATCATTACCTTTTCCCATGAACTCTTTATAGCGATCAAAGAATTTTTTCGGTTGTTGAGAAATTATTGCGGCATTCGCTTTCTTTATAATTTGGATACAAGCCCTTTCTAGCCCTCTTTTATGAATATATTCCCCAGACCAACCACTATAAATAAAGCTTACGTCTTTATCTATTGGAACGAGTGGTAATAATAAATTAAGAACCTCTTCTCCATTATTGATTAGAATTTCAGAGTCTTCATAGAGAAATGTTTCTTCGTAATAATAAATTTGTTTCCCTTTGCTTTTAATTTTATTTTCCAATAAAAAAGCTAGTAGCCGTATTGTTCTTAATTCACTATTTTTGAGCATCGACTTAAAATCAAGATAGTTATCAGCCATTCGCGGATATCGCTTATAAAATTTCATTCTTAATTCAAATAACTCATCCGTATCTTGATTTATATCGCGCAAAAAACATTTAGAGAATTTATTATCGTCTTCCTGTGAATTAAATGAATATTTTTCAATAAACGTAATATCCTCAGACTCAAAATTTGGGCTTATACTTACAAAGAAATTGATAACCATATCTTTCTTAGATGGGGTGTTAAACCATTTCTCTAAAATGCCACATTGTCTAAGCAACTTAATATAATTGGGCTTTGAAAATATAACGTTATTAATAATGTGATTGCCGTAACTTTCATTATCACAGTTATTCACTATAAAGTTTTGTATATTTTCATCTATTTTATCTATCTGATTTAGCACCTCGAAAAAAACAAATTTGACAAAATACCTGATTTGTTTTGCTTCAAACATTTTTTGTCCAACAGTAATAAAATCATGGCTATCAATTTCAAATAAATTTTGCATAAACATTTGCACTTGATATCTTTTACCAGGTGTTTGTTTATCTTTAGTACCAATAATATCTACAATATCTTCACCATCATAATATCTCTGAAGCATCTTTTCTGCTAAAAAACTGTCTAATATAGATTGATGGGCAAACGAAACTTTCTTTCCTTGAATAATTAAGAAAGAATTTGAAGATAAAAATTCTAAAGATGATTTATTTTCGTTTAATATACTTAAAGGAATAAATATTTTACTAGATCTCTCTAGAAATGTTACTATTTTATCTTTAATCTGAAATAGATTGTCTTCTCTCAATCCAAATTCAAAACATTTATTTGATAGCTGCCCCCACCATTCAGAGATCAAATGGCTTGCTGTAGAACATTCTTCATATACTTTACCAGGATCTAGCTGTTTCCAAATATATAAATTACTTGGAATTCTTAGTATCTCTTTCAGTTTACTTGTTAGTTGCTCATAACGCTTTCCAACAATACCTTCAACTAAATCCTCGTCCAACTCATTAACCTGAACCCTATCCCATTGAATAACGTTCTCTTTTGAATCATCTTTTTTAAATAATGCTCTAATATTATTATCGTTTTCCAAATCATGAGTTCGACACACAAAAACAACAGATATCTTGTTTGCTCTATCATTATTCAATACCTCTATTTGATTAATAATCTGAGAGCATACTAATAAAGCATCTCTAGAATGCGCCAGAGTCCAACGCAGGGCATCTAACTGATCCAAAATAATTACTGCCCTTTTATTTTTAGAAACACTGTGGATACAATGAGTGATTGATGCAGGTAATCCTAAATCTTCTCCCCACTTCTCCGCAGTCATACTTGGAACTCGTTTATCTAATTTAATTGCCAAATATGGTATCTCATTTTCTTCACAATAAATGATAACATCTTCTGTACATCCACTTTTCCCTCTTCCAGC
This sequence comes from Bacillus sp. Nf3, assembly GCF_003028545.1. Classification (NCBI taxonomy): domain Bacteria; kingdom Bacillati; phylum Bacillota; class Bacilli; order Caryophanales; family Bacillaceae; genus Bacillus; species Bacillus sp. Nf3. The sequence goes on along the minus strand of NZ_PYUA01000006.1, from coordinate 100,627 downwards.
CTTTCCATGTATTATTAAAGATTTCTCTGAATCTAATGCTTGCCTACATATAGAAAATTCTTTTCTCTTTATAAGACTATTGTCCAACGGAATAAAAGTTGATTTATATTCGCGATTCAACTCCTCTAGCCTACGCTTGATTTGTTCATTAGACGAAAGATGTTTATTCCTTCCTAACAAATAATTGTCTCTTATCTCCTCAATTGTTCTGATAATTTCCCCTTTTGATTTACCAATTGACTCATTAACCATTGATACAATCGCACTGTCTTTAATATCTAATAACGATTCTCGAAAATTTACTAGTATATCAAACAAATCAGAGAAGTACTCTTCAAAATCGGTCGGTTTCTTAATAGGCGTATGCTTAAATTCATCTTTTTTAATATTGACAAATTCAACCGCTTCTTTTGCTAGTTTCTTAAATATATCTTGGTAATCTTCCTTTGAAGTGTTATATGCATAAAATACTCTCTGTATTATTGTTTCAACAGTCCTGTTCTGTTCAAGAAATTCTATAAAATAGTTACTATCAACCTCAGTATTATCAAACTTACGATTAAATTCAGTAACTGTATCTTCTATGTCTTTAATTAATCTCTTTTCATCTCGATTTGTTAAGCCTTTTGTCAAAAGATAACCAGCAATGTTTGGGACAATCAAAGTTCCAGCTATATATGCTAAAATGCTCACTATTATTCCCCCCCTAATCGACGACCATGATTTTTCTTATATTCCAATAACAAACCTTCTCATCATCCTTTTAATTACCTATTTTACATTTTATTCATATTTTTATTATATCAAATAGTTAAAAAATTTTCTGTGAATTGGCTGATTAAGTACCAGTAGTTACCGACAAAGAGTTTGAGAGAACTTCAACTAAAACTTTTTTAATCCCCTACTATAAAAAAAAAGACAACCCCCATACAGGTTAGTTGCCTTCTTTTAAAATAAGTTGCGCCACACATTCCACATGTGAGGTATGCGGAAACATATCTACCGGCTGCACTTCCTCCGTCACATACCCACCATCTTCAAGAATACGCAAATCACGAGCTAGCGTCCCAGGATTACAGGACACATACACAACACGGTTCGGTTTCATCTTTAAAATCGTATCAAGCAGTGCTTCATCACAGCCTTTTCTTGGCGGATCGACAACTAACGTATCTGCTTTGATGCCTTCTTGGTACCAGTTTGGGATAACAGTTTCTGCTTCGCCGACTGCGAATTCAACGTTGTTGATTCCGTTTAAGTCAGCGTTGCGTTTTGCGTCTTCAATTGCTTCTGGCACAATTTCTACGCCATAGACTCTGCCTGCTTTTTGTGCGAGAAATAAGGAAATTGTACCGATTCCGCAATACGCATCGATCACGGTTTCTTCTCCTTGCAGCTCCGCATATTCAAGGGCTTTATCGTAAAGCACCTTTGTTTGAGCTGGATTCACTTGATAAAACGAGCGGGCTGAAATAGCAAATTTGATGTCGCCAATCGTGTCATAAATGTATTCTTCTCCCCATAAAACGGTCGTTTCGTCTCCGAAAATGACATTTGTCTTCTTTGAATTCACATTTTGCACAATTGACCGAACATGTGGGAAGCGTGCTATAATCTGCTCAATCACCTGTTGCTTTTGCGGAAAATCAGCCGTTCTTGTGACAAACACAACCATCATTTCACCTGTTGCCATGCCGTAGCGAACCATGACATGACGCAGCCAGCCTTTATGCCGCTCTTCGTTATATGCTTTGATGCCAAACGCATTGCAGATGTCTTTTACTGCCTGTACCACTTCGTCATTTTCTGATTGCTGGATCAAGCATTTTTCCATATCAATGATTTCATGGGTACGCTGCTGATAAAATCCTGCAACAAGTCCGCCTTCTCGTTCACCAACTGGTACTTGTGCTTTGTTTCTGTAATTCCAAGGGTCTTCCATGCCGAGTACAGGATGAACTTTTACACGGCTCATATCAAGCTTGCCGATCCGCTCCAATACGTCCTTTACTTGTTTCTGTTTAAAAAGCAGCTGGCCTTCATAGCTCATGTGCTGGATTTGACAGCCGCCGCACTGCTTATAGATAGGACATGGCGCATCTTGCCTGTGCTGACTTTCCTTTGTCAGCTCCATGAGTCGTCCAAAAGCAAATCCTTTTTTGACACGTGTGACTTTGATTTTCCCTTGTTCGTCAGGAAGGGCATTCGGTACAAACACAGGGAAACCCTCAACTTTCGCTACACCTGCACCTTCGTGCGTTAAATCTTCGAAGGTTACATTGTAGTATTCATTCTTTTCAACAGGCGGTTTCATTTTTACCAATTTTATCACCTCATTTGCAAAGAAAAACTTGGCCGCCATAAGGAACCAAGTTCAGTCTTCACCCTATTTTTTCAGCTGTTTCTTTTGGCACAATAAATTCAATATGGCGATACAGGTTTTCAAATTCACCTGGCAGCATGCCGCCATATTCACCATCTAAATTCAATTGCATTTTATCTTTTACATCTACCTTTACGCGATTCGCTTTTGCGTAGATGACATTGTTATCATGAATATGCTCGCCTCTGAGAGCAAGGCTGACCACTCGAATGGCTTCTGCTAAATTGACCTTCTTTAGAATAATCAGGTCAAACATCCCATCATCTAAAATGGAATCTGGCGCTAGTTTTTCAAAGCCGCCAACTGAGTTTGTGAGTGAAACAAGGAACAGCATGATTTCTCCATGAAACAATTTGCCGTCATATTCAATTTCGACTTCTGTCGGGCGGATAGATGGAAGCATCTCCATGCCTTTTAAATAATAAGCAAGCTGTCCAAGCATGGTCTTCAGCTTACTAGGCACCTCATAGGTGAGCTCTGTTAACCGGCCGCCGCCAGCAATATTAATAAAATAATGGCCATTGACTTTACCGATATCAAGCGGCTTGGCTACACCCTCAATAATGGCATCTGTCGCTTTCAAAACACCTTCTCGTGGAATTCCAAGTGCTCTTGCGAAATCATTTGTCGTTCCAACTGGAATAATTCCTAGTTTTGGTCTTTTTTCAAGCGGTGCTAGTCCGTTGACGACTTCATTGATCGTGCCGTCTCCACCTGCTGCTACAATTAAATCAAAATCTCTCTGTGCGGCCTTTTCTGCTGCTTGCGTGGCATCTCCTGCACATGTCGTCGCATGACAAGAAGTTTCATAGCCAGCTTGTTCAAATTTTTGCAAAACCTGCGGTAAATTCTTCTTGAAGAGTTCACGCCCAGATGTCGGATTGTATATAATTCGAGCACGTTTCATTCATCATCATCCTATATTCATTATGCAATCTATTTTCACCACTAACAACCTTTAATTATACTATGAGATTTGAAAATGGCAACAAAACAACCACCTAATATGTAAAATCTCCAAGCACATTTCCCTCAGTAAGAAAGCATTCTGATAAGATAAAAGAAAACGCTGTAAAGGATGATATGCGATGAAAAAGCCTGTCTATTTTAATCATGACGGCGGTGTTGATGACCTCGTCTCTTTATTTCTTCTCCTTCAAATGGAACATCTGAAAGTCATCGGAATGTCTGTGATTCCTGCTGATTGTTATTTAGAGCCTGCTCTCAGTGCATCTCAAAAAATCATTGATCGATTCAGCCCTTATGAAATTGAAGTCGCTGCTTCAACTTCTAGAGGCGTCAATCCATTTCCGAAGGAGTGGCGTATGCATGCTTTCTATGTAGATGCTCTGCCAATTTTAAATGAAAAAGGTACTGTTGATACAAAGGTGTCCAAGCTGCCAGCACACCTTCATCTGATTGAAACAGTTAAGAAGGCAAAAGAACCTGTCACCCTGCTCTTTACTGGTCCGCTCACAGATCTTGCACGCGCTTTAGAAGAAGATCCTTCAATCTCTAACAAAATTGAGAAATTGGTGTGGATGGGCGGCACGTTCCTTGAAAAAGGCAATGTTGAAGAACCCGAGCATGACGGGACAGCAGAATGGAATGCATTTTGGGATCCTTATGCTGTGAGCACTGTCTTTCAGGAACCGTTTCCTATTGAAATGGTCGCACTTGAAAGTACAAATCAAGTCCCGCTTACACTTGATGTACGTCAGCGCTGGGCTTCTCTTCGTTCTCATATTGGAATAGATTTTATCGGTCAGTGCTACGCCTTTTGTCCGCCGCTCATTCATCATGAAACCAATTCGACGTATTACCTATGGGATGTGCTGACAACAATTACTCTTGCTTCTACATCATTTACCCGTTCAAAAGAAGTGAATGCGATCGTTTATACCGAGACGCCAAAGCAAGGACGGACAGAAGAACATCCAGATGGAAAATCAATTCAAGTGATTGACCATGTCGATCGCGATGCCTTTTTCCATGCATTTGAAGAACTTATGAGAAAAGCTGTTTGCCAGATTTCAAAATAAAAAAGCCCCGCCAATGAGCGGGGCTTCCTCTTATTCTTCTTCTGCGTACTTTTTCTTACGTTTAAACTTGCTTAACATTTCATACACGATTGGAACGATGACCAATGTGAGAAGTGTAGAACTTGTTAAACCGCCAATTACGGTAACACCAAGTCCTTTTGATACGATCTGGCTTCCGCCTTCAAATCCTAATGCGAGTGGCAGCAGTGCACCAATTGTCGCAAGTGCCGTCATTAAGATTGGACGTAATCTTGTTGCACCTGCTTCAAGTAACGCTTCTCTTGTTGAGAGACCTTCTTGTTCTTTATGAATCACGCGGTCAATCAAGACAATGGCATTTGTTACAACGATACCGATCAGCATAAGCAATCCAATCATGGCATTTAAGCTGATGGTTTCTTTTGCTATAAACAATCCAGCGAGAGCGCCAATAACCGTAAATGGAAGTGAGAAGAGAATTGCAAATGGTGCAAGACCTCCGCCAAATGTGATGACGAGAACGAGATACACAATGGCAATCGCTGCAAGCATTGCAAGGCCAAGCTGTGTAAAGGATTCTTGGATATCCGCACTTACGCCGCCTGTGTCAATCGTTACGCCAGATTTTAGATCAAGCTTGTCGACTTTCTTCTGAACATCCTGCGTTACGCTTGAGACGTCGTCTGTTGTCATGTCACCAGACACTTCCGCGTAGATTTTTCCATCACGTTTTGTCACCGTATTTGCTGTCGTCCCATCTTTTACTTTGACGACATCACCAATTCGGACTTCTTGCCCTGTTGGTGTGGTGATCTTTTTATTTTCTAAATCTTTTTTGCTCTTATATTCATCTTTTTCCGTTTGAAGCTTCACATCAAGTTCTTTGCCGTCCTCTGTGACTTTTGTCAGTGTTGTTTCACTATTTTGAGGTGCAATCGCTTGAGCGATTTGTGAAGCAGTTAGACCTAGTTTTGCCAGTTTTTCTTGATCTGCATTAAACGTATATTCGTCGTATTTCTCAGATAAGCTTGTGCTGACATTTTTCAGGTTTTTCTCATCTTTTAAGATGTTCTCAACATCTTTTACTGTGCCTTCAATATCACTTGCTTTGTCCCCGTACACATAGTACGTCACAGTATTGCTGGCGCCAGCAGATGAGAAGTCTTGTGATTTCCATTCCCCTTTAGACGCTTTGTCTTGCAGGGCTTTGACTACACGATCTTTTTCTTTATCAAAATTCGGTGTGTCCTCGTCATATTGTACGAAGAATAATGCACCGTTAGAGTTACCGCCAACACTTGCTGTCATGGCATTTGAAGAGCCAAGAGAATACTGAACTGTATTGACATGGTCACGTTTCATCAAATATTCTTCAGCTTTTTTCGTTTCATCAATTGCTTGCTCTCTCGTTTGTCCAGGTTCAGGTGTATATGTCACCATCGCCGTTTTCTCTGCTTCCTGTGGTAAGAAGCTGACACCGACAAGTGGTGCTAAGAATAAGCTTCCGATAAGCATAAGAATGGCAATTCCTGATGTGATCCATTTATGGTTGAGTGTCCAATTAAGTACACGTCTATAACCGCCAGCAAGCTTGCTTGGTTTATGTTCTTTTACCTTTTTCGCTGTGCCGTACAGGTTCTTTTTAAATAGAGTGTGTGCCATCATTGGAACAATTGTAATAGCGACAAGCAGTGAAGCAAGTAACGCAAACACAATCGTTAAGGCAAATGGGATGAACAGTTCACCAATCATTCCACCTACTAATGCTAACGGTAAGAATACCGCAATTGTCACAATCGTTGAAGACATGATTGGGATAAACATTTCTTTTGTGGCTTCTCTGACGAGTGCCTTGCCTTTTAACGGTTCATCCTTTAACGCCATTCGTCGATAGATATTTTCTATGACCACTATCGAGTCATCGACAACACGCCCGATGGCGACGGTCATGGCACCAAGTGTCATGATATTTAACGTGATATCCAGCTGATTTAATAGTAAGACAGCAATCAACAGAGATAACGGAATGGAGATGACCGAGATTAATGTTGATTTGATATCTCGCAGGAACAAGAGAATGATAATGATCGCAAAGATTGCTCCGATAATCGCCTTGTTCAGCATTGTGCTGACAGACTCTTTAATCGGCTCTGCTTGATCATATGTGGTGCTTACTTTGATTCCTTTGTTGTCTTTTTTAAATTTCTCAAGCTCTTTTGTCACTTCTTCTGCAACACTCACTGTGTTGGCATCAGAGCCTTTGACAATTTGCAGACCGATACTGTCTTTCCCATTCGTTCTAGAGATCGATTCTGCCTCTTTGACGACTTTAATATCTGCAATCTCAGACAGCTTGATCGTTGGCAGCTCTACAGATTGACTGCTTGCTGCACCTGTTTGCTGCTGTGCTGCTGCTTGCTGCTGACTTGCACTTCCCGCCTGCTGCTCGGCACCTTGCGCACCTGCGCTGCTAGATGGTGCTCCAGCTCCAGCGCTTCCCGCACCGCCGCCTGCACTTGGTGTGACTGGAATTCGCATGTTTTTCAGATCTTTGACGCTTAAAATATTGCCGTCCACGACAACTGATTTTTGTTTGTTGCCAAATGTGTATAGACCTAATGGTACATTCACATCAGAGCCTTTGATCATGTTTTGGACAGTTTCTTCATCTAAACCGTATTCTTTTAGTTTCTTTTCTTTAAACGAAAATTCTACTTCTTTGATTTGCTGTCCTGAAGCTTCAACAGAAGAGACGCCGTCTAACCCTTGAAGTGAAGGAACGAGGTCATTTTCTACTTTTCGTGTAAGGTCTTGTAATGATTCTTTATCACCTGAGACACTAAGGGCTAGGATTGGAATCGCATTAATACTAAAGCGTGCGATTTTAGGTTTTTCTGCATTTTCAGGGAAATCGATATTGCTAATCGCATCTTCAATTTCCTTTTTTGCTTCATCCATGTCTTTGCTGTAATCGTACTCGATTTGAATGGATGATGCATTTTCAAAAGAATTAGAAGTGACTACGCTGACCCCATTGAGGTTTTGAATTGATTTTTCAATTGGATCTGTCACCTTATCTGATACTTCGTCCGGCGTTGCGCCAGGGTACGTTGTAGAAACCGTAATGACTGGAGTGTTGATATTCGGGATTGATTCTTGTTTCATATTCAATCCGGCATATAGACCAGCAACTGTTACGATAATCGTCATGAGCCATACAGCGAACTTATTCTTTAATACAAAATTGATGATCGAATTCATTATATCCTCCATTTTCCTTTATGTATTGACTGACTGGTCATTCTATATCATAATAAACGGTGATATACAATGCCGTCAACCATTTCACTTGCGTTTGACGTAACATTCTAAAGCTGAAGGGGCCTTATTTCATGAACGAAAAAAAAGAAAAAATCATTAAAGCAAGCATCCAATTGTTTGCGAAAAAGGGTTTTTCTTCTACGACCATTCAGGAAATTGCAGATGAATGCGGAATATCAAAAGGCGCATTTTATTTACATTTCAAATCAAAAGAACAGCTTTTCAACCGAGCGTTTGAATATTATATCGACACTTCGATGCAAACAATCGAAACGATTCGAAAAGAGAATCAGCATCTCGCGCCGAGAGAGATCTTTCAGAAACAAATTGCTGAACAGTTTCAGCATTTTGCTGAGAACAAGGATTTTATCATTCTGATCCTCAGCGAGAACATTATTCCGGAAAACCAGCAAATTAAAAAGTATTCAAAAACTGTGAAAAAGCAAATGAATGATGAAATTCAAATTTCCATCTTGACCACTTATGGACAGGAGATCGAACCATATATAACTGACCTGTCAGTCATGATTCAAGGAATTATCCAATCGTATGTGCAGGTTCTGCTTTTACAGGATCAAATGCAATTATCATTTGATGAGCTCTCATCCTTTATACTCGAACGGTTTGATGATCTGGTTCAAGGATTGCTTCGCTCTCAGACGAAGCCGATTTTGAAGCAAACCATTTGGGACGATGAAGCGCCTAGTGCTGCTTCCCTTCAAGAGGAGCTTCGTTTGTTAAAGCTGGAGCATCTGCTTTCTGATGATACCGTTGTATCCATTGAAGTGATTGAAGAAGAGCTGGCAAAAGCTGAACCTCGTAAGCCAGTCATCCAAGGAATGCTGACGAATTTAGAAAAGTGTGAGGATCCTGCTGTTCTAAGAGCAGTGGAACAATTGAGGCTGTTTCTTCAGTAACATAACGTGCTGTTTTTTGATTTAGCTCACATTTCCCCCTTCGAATGTGCACTTTCGCTTATGCTTCATTATAAGAAAAGTATCTCTAAATTGATATACGGCTGTGGTCCGAATCTATAGTAAGACCCTGTCATTTCAATCAAAAAAAACCGCCTTTTTCATCAGGCGGTTTTTTTGCTATTTAGCGTTTTTTGATTTCTTCAAGGAGAATCTTGTTCACCATCGGCGGGTTCGCTTGGCCCTTCGATGCTTTCATGATTTGTCCGACTAAGAAACCAATCGCGCGGTCTTTACCATTTTTAAAGTCTTCAATGGATTGCGGGTTGTTATCAAGTGCTTCTGTGACAAGTTTGAGCAGTGCACCTTCGTCAGAAATTTGGACAAGTCCTTTTTCTTTGACGATTGTTTCTGCATCTCCCCCATTTTCGATGAGCTCTTTGAATACCTTTTTCGCGATCTTAGAGGAAATCGTTCCTTTTTCAATCAGCTTGATCATACCAGCCAGCCCTTGCGGCGTTAGCTTTGTATCGTCCAGCTCTTTTTGAGCAGAGTTTAAGTATGCAGATACTTCACCCATGAGCCAGTTCGATGCTTGCTTCGCTTCTGCGCCTTCTGAAATGGTCGCTTCAAAGAAATCAGACATTTCTTTTGTCAGTGTGAGTACCATTGCATCGTATGCAGGAAGGCCAAGCTCATCGATGTAGCGTTTGCGGCGCTCGTCTGGAAGCTCTGGGATGGATGCTCTTACGCGTTCTTTCCACTCGTCATCAATGTACAGCTCCACCAAATCCGGTTCTGGGAAGTAGCGGTAATCATCAGAGCCTTCTTTAACGCGCATAAGAATTGTCTTTTTAGACGCTTCGTCATAACGGCGTGTTTCCTGCTCGATCAAGCCGCCAGAAAGCAATACTTGCTCTTGACGCTTCTCTTCGAATTCAAGGCCTTTTTGTACGAAAGCAAATGAGTTCAAGTTTTTGAGCTCTGTCTTTGTACCAAACTCTTCACGGCCGATTGGGCGAAGAGAAATGTTGGCATCACAGCGAAGTGAACCTTCTTCCATCTTACAGTCAGAAACGCCTGTATATTGAATAATGGATTTTAATTTTTCTAAGTAAGCATACGCTTCTTCTGGCGTGCGAATGTCTGGCTCAGATACGATTTCAACAAGTGGTGTTCCTTGACGGTTGAAATCGACGAGTGAGTAACCGTCTCCTGTGTGCGTTAGTTTCCCTGCATCCTCTTCCAAATGGAGACGCGTAATACCGATTCGTTTTGTTTTGCCTTCTACTTCAATTTCAATCCAGCCGTTTTCACCGATCGGTTTATCAAATTGAGAAATTTGATACGCCTTTGGGTTATCAGGATAGAAGTAGTTTTTACGGTCAAATTTTGTATCCGTTGCGATTTCACAGTTCAGCGCCATGGCCGCTTTCATCGCAAAGTTCACCGCTTCTTTGTTCAGTACAGGCAGTACGCCAGGATATCCAAGGTCGATGACACTTGTTTGCGTGTTGGCAGCTGCACCAAAAGGTGTCGGCGAGCTTGAGAAAATTTTCGATTGTGTTTTTAGCTCTACGTGGACTTCAAGTCCAATTACCGTTTCAAAGTTCATTCTGATTCACCCCTTACAGTTCAGGTTTTGCTTTATGATGATCTGTTGCTTGCTCAAAAGCGTGAGCCACGCGGTACACTGTTCCTTCGTCAAAGTGCTTGCCGATGATTTGCAGTCCTAACGGAAGGCCATTTGCAAATCCACAAGGCACACTGATTCCTGGAACGCCTGCAAGGTTAACAGGGATCGTTAAAATATCGTTTGCATACATAGTCAATGGATCGCTTGTCTTTTCACCAATGTTAAATGCAGGAGTTGGCGTTGTCGGTCCAACAATGACATCATACTTTTCAAAAACATCTTCAAAGTCTTTTTTGATCAATGTACGGACTTTTTGCGCTTTTTTATAGTACGCATCGTAATATCCTGAGCTTAGCGCGAATGTACCAAGCATGATACGGCGCTTCACTTCGTCTCCGAAGCCTTCAGAACGAGTATTTTTGTATAAATCAATCAGGTTGTCTGCATTATCTGTACGGTAGCCATAGCGGATACCGTCAAAACGTGCAAGGTTTGCAGATGCTTCTGAAGAAGACAGTAAGTAGTAAGTCGCAAGCGCATATTTAGAATGCGGTAGAGACACTTCTTCCCACGTCGCACCAAGTCCTTCTAATACTTTTAACGCTTGAAGAACAGACTCTTTTGCTTCCTCGCCAACGCCTTCGCCAAGATATTCTTTCGGCACAGCGATTTTCAGACCTTTGATGTCGCCAGTTAATGAAGAAAGAAAATCTGGGACATCGACATTTGCACTAGTTGCGTCCATTTGATCGACACCAGCAATCGCTTGAAGAACATAAGCGTTGTCCTCTACATTGCGTGTAATCGGACCAATTTGGTCTAATGATGAAGCAAATGCAATTAATCCGTATCTGGATACACGTCCATATGTCGGTTTAAGACCTACAACTCCGCAGAAAGATGCCGGCTGACGAATAGAACCGCCTGTATCTGATCCAAGTGAGAACGGTACTTCACCTGCTGCAACAGAAGCTGCTGATCCACCACTTGATCCGCCTGGAACGGTGTTTAAATTCCACGGGTTTTTCGTCGCTTTGAAGCCTGAGTTCTCCGTAGAAGATCCCATTGCGAATTCGTCCATATTTAATTTACCGATTGTGACTGCTTCTGCGTCTCTTAAGCGGTTCACAACGGTTGCATCATAAATTGGATCAAAGTTTTGCAGGATTTTACTTGAAGCTGTTGTGCGCAAATCCTTTGTAACAATGTTATCTTTCACACCGATCGGCATACCGAACAATAGGCCAAGCTCGTCCTTTTCACCAACTACCTCGTCCAATTCCTTTGCATACGCACGAGCTTTTTCTTCGTCCAGTGCAAGGAATGCTTGTACTTTCCCGTCTACTTCATTGATTCGTTTATAAGACTCGTCCACTAAATCAGAAACAGACAGTTCCTTTTTATGTAAAAGCTCTTTTAATTCAGAAATTTTGTGATCAAACAGTGACATGTCTCGGGCCTCCTTTAGTCCAAAATTGATGGCACACGAATATAGCCGTCTTTATGATCAGGCGCGTTTTTGACGACTGCCTCAATGGAAAGACCTTTATTCGGAACATCTTCTCTCATGACGTTTTTCATTTTTAATACGTGTGTAGTAGGTTCAACGTTTTCCGTATCTACCTCGTTTAACTGCTCTGCAAATGAAATGATGCTATCAAGCTGTTCTGTAAACATCTCAGCTTCTTCTTCTGTAATCGCAAGCCTTGCTAAATGAGCAACGTGCTTGACTTCTTCTATTGAAATTCTTGACATGCAGGTTCACCTCCAAAAATGATGCGTGATCGTGGTCATGATCATAAGTCATATACACTTTATCATATCAAATTTTACTGTTCTAAAGCAACTTTACGCAGGTGCGGTAAAAGGTCCGTTCTCTTGAAACGTCTTTATGATCAAATCGATAAAAGAAATATTCATCAGGTGACTTTTTATTTTTCAGAAAATTTTTACTTTTGCTCATTTTTGTAATCGCTTACATGTTGATTCTTATCACCGATCTGTCCATTTTTTCTTCAAAATGAAGAGGTTTAGGCAGGTTGATCACTTGGGAATACTCTGTTAGGTTAAGTAACCATAGCAGTGAGCAGGCAGTCAAACAAAAAAGCTGCCATCGCACTTCTGTATATTTTGATTGAGGTGATGTCAAATTAATACGAAAAAGGTGAGAACACAAAATGAGTATTGAAGTTACAATTTCCTTATCTATTTATTTTATTGGGATGCTTGCCATTGGCTGGTATGCATTCAGGAAAACACATAATTTAAATGATTATATGCTTGGTGGACGCGGGCTTGGTCCATTCGTTACAGCCCTTTCAGCAGGTGCTGCGGATATGAGCGGATGGATGCTGATGGGTGTGCCAGGTGAAATGTATAAAACAGGTTTATCGACAGCCTGGCTTGCGATTGGTTTAATCGTTGGTGCTTACTTGAACTACCTCATTCTTGCACCTCGATTACGTTCTTATACAGAAATTGCGGATGATGCAATTACGATTCCTGATTTCTTTGATAAACGATTCAAAGGATCATCTGCCTTATTAAAAGCTGTGTCAGCCGTCATCATTTTAATTTTCTTTACGCTGTATACATCGTCTGGAATGGTATCAGGCGGACGTTTATTTGAGTCAGCATTCGGTGCTCACTACATGTTTGGACTGATTTTGACGTCAAGTATTGTGGTTTTGTATACATTGTTTGGAGGATTCCTTGCAGTGAGCTTAACGGACTTTGTCCAAGGAGCTATCATGTTTTTAGCATTAGTGCTCGTGCCGATCGTTGCCTTTACACAATTAGGCGGACCTGTTGCTACATTTCAAGATATTCAACAGATTGACCCTAAATTGCTAGATATTTTTAGAGGAACGAGCGTCATTGGCATTATTTCCTTCCTTGCTTGGGGACTAGGTTACTTTGGACAGCCGCATATTATCGTGCGCTTTATGGCCATTACGTCCGTTAAAGATTTAAAACCAGCACGCCGAATCGGAATGAGCTGGATGATTATTTCAGTGATTGGATCACTGTCTGTCGGTTTAGTGGGTGTTGCCTATGTTCATGAAACGGGCATGAACCTTGCTGACCCTGAAACCATCTTTATCGTCTTTTCTAAAGTATTGTTCCATCCATATATCACTGGATTTTTACTTTCTGCCATTTTAGCTGCGATTATGAGTTCAATTTCGTCTCAGCTGCTTGTCACAGCAAGTGCAATGACAGAGGATTTATACAGAACGTTCTTTAGAAAAAAAGCATCAGACAAAGAGCTTGTCATGATTGGCCGGATGTCTGTACTCGTTGTCGCCGTGATTGCCTTATGCCTTTCACTTAACCCAAGTGACACCATTCTTGATCTTGTCGGTTATGCATGGGCAGGATTTGGTTCTTCATTCGGTCCAGTCATCTTGCTTTGCCTATACTGGAAACGAATGAATCATCATGGCGCTCTAGTTGGGATGATCGTTGGTGCAGTTGTGGTTCTGACATGGATTACGACAGGACTCAACCATGCCACAGGTATTTATGAAATGATTCCAGGCTTTACGCTAAGTGGATTAGCTGCCATTATTGTCAGCTTATTGACAAGTAAGCCGTCAAAAGCATCAAAACAGCTATTTCACAAAATGGAAGATCACCTTGAGGAAGAAACAAAATAAAGAGTTGAAGAGTCATCTGCCCTATGCGGATGACTCTCTTTTTAAATAAAATAAAAAGCTTTTCTTTCTTCAGAAACTGAATAAAATAAGAGTTGTGCAGCCATATGGGCTGTGAGAAGATCATATACATGTTGTGAAACGTACATGAAGTGAAAGGAGCGATACGCATGTTTTGGACAATTGAATGGGATACAGTCTTAAAATTAGCCGTGGCCACTTTAATCGGGCTGATTATCGGGCTTGAACGAGAGCTGAAGAAAAAGCCCCTCGGCTTAAAAACGTGTATTGTCATTGCTGTCAGCTCCTGCGTCTTAACCATCATCAGCATTGATGCAGCCTACAATTTCCCTCGAGTCTCTAAGCTTCAAATGGACCCACTCAGGTTACCGGCGCAAATTATATCTGGTGTTGGTTTTATTGGAGCAGGTGTGATTCTTCGAAAAAGCAATGATGTCATCTCAGGTCTCACGACTTCTGCGATGATCTGGGGAGCAGCAGGACTTGGGGTTGCAACCGGTGCAGGATTTTATAAAGAGGCCTTCCTCAGTCTTTTCTTTATTCTGATTAGTGTCGAATTCCTGCCATGGCTCTTCCAGCGGATCGGACCGATTCGCCTGCAGGAAAAAGAAATCCGCATCAGAATGTCTCTTTCTGATCGAAACCGTATGACCGATATTTTAAAAGAAATGAAAGCCCTCAATATTCGCATTCATTCTGTACGAATTGATGATTTAAAAGAAAAAGACTATCCGATCATGGAAGTACGCGTACGTGTGCATAAAGACCGCTATACAACCGATGTGTACTTTGATATTAAAGATCTAGAAGGCGTCGTTGGCGTGAAGTGTGATACGGTGTAGTTATAAAAAAACCCCTTGCTGTTTAACACAGCAAGGGGTTTCTTTTATCGTGCCAGCTGTTGAAAGTCAAAAGGAGTAATGGGTGTTTTTTGCTCAATTTCCTTTCGAAAACATGACAGCATGGCTTTTTCGTCAGAAGTCAATGTTTGGAGATCAAATGCTTGATGTAAAAGCCCATAAATAAGCATATGACGCAGCATGAGAAAATCAGGGATTGTTGCCAGCCACGCGTCATCAAGCTCATTCTCCTGTCGATAGCCTTTTAGAAAATGACTCATAAATTCTGCCGTAAATTCAGCTTTATCATCATATGGAATCACTGGATACCAAAGAACATTGTATAGCAAAATACTAATATCATTGATAAACCAGTGGTATCCAATATCATCAAAATCAAATGCGATAATCTCTCCTTGATGATAATGAAAGTTCCCGTGATGCAAATCGGCATGCACCAGCCCATACACATCCTTCGAAATTCGGAGCTGGTGAAGCTTTTGCATCAATTCATCTTTTCTTCGAAGCACAACCGTTTGATCAGATGGAATATATTGATCAAGCTTTAATTGCTCCTCTTCATACCACTCTTGACGCTTATAAAGAGGATCTTTTACTTGATATTGTTTTGTTATTTGATGCATTCGTCCTGTATAGGACCCTAACGCTTCAAACAGCTTCCCATTCCAATCTCCTTCATTCACTTTTCTCCCCGGTGCTTTTTCATACACACGGAGTAAAAATGCGCCTCCGGCTTGATCAGGAATGGTTTCAACGTCTTTTCCTCTTGCTGATGAAATCGGCTTTGCTACGGAAATACCATGATGAGACAGGAATCGAAGCCAGTCCATTTCTCCTAAAATATATGTGGGTGAGCGACGAATGGTATGGGTGATTTTTAATATATAATTCTCCCCATTCATTGCCTTATATTCATACACATAATTTTCTGCATCGGCTAGAAATGTCACTTGGTCAAGCTGAAAGTCATACAAGTGAGCCGCTTTCTTTAAGACTTTCTGTTCATCGTATCGTGCTTTTACTTCTTTATGCATGCTGATTCTCCTTTTATCGTCTTTTTAAATGTTCTTGACGGTAATCAGCATTATACGAGCATCAACATA
This sequence comes from Bacillus sp. Nf3, assembly GCF_003028545.1. Classification (NCBI taxonomy): domain Bacteria; kingdom Bacillati; phylum Bacillota; class Bacilli; order Caryophanales; family Bacillaceae; genus Bacillus; species Bacillus sp. Nf3. Next base: position 84,712 of record NZ_PYUA01000006.1, on the reverse strand, counting down.
CCTGCCTTTCTTCTTGGTTTCTACTAATATTTTGACAAGAGTTTGAAAATCCCTCTTATTTAGTCATATATATGAACAGTCGGTTCTTTGTCCTCAGCATTTTTCGTGATCAGGGCTTCTTGTTGATCAGAAGATGTGATGTTGATTTCAATATTGGTACTCTTGTAGTAATCCATGACTTCTCCGGTTAAATATTGTGTGAAGGCTACGACTTCCGTTTTTCCGTAGAACTGCATTGGAATTTCGATTTTCATTTTTTGCAGGTTGCCGTCTTTGTAAAAGCCTTTTCCTACAACACCAGTGTAATTCGGGAAGTAATCTTCTACCTTTGTCTTGAAGCGGTCAAATCGCTCTGAATCATCTTTGTAGCTGCTTTTCGCACTATCTGAAGGGAAGAATACATTCTCCTCTTTGATCGTATCCCAATTTCCGATATCAGCGGAGCCTGCTTTCACATCTGTTTTGGCGATAAAGTTACCTGGAACGATAGATGATTTTGGTGCTTGCTTATAAAGGGCAATCATGACAGGCACTTTTTGCAGTCCGTCCATTTGACGAATTCGCTTGATCACTTGTTCAGCGATTTTTTCACCCTCTGCCAAAAGTTTCTTTGAATTTTTCGATGAATCGATGGTCACCTCTTGCTGCGGGTCACCGATCTTTTCACGGTAATAATAAACCGAGTTCAGCGCAAGACCAATGACAACTCCGCCAAGCTGTAAGCTGTTTTTGTCTTTTCGAATTAAGTAATTATGCTCTAGCATTGAAGCTAAGTAAATTGGACTATTTTCATTTTTAGACTTTGTTGAACCTGAGTTTGGAAGAGCAGGATTTAAGCCCAGATTCTTAAAGTCTTTATCTTCTTTTTCTGCCTTTTTCAGATCACTGCCTGTTTTTTTGCGCGCCAGCCAGCTGAGAACGGTGTCCTCATCTAAATGCTGTCCTTCTTGGAAAAGATAGTCGTTTGTATTAAATGACTCTGTTGCAAGTCGCATGAGTCCAGTTTCAAATTCATCAATGTCCAAGCGTGTATTGAGACGCTCCGCTGTTAGACCTCTAGCAGCTCCTTGTTTAAACGGCAGCACCATTTTGTAATAGGAGTCTGAGATATTGTACATCGGGATGATGGCTGTTTCCTTTGTTTCCTTCGTTTCATCCGTTTTTTGTGTGACCTCTTCCTCTTCCTTTCCCCCAAAAGGTGCACACGCTGACAATACCAGTGTGAGCATTGTCAGCAGCAATAACAACTTTTTCAATAGAAAACACTCCTCTTATTTCTTTAGCTCCTCGAGCATTTTAGCTTCGTCCCAAATTTCAATATTGAGTTCTTCTGCCTTTGTCAGCTTACTTCCCGCTGCTTCTCCGGCAATGACTAGATCTGTTTTTTTACTCACACTGCCTGCCAGCTTTCCGCCTAATGCTTCGATCGCTGCTTTTGCATCGTTTCGAGCCATTTCTTCTAATTTTCCTGTCAGCACAATGGTTTTTCCTGCAAAGTAGGAATCACTTTCTTCTGCTTTTACCGGCTTTGGCCCTGTGTAGGTCATATTGACTCCGAGCTCTTTTAGTTCGTTCAGCAGATCGAGTATTTCTTCTTTCTCAAAGTACGTGACGACGGCATCAGCCATTTTTTCACCAATTTCGTCGACTTCAAGTAATTGTTCTTTCGTCGCTTGCTTTAATTGATCGATGTTTTCGAAATGCATCGCCAAGGTCTTTGCCGCTTTTGAACCAATAAATCGAATACCGAGTCCAAATAGTAAACGCTCAAGAGAGTTTTCTTTCGATTGTTCAATTGAACGCAGTAAATTGTCGACAGATTTTTCGCCCATTCGTTCAAGCTGAATGAGCTCTTCTTTCGTTAATCGATAAAGGTCGGACACACGAGAAACGAGCTGTTCCTTGAAGAGCTGTGTAATGACCCGCTCGCCAAGTCCATCAATATTCATTGCATTACGGGAAACGAAGTGAATGAGTCCCTCACGTATTTGGGCAGGACATTCTGGGTTGATGCATCGTAAGGCCACTTCGCCTTCGATTCGCACCAGCTCACTATGACACTCTGGACATTCAGTTGGCATGTGAAACGGTTTTTCTTCGCCTGTACGCTGATCAACAAGGACACCTGCGACTTCAGGAATAATATCCCCGGCTTTTTTCACAATCACTTGATCGAACAAGCGAATATCCTTTTCTTTGATCAAATCTTCATTATGAAGAGATGCACGCTGCACTGTCGTCCCTGCTACTTTGACAGGCTCAAGAATCGCTGTTGGTGTAATCACGCCTGTACGTCCGACACTTAGTTCAATATCAAGCAGCTTCGTAACGACCTCTTCAGCCGGAAACTTGTACGCAATCGCCCAGCGCGGGCTTTTTGCTGTGAAGCCTAGTTCTTCCTGCTGAGCGAGTGAATCGACTTTAATAACGATTCCATCGATTTCATATGAAAAATCGGCACGCTTTATTTTTAATGTTTCAATGAGGTCGATGACTTCTTCGATCGTTTGGCACATCCGTCTTTCTTTGTTTGTTTTAAAGCCAAGTTCGTCGAGAAAATCAAGTCCTGCGCTTTGCGTTTCAACACCAATTTCATCAAGCTCCGCTATACTGTAGACGAATATATCAAGGTTTCGTTTCGCTGCAATTTTCGTATCAAGCTGACGAAGTGAACCTGCAGCCGCATTACGCGGGTTTGCAAACGGCTCTTCTTCGTTTTGTATTCTTTTTTCATTTAATGCTTCAAAAGAAGGTTTTGGCATAAATGCCTCGCCTCTCACTTCAATCGACAGTGGGCGTTTGATTTTAAGCGGGATGGAACGAATTGTTTTGAGATTTTCAGTAATATCCTCACCCGTTGTTCCATCGCCGCGCGTCGCTCCTCGGACAAACACGCCATTTTCATAACGGAGAGAAACAGCGAGTCCATCAATTTTCAGCTCGACATTGTATGCGATATCGTCACCGACTGCTTGACGAACCCGGCGGTCAAAATCAAGAAGGTCCTGTTCATTAAACGCATTCCCAAGGCTGAGCATTGGTGTGCCGTGACGCACTTTTTGAAAGGCGTCTAAAACAGCGCCGCCTACTCTTTGTGATGGAGAATCTGCTGCTTTTAAGTCAGGGTGCTCTTCCTCCAAAGAGATCAGCTCACGCATCCGCGCATCATATTCAGCGTCAGGAACACTTGGACGATCAAGTGTATGATATTCGTAGTTGTATTGATTCAAAATCTGGTGCAGTTCCTCGATCCGGCGTTTCGCTGCTTCTTTATCCATCTGCTTCTTCCTTTCAATTCATCCGTTTTGTCAGTCCTATCAGTTTATTGCTTCTCGATTGGTGCAAATGCTGCGAGAAGACGCTTAATGCCTGTAGGGCTTGGGAACGCAATATCAAGCTCTGTGCTGTCTCCGCTGCCTTTCACACTCACAACCGTACCAACGCCCCATTTTTTATGGGCCGCTTTATCGCCCACAGCCCAGCCAATACTGCCGCCGCCTGTGTTTTGAATCGTTTGAGTTTGTGGACGTGAGACTGGTCCCCGTCTTTGCGGTCGTTCTCTTGTTTGTCCAAACGGTGTTTTTGTTTCTTTTTTCTCATTTAGGTTGTCCAATAAATCGGCTGGTATTTCTCGAATGAATCTTGATTCAAGATTCATGTTCGTCCGTCCGAAAAGTGTTCTCATTTTCGCACTTGATAAATAAAGCTCTTCTTCAGCCCGTGTGATGCCTACATAAGCGAGGCGGCGTTCTTCTTCCATCTCTGCATCTTCCATTAATGAACGGCTGTGCGGGAAGACACCCTCCTCCATTCCCATTAAGAAAACAACAGGGAATTCCAGACCTTTTGCGGCGTGAAGTGTCATTAAGATGACGGCATCCTGATCTTCTTCTTCATTTTCGTCCAGCTTATCAATGTCTGCGACGAGGGCGAGATCTGTCAGGAAGGTCACAAGTGACTTGTCTTCATTTTGTTCTTCAAAGTTCTTCGTGACGGATAGAAACTCGTCAATATTTTCTAAGCGGCTTTGTGCTTCAATCGTTTTTTCGAGCTTCAGCGCTTCACGATAGCCTGTTTTCTCTAGGATTTCTTCTGTTAATTCTGTGACAGATAAATAATCCTGCATGTTCGTCATTTGATCAATGAGCTGTTTGAACTCATCAAGCGCATTGGCTGCTCGTGCACTCAGGCCAATGAAATCCACCTGACCAAGTGCTTCAAACATAGACAGGTCATTCATCTCCGCATATGCTGCAATTTTATCAACAGATGTCGCACCGATTCCGCGCTTTGGTACGTTGACAATTCGTGCAAAACTAATATCGTCATCTGGGTTTGCCACTAGGCGTAAGTATGCCAAGATGTCCTTGATCTCTTTTCTGTCATAGAACTTCGTGCCGCCGACAATGTTGTATTGAATGTTGGCTTTCATTAACGTTTCCTCTATGACACGAGACTGGGCATTTGTTCGGTAAAGGATCGCAAAATCGGATAATTTACGCTTTCCGCTTTGATGAAGTTGACGAATCTTTCCTGCGACAAATTGTCCCTCACCGAATTCATTATCTGCACGGTAATAGGCTATCTTCGCCCCTTCATCATTTTCTGTCCAAAGATTTTTCGGCTTCCGGTTTGCATTGTTTTGAATCACCGTATTTGCGGCATGCAAAATGCGTTTCGTCGATCTGTAATTTTGCTCAAGCAGAATCACTTCACTGGATGGATAATCTTTTTCAAAGGAGAGAATGTTTGTAATATCCGCTCCGCGCCAGCGATAAATAGACTGATCCGAGTCACCGACAACACATATATTTTGAAAACGCTGCGCGAGCAGTTTCACAAGCATGTACTGCGCTCTGTTCGTATCCTGATACTCATCCACATGAATGTATTGGAATTTCCGCTGATAGTGCTCTAACACTTCAGGGATGCGCTCAAACAGACGAATTGTCATCATAATTAAATCATCAAAATCGAGTGATTGGTTTTTGAGTAAACGCTTTTGATAATCTGTATAGACATCGCTGACCACTTGATCATAGAAATCACCGGCTGTTTTGGCGTATTCCTCTGCGTCAATGAGTTCGTTTTTTGCACTGCTGATCGATCCTAAAATGCTGCGTGGATCGAACTTTTTAGGATCGATATTCCGTTCTTTTAAAATGTTTTTAATGACTGAAAGCTGGTCAGATGTGTCTAAAATAGAGAAGTTGCGATTCACACCAATGCGGTCAATATCGCGTCTTAAAATACGGACACACATGCTGTGGAACGTAGAAATCCAGATGTCATCCGCGCCAGGTCCTAAAATAGCCTGGACACGTTCACGCATTTCACGTGCTGCTTTATTTGTAAATGTAATCGCTAAAATGTTCCACGGCGCCACATGCTTTTCTGCCATTAAGTAGGCAATTCGATGTGTGAGCACCCGTGTCTTCCCGCTTCCTGCTCCTGCCATCAACAGCAAAGGCCCGTCTGTTGCTTTGACCGCTTCCCTCTGCGCGTCATTCAGCCCTTCTAATAGATGATTCGATATTTCATTCATTCCATTCACCGCCAATTCGAACTTATGTTCTATTTTAACCCGTTTCATCTTATTTGACTATGATGACTTTTTGACTGCATCCACTGTCTTTAATGCTTCTTTGAAATTGTCATAAATGACGTTTCCTACAACCACGACGTCTGCATGCTGGGAGAAGTCTTTTGCCTGCTTAGCGTTCTCGATGCCGCCGCCATAAAAAAGAACTGTTTCATCAAGCACTGCTTTTGTTTCTTTGACAAGCTCTATGTCTCCAAGCGTTCCGCTGTATTCCAGATAAAAAATGGGCAGCTTCATCAAATGCTCTGCCACTCTTGCATATGCCCTGACGTCATCGATATCCAGCGCTGTATTTGCCTCTGTGAGCTTGGCCGCTTTACAATCTTCATTTAAGATGACATAGCCTTCAGGCACAATCTCTTCCATTGACATCAAATCACCGAATTCCTTCATCGCGTCCTTATGAAGCCCAACAATCCAGTCAGGATGAGAGCTGTTTAAAACGGTCGGGATGAAATACAGATCGAAGCCCGGCACAATCATCTCATGTGTTGAGATTTCGAGCACACAAGGAACTAGAAACCGGCGGACCTTTGACATCAATTGAAGCACATTGTCCTCTGTCACATTGTCACTGCCGCCAATCAATATGGCATCCGTCCCAGATTCGCAAATCGCTTCTAGCTGTTCATCGGAGATTTCTTTATTTGGATCGAGTTTAAAGACATGCTTCCACTCGGTAACATCATACATGAAAAACGTTCCTCCATTCGTTTCATTCCATTTAAATATTATAACAAAATCAAAGGCCGCAAAAAATGGGTAACCTCCTTCAGCTAAAAGTTTCATTCTTTTGAAAATGAGCGATTGTGACTTTAGATAAAATGGCTGGAGAAAAGATGAAAAAATCGACTTGAAGAGGAGCTGAAAGAGGTTGATATTTTGGCACTTTGTCACATGCTATTATACAATAAAGGAATATTTTACTATAGATTTAAAAAAGATCTATTGAACAGAGGTGACTCTTTTGAAAAGAACAATTACATATGAACAAAGTATAGATATCGGATACATCTATATCACCCCGCAATCGGAGCGTTTGAAAATCAAAGAAACCATTGAATTAGATGTCAATGAATGTATCAATGTAGATATCGACAAAGAGGGCCGGGTGGCTGGCTTGGAGTTATTTGCAGAAGAATCCGAAGTGCTGCGGAATGCACCGGTTTATGAGAATAATCTTTCTTTACGTTTGACGGATCAGGAAGTTCTCTCAACCTATCATCTGTCAGGCATTGAATTCCAATTCTCGACACCTGATCACAAAGGGCTGATCGGTTTTACCATTGTCGATCCTCTTCGATATAACATCAAATGATAGACAAGAAAAAACCGTTTTGATCTTTCAAAACGGTTTTTTTCAAACTATTGTCTCGCTTCATTAAAATAATGGACGGATGTCATGGCCCCTTCGTCGACCATCTTGTTGTCTTGGATATCTAATGGATCTGGGTGGCCGGCTTTTTCAGGAACCTTTTCATCTGACCGGAACATGCTTGCCCATTTTTTCAGATGCTGTTTATTTTTTACGGCTAATAACACAGCTCCTCCAACCCCTAATCCTGCAAGTACATACGCATTTGGACGCTTATTCATGTATGTTCCCTCCCCTTATGATCTTATTTGTAAGTTACCCCGCCTTTTCATTTCTAAACGTCACAATATGTTGATGTGGTTTCTCTTTTTATGAAAAGTGGAATAACAACAGCAATGAAAGAGAAAAGAGGGGATCTTCATGACCACAACCTTAATGATCATCGGCACATTGCTAATCATTTTTTTGATTATCCCAATCATTCTATTGATCTGGATTTGGATGAGGGATGAAAAACAAGAAGAACATTCAGTTCTGCGAAATTATCCGGTCATTGGAAAGCTGCGGTTTATCTTTGAAAAAATAGGACCTGAGCTTCGCCAATATCTGTTTTTGAATGACCGAGAGGAGCTGCCCTTCTCAAGAAGAGAATACGAGCAGGCGGTCATGTCAGGAAAGTACAAAAGCCGGACAATGGGCTTTGGATCAAAACGTGATTTTGACAAGCCAGGCTATTACATTCGAAACGTCCTGTTTCCAAAGCAGCGAGATGAACTAAGAATCGATCAATCTGAAAAAATCAAAACGAAAGTGTATCAAATTGATCAAGACAATTTACTGCGAAGAAGTGAACATTTCAAAGAAGTCGAAGCAAATCCTTATTTTCTCCATCAAGAGGATGTACAAGTCATCGGCGAACACACATGTCAAAAGCCTTTCCATGTGAAAGGACTGATCGGTCAATCCGCTATGAGCTACGGCTCCTTAGGCGACAGGGCCATTACAGCTCTATCCTCAGGATTAAAAATGGCCGGCGGTACGTGGATGAACACAGGTGAAGGCGGTCTTTCTCCTTATCACCTCAAAGGCGGCGCAGATATCATTTGTCAGATTGGGCCCGGTTTATTTGGCGTTAGAACAGAGGATGGCGCATTTTCCTTTGAAGAATTCAAGAAAAAAAGCGAGCACGAGGAAGTCAAAGCCTTTGAACTCAAGCTGGCACAAGGAGCAAAAACACGCGGCGGTCATATTGACGGCGAAAAAGTAACGGAAGAAATTGCGAATATCCGTAAATTGCCGCCTCACCAATCCATTGACAGCCCAAACCGCTTTGAGATGTTCCACTCCATTCCTGACATGTTTGATTTCATTGAGGAGCTGCGGAATATAGGGGGAAAGCCAGTTGGAATCAAACTTGTTGTCGGACATAAAGAAAATATTGAAGAGCTTGCCAGCTATATGAAAACAAGCGGGAAACACCCTGATTTCATTACAGTTGATGGCGGAGAAGGCGGTACAGGGGCGTCCTTTCATGAATTGGCGGATTCCGCAGGGCTGCCAATTTTCACGGCACTCCCTATGGTTCATCAAATTTTGAAAGAATACGGTGTCAGAGATCAGGTAAAGCTCTTTGCTTCTGGCAAGCTTCTATCGCCAGATAAAATTGCGATTGCCCTTTCAATGGGAGCTGACTTTGTGAATATTGCTAGAGGTCTCATGTTTTCAGTCGGATGCATTCGCGCCCAAGTCTGCCACACGAATAAATGCCCAGTCGGGGTCGCCACGACTGATCCAAAGCTGCAAAAGGGTTTATCAATTGAAGAAAAAAAATACCGAGTGTGCAATTATATCCTGTCTCTTAGAGAAGGTTTGTTTAACTTATCCGCAGCTGCGGGAATAGAATCGCCTATTCATTTTAATGAAAAACATATTATTTTTAGACAAGAGAATGGCGAGACAAGCGAAGTGCCGATGTTCTCAGGCACACAGCCATCTGTCTAGCTTGAAAAGGTGCGGAAACGCACCTTTTTTTATTAACATTTTCGTATAAAGTTAGCAAACAGTAGAGTTTAAGAAAATCATCTCAAACGAAGATGATATCTCCTATGAATGAGAAAGATGGTTTATGGACGAGCTAAATTAAAAAAACAGGGACAATTTATCAGTCCCTGCCCGCTTTTCATAAAAAAACTGCAAACAAGTCCATTTTTCGTGAAAAGGATTGTTTACAGTGAAAGCTGCATTATTTTGTTTCGTTATTTTCCTGCTGTTCGGCTACGCGGTCAAGTGCCATCGTATAGGCATCGTTGCCGTAGTTCAAGCAGCGTTTGACACGTGAGATGGTTGCAGTGCTTGCACCTGTTTCCGTCTCAATTTTATGATACGTGTTTCCCTCGCGAAGCATACGTGCTACTTCAAGACGCTGTGATAAAGATTGAATTTCATTGATGGTACACAAATCATCAAAGAATCGATAACATTCTTCCAGGTCTTTAAGGGATAAGATGGAGTTGAATAACTGGTCTAAGCTTTTGCCCCTTAATTTATCAATTTGCATCTTAATACATCTTCTCCTTTACTATTGCCACACCGCTTCGCACGATCTTCTAAGAAAGCGGTATCTTTCCTGACTAATTTTTTTAAAACCTCAGCAATGAGCTTTGAACAGATCATGACAGGTTTGGTTCTACGCTGAAAATGCCGTCAGGTTCTTTCGTAAGCCGAAGCTTCTTTATCGTAAACAAATTCGACAAGTTCTGTCATTTTCCTTGTATGACAATCTGACAAACTTGTTTGCTTCCGGTATAAAGATGACTTCTGCTTGGTTAGGTCTTCTGCCCTAATATATAGACTTTGCGGAAAGCTCAGCGAGACCCACAAATATGCGCCCCGCCTTGCTCGATCATTCAAAATATGTTGGCCGGTCAGCGTAACCGACAGAATCATTTTACAATTAGAGTACTTCATTCGTCATGTCAAAGCCCTCTGCTTTGTCAACAGCTCCACATAAGATCATGATCACTTACATGGCAGTGAAGAAGAACCATAGCTCACTTCTGCCCTATAACAGCAGTCAGAAATGCGGCAAAGATGATACAGCTCCACTCTGTTATATTTTAACGCATTATAGACGGAAAGAGTACAGTTTTTTTCATGACATCAAATATTCCTCTTGGCGTCACTCGAATATACGGCAAATGTGTACTTTGGAAAAAGACAAGTGTATCAATTGGGCAGTCAAATGGATAGCCGCGCTCAATGAGCAGCTCGCGTAATGTTTGTTCCTGCTGAAGAACAGTCTCAAATGGTTCAGCCGATGCACAGCCTGATAATTGCAGCGGGATTTCATGCAAAATTTTCCCGTTCTCTGTGAGGACGATTCCCCCGCCAATTTCTTTCATCCGCTTATGTGCCAGCATCATATCCTCTTTATTTTTCCCGATCACTAAAATATCACCCGTGAGCGAAAATGAGCTGACAAAGCCTTGCACTTTGTTTGCAAACCCTTTTAGCATCGTATTCACACGCCACTCGCCTTTTCGGTCAATCAGGCTAAAGAAGCTTTGATCATGATCACATGACAGTTGGTTGATTGAGTTATCAATTTCCACTGTATAAGGCTCCATGATGACGGCATTTCTCATCTTCACACCTAGCGGCATAGAGAATTGCAAATCACTCATCGTCAGATCATACCCCAAATCTAATGGAAGAAGCCCGCCATTTTCCCATTTTGTTTCTTGGAATTGATGCTGGTTCTCGCCATCTAATTTGAGGATAACCCCTTTAGATATGACTGTTTCAGGATTTGGGTTCATTGGATCATCTAAAATATTCAAAGAAGCCAGCCGTCCAGGACCGACAACGCCTAATAAGTCATCAATTTGATGGTATTTTGCAATGTTAAATGTCGCCATATTATACGCATCAATGATCGGCACGCCTTCTTCAAGGGCAATCGAAATCAAGCGGTTAATCATGCCTTCCTCATAAAAGTGAGGAGCAGCACCATCTGTTGTATAGAAAAAGTGGTCATAGTGTCTAAAATCACGCTCATGCAATTCTCTTAAAATATTCACTAAATCTGGGCGGATGGAAGAATGCCGCAATGAAACATGATAGCCAAGGGACAATCTTTTTAACACATCGTCCGCATTCATCGCTTCATGATCACTGTCCGCGCCAAACAGCTTCATTTTTGTTAGCGTTTTCTCAGAAGCTCCAGGGAAATGCCCTTCAATTCGTTTTCTCTGCTTCTTCGTTTCTTGCATGCAATATAAAATGAGATCATCACCGTCCATCAATCTTGGCCAGCTTGTTAATTCGCCGCCTTGAAGGACGTCAGGATGATCAATCCATTCCTTCCGGTAGTTGACAGGCAGCATCTCATCTTCATATCTGACTTCCGTTTGAAGATCGTATCTGGACCACCAGAAATACTGAAATGGCTGCTTTTTTAATTCACACAGAGTGGAAAGCGCTTTCTTTTCATTGCTTTGCAAAAGAAGAAATAAGTTATCGCTGACCATTGTTGTTGTGCCAAATTGAGACACATATTCTGCAAGTGATTGGGGATTATAAATATGGAACGGGTGCGCGTGAGGCTCTATATACCCAGGCACAATGTATTTCCCTTCACAATCAATCACACGTTTAGCTGATTTATTTTGAGGAAGCTCTGCTCCGACATAAACAATTCGATCATCATGTATCCAAATATTTGCCTTCACCCATTGCTTCAAAAACGGGTTAAGCACGAGTCCATTCGTTAAAAGGAGTGTTGGAACTATTTTTGAGTCGACTACATCGATTTGTGTGCGGATGTCATTATTTCTCCAATTAAAAGTACGTTCGGACATTCACATACTCTCCTTCATTTGTATTAGCCCTATCGTAACATAACGAACCACGTTACGCATTAATGAAACGTTACAATTTCTTGAAATCACACTTAAAATAATTTAAAAAAGGAGATTCACCTTCAATGAAACCTAATCTCGGCTTAATGGAAGCGCTCATTAGAATTGCCTGCGGAATGACAATATGTACTGTAGCTGGATCCTTATATGCTAGAAAACCATGGAGTAAAATGCTGCTTTTGGGCATCATGTTGGGCGGTATGAAACTAGGATCTGGCATTCTTCGTTTTTGTCCAGTGACATATATGTGTGAGCAGCAAAACACACATAAAGAGAAGGCTGAATAAGGCAGCCTTCTTTTTTATGTTCATTTCATCTCATTCCGCTGCTTCACACCATTCAACCATTGTCCCTGCAATGATTTCTGCTGCTTCTATCACATGCTCAATGTCGATAGATTCATTCGGAAAATGGGCAAGCTCCGTTGTTCCAGGTCCAAACACGATAATGGGAATACCTGCTGCCTGTGACAGTAATCCGCCGTCAGTTCCCCAAGGGGCGGCTTCGATCTTCGGCGGCTGCTTCATGACCGCTTCATATTGTTCCTTCAATAAACCTAAAAGCGGATGATTCGTATCGATTGAACCCGGAAGCCATCTTGCACCAAACCATTCGACCTCAACAGGATTCTCTTGGAACCATTCATCTTTTTCTCCGAGTCCTGCCATCCAATTTTCTAGTTCCTTTTCTGCCTGTTCTACTGTCTCACCCGGCATCACCCCGAGCCTGCCTTCCATTGTGACAAGGTCTGCTACAGAGGATGGCCAATCACCGCCTTGAATTTTCCCGATATTGATCGGAATTGGAATTGGAATATGCTGAAACAGCGGCTCCGTGATTCGCTGATTTCTTTCTTCTTCTAGTGCCGCTATATGTGAAAGGACAATCGTACTCTTTTCAATAGCAGAAACGCCGTGATATCTTGTTCCGCCATGAGCAGCCCTTCCTTTAATATGCAGTCTGAACCATTTAGATCCTTGCTGAATCGGAAATATTTTCATATGACTTGGCTCTGGAATGATGGCTGCATCTGCTGTATATCCTCTCAGTATGGCTGCAAGGGTGCCTGCACCGCCGCTCTCTTCTTCAACAACACTATGAAACACGACATCTCCCTTCAGCGGAATCTGAAGTGCATGCAGTGCCTCAAGTGCAAAGAGTAAAGAAACGTTTCCACCTTTCATATCTGTTGCCCCGCGTCCATAAAGTCTCCCGTTTATGATATGCCCGCTGTAGGGCGGATATGTCCATTGTTTGTGATCTCCTGCTGGGACAACATCCACATGCCCATTTAATAAAATAGATTTGCCGCCGCCTTTTCCTTTCAATCGTCCGGTGACATTAGGACTTCCTTTAAAAGAACGCCTTGGGGAATAAAAATACGGGTGGTTCAGCAAGTTATCTCCGCCAATGTCCCATATGTCGACATCAAAGCCAATGGCAGAAAGTTTATTTGCTACGATTTGCTGTACTTCTTGCTCATTCCCTTGTGTGCTGTCACATTGCACCATTTGCTGAAGAAGCGTCACGGCTTCCTCCTTATGCTCTTTCATCCAGTTTCTGATACGTGTGGTTGGCTGCAAGTCGGTCATCCTTTCTACACAACAGATTTGACATCAGGCGCTAAAATGAGCGGCGCCTCTGTCGCCCTCATGACATCTTCCGGCTGAAACGGCGGCATGACTTCACGCAAAATGAGCAGCTGTGATTTGACCTCAATGACTGCCATATCTGTAATAATCAGATCCACACAAGACTTAGCTGTTAAAGGGAGCGTGCAGGCGGCTTTTATCTTAGATTGTCCGTGTTTATCAAGGTGGCTCATCACGACCACTACCTTTTTCGCTTTTTGCGCGAGTTCAATCGCTCCGCCCATACCCGGTACTCGTTTACCTGGTACAATCCAATTCGCAAGATCCCCCTGACTGCTGACTTCTAGTGCACCTAAAATCGTCATATCCAGCATCCCTTTGCGAATGATGCCAAAAGCGGTTGTGCTGTCCATATATGAGCCGCCTTTTGTTAACGTAATAGGGAAACCTCCGGCATTGCACAAATTCGGGTCTTCTTCCCCTCGTGCTGGTGAAGCGCCTGCTCCCATAATGCCGTTTTCTGCATGCAGTAACACCTCGTAATGTGGTGGGATGTATTCAGCTGCAAGGGTTGGGATGCCGATCCCAAGATTGACGATCATCCCATCTTCAATTTCCTGTGCCGCACGTTTCGCTATGCGGTGTCTTAAATCGATGTCTCCCATGCCCATGTCCAGTTCACTCCTTTTGATTGCACGATCTGGTTCACAAATACGCCTGGCGTCACAATTTCCTCTGGATGAAGCCTGCCCACAGGCACAATCTCTTCTACTTCTGCAATGGTCCAGTCTCCTGCCATCGCCACAATCGGGTTTGTATTCCGTGCACTTTTATCAAAAATCAGGTTCCCTGCTTCATCTGCTTTGAGGGCATTCACAATCGCAATATCCGCAGTCAGCGCAGGCTCAAGAATATACTGCTTTCCACCTAGCGGAACCAATTGTTTCTCATCAAGATTGAGGCTATCCATGCCGACATCTGTCACAATACCCGCTAAACCCATTCCGCCTGCCCTAATCTTTTCCGCTAGGATGCCCTGCGGGTAAAAAAGAACGTCTAGTGTACCCGCCTGCATTTTCTGCCCGGCAATTGGATTAGAGCCAATATGTGAAGCAATGATTTTCTTCACTCTTCCTTCTGTGATCAGCCTGCCAACACCAATTTGCGGGAAGCCTGCATCGTTTCCGATCAATGTCAGGTCTTTGATATTGGCTTCTAGGATGGCATCGATCAATGATGGCGGTGAGCCCACACCACCAAACCCGCCAAACATAATGGTCATCCCGTCCTTAAAACGTGTGATCACTTCATCAAGACTCGCTGTTTTGTTCATCCTCTTTCCTCCCTACATGGCAGATGGGAAAAACCCTCGATTGATGACTTCTTGTTCAACCTGCGTCATTGTCTGCCCGAATAAATGAATGAGTTCATCCATCTCCTGCTGCGCGATGGAAAGCGGCGGTGCGATCATGATTGCTGCACCTCCTACGCCATCCTCTCCAGCGCTTGCTGGGTAAACAAGCAACCCATTCTGCTTGGCCGTCTCTACAACTAAATGTGTCATTTGAGCATGGGCAGGAAATGGTGTTTTCGATAATCGGTCTGCGACAAACTCAATGCCAATGAGCAGTCCCTTTCCTCTCACATCTCCTATAATGGAATGTTTTGATTGCAAATCCTTTAAAGCATTCATTAAATATCGGCCAGACAAATCAGCCCGTTCTGAAAGCTGGTGTTTTTTCATATATCGAATGACAGCCAGTGAGACGGCTGCTGAAAGCGGATTGCCGCTATATGTGTGGCCTGCCATCACAGAGCCCGAACCGCTGAGAATCGGTGCAATCACATGATCCGCTGAGACAGCTGCCGCAATTGGTGAATAGCCGGCGCTCATGCCTTTTCCGAGTACCATAATATCTGGTACGACGCCCCAATGTTCCATGGCAAACATTTTCCCAGTTCGTCCAAAGCCTGTCATGACTTCATCTGCAATCATTAAAATATCGTTTTCCTCACAAACTCGCTTCATCGCCTCAAAATATCCATCTGGCGGTACAAGTGCCGCGCCCGCTGCTCCAACAATCGGCTCTGCAATAAAAGCCGCAATCCTCTCTTTTCCTATACGCTGAATGACGGTTTTAAATTCCTGGACATACCATTCGACCTGCTTGCTATCTTCCTTTGGCAGCCATGAACGGTAGCTGTATGGCGGAGACAGCACCGGGTGTTTTTCGAGCAGTGGTTCAAAGCGCTCTCTCCTTGCAATATGTCCTGACATCGACAGCGCACCAAGTGTGATGCCGTGATAACTCATCCATCTTGAGATGATGTGATTCTTCTCAGCCTTCCCCTGCTCCTGCCAATGCTGAATGGCAATTTTCATGGCGGTCTCTGTTGCCTCTGATCCGCTTCCGACAAAAAAAGACCAGTTCAGGTTCCCTGGGCAGAGCGTACTCAATTCATAGGCAAGTTCTTCTGCTGGTTCATTTGTGAATTGTGATCTGTACGTAAAGCTCACCTTTTTCGCTTGCTCTGTCATGGCATCAATGATGTCCCGTATGCCATGTCCAATACTTGCCGTGACAGCACCAGATGAGCCGTCTAAATATTTTTTCCCGTCCCGATCATATAAATAAATCCCCTCTCCTTTCACAGCCACAGGATAATGCTGATTCAACATTGGTTTGATTAAGTAATCCCGGGTCTCCACTTTGTCATTCCTCCCTCTCTCGTCAGCAGCTGCATCTTTCTTTTTTCATGAATCGCAAGAAAATTTTGTATACTTGTTATAAGATTAGCTTAATCAAGAGGGCAGTCATCCTCCATTCGCCACATGCCCGAATTTCACACGTATTTTTTATACATCGTGTATAAGAGTGTTCAAAAGGAGGTCATGAGTCTATGGCGATTCTCGTCAAAGATGCACTCTCGCTCGATATCATGAAGGAAACAAAGCTGCTTGCTGGAGAAAATGGACTGGACCGCCTCATTCAGTGGGTGACCATCGTGGAAATTATCGAAGATACTTCAAGGCTTTCAGAAGGAGAGCTGCTTGTCACAACCGGCTTTGGGCTTGCAGACAATAGGGAAAGGCGCGCCCGGCTTGAAGAACTGATTCAATCTGATCGTCTATCCGCCATTGCCATTTATAAAGGCGTGTACTTAACGGAAATACCTGCATCACTGATTGAAGCTGCCAAAAACAGCGGCATTCCACTCATCGAGATTCCTTCACATGTCAACTTCTCAGACATTACAAAAGCCGTTCTAGAGCAAATCGTCAGCAGCCAGCTTCATCAGCTTAAATATTCTTCAGCCATCCACCAAAGACTGACTCATTTAAATGTCAGCAATAAAAATGTCACACAAATTACAGATGAGCTGGCACATCTCACTTCGGCAAACATCGTTGTGCTTGATGTTTTTTTACATCAAACAGCATCTCACCTCATAAAAGATGAAGTGACGTACTCTCCTGCTTTTGGCTTTCTGACAGATCATGAACCAATTGAAACGACGCCTCTTCTCAAGCAGGCTGAGGAGAAGGGCCGGCTCGTCTATGACACGTGCGGTGCGTTTGTCCTTGCTGCATGTCCGGTGATTGCAATGGGTGATATTTTCGGGTTTATTGTGTCTTTGAAGAGAAAGGATGCGTGGCATCATCTCGACGCGATTGCCATCGAGCATGCCGGAGCCGTGTATGCGATTGAATGGCTGAAGCAAAAAGCCATTCAAGATACAGAAAACCAAATGCAAGGTCATTTGTTAGATGATATTTTGCAGCAGCAATACACAGAAGAAAGCTATGTCATCGAACAAGCAACAAAGCTGCAATATGATATGAGCGATGAGCAGGTGGTCATCTACTTTCAATTTCAGCATCAGCACACACAGCTCGATCACCAAATGATGCAGCGCCTATCTCAATTGCTCACGTCGATATTTGAACGCAGACATATTCCTTTTTTACTTAAGACAAGGCTCGATTCCATTTTTGTTCTTACCCCCGCAGGAAAAAAAGCGTTTCAAGAAGCGGAGTGGTATCGCGCAGCAGAAGAGTGCCGGAGCACTTGGTCTTATTTTTTTCCCGTCCATCCGATCGTGATTGGCATTGGGAGAGCCTATGACCAGATTGGTCTCTTTGCAAAAAGCGCGAAGGAAGCACAGTATGCAGCAAGGCTTCTTCCGCTTTTAAAGACCGACGAATGCATCATTCATTATCAGAAGCTCGGCTTATACGGGATGCTTCTTGAAATGAATGAAGCGGGTATGAATTTGCATGACTTTTATGTGGAGCTGTTAAGTCCTTTGCTTTATACGAAGAAACAGGGAGCAGACCTGATCCATACACTCGAAGTGTATTTGGCCCACAATGAAAATATTCAAAAATCTGCGGGAGAATTGTTTATTCACAGACATACATTAAGCTACCGGCTGAAACAAATTGAAACGAGAACAGGCTGCAGCCTCAAATCCACGGATGATCGGATGAAGCTGCAGCTCAGTATCATGGCGTACCGCCTATCTGGTCTGCTTGATCAGATGAGAACCATTTCATGATTCATTCGGCGTTTTGACCCATAGATTCATATCTTCAATTTTGTCAAAAATATAGCAGTTGTTTTGAAAACGGCCGGTATACGTATACCCGAGCTGATAAAACACTTGATTCATTCCATAGGACAGTGCACGTGCAAGAGAATAAAAGACATAAATGTGCATGGATTGAAGTTCTTTTTCGAGTGCTAGAATCAAATGGTGCATGAATCCTAGTTTTCTGTATGCCGGAAGGGTCGCACAATCTGTTAATTCCGCATGACCATAAGGCGCATTGATTTCAGCAGATGCTGCACTCACAATGTGCCCATCGTGTTCAACGGCATAAAACACCGTCCCTTCCTCCATCACCTTTTGGATGTAATCTGGCTCATTCATTGGCGTAGGATACGTTTCAAAGACGGTATCATAGAGCTTTGCCAGCTTGTGAATATCCTGCGTATCCGCTTTCCTCATCACATACTCATCCTGCCAAGTGCCTTGATCTTTTTTGAGAGGCTTTTCTTGAATAGACGCAACAATTTCATCTTCCTTCAGCCAAAACGGGCTGTTCATTCGACTCTCCGTCAGAAAGAGCGACATGCCGTACGCATCACTTCCAAGAAAATAATGAGAAAACACACCTTCAAGCCGAAAGCCTTTTTCTAAAAAAAGAGGCATATGCTCACGCCTGACTTTCACAATGACCTTAGAAGCCTTACAGTCCGCCGCTTCCTGAAGAACCGACTGAATCACATCCCGCACCCTGCCGCTATAGTCATCCAAACGGATTCGCTCATTAAATGAATCCATACAGATCGAGGCAGAAAAACGCTCGTTCGCAAGTTCCTTCAATTGCACCATATACTCATCCTCTCTTATAAATCAGCTAAAAAAAAAAATCCAAATGGAACATGAAACAATGACGATACCAGAAAAAATCGACATGATCATATACCTAATGGCTGAGCCTTTTTTGGCTTTGTTTTGCTTTCTCGCTTCATACATGATGAGATTTGAGAACAGTATAAATAAAATAAGTAGTACGATGGCAAATAGAATGATTCCTTGAATGACCATGCTGCCTCCTCATAAATTCGTCATCCCATATTACTTCTTCATATTCGAGCATCATCCCTTCTCATGAACAAAAAACACCTTTCCATCTCGTCAGATAGAAAGGTGTTTTGATTAAACGTTTTTCCCCGCAGCCTTCAGCGCACGGGCACCAATGTCACGGCGATAAAATAGACCTGGCTGTATGATTTCTTCAACTGCTTCATACACTCTTGATCTTGCCGCTTCAAATGTGTCGTCAAATGCGGTCACATTTGCTACACGGCCGCCATTTGTGACGAATTGATTGTTTTCTTTTTTTGTTCCTGCGTGGAAGGTCACGACATCAGAGACAGTCGTTTGCAAGGTACCGATTGGTGTGTCTTTTGCATAGTCTTCTGGGTATCCTTCTGATGCAAGAACCACACTGACAGCCGCAGTGTCTTTCCACTGTAAGTCCACATCTTTTCCATCAAGAATATCGAGAAATACTTGAACTAGATCTGATTGTAGACGAGGGAGAACCACTTGCGTTTCAGGGTCGCCAAAGCGTGCATTGAATTCAATCACCTTTGAGCCTTCTGGTGTCAGCATTAAGCCAGCATATAAAATGCCTGTAAATGGACGCCCTTCCTGCACCATCGCGCGAGCTGCCGGTTTGACGACGTCCTCCACCGCTTTTTGGACGACTTCATCTGAAATTTGCGGAACTGGTGAATAAGCGCCCATTCCGCCGGTGTTCGGCCCTTTGTCATCTTCAAAGGCCCGTTTGTGATCCTGCGCAATCACCATCGGGTACACCTTTTCTCCGTTGACAAAGGCCATGAGTGAAAATTCTTCGCCTGTTAAAAATTCTTCGATGACGACAGATGCACTTGCATCGCCAAACTTTTCATCCTCTAAGAAATCATGCAGACAGTCGATCGCCTCTTCAAGTGTCATCGCGACTGTCACACCTTTTCCTGCGGCGAGACCGTCTGCTTTAATCACAATCGGCGCACCCTTTTCTTCCACATACGCCTTTGCTTCTTCAAACGATGTAAAGGCAGCATAGGCGGCTGTCGGGATATGGTAATTCTTCATTAAGTCTTTTGCAAATTCCTTTGAGCCTTCAATGACCGCAGCTTTTGCATTCGGTCCAAATACTTTTAGACCTGCTTCTTCAAATGCATCCACCACACCAGCAATTAAAGGAACCTCTGGGCCGACAATGGTTAAGCCGATTTCGTTTTCTTTTGCAAAACGAATTAATGCCTCATGATCGCCTTCGTCGATTGGTACAAGCTTCGCAGCATCTGTCATTCCGTCATTGCCGGGTGCGACAAATACTTGGCTGACAAGTTCACTTTGATTCACTTTCCATGCGATGGTATGCTCTCTTCCGCCTCTGCCGATAATTAGTACGTTCACACTGTCATCCCCTTAATGTTTGAAATGTCTAACGCCAGTGAAGACCATAGCGATGCCGTATTCATCTGCCTTTTGAATCGATTCTTCATCACGAATAGATCCGCCTGGCTGAATGATCGCTGTGACGCCTGCCTTTGCAGCAGCTTCCACTGTATCGCCCATTGGGAAGAATGCATCAGAGCCTAGTGCGCTTCCTTTTGCCTTTTCACCTGCTTGCTCAATCGCAATGTTCGCTGAGCCGACACGGTTCATTTGTCCAGCGCCGATCCCTGCTGTCATTTGATCTTTCGCAAGAACAATGGCATTTGATTTCACATGCTTGACCACTTTCCAAGCAAGTTTTAAGTCTTTCCATTCGTCTTCTGTTGGTTCTCTTTTCGTTGGAATTGAGATCGTTGCTTCCTCTAAACCGTACGTATCAATATCCTGAACAAGCAATCCGCCATGGACACTTGTCAGCTGTTTTTCTTTTTTTCCGAGATCCGCTTCTACATCTAATGTTAATAGACGAAGGTTCTTTTTCGCCGTTAACACGTCAAGTGCTTCTTGGCTGAACGAAGGAGCGATGACAATTTCTAAGAAAATCGTATGCAGTACGTCAGCCGTTTGTTTATCTACTTCACGGTTAAGTGCCACAATGCCGCCAAAAATAGAAGTTTCGTCTGCCTTGAACGCTCGGTCAAATGCTTCTGCGATCGTTTCTCCTGTACCAACGCCGCACGGGTTCATATGCTTCACAGCAACAGCGGCTGGCTCCGTGAATTCTCGTACAATTTGGAGTGCTGCATCTGCATCTTTAATATTGTTATAGGAAAGCTCTTTTCCATGTAATTGCTTTGCAGTAGCCAACGAACCTTTCGCTGGAAGAGCATTTTCATAGAAAGTCGCCGCTTGGTGCGGGTTTTCTCCATAACGAAGGGATTGTTTTTTCTCAAACGTGACAGTGAACTGTTCTGGCTCTGTTTCTCCGACAAAGTTTGTTAAGTAATCCGCAATTAGAGCATCGTAAGCAGCCGTATGACGGAATACCTTTGCAGCAAGTTCACGCTTTTTCTCTAGTGACACGCCGCCTTCTTTGATTTGCTGAATGACTGTATCATAATCACGAGGATCGACAATCACTGTGACGTCTTGATGGTTTTTTGATGCTGCACGAAGCATTCCCGGTCCGCCAATATCAATGTTTTCAATCGCTTCTTCATATGTCACATCGTCTTTTGAGATCGTCTCTTTGAATGGATAGAGATTCACGACAACAAGATCAATCGGCTGAATGCCATGCTTTTCAATCTGTGCCATATGCTCATCGTTTTCTCTCACTGCTAAAAGTCCGCCATGAATGTTCGGGTGAAGTGTTTTGAGTCGTCCGTCCATGATTTCAGGGAATCCAGTGACTTCTGAAATCCCAATGACATCAATGCCGTTCTCTTGAAGAAGCTTGTGTGTACCTCCAGTTGAAATCACTTCAACACCAAGTTCTGTTAATTCTTTCACAAAAGGTACAAGATTCGTTTTATCGGAAACACTGATTAATGCGCGTTTGATCGTCATGCCTTCGTCACCTCATTAAGATAATTCTAAAAGTGATTTGATCACTTTTGGATATAGTGTGTGTTCTAGTTCATGCATTCTTTTTTCAATCGATTCAAGCTCTTCCCCTTGTTCGATGTAAATCGACGCTTGGTCAATGATTGGACCTGTATCCATGCCTTCATCGACAAAATGGACAGTAATGCCTGCCACTTTGACGCCTGCTTGATAGGCTTGACCAATAGCATCAAGCCCTGGGAAGGCTGGCAGCAAGGACGGATGGATATTCACAATTTTCCCTCTGAATGCTTCAAGTAATGTCGGACCAATCAGTCTCATATACCCAGCAAGGAAAACCCATTCCACTTCATGCAGCCTAAGCTGTTCAATGATCGTTTGTTCAAAAGCGGCCTTATTCGGAAAAGCCTTCGGGGTAAATGCAAAGGAGGGAATGCCCTCTTTCTCAGCACGGTCCAGCACCTTTGCCCCCGGTTTATCACAAATCACAATGGCAGCCTCTGCCTGCCACTGTTCTTTTTTTAATGTATCAATAATGGCTTGAAAATTCGTCCCGCTTCCGGAGGCGAAGATCGCAAACTTCTTCATGAGAGGCTTCCACCGCCGAATGTGACACCTTCTCCTTTTTGAACACGGCCGATGAGAAAAGCTTTCTCTCCGTCTTCTTCAAGTCCTCTGATCACTTCGACAAGATCATCTTCTTTTACCGCTAAGACAAAACCAATGCCCATATTAAACACGTTGAACATTTCTTCTGCCTTTAACTGTCCTTTTTCTTGAATAAAGGAGAAAATTGGCGGTACTGGCCATGAACCGTTATCAATCTCAATGCCAAGCCCTTCAGGTAGCATACGTGGTAAATTTTCAATAAAACCGCCGCCTGTCACATGTGCCATACCGTCAACCTTACCGGCTTTCACTTGTTTAAGAACAGGCTTTACATAAATTTTAGTCGGTTCAAGAAGCTCTTCTCCAAGCGGTCTTGTAAAAGGTTCATACGTCTGATGAAGGTCAAGACCAGCGTCTTCAAGCAATACTTTACGAACGAGAGAGTACCCATTGCTATGAATTCCACTTGAGCTGAGTCCAATCAGCAAGTGCCCCTCTTTGATGCTCTCTCCTGTCACGATTTCATCCTTTTCAACGACGCCTACTGAAAAACCAGCAATATCATATTCATCTTCTGTATAAAGACCCGGCATTTCTGCTGTTTCTCCGCCGACAAGCGCTGAACCAGACTGCTCACAGCCGTCAGCCACACCTTTGACAATGGATTCAATTTTCAAAGGATCTGCTTTTCCGACTGCTAAGTAATCTAAGAAAAAGAGCGGTTCTGCCCCTTGTGCAAGCACATCGTTGACACACATTGCCACGGCATCGACGCCGATCGTATCGTGTTGATCCATTAAAAAGGCAAGCTTTAATTTTGTTCCGACACCATCTGTTCCTGAAACAAGAACTGGCTTTTTATATGGCAGCTCAGATAAATCAAACATACCGCCAAATCCACCTAGAGCACCCATGACGCCTGCTCTTTTTGTACGTTCTACGTGTGTTTTCATTCGTTTGACGGCTTCGTATCCTGCTTCGATGTCGACACCGGCGTTTTTATATGCTTCTGACATCCCATTCACTCCTTTTAGCTGCTTCTCTTCCATTTATTTTCAGCAGAATGAAAGAGCAGCATATCAAAGCATCTTGACTGCTGCTCCTTTATTCGATTATTTCGTCAGTGCTGTTTCCTTCACATGCGGAAGAACAGTATCTTCATAAATTTCAGTCGGGTATTTCCCAGTAAAGCATGCTAAGCATTGACCGCGCTGCGGATCATCATACTTTCTGCCAATCCCGTCCATTAAACCGTCTACAGATAAAAATGCAATGGAGTCTGCACCGATTTCCTGTCTAATTTCTTCCACTGAATGAGAAGAAGCAATCAGCTCTTCATGTGTGGACGTATCAATTCCATAAAAACACGGATGTGCAATTGGCGGTGAACTAATGCGGACATGGACTTCCGTCGCACCCGCTTCTCTTAGCATCGTCACAATGCGGCGGCTTGTTGTTCCGCGTACGATGGAATCATCCACCATCACGACACGCTTTCCTTCGACGACCCCGCGCACAGCAGACAGCTTCATGCGCACGCCCTGCTCACGCAGTGCTTGAGACGGCTGGATAAAGGTTCTGCCGACATAACGGTTTTTAATTAAACCGAGCTCATATGGAATACCTGTTGCTTCGGCATATCCAATCGCTGCAGAAATACTCGAATCTGGTACACCTGTCACAACATCTGCTTCGACATGTGCTTCCTCAGCAAGCTTTTTGCCAAGGTTCTTTCTCGCACTATGCACGTTGATGCCGTTGATATTGCTGTCAGGTCTTGAGAAATAAATGTATTCCATGCTGCACATGCTGCGGTTAATATTCATGGAGAAGCGCTCAGATTTGAGGCCTTCATCATTAATAATCAGCATTTCGCCAGGCTCCACATCTCGTAAATACGTGGCGCCGACAACATCAAATGCACATGTTTCAGAAGCAACGACATAAGCGTCCCCAAGCATACCTAGTGAAAGCGGACGTAAGCCGTTCGGATCAAGTGCCACAATCATTTCAGTTTCCGTCATAATTAAGAAAGCATATGCTCCTTTAAGCATGGACAGGGCATTTTTGATCTGCTCTTTCAATTCAATATAGCCGCTGCGCTTAATTAAATGAGCGAGCACTTCAGTGTCAGAAGATGTCTGAAATATACTCCCCTGGTTCTCTAGCTGCTGCTTTAATTGCGTTGCATTCACTAAGTTCCCATTATGAGCAAGGGCAAGACTGCCGTTGTTTTGCGAGCGGAAGAAAAGGGGCTGCACATTTTCAAAGCCGCCTCCGCCTGCTGTCGCATACCGGACATGTCCGATTGCACCTTTTCCTTTCAAATCCTTTAGCTCACCGTTTTGAAAGACTTCCGTAATCAGTCCAAGGCCTTTATGTGCCGTCAGGTTTTCACCATCTGTTGCAATGATTCCCGCACCTTCTTGACCACGGTGTTGAAGACTATGCAATCCGTAATATGTGATTTGCGGGGCTTCTTCGTGTCCCCAAACCCCAAAGACGCCACACTCTTCGTTTAAGCCTCTGATTTCAGCAAGCATGGGATCGCTCCTTTCCATGCGCGTTCAAGTTCGTTGACCGCTGCATGAATCCATTGTTGTCCTTCTTGATTTTTGACGGTGAATACACCATCATTTGTGACCGTTCCAACTTCTTTCGCATCTTTGACAGCCGCAGCAAATGCTTCGCGGTGCTCTGGTTTCACTGTGACAACAAAACGTGACTGTGTTTCACTGAATAATGAAGCTTCGTTGTTTAAACCCAATTGGATTTGAGCGCCAAGACCGTCTGTTCCAAATGTACTTTCAGCAAGTGCGACACCAAGACCGCCTTCAGACACATCGTGTGCTGATTGAACAAGTCCGTTTTGAATCGCAGCAAGAAGGGCTTCCTGACGCGTGAGCTCTACATCCAAATCAATTTCTGGTGCTTTTCCGTAAATACGGCCTTCTGTCATCTTCTGAAGCTCACTGCCTGCGAATTCTTCCTTCGTCTCACCAATCACGAAAATCACATCGCCAGCCTGCTGGAATGACTGCGTCGTAATATGAGCTGTATCTTCGACCAAACCAACCATCCCAATGACTGGTGTTGGGTAAATGGCTGTTCCATTTGATTCGTTATATAAAGAGACGTTACCACCGATAACTGGTGTGCTTAGCTTGCGGCAAGCTTCGCTAATACCGTCAGCAGATTTTTCAATTTGCCAGAAAATTTCTGGTTTCTCTGGGTTACCGAAGTTTAAGTTATCTGTTACTGCAAGCGGACGAGCGCCTGAGCACACAATGTTACGTGCTGCTTCTGCGACTGCGATTTTCCCGCCGACCTCTGGATCAAGGTACAGATAACGTGCGTTACAATCGGTTGTCATCGCAAGGGCTTTTTTCGTTCCACGGATTCTTAAAACGCCCGCATCAGAGCCTGGTGCAACGACTGTATTTGTCCGAACCATGTAGTCATATTGATCATAAACCCATTCTTTACTTGCAATTGTTGGCTGCTGGAGAAGCTGCTTTAACGTGTCGGCTGCATCTGTGATAGCAGGTGCTTCAACTTTTGTTTCTAAAAACTCACGATAGTAGGCAGGCTCACTTGACGGCTTGTGATAAACCGGCGCTTCTTCTGCAAGCGCGTCAACAGGAAGCTCACATACCACTTCACCTTGGTGAAGTAAACGAAGCATTTTATCGTCTGTCACATGACCGACTGATACCGCTTCAAGATCGTATTTTTCAAAAATATCAATGATCTCTTGTTCACGGCCTTTTTCAATGACCAAAAGCATTCTCTCTTGAGATTCAGAAAGCATCATTTCGTATGCTGACATGCCTGTTTCACGCTGCGGGATGAGATCTAGATTCATCTCGATACCAGAACCTGCTTTACTCGCCATTTCCGCACTTGAGCTTGTTAAGCCAGCCGCTCCCATATCCTGAATCCCAACGAGTGCATCGTTTTTGATGACTTCAAGGCACGCTTCAAGCAGCAGTTTTTCCATGAACGGATCACCGACTTGAACAGCTGAGCGTTTTTCTTCTGATTCATCAGAAAATTCCTCAGACGCAAATGTTGCACCGTGAATTCCGTCACGTCCCGTTTTGGCACCAACGTACATGACCGTGTTGCCAACACCTTTGGCCTGCCCTTTTTTAATGTCCTCATGGTTGATTAGTCCAACACACATTGCATTCACGAGCGGGTTGCCTTCATAGCTTTGATCGAAATGAACCTCTCCGCCGACTGTTGGAATTCCGATACAGTTTCCATAGCCTGCGATCCCTGCCACTACTTCTTCAAACAAGTACTTCACGCGCGGTGAAGTCAGTTCACCAAAACGAAGAGAGTTTAATACAGCAATTGGACGCGCACCCATGGAGAATACATCACGGATAATTCCGCCGACACCTGTCGCCGCTCCTTGATACGGTTCAATCGCAGATGGATGGTTATGTGATTCGATTTTAAATACAACCGCTTGGTTGTCTCCAATATCAACGATTCCAGCGCCTTCCCCAGGACCTTGAAGAACGTGCTCTCCTTTTGTCGGGAATTTGCTTAAAACAGGCTTTGAGTTTTTATAACTGCAATGCTCTGACCACATGACAGAAAAAATGCCCGTTTCTGTGTAGTTTGGCAGCCTGCCAATAATGGATTCGATTAAAGCGAATTCTTCATCACTCAATCCCATTTGCTGATACAATTTCTCTTCTTTAATTTGCTTGTGACTTGGTTCAAGCAGTAGTGACATGAGTGTCCCTCCAATTTTTCACGATAGATTGAAACAATTTAAGTCCGTCTGCGCTGCCTAGTAATGAATCAACCGCGCGCTCAGGGTGCGGCATCATGCCGAGTACATTGCCCTCTTCATTCGTTACACCTGCAATTCGATTCACACTGCCGTTAATATCGTCTCCGTAAGTGAAAGCGATTTGGCCGCGTTCAATGAGCTTCGCTAAAGTATCTTCATCACAGTAGAAGTTGCCTTCACCGTGCGCTACAGGAATCGTAATGGATTCGCCTTTTTGATAACCGCTTGTAAATTGCGTTTCGTTGTTTTCTACAATGAGTTCAACTGGCCGACAGATAAACTTCAAGTCTTTATTTCGTCTCATCGCACCCGGAAGAATGCCAAGCTCCTGAAGAATTTGGAACCCGTTGCAAACACCAAGAACAGGTTTTCCTTCCTCAGCTGCTTTCTTCACCGCCGGCATGATGTTTGAGAAGCGAGCGATCGCACCACATCTTAAGTAATCCCCATAGGAGAAACCGCCTGGTACGAGTACACCGTCAAAACCGTCAAGACTCGTTTCGTCGTGCCATACATATTCAACTTGTTCACCCAGCTCATCTTGAATCGCATGGTACATATCGATATCACAGTTAGAGCCAGGCAAGACGATCACTGCAAACTTCACTGTGCGACAACCTCCTCCACCTCATAGCGGTAATCTTCAATCACCGTGTTGGCAAGTAATTTTTCGCACATTTCTTTGACGACTGTGTCTAAATCACGATCTGATTTTTCAATGACAAGCTCCATGTATTTCCCGATACGGACATCCTTTACTTCCTGATAAGACATGCTGTGCAAAGCATGCTGAACGGCACTGCCTTGTGGATCAAGAACGCTCTCTTTTAAGCTGACAAAAATTTTCACTTTATACATGTTTATGGCCTCCAAGTCTTTTGAAAATTTCTTCGTATGCATTCGTTAAGCCGCCCAGGTTTCGTCTGAACACGTCTTTATCAAGCTTTTCGTTTGTATCTTTGTCCCAAAGCCTGCACGTATCAGGTGAAATCTCATCAGCTAGCAAAATACGATTCTCGTGATCTATTCCGAATTCAAGCTTGAAATCAATTAAATTCACATGACAGTCTGAGAAGATTTGCTTTAATTCTTCATTCACTTGTCTTGTGATCTGTTTCATTTCCTCTACCTGTTCAGGTGTCGCTGCATGTAAAATGCGAATATGATCTTCTGTAATGAGCGGATCGCCGAGTGCATCATCTTTGTAGTAAAACTCAATCAAAGGTGTGTCCAGTTTCGTTCCCTCTGGAATGCCGAGGCGTTTTGACATACTGCCTGCCACTACATTTCGTACAACCACTTCAAGCGGAACAATCTGCACCTTTTGAATGAGCTGCTCTGTTTCAGAAAGGCGTTTCACAAAGTGATTGTTGACTCCTTTCTCATGCAGCATTTGAAAGATTAAGCTCGAAATTTCGTTGTTCAATCTGCCTTTGCCTTCGATTTCGGCTTTCTTTTCGCCGTTAAATGCTGTAGCTGAGTCTTTATATTCAACATATAAAATATGCTCGTCATCGGTCTGATAGATTCTTTTCGCTTTGCCTTCGTAGAGAAGTTCTTGTTTCACAGTCATTCAGGTTGGCCTCCTAATTTGAATGTTGGCAATTTTCAGGATTGGGCGCCTGGCGAGCAGGCGGCCCGTTTCTTACGCAAGACCTAGACGTTCGAAAATCATATCGACATTTTTCAAATGATAATTGTAATCGAAGCAGTCAGCGATTTGTTCAGGTGTTAAACGTGACGTGATTTTTTCTTCTGCTTCTACTAATGAACGGAACGGCACTTGCTTCTCCCACGCTTCCATTGCCTTTGGCTGAACCGTGTCATATGCCTCTTCACGTGCCATGCCTGTATCGATTAGTGCAAGAAGAACGCGCTGTGAGTAAATTAAGCCAAGTGTGCGGTCCATGTTGCGTTTCATGTTCTCAGGGAAGACCGTCAAGTTTTTCACGATGTTTGAGAAACGGTTGAGCATATAGTTCAGTGCAATCGTAGCATCTGGTAAAATGATGCGCTCAGCAGATGAATGAGAAATATCACGCTCATGCCAAAGCGGCACATTTTCATAAGCTGTCAGCATATATCCACGGATCACACGGGCAATCCCAGTCATATTCTCAGAACCGATTGGGTTACGCTTATGCGGCATCGCTGATGATCCTTTTTGTCCTTTTGCAAAGAACTCTTCTACTTCACGTGTTTCACTCTTTTGTAGACCACGAATTTCAACAGCAAATTTCTCAATGCTCGTTGCCACTAAAGCAAGAGTAGCCATGTAATCTGCATGGCGGTCACGCTGCAAGGTTTGGGTTGAAATTGGTGCAGCTTTGATGCCAAGTTTCTCACATACATATTGCTCAACAAACGGGTCGATGTTCGCATATGTGCCAACAGCTCCAGAGATTTTGCCGTATTCAATGCCAGCTTTTGCTTGTTTAAAACGTTCTAGGTTACGCTTCATTTCTTCGTACCAAAGTCCAAGCTTCAGGCCAAATGTTGTCGGTTCAGCGTGTACACCGTGTGTACGGCCCATCATGACGGTATATTTGTGCTCTTTTGCTTTTTCTTTTAGTATGTCAACAAATCTCTCAATGTCCTTGAGCAAGATATCATTCGCCTGTTTTAATAGATATGAAAGCGCCGTATCCACTACGTCTGTCGATGTTAATCCGTAATGAACCCACTTTCTTTCCTCTCCTAGAGATTCAGATACAGCACGCGTAAAGGCAACCACGTCGTGGCGCGTGTCTTGTTCAATCTCCAGAATACGTCCAATATCAAAGCTTGCATTTTTACGCATTGTCACAACGTCTTCTTTCGGAATGACGCCAAGCTCTGCCCAAGCTTCACAAGCGAGAATTTCTACTTCAAGCCATGCATTAAATTTGTTTTCCTCTGTCCAGATTGCTGACATTTCTGGTCGTGCGTAACGTTCGATCATTTCCCGTTTCCTCCATCTCTTTCAGTCCATATCTTTGTGATGTTTGTCATCCATTCATCATCGAGCTGTTTCATAAACGTCATATGCCCCATTTTGCGGCCGGCTTTTACTTCATGCTTTCCATATAGATAAAGCTTCGCTTCTTTGAGAAGCTCAGGATGCTCTTTTGGAATGTCCACTTCATCGCCTAATAAATTCACCATCATTCCCTCTGATAAAAGGGCTGTACCGCCAAGTGGCAGACCACATATAGCGCGGACGTGCTGTTCAAACTGACTTGTCTCACATAAATCGAGCGTATAATGACCAGAATTATGCGGGCGTGGTGCCAGTTCATTGACGAGCAGCTTTCCGTCATTTGTCAGGAACAGTTCTACAGCAAGGGTACCAACCAGCCCTAGCTTTTCAGCCAGTGTTGTTGCCAGTTCTTTCGCCTTCTCCTGAATGCGGTTCTCTACCCTTGCAGGTAAAATGCTTTGGAACAAAATATTATGCTTATGAATGTTCTCAGCGACTGGGAATACTGCGATCTCTCCATGAACAGAACGAGTGACGATCACCGAAAGCTCCATTTGGAATGGAACCCAGCTTTCTAAAATACAAGTTCCATGTGTGAGAAGTGCAGCTGCTTCTGGAAGCTGTCCTTTTTCTTTGATGACGTACTGTCCTTTTCCGTCGTAGCCGCCTCTGCATGTTTTCAGCACGGCTGGCAAACCGAGCGCGTCCACTGCATCTTCCAGCTCTTTCTCATCATGAATGATGCGGTAAGGTGCTACTTCACAGCCTGCGTCTACAATCCCTTTTTTCTCGGTCTCACGATTTTGAGTTAAAAGAAGAAGGTCGCTTCCTTGTGGTAAATAGGCTTCTTCCTTCAGCTGATTCAGTGCATCATAATCGATATTTTCAAACTCATAAGTCACCACATCGCTGATTTCTGCCAGCTTTCGAATCGCTTCAAGATCACTATATGCGGCTGTGATTTCTGTATCGGCAACCTGTCCGCAAGGAGATTGTGTGACCGGGTCTAGAACTGCTGCCCGGTACCCCATTTGCTTTGCGCTGACAGCCATATATCTGCCAAGCTGTCCGCCGCCGATGATGCCGATGGTTGCGTTTGGAAAAATGGTCTGCTTAGCCAAGCTGATCACTGCTTTCTAGTACAGTCTGTTTTGTCTGCTCTCTTCTTTCTTCAAGGCGAGCTGCGATTGTTTCATCAAATGCTGAAATCATTTGTGCGGCAAGAAGGCCTGCATTTGTTGCACCTGCTTTGCCAATTGCTACTGTAGCAACTGGTACACCGCCTGGCATTTGAACGATGGATAATAAGGAATCCAGCCCGTTTAGTGCTTTTGATTGTACAGGCACACCAATGACCGGCAGTGTCGTTTTTGCTGCGACCATTCCCGGTAAATGTGCTGCGCCTCCAGCACCGGCAATGATGACCTTTAGTCCTTTACCTCTTGCTTCAGTCGCATATTCAAACATCAAGTCAGGTGTCCGGTGTGCGGATACTACCTGTTTTTCATACGGAATGTTTAATTCCTCTAAGATGTCGCACGCATTTTTCATTGTTTCCCAATCAGATGTACTTCCCATGATGACACCTACAAGCGGCTTCATTTTGTCCCCACCTTTAAGCTGATATTCGATTTTGTATCGTTTGACACGCTTCCCAAACCTAAGCAGCTTGTCAAACGCCGAACAAAAAGGCCCGATTTGCATTGCATTGTTAGGAAGCAACACAAACCGGGCCATGGTAAGCGCTGTTCGCTTTTGAATTGCCATGTCAGTTTTGTTCACTATCCTGCATAGTCCAGTCATTTACGGTAACTGGGTAGAAACTTATGGGCCATATTCCCAAGATTATATGAGGCTCGTGTTTTGATTTCATGTTTATCTTAACAACGGATGTTCATGATGTCAACGGATTTATCGAACAATCTATGAAGTCGTCGTTTTAATGTTCGGATTTAGACTATTTTTCCTTCAAATACGATTTTTTTCCCAATCGGAATGATCTGAATCGACCCATTTTCCTTCTTTTCCTGAAAAATCGGTTCCTCCATTCGTCGGACAGGCGAGTAGCCTTCCGCTGCCATCTGGGACAACACTTGATCAATCGTCATGTTGTCTTCCACATAGAATTTTTTCTTCTTTGGTTTTGCGGTCATTCTTTAATTCTCCTTTTCTTCACAGCCTTCACCCAGAAGCCGCCGTGAATCGATTTGGGCTCATATGAAATGATAAACGCCTTTGAATCCAGCGTCTTAATCGTTTCATATAATTGCAGTTCATATTTTCTCGGTGTTAAAATTTGCAATGCTGTCCGGTCTCCTTCAAGACCGCCTGCTACCCAGCTCGTGACACCATATCCTTTTTCTCTCAATTGTCTTGGGAGATCGACATCCAATTCTTTTGTGATCACGTTAACAGTTGTGTAGCCAAGTGCCAGCTTCTCTTCAATTTTCATCCCGACAATGATTCCCATTCCATAACCTAGCGCATACGCAATGACATTTTGTATTTGATCTAAGTTATCTAGAACGATACTTAACCCAATGACATAAATGAGCATTTCGATCGTACCCGCAAAAGCAGCTGCGTACCTTCTGCCTTTCATTGTTAAAATCAAACGCATGGTGGAAAAAGAAACATAGACAATATTAATCACTAAAATGATTAAAACCATGGTGAACGCATTGGATAAAAGTTGTTGAAGCACGATTCGAACCCCCTGCACTAAAAAATCAAATAAAGCACCCCATATTCTACTAGAGAACATACCTTGATACAATCAAATTTACGCGATCAAAACACATATATCTTTCGACAACAAGGGTGGTCTTTGTTACCAAGAGTTTACCCGTTTTTTTCTCTTCTCAACATGAAAACCCCCTTTTTCAAAAAAGGAGGTTTTCAGTGTGTTTTATCCGAATCGAACAGGAACAAGTGATGGAATCAAATACTCCCCGACTATGCCCCAGAGCAGCGCAATGATGACAAGCTCAACCAATAAAAAGATCCAGCCTGCATACATCAAATCTCCACGTACGGCATCATGCTCCGATTGAATCGAGCGAAAGAGCACGACCGCAATCAACTGAAGGCCGACAAACATCATCACGGATAATATGACGGTCACATATGGAATATTCAGCATGGCAAATACAAGCCAAAGGATGGATAAAACCAACACCGGCACAAGCGCAGCACCAAACTTCATGATCACTTCTTTCAGTGATATGTTTCCTTTTAGCATGTATTTTCCGAGCAGCCAGACGGTGAGCATCATCAATGTCAACACAATGAGTGTAAAGACTGCAACCCTCAAAAAGGCGTCACCAAAAGAATAATGAATGCCAAAGCCTAATAAACGGGTTTTTGACGCCTTTAATTGAACATAGTTGCCTAAAGCAAAAAACACACTGAATAACACAATCGAGATCCAGGCGTACTTCATACGCAATGTTTCCGCTTGATTGATGGCCTGGCTCGGTGATTTTAACATCGCCAGTCCATATGAACCATAGCGCTTAAACGCGCCTCCTACACCTTGCAGCATACGCTGGATGGTTGAAAGCTCATCCTCTGCTGATTTTGAGATTCTTCCACGTTTTGCAGCGCTGCGGCTGAGGCGGGATTGCCTTGTTTCTTGATCTATTGATGACTCTTCATTTTTCTTTTCAGATGTCCTCTGATCTTGATCTTTCTCTAACATCTATATCAACTCCTATCCAATCCTTACAGGTTCAAGTGAATGAACTGTTCGGATGACTCCTCTTAAAGTAGCGGAGTCTCTCTATTCAGTCAAGATTCCTTGACGTTCATACGAATAGACGGATAAAAGGCAGCAGAGGTTTTAAAATGGAGAGAAAATAAGACAAAACAAAAAAGCTGACGGCCTCCATCAGCTTTTTATCAATGTTGAAATTCATGGTCAACGATAGTGACTCCGCTTTCCTTGCTGAACTCGGAGATTCTCCTGATGAGCGGGGAACCGAGTCTTTTTGGTCGTATCGACCTGTGTAATATGTCCATTATGAATGGTGATGACCACTGATCCATAGTCGATCCCTTTTAAGGCAGATAAAATATAATTCAGCTTTTGTTCATCCATCGCTCATCCCCCTATTTTTGTTTTCGCTCTTTTAAATAGAGAACCTCATTTTCCAGCTCATGAATTGTATAATGCATGAGCGCTTCCTGCTTTTCTTCATGCCCCCATAAAAGGAGCTTTTGAATCAGCACCTGCTTTTTTCGTTCAATCACCTGTCTAAGCCAGCGTGACAAAAGACATCTCCTCCCCTTTTGAATGTCTGCAAGAAAAAAAGGCACCCTGAAACCTTCTATTAAAAAAGGAAATCAAAGCGCCTTTGGTGATCCAATCAGCGAATTATGTCTTTTTATCATAAACACATAATTCCTATAAGTCAACTATGTTTTGATTTTTTTAACAAAAAACAGCAGCCCCATGAGCTGCTGTTTCAGATGTTCAATTAATGATTTAAGAAAGCGAAATATAGAATAAAGATGACAAACAATCCGTACATGATTGGATGCACTTCTTTGGCTTTCCCTTTAAAGATCATCGTAATCGGGTAGAAAATAAAGCCAACCGCAATCCCTGTTGCAATACTGTATGTCAGTGGCATCATAATCATCGTTAAGAACGCTGGTACCGCAATTTCAAAGCGATCCCATGCAATCTTTGCAAGCGGAGCGACCATCAGTGCACCAACAATAATCAAAGCAGGTGCTGTCACATTAGGTGTAACAATGGATAAAAGCGGTGAGAAGAACATCGCCAGCAAGAAGAAAATCCCTGTGACGACAGCTGCAAAACCAGAACGCGCACCAGCAGCAACGCCTGAGCTAGATTCAACATAAGATGTTGTTGTAGATGTACCAAGAACAGAACCTACAACAATAGAAGAAGAATCCGCCAGCAGTGCTCTTCCTGCACGAGGAAGCTCATTATTTTTCATTAAACCAGCCTGTGTTGCCACAGCTACAAGCGTACCAGCTGTATCAAAGAATCCAACGAAAAGGAACGTTAAGATCACAATAAGCATTTGAATCGAGAATATTTCTGGTAAGTGAATCAAGGCTTGACCAAAGGTTGGAGACAAACTTGGAATACTTCCCACAATCTGAGACGGTACTGGTATAAGACCAAAAAGCATCCCGGCAATAGCAGTCACAAGCATCCCAATGAAGACACCTGAATTCACACGAAGAACCATTAATATAACAGTCACTACGATACCAAACACCGTTAACAGAACTGGACCACTATGAATATTTCCAATCGAAACGAGTGTATTATCATTATTGGCGATAATGCCAGAGCCTTGTAGACCAACAAACGTAATGAACAAACCAATACCTGCACCAACTGCCAGCTTCAGCTCAGCTGGAATGGCATTGATGATTTTTTCACGGAAACCTGTTAAAGAAAGGGCAACGAAAATCAATCCTGAAACAAACACACCTGAAAGTGCTGCTTCCCATTTAATGCCCATGCCAAGCACAACCGAAAAGGCGAAGAACGCATTCAGACCCATACCTGGTGCAATTGCAATCGGATACCTGGCGATCAATCCCATCAGGAAACACCCTGCAGCAGAAGCTAACGCCGTTGCTGTAAAGACAGCGCCCTGATCAATACGTAATTTATCTGGAAAATCCGGTACCGACACTAATGCAAGTGTGATCGGATTAACAAACAGAATGTAAGCCATCGACAAAAATGTGGTTAAACCACCGATGATTTCTCTGCGGTAATTCGTTCCTAACTCATCAAACTGAAAATACTGTTTCAAGCCAACTGACTCCCTTCATGTCCTTTTGTTTTAGTCTGTCCCATTCACTAGTCAAATAAAAAACGCCCCAACAATTTTGGGACGCTTGACTACATATGTGAATTCAGACTGTGACATAAAACAAGAACAATGCATGATTTATATCAAACGAGTGTGAATTGACGTAGTCAAGCCATTTACGGTAGCTTGGTAGAAACTTGCGGGCCATATCCCCGCGATTATACGACTTCTATCTATTTGATTTCTGTGTCTATTGTACCAACTTCATTTTTAAAATACAATATGAAAAGCGAACATTTTTCAAAGAAATGTCCGCTTCATTCGTCTTATTACACGAATTTGGAAATTCACATCTAGTTCTTTATACACCCTTCTCCAAATCCTTCTCTTTTGCAAAAACCGTTTCGGCTACATGGAAAAACTCTTTCACTGCTGGAGAAGCTTGGGAGAGAGAGGGACAAGCGAGCGCAACCTCACGATGATGAGAGACATTCAGCTGACGAATATGCACAAGCTGCTGCGTTTTTAAAAACAACTCCGGACCAATTGTGACGCCGAGTCCTTCCCCTACCATACGAGCAATGGTCGTACAATCATGAACTTCAAATAAAACAGCTGGCTTCATTTGCGCCTCCGAAAAAATATCCTCTACATGTGATTGATACATGCCAGTCGGCATAATAAATGGTTCACCCGCCAAATCTGTTATATCTACAATGGGCTGCTGTTCATATCGATGATTTGGGTGATAGGCGACGACCATCTCATCTTTCATAAGCGGCAGTAAATCAAAGGCTTCATCCGCATGGCCTTTCACAACAAATCCAACATCAATGATGCCAGAATCCAGCCACTCCAATATTTCTTCATACGTTCCCTCATAGAATTTAAATTCGATTTTTGGATGTTTTTTCTGATAGCTCACAAGCAGTTTAGGTAATAAACAAGCAGAGGCACTGGCAAATGTGCCAATACGAATCAAACCTGTTTCAATATTTTTCGTTAATGCAATTTCTTGCTGGATTTTCTCCACTCTATTTAACACTTCTCTAATATGCGGGAGAAGCGTTTGACCAATGTCCGTCAGCATAATGCCCTTCTTTCGGTCACGAATGAATAAAGACACGCCCCACTCTGACTCTAAATTCGCCACTGCATGACTCACAGCTGACTGCGTCATATTTAATGCTTCAGCTGCTGCTGTAAAACTGCCAAGCTCCACCACTTTTGCGATAATATCAAAACGAACAAAGCTCATGAGTATTTACTCATCTCCTTCATGAAAAACATCAATTTTACTTATGTTAGCACGGAATTTAAACTAAAGACAACGTATCAACATGAAGGAAGGGTTCAAAATGAAAAACACATCTCATCAGCTATTGATTGTTCTTTTAGCTGTCGGTTCATTTGTCACAGGCACGTCAGAATTCGTCGTGTCAGGGATTCTAGATATCATTGCTGTCGATTTACACATCTCCATTCCTGCTGCCGGTCAGCTCATCACCGTCTATTCTCTTTTTTATGCAGTAGGCGCTCTCTTTTTAGTCATGGTAACGTCGAAACTGAACCGAAAAAAGGTTTTGTTATCAGCTATTTTTGTGTTTATTTTAGGCAATATGCTCGCCTTTTTCAGCCATCATTTTGTGCTGCTCCTGCTATCTCGTGTCATTATGGCCATGAGCGGCGGCTTATATATTGTCGTTGCCACGAATTATGCAGCGCAGATCGCCCCGCCAGAAAAAAAGGGGAGTGCAATGGCGACGGTCATCACTGGATTCACCATTTCACTCGTACTTGGTGTGCCGATTGGAACATTTCTATCAGGTCATGTGGATTGGCACTATATTTTTCTCATCATTGCACTAGGTTCTGCTTGTCTCTTCTTGCTTCTTTATCAATTGCTGCCACGCATAGAGGGACATTCTCATCTGCCATTGAAGCAGCAATTACACATCCTTCAAGACCGCAGGGTAATCAGCGGTTTAGCCACAACCGTCTTTTGGATCTTAGGCTACACGATGGTCTTTGCTTATATCTCTCCTTTATTGCGACAGACCGCCGGCTTTTCACTTGAAATGACAAGCATGGCCTTGCTCGTTTTAGGAATTTCTGCTTTTATTGGCTCACGCTTTGGCGGCTTTGCCGTCGATCAATGGGGACCAAACCGAACGATCTCAATCAGCATCACGATTCAGATGTTCGCTCTCTTTACCTTATTCTTTACGCAATTCTCTACAATTAGCGTCTTGATCACGCTTGCCATTTGGGGCATCGCTACATGGACAACAACACCAGCGAAGCAGTTTTATCTGATCTCCCTTAAACCACAAGCATCAGAAACCGTGCTGAGCTTTAATACAGCGATTATGAACATCGGCATGATGCTCGGATCGTCTATGGGCGGCGTGATTATTCAGTATACAAATGTAACGAATTTAAGTTGGATTGGTGGGATAGCTAGTTTTGTGGCGTTGATGTTGATTCGGTATTCGTTCAATCGTCATCGACTGGTAGAACAACAGACAAAAAGCGAACATGTGTAATCATGTTCGCTCTTTTATTTATTGACTAGCTTTTGAAGTTTCTTTTTTGACTGGAATGGTTACCTTTATCTCTTTTTTCGGTGCCAACAGATTCAGATCTGACAAATTAAGATAAAGCCCATAATCCTTAAATGAAAAATGGTTTAATGATAATTTGTCTAACTCCTTCACATCAAAATCAAAGGTGGATTGCATAGAAGCTGTCTTCAAATTCGTCACCTTCGCATGGTTCCCCTTCAAGTAATATCCGTTTTCGTAATTTGCTTCAGGATCGGACCATGATTTCATTTTTTTAACATCGCCTAATCCAATTGATTCACCGACATTCTTCATATCAGCCTCATCTAATTTTTCCTTATCTACTCCAGTAAATTGATAATCAACTGTTACAGAACGCCCTTTTTGCTTTATTTTATTGATCTTAATCCCAATTCCATGGTGCTTTGTTCTGAACTGAACAGGCAGCTGATTCTGGAGTGAAATGATTTTGCTTTCTTCATGTTCATATATCCCATTTAGGTAAAATGTCAGTTCAGTAGTGTTTGGAGAAATTGGCTTATTCAAAATGGTCAAAGCATTTTGTCTAGTTTTTTCAGTTGAAAGTTTTTTTCCCTTTAATGTTGCTGCATTCTTAAGCCTGTACTTACTTCCCAAATTATCTTTCATTATATCTATAGAGATATCATCATCTTTTGCGACACCATTGTAATCAATCGCATATTGAATTACAGAGGAATTCACTCCATTTTCAACCTTTATATCTTTCAACTGATAACGTCCATTTAAAATAGATACTTCTTTTTGACCTGCAAATAAAGTGGTTTTTTGCTTAACTACAGGCAACTCAAAGCGCCAATTCCCTACAATATCTCCAATTTTCGAAATCACGAGTTGTGCTTTTTGGCCTTGCTTAATCATCTGTCCATTTGTATAGAATTCCATTCGTCCAGCATATCGACCATCTTTTAATTTTTTCAACTCCGGACTATCTATATTGGGTTGAAAATTTTCATTGATCTGATCTGAATCAATGTTGATCGGTATAAAGTCTTCTTTTGTATGGAAATTCTCCACAGTAAACGTATAAACAAGCCGCCCAGCATCATAATACACACTGTTTACTTTCACAGTAACCCCTCTTGATTCAGCCCCCTCATTGACATGCTTTACCAAATCACTCTGAAAAAGAGACATTCCTACTTTATCGTGAAACATCATATAAAACTGTCCAATAATCGGCACACGTGCCATCGCTGTATTAAGAGACGGGAAAAGGAAACCAGATGAAAAATAAAGAACAACAAGGGCGATGACTGAGTATATTGGCGTTCTCCAGTTCCATTTGAACCAATGTCTTTTCTGTTCCGCTTTTACATCTCCTATTGCTTGACGAATCGCAGAGGTTACTTCAACCGTTGGTACATCAATCTCATCATAGAGCTTTTTCATTTCTTTTTGTTCCATCGACACTCTCCTCCTTCTCCAATGTTTGCTTTAATAGCTTTCTTGCTCGATACAAATGAGTTTTGACCGTACCTTCAGGCACACCCATCTGTTCAGAAATCATTGAAATCGAATAATCTTGAAAATAAAATAGCTGAATCACGAGCTGATATTGCTCATCTAACACTTCAAGTGCATTTTTTAAATCAAGCTTGTCTTCCAAAAAATCATGTCGCTCAACGCTCTCATGATGCTGTTCAAACGGAACAACATCTTGCTGCTTTTTCTTCATCGCAAAAATCGTATGAATCAAAATCCGCGTCAGCCAGGTAGAAAAATAAGCCGGTTCTTTTAAGCCAGATAGATGCTTAAACGCTTTAATGACCGTCTCTTGAACAGCATCTAACGAATCCTCTTTATTTCTTGTATAGAGAAAAGCCGTTTTATATAAACGCTCTTGATACATCAGCATTAATTTCTCAAATGCCGAGACATTCCCTTTTTGTGCTTTTTTAATTAGACGCACTTGCTTCATCTCATCCACACCTCCTACACCTGTTAGAGCAAGGTTTCTCTCAAACGGTTTCAACAAACTAAAATTTCTTTTCCTTACCATATGTCGGACAAAAATAGAAAAAGTGAAGAACAGGCCGCAAAGATTATGTTGCATATTTGATATAATGGAAGAAATATCTACAAGAAGGAGTATGCCGATTGT
Organism: Bacillus sp. Nf3; assembly: GCF_003028545.1. Classification (NCBI taxonomy): domain Bacteria; kingdom Bacillati; phylum Bacillota; class Bacilli; order Caryophanales; family Bacillaceae; genus Bacillus; species Bacillus sp. Nf3. The sequence goes on along the minus strand of NZ_PYUA01000006.1, from coordinate 43,845 downwards.
TTCTATTTGAAGAACCCGTATGTGCTAGCTGTCAGAAGAAGATAGAAGGTAACGAAGAAGTGTACGTCAAGCTCGTCTATCCAAAGAGACGCGGAATGACAGAGGTAAAGGCTTGGCTGAGGAATGAAGGGGTTTTTTATTGTAAGGCATGTACAGAACAAAAGACATTGCATGGAGGATAACCAAATGAACAAAATCAACTTTCCACAAACATTTCCAACCATACATACCGAAAGACTAATCTTAAAACAAGCGACGATCGAAGACGCTGAGGATATGCACATCTATTTATCCAATGAAACCGTGTGCCGCTACATGGGCATTGATGCTCATGAATCCATCGAGGACACAAAAGGAGAAATCAAGTGGTATGACAACATCTTCAAAGAACAAACAGGCATCCGCTGGGGCATTTCTCTAAAAGACAACCCAGCCATCATCGGCAGCTGCGGCTTTCTCAACCTAGAAAAACAGCACTGCCGCACCGAAATTGGCTATGAATTACACCACGATCATTGGAGAAAAGGTATCATGAGTGAGGCAATCGCTGCGGTGTTACGATATGGGTTTCAGGAGATGAACCTGAACCGGATTGAAGCCATTATTGATCCTGAAAATACATCTTCTATTAAATTAGTTGAAATGCTCTATTTTGTAAAAGAGGGGTTATTAAGAGAGTACGAGTCAGGTCAAAAGGGATTTGATAATGTGTTTATGTATTCTATTCTAAAAATGGAATTCCACAGATTATACGAGATGAAGAATAAGGCAAAATCCCTCTATTAAAAAACTATTAGAGGGATTCAGAGTCAAATTAACGTGTTTCTTGTTTTCTTAATAAATATTTATCCATTTCGAATATCTTTCATAATACCTGTTGTCATATGTATAATTGTAATTGCCCCAAAAAAAATGGTGAACAGATTATACCAAGGAGTTTCATAAAAGGTAAAATACCTTTGATATAAATCCAAATCTATAATATTTTCAATAAACGTACCATTGATCCCCCTCATGTTAGGACCAATTCCGGTTCTCTCTACAAACATAATGTATAGCTGTGATGCAATAAAAGCTAAAAAGGTGTGAAACCAACTGCGTTTGATTAAAGAACGCTGGCTGTTTTTTTTGTCCACATCTTCACACTCCCTTCTGAATTACTGCCTAGTAAGAATGTATCTTTAATCTTTCTTTTAGCTCACTTTTTTACTTACAATAAAATTTCTTACATTTGGACAAAACATCATAATGGGCTAAATTTTTTCAAAAATTCTCACAAAGAAATTAGATTACATTACGATGCATGATTATCACAATGGTTACTCAGGAGTGAAATAAAAGTAGTGGGTATTACTGTAATTGTTGTTATTGTTGGTCCTATTTCTGGTTGCTCTTCATTGTTAAGTTGTTGTAATTCTAATACCTTTTTCATTATTATTCCTCCAAATTTTATTGATGAATAAATTCACCAGTTTTTATTCATGATTATTTTAAAATTCTTTGCGTTTAACAAGCGAACACGAGATTAGATATGAAATGATTAAAAAGAAAACTGATAAGCCGAAAAACACGACTGAAAATATCATGTCAGCAATTCTATTCGATTCTAGTACAAGCTTAGCCACAAAAGCTAACGAGAAAAACACACCAAAAGAAAAACCCAAACTATATATGGTTATCGAATCAGATTTTTCAATTCCTAATTTATATGTCAAAGGATATAGCATAGCACCCACACATATAATTAATCCTAATCCTCTCAATAGCTGGTTGTAATATTCAAAGGTTAAAGAAGGAAATAATAAAAGATCAATTAAAAAAAATAAACCAAAACTTAAAAGAAAACTTAAAGTTATTAAAATTAAAAATGTAATGTACTTAGCCTTAACTAAATTTGTTCTTTTAACCGGTAACGTAAATGAAAATTTGTCCCAACCAGATTTCACATCATATTTTAATATTTCAAATGATTTTACAGGAATAATTAAAAAGGGTAACAAGACAGCTACTTTAAATACAATTTCACTTTTTGTTAATAAAAGGAATAGCATACTTAATACAGAGAGGATGATAGCGGTTTTAATTCCTTTTTGTATAATGTAAATATCGTTTAAAATTAACCCCTTCATATTCTTTTTCCTCTTAATAACATTAATGTTATTTCATTAAGTGAGGAATTTTTCCGAAAAAAGCGAACAGGAATTACTTTATCATTTGATACAAGTACTTCTATCAAATCTTTATTTTTATAAGTATAGGCAAGTGCTATCTCTTTAACCATTTCTAAGTCCTTTGATTTACATTCTAAAATAGAATAGTCATCAAGAAGTTTGCTTTTACTAATATCTAATAGAATTTCACCGGACTTTATAAATAAAAGATGATCAGCGATTAACTCTATATCACTAATAATGTGCGAAGATAGCAAAATTGAACATTCATTATTCTTTACGTAATCCTTTAAGATAGTCAAAACTTCATCTCTACTAACAGGATCTAGTCCGGAGGTTGCTTCATCTAGTAATAACAACTTTGCATTATGAGAAAGTGCTACAGAAATAGACAACTTCATAGACATTCCTCGCGAGAGTTTACCTACTAACCCATTCTTAGGTAATGAAAATAAATCTATATACTTAAAAAACTTTTCATTATCCCATTGACGATAGATATTTGATAACACCCGTGATAATTGCTTAATACTTATGTTTTCTGAAAAATTATTATTATCAAAAACAACACCTATGTTCTCTTTTATCGAAATATCATTATGGGGTTCTACTCTATCAAAGATTTTAATCGTTCCATTTTGTTTTTTTAATGAGTTTAATATCGTCCCGAAAGTTGAGGTTTTGCCGGCACCATTTTCCCCAATAAAGCCAACAATTGAAGACTTAGGAATCTTAAATGATATATCTCTTAATTGAAAATCGGAATGAGAGTACTTTTTTGAAACCTTTTGCACTTCTAATACGTATTCCACTCTATTCACCTTTCTTAATAAACAGGAAAAGGATTTACTATCCTTTTCCTAGTTTTTCAGATTGACTTCAATTATAATTGATATTTCAAATATTTTACATGTGAAATTCGAACTTATTTTTTTGCTTTTTTTAGCAATTGTTACTAACTGTTGAGCTCCCCACTAATGTGGTAAAAATCGTATACCATCTTTCAGGCTCTACTTCAGAATTCTCAGTTAATTGTTGTAATTTCAATACATCTTTCATTATTATCCCTCTTTTCAATATGAGTAAATTTTTTAGCAGTTATTACTTATGGTTGAGCTCCCCACTAATGTGGTAAAAATCGTATACCACGCCTCTGGACTTACTTCAGAATCTTCATTTAATTGCTGGAGTTTTAAAACTTCATTCATAACTATCCCCCACATTCAGAAATTTTTTCACCGATATTATTTGCAGTTATTGCTAACCGTTGAACTTCCCACTAATGTTGTGAAAATCGTATACCATCTCTCTGGTTCTACTTCAGAACCTTCTGTTAATTGTTGAAGTTTTAAAACATCTTCCATCCTTTCTCACCTCCTTTCAAGGAAAATATAGACTTTATAGTTCAACTAGATATTATCAATTAACAGTGATTACTAATCGTTGATAATGTGACTGAAATGGTTGTAATAGTAAACCACACTTCCTCCTTTTTTGTTTCAGAATTCTCTGTTAATTGTTGAAGTTTTAAAACATCTTTCATATTTTCACGCCTCCACAAATTTTAGTTTAAATCTCAAAGTCACTTAAAATAAATCAAATGAGTTTTTCACATCACTTTCAATAAATTCCCTCTAGTTTTCTCTAAAAATTGATCAATATGAATAATCGGCAACCAATACATAGGGTTTGAATATTGAAGTGACTTTAAGCCTAATATGATTCCTGCACTTCCAGAATAAAAATCATCTGATAAGCGATAACAAAAATTTCCTGGAAACAAAATTTGATCATCTTTATATATAAGAAATAATTCTAATTTTCTCTTTACCAGATCTATTTCATCTGATAATATTTGTTTATTTTTAATCATTGATGGAATTAAAAGAAAACTGCCCACTCCATCGAAAAGTCCTCCACTAAATGCACATCTAACTTTATTTAAATTAATGATTTTCTCCATCTCTAATTCAAATAGATTGCTTGAATTTATATAGTTTAAGTACCAAATAGCAACTCCAATTCCTATGGAACCTCCTGATAAATAAGGTAGCAATCGATGATTATCATCAAATGTTTGCAAAGTGTTTGTACTAGAATCCACTTTACACCTTTTCAGGTCTCTATTTATATATTCGATCGATTTTAAATAGTAATCTCTTTTCTTAGTAATTGAGAACAAAGCTGTATAAAATAAAGATATTCCTGACCACCCATCAATTAATCCAATAGGAACTCCCGTCCAATCTGTCGATGTCAATTTAATTTCTTCCCTTACTTTGTTTTCAATAATATTTGCTATCTCTTCACAAATAGCTAAGTATACTGATTTATTTTCTTCTAAATACAAACTGATTAATGATAATCCTATTCCAGGCAAACCTGATCTTAATGACATATCATTCATACTAGAGTATTCAATTTTTCTGAATAACTTTTTTGCCTCCTCTTTGTAACCTAGTTCATATAAAATGACTCCAATACCTGCTTTTCCTGTAAACAATCCATCCTCTTCAAAATGATCCAAGTTTTTAATTAAAACATTGGAAACCCATTCAATCACTTGTCTGTTTAAACTTCCAGATCTAGATAAAGCTAAAATTGATCCTGTTCCACCGGTAAGTATATTAAATTTTCCATCTGTGTTAACAAACTGTCTAACATCCCCATGAACCAAAGAACTATCAGGCAAAAGATTATTTTCTATTCCATTTCTCAGACCACTAATAATTGTTGAAATATCATTCCTTTTTGTCATTTCCGCGCGAATATTCTGTTGAAATGTTTGCTCTTTAGTTTCTGATAGTTCTTCATCACATTCTTTTTCTATATTCAAAACAAATTCATAAACCTCTTTTCCAAATTCACGTTCTATCCAATTTCTATGTGTATTTTTAATACTCGGCTCTAGGTCAGTAACAGGGCCAATAGGTAAAATGCAAAAGTGCAAAATTTTCTTGATAGCATACCAATCTCGTTCTTTATGATTTTTATTTTTCACATGAGTAAAACCGATTGTTTGCAAAGTACTTTTTTCTTCAAGTTTTGCACTAGCTGCTGACTCAAAGTCAATAATTTTCACATCCAAATCAGGTGTAATCATTATATTTAACGGCTGTAAGTCTCCCATGCCAATATCTCTTTCATGCATTTTTTTAACTGTGGTGATTAACTTATTTAAAATGATTTTTACTTTCCTGATATATGCATCTTTATCATTTTCCAAGTTGAATGGATAGTTTACTGCACACCAAGATTGTAAAGTTAAACCCTCTATAAATTCTTCCACAAGAAACACATGCTTCCACGTTTTGAAATAATCAACAATATTTACTACTCCACTAATATCTGCAAGCTTAGTCAGAGCATCATGTTCAATGTTCAAACGATCAATAGCATCATTATATTCTCCATCCAGACCTACTTTCGGTCTACCTTCTTTAATGACCACACTTTTTTGATCCAATTTCCTTATACCTGTGTATATCCCACCTCCATTATTAAATCTAAGAACGCCTTGAAAGTCATAACCATTAAATTTCTCATTTTCTTCATTTTCATGGGAAATATTTATTGAATCTAAATATTGATCTAACTCCTTTACAAATTCGGGAACTTTATAATATGGTTGTCTGTTATCTAGAATGAGATTTCCCTGTTCATCCTTTATGCAAAGTTCACCTTTTTCGTTATAAATATTTTTGAAAGCTCCATATCTATAATATATGTTGCTATCTTTCCATGATTTATCATTAAGAATATATGGGCCATTCTCGTAACCTCGTAACTCTTCATACAAATCGTTGAGCAATTGTAAAAACTCATTATCTGTTGGAGGGTATATCGCTATAAACTTCCCCGAAGAAATTCTATTTCCATGCTTTGAATTTAAATTGAATAACGTCTGCTTGTCCTTAATATGCTTAAAAGCAACTTTTCGCTTAAACAATAATTTGCTTACCACTTTTAAAATATCTTGTGCATCATTTATTGTCGCACTTATATGTATTTTCCATCCTTGTTCTTTTATATTGATGCTAGGGTTAGAATAATAAATCCATGGTGAATTCTCTTCTATTGTTATCTTGTAACCTTTAGGTAAGTTTTCAATCTCGTAAGGTCTGCTTGGAATTAAAGATTTTTTCTCTACATAATAATTAGAATCATCACTCATATGCTGAAAATAAACAAATTTCTTATCCATCTTAATGTTCTCCTTACTCAATTAAGTCATTTTTTTATTAACTGCTTTCTTGCAGATCATTTTTTGTTTCTTTAAACTGTTGCTCACAAAATTGACGATAAAGTTGATGATTATTTTTTAATTCGTGATGCTTCCCATTCCCTGTTACCTCACCATTCTCCATAAAAATAATGTTATCGGCGTTAATAATAGTTGATAATCTATGTGCTATTACAATAGATGTTCTACCTTTTATGATTTTCATCATCGCTTCATTTACGAATTTCTCTGATTGACTATCTAAATTTGAAGTAGCTTCATCTAAAAAAATAATTTTTGGATCTTTTAGAAACATCCTTGCAATAGCAATTCTTTGCTTTTGTCCACCAGATAAATTCAAACCTTTTTCTCCAATATCAGTATCTAATCCATTTGTAAATTTCCCCACAAACTCCCATGCATATGCCGATTTACAAGCATCGATTATTTTTTCTTCGTCTGGAATTTCATTTAAACCAAAGAGAAGATTCTCTCTTATTGTTCCACTTATTAAACTATGTTCTTGTGATACATATCCGATTTGATTGCGCCAAGACTTTAGGGAAAATGTTTCTATATCTTTCCCATCCATAAAAATTGTTCCACTAGTTGGTTTATAATATCGTTCCAATAGAGAAATTAGAGTTGTTTTACCACTACCACTAGGACCCACTAATGCATTTGTAGTTCCACCCTTGATAGTTAAATTTATATTTTTTAGTGAAAATGTGTCATTCTCACTGTAATAAAATCTTAAATCTCTAATGACTAAATCATTATTGGTTATAGTTAAATCTTCACCTTCACTTTGCAATTCTTCACTTTCAGATAATAATTGAGAAACCCTTTCAGTTGCTCCAATAGTTTTTTGTAATTGAGTGAAAAATAAACCAAAGTTTGTGATCGGACCTATGACATAAAATATAAGTGTTAAAAATGCAATAAATGTCCCTGGACTTAAATCTCCATTAGCTAATTTAACACCGCCCACCATAATAATGGTGACTATGATAATCATCATAATTAAATTAATTACTGGATTAACTAAGACCATCCATTTCGCTTGTTTTAAACTAATATTCTGTAACCTTTCAATATCTTGACTTCCTTTTTGAATTTGAAATTCCTCTGCTGTTGAAGATTTCACCAATTTAATAGCTGAGATTGTTTCAACAGCTCTTACATTTAAATTTCCTGTTAAAGTCTGAGTTAATTTTGAGAGTTTTGCTAATATTTTTCCTAATGGGATAAAGAATATTAAATAGAGTGGAATTGCAACAATAATGATCAATGTTAATTGCCAATCATAATAAAATAACCAAAATCCACAAAATAAAATCATTAAGACTGCGTTTACAAATTGTGAAAATGAATTACTAACCAAGTTATAAATTACAGAAGTATCATTTACAAATCTACTGGCTATATCTGCTGAACGGTTTTTGTCGTAAAAACCAATCGGTAATTTTACCATTTTCCTCCACAATAACATTCTGAGATTGGCCACTACTTTCAGTCCTTCAACACTCAACATATAACTACCAATCGCTCCTAAAATAGCACTAGATAAAAATATTCCGATTAGCGCGGTTAAATCCAAAGAGTGAATAGTGTTTTTGGAATTATATGAATCTATTATTTTCTTCAAAAAATGTGGTACTAAAGTCGAAGCAGTTGCACTTATTGCAGTTAAAATCATTGCAATGATAAACAAATTTATGCTGATTCTCGTTTTCCTAATTAAAGAAAAAAATACCTTCCACTTGGTTTCTTTGTATTCCATATTTATCACCTTTTATATTCTTTATTTAGTGAATATCGAGTTAGGTCTTCTTTAGGTGTGGGAGTATGTTATACATTTACTAAATAATTTGTATTGATCGGGATTATTTCAAATTATTATAATTAATGGGTTAAATTGTTATTATGTATATACTCCCACATTTTCCATTTAAAAGTCAATAAAAGATTCCAAAAAAATCAAACTTTGGTTCTGATATAAGGTTTCTCATAGTCATATCTAGGTGTATCTTTATTATTAATAACTATTTAAAAACTAATCATATGTTTGAAAATCCAATCGTTCGACTCAATTACTATACAGTTCATAATAATGATTCAGTCAAGAAAAGAAACTTCAAAATAATAAAAAAGCTCAGAAGCCTGTCATACAAGGATTCCAAATTTTTTAAAGCTTATATTCTATAATTTTATTTGTTTTTATAAAGAGAATTAGAATATCTTTCTTTACCAATTTTAAATCTGTGGAATAGCCATTTTTACACTGTTGTCACTTCATGTTGAGTTAAAATCACTATAGATATACCCGTTCGGGACTTAGGACAAGAATACCCATTCTACTATCAAAACTTAGCACAAAAAGTCAAGTTTCCTAAAGAGCATTTCCGCTATACTAAACTCGTAAGGCAAGGAGGTGCTCGGTTGTCCTATCAAGAACATGAGAAATCGATTCAAGAAACATTAAATTATATTGAACAGCATCTGAAAGATGATTTACCGCTTCAAACTCTAGCGAAACACTCTGGTTATTCTAGGTTTCACTTTCACCGTATCTTCAAAAGAGTGATTAAGAAATCAGTTGTGGATTATATAAGAGAACGACGGATGACCCAAGCGGCGAAGGATTTAATTCATACGGACCAAAGGGCGATAGATATCGCATTGCAGTATCGTTTTGGTTCACAGGAATCCTTCACTAGAGCCTTTAAGAAGATATATGACATGTCACCCGCACGTTATCGGAAGTTATTAAGGAATGTCATTGATGAGGAGGAAACAAATATGGCTGATAATCAGAACACACCTACTGGCTGGATTATGACGGGGGATACCCCATCTGACTATGAAACAGGTTTAGATAACAGAATTGTACACAGTGGTACGTACTCCGCTTACCTGAAATCAAAGGATGAAAAAGCACGAGGATTCGCGACATTGATGCAGCAAATTAAGTCTGATCGTTACCGAGGAGAACGCCTTCAATTTTCTGCTTTTGTCAAAAGCGAAGATGTGAAAGGTTCAGCTGGTTTATGGATGAGAATTGATCATTCTTCAGGTGAAGTTCTTGCGTTTGACAATATGATGAATCGTCCCATTACAGGGTCAAACGGCTGGAATCATTTTAGTGTAGTTCTAGATGTTCCAATAAAAAGTGAAGTCATTGCGTTTGGCATATTACTACATGGTCAAGGTCACATTTGGATGGACGAACTTAGTTTTAAAACTGTAGATGAAAGTGTGCCAGTGACAGAACAAAATACTGTGGATCATTTAGAGGATGAACCAGTGAATTTAAATTTTGAAGGCTAGCAGACTGAATTTAAGAGGAGGTTCATTGCCATGAAAAAAATTGGTGCGATTTTATTGTTCGCTATGAATTCACTCACCTTTATTTGTGGCCTTGGATTTTTATTTGGTGAAGAGGATTAAAAATGAAGATAAGACATCCATAGGACAAAAAAAATCAATTGAAAAAGATATCCCTGTCACTATCTCTTTTTTATAGACTTGGTATAATAGAAAAAATCAGAAAAATGAGAATGCGATGATAAGGAATAGTACTTGCCGAATTGTTTTCAGAAAGTTGCTGGCTGATGAGAAGCAATAACAAAAAGGCAGGGAACTCACCTTAGAGTAGCCTTAGTGAAATGAAAAGGATTGATGTAGTTAAGGTCGGCACCCCACCGTTATATGGGAAGGATATAAGATCAAACAATCTGTATCCGAATAAGGGCATGATAATGTTTGTTTATCATGAAACAGGGGTGGTACCGCGTAAGAAGAAGTCTTTCGTCTCCAAGTTAAATCTTGGGGGTGAAAGGCTTTTTTTATATTCTATTTTCTAGGAGGAATCGATGATGTTTAATCACAAAAAATACGAAAAGAAATACTTTTTGCCACCGAAGCTTACTTATGATTGGGTGAAGAAAGAAACATTAGAAAGTGCTCCGATATGGTGCAGTGTGGACTTACGGGATGGTAATCAAGCATTACCTATTCCTATGAACTTAGAAGAAAAATTAGAAATGTTTCAGTTACTAGTAGAGATCGGTTTTAAAGAAATTGAAATCGCATTTCCAGCTGCTTCTGATACAGAGTTTAGGTTTTTGCGGACACTGATTGATCATCATATGATTCCAGACGATGTCACGATTATGGTGATCACGCAAGCGAGAGAGCATATTATCCGCCGAACGTTCGAAGCCATTAAGGGGGTACCGAAAGCGATTGTTCATTTATATAATTCGACTTCAGAAGCGCAGCGCAGACAAGTATTTAAGAAAACAAAAGATGAAATTAAACAAATTGCCATTGATGGAGCTATTTTAGTAAAAGAACTTGCCGAAAAAACAACAAGTGATATTTATTTTCAATATAGTCCAGAAAGCTTTCCAGGAACAGAAGTTGATTATGCGTTAGATATTTGTAATAGTGTTTTAGATATTTGGAAACCGACACCAACTCATAAAGCAATCATCAATATTCCGACAACAGTTGAATATTCAATGCCTCATATCTTTGCAAGTCAGATTGAGTATATACACAAAAATCTGTCTTACCGAGACAGTGTGACATTATCTGTTCATCCTCATAATGACCGTGGCTCTGGGGTGAGTGATGCAGAATTTGGTGTTCTGGCTGGCGCAGAAAGAGTCGAAGGTACATTATTTGGTATCGGTGAACGTACAGGGAACGTTGACTTGATTACCTTGGCGATGAATATGTATTCACAAGGTTATGATCCAAAATTGAATTTCAATAACCTAGAAGCTATTCGTAAAAAATATGAAAAACTAACAAAAATCACTGTTCCTGAGAGACAGCCCTATTCTGGGGAGATGGTTTTCACCGCATTCTCTGGGTCACATCAAGATGCGATATCTAAAGGGATGAAATATAGAAAAGAAAATAATGTTGATAAATGGGACGTTCCGTATATCCCAGTAGATCCAGTTGACTTGGGTAGGAATTATCAAACGGATGTGATTCGAATCAATAGCCAGTCTGGAAAAGGCGGCATAGGCTATATACTAGAAACAAATTATGGCATTAAACTTCCTTATCAAATGAATGAAGCCATGGGATATGCAGCGAAAAAAGTATCTGATCAGACAAATAGGGAATTGTCTATCGAAGAAATATATCATGTTTTTGAAAAGCAGTATGTTAATTTTCACCCTCATTTCCAGCTGCTTGATTATCAATTTAATAAGGGAAATAAGCAGGAAGTCACCTTAACTTTGCTGAGAGATCAGCAACAAATTGACATACAAGGAACTGGCACTGGAAGTTTAGATGCCATCAGTAATGCGTTAAAAGCATATTTTCATCTCGAGTATGTTTTGGAAGTCTATGAACAGAATTCTTTGGGCAAGGATTCCGAAGCAAAAGCCTGTGCACAGATTGGAATTTCATCTCAAGGAAAAATGCATTGGGGTGCGGGAATTGATAAAGATATTATAGAAGCAACAGTAAAGGCCCTGGTGGTGGCAGTAAATAAACTAGAGGTTTGGATGTAGATGGAAAAAGATAAACTTGAAAAACATGAAGTGATGCAATATTTAAGAGAATATAACGAACAAGAAATCTTTTATCAACAATACCAACTGAAAAAGCATGACAACACATCATTGCAATTATTTTTGAAGGATTATGATAAACACAGTCTAATGCATAAACAAATATATATAGAAGAATTTTTGCTAAAAGGGCAGAATGAATTTGAAAAGGAAGATACCATGTGGTTAGATCAGGAGAAAGATATCGAAGTGAGAAAGTATAGCCGCTTTATGCCCCAATTGTCGGCTATCCATGATTTCTTTGAGATGATCTATGTTCTGGAAAATGAGATGTATGTAGAAGTGGAAGGCAAAAAAATGGCTTTAAAATCAGGAGATATTGCCTTTATTCCACCTAACACAATTCACAAGCCTATTGTAATGGAGAATACAATCGCAATGCAAATCATGATTCGTAAGAGTACTTTTCAAAAAGTGTTTTTTAAAATGTTAAAAGGAAATCATGTCATTTCAGAGTTCTTTTTGAATGCATTGTATATAAAAGAAAATAAAAATATTCTTATTTTCCATAGTCACTTGGATAAACATTTGCTAGACTGCTCTCTTCAACTATTTGCAGAAAATTATAATCGGTTCCCTAGTTACCAGTTGATTATGAATAATGTGTTTGAGATATTATTATGTCTCTTATTAAGATTCAAACCAAGCCATATGAACGTCAATCAGGTCAAACAATCTAGTGATATACGTATGATTCAAATGCTACAATATATTCAGCAATGTTGTGAGCATATCACCATCCAGGAGATGGCAGAGGAATTTAACCTTTCACAATCTTATCTGTCAAAATATATAGCTCGTAAGCTTGGCAAATCATTTCGTGAGATTCGACAAGAAATAAGATTGGAAAAAGCCTGCGAAATGCTCACTTGTAGCCATTTACAAGTAGATCATATTGCGGCAGCCGTTGGTTATCAAAATGCAGAGCATTTCATTCGTTTATTTAAGAAAAAGTATCACCTGACACCACATCAATATCGTTTAAATAATAGATCATGTCAAATCAATACTAATAAAAAGGAGAAATGATCATGTCCATCAAAAAAGTAAAAGACTATTTTAAACAATATGATATGGATACACGAATTCAAGAATTTTCAGTATCTAGTGCAACCGTAGACTTGGCTGCTTCTGCACTGGGCTGTGAACCTGAAAGAATCGCAAAAACACTCTCCTTTCTAGTAAATGGACAAGCTATTTTAATTGTGACCTCTGGCGATGCAAAAGTTGATAACAAAAAATTCAAGGAATATTTTAAAACAAAAGCTAAAATGCTTTCTCCTCATGAGGTTGTTGACTTGGTCGGTCATGAAATTGGCGGAGTATGTCCTTTCGCTACAAAGAATGGCGTTTCTGTTTATTTAGATATTTCACTAAAACGTTTTGAGACAGTCTATCCAGCCTGCGGGAGCAGTAACAGTGCTATTGAACTCACAATCAAACAATTAGAAAAACACTCTGGTTATACACAATGGATTGATGTGTGTAAGGGATGGAATGATGAATTCACACAATAAAACGGAAGAAAAAAGTGCAATCAAACATAAAAAAGAGCTAGAAACCCTTGATACACAAAGGTTTCTAGCTCTATTATAACTACTCCCACTCGATGATTTTGCAAATTCATTTAAAGTTAATTTTCCGTCTTAAAAGCTTTTAAATCATTTAAATATACTTCATGGAACATGAATTTATAACTGTTGTTTGCAAAATGTTTGCAAATCGTTCTTCTCTAATTTGAGAAACGAAATTTAAAAGAGAGCTGAATGGCTCTCTTTATTTTTAAAAAACATCCATTTTTTTGAATTTTATTGATATAATTAATTATATTTATAAATTGATAAGGAGATTTTTATAATATGGATTTTATAAGTAACCCATGGTTTGTAGGTATTGCTGGTGGTATTGTAAGTGGTGTTATAGTTTTTTTTATAACTACTGCTATTTCGAATAAAATTAGCAAAAAAGATTACTATAATTCAGTAAAAGAAGTTAACTTTAAAGTGTCAAAAATGCTAATAATGTCTATTTCTGAAGGTAAAATACCGAACCCTCAAGTTGTCAGTGCATTACTATCTTCATTAGCGAAAAGAAACAATATTCTTTTAAAAGATATTAATACTGTAGAGGAAACTTATAACGATTTAGTCACTGAATTATTTGAAACAAATTTTATTCCGGTTGAAAAGAAGCAGACTTTAGCGAATGAATTAATCGATACAAAAGAATCTTTAAATCAAACGATTATTTTAGATGAAAATAAGAATATCAATGAAGATGAAAAATATCTTAGGTATCGTTCAATCCGTTTTAAATATCTATACATCTTAGGAGTAACAGTTTCCGCATATATGTTTCTTATCCTTACTTTATTAGATGCTAAAAAATTCAGTTTGCCAATTTCGTCAACTGATGATTACCAAATTTTAATGATTGCTTTTGGTACATTTACAATTGTTCTTAGTCTTTTGATTTTAATTACTACAAAACTAACTCACGATAAAAGAAAAGAGCTCAGAAAACAAAATAATAAAATCGATAAAAATACATAAACTAATAGCTTTTGTTTGCAAATTGTTTGCAACAATAACAAAAAAGAGCTTAGAACCCTTTTAAATCAAGAATTCTAAGCTTCTTTTTATTACTCCCACTCAATCGTAGCAGGCGGCTTACTCGTAATATCATACACCACGCGGTTAATATGCTTCACTTCATTCACGATACGAGTCGAGATCTTTTCAAGTACATCCCAAGGGATTCTTGCCCAATCACTCGTCATACCGTCAATAGACGTAACAGCACGGATACCGATTGTGTAGTCGTATGTTCTTGCGTCACCCATGACACCTACGCTGCGGATGTCTGGGAGAACCGTGAAGTATTGCCAGATGTCGCGCTCAAGGCCGAAGTTGGCAATTTCTTCGCGTAGAATCGCATCCGATTCACGGACGATTTCTAGTTTTTCTTCAGAAATTTCACCTAGTACACGGATTCCTAGTCCTGGACCTGGGAATGGCTGTCTCCATACGATGTCGTCTGGAATACCTAGCTCTGACCCTAGAGCACGGACTTCATCCTTGAATAGCGTATTAAGTGGCTCAATCAATTCAAACTGCATGTCTTCTGGAAGACCGCCAACGTTGTGGTGAGATTTGATTGTTTGTGCCGTTGCTGTACCACTCTCAATGATGTCAGTGTAAAGCGTTCCTTGTGCTAAGTAGTCGATTCCTTTTAGCTTGTCCGCCTCGTCATCGAATACATAGATGAATTCGTTACCGATGATTTTACGTTTTTGCTCAGGATCAGACACACCTTTTAGCTTGTTTAAGAAGCGATCTTTCGCATCTACTTTAATCACGTTCATGTTGAAACCTTCGCTAAATGTTTTCATTACCCCTTCTGCTTCGCCTTTGCGAAGAAGACCGTGGTCAACGAAAATACATGTCAGCTGATCGCCGATGGCTTTGTGGATCAATACCGCCACAACAGATGAATCTACACCGCCGCTTAGTGCGCACAATACTTGTTTGTCGCCTACTGTTTCACGGATTTTCTGCATTTCGATTTCAATGAAGTTCTCCATTGACCATTTGCCATCGCACTCACATACGCCGAAGACAAAGTTCTTCAATAGATCATTTCCGTACTCAGAGTGACGTACCTCTGGGTGGAACTGAACGCCATAGAAATTCTTCTCAGCTAAGCTCATCGCTGAGTTTGGACAATGTGCACTTGTTGCATCAACTGTAAAGCCTTCTGGTACTTCAACGACAAGGTCACCATGGCTCATCCAAACGACTTGATCCGTTGGAAGGTCTTTGAATAGAGCAGGTGTTCCGTTAATATGAATGTCTGCTTTTCCATATTCACGCTGGCTTGCCGCTTCTACTTTCCCACCTAAATAGTGAGTCATCAGCTGCATGCCGTAGCAAATGCCTAGAACCGGAATGCCTAGATCAAAAATCTTTTCGTCACAGCGGAAAGATCCTTCATCATAAACACTGTTTGGTCCACCAGAAAGGATGATTCCTTTAGGGGCCATTTCTTTAATTTCTTCAGCAGTTAAAGTGTGCGGATGAAGCTCACTGTACACACCAAATTCACGAATACGGCGAGTGATCAGCTGATTGTACTGACTGCCGAAATCGAGAACCAAAATCATTTCATTTACTAAATTTGTCATGGTGTCACCTCTATGTCCAATATAGTTTTTTATAAACGCACAGAAAAAATGAGAGGAGAAAACCTGCTCTCAGTGTGAATCACGCTTTTGAAGCGCCCAGACTCACATCCGAACGCTTCAATTTCATGTATTTTAGAAGGTTTTAATATTCACCTATTCTAACAACAGGAAGGTACGGGGTCAAGACTATCTCCTGTTTATTAAATTTTCCCATAACTTCACCGACTGCCGCCAAAGCGCCGAGGCATCTTCTTGTCGATAGAGCGCCCGCTCATAGAACTGCGTTAGTTCAGACATGTGATGATTCCCTTCCTTGTCATCGATCAAAGAAGCAAATTCTCTTAGCGTCATGCCTGGCTTTTTATCGATCCCTCTGCGCCTTAGCTGTTTTAATAGAGCAGCATATGCGTAGAAGAATGCTTCATCCTCTGGCAGACGTTTCACCTTTCTTACAATAAAGAATGGCAGCCATCTTATTCTGAATCGATAAAGCATCCAGCTGATGAATCCAAGCAGGACAATAGCTCCTGCCGCATATCCTGCAATTGAACCAGCATGTACCATATTTGGCTTTGCCTTCGCTGTTTGTTCCTTTGGTTGTGCCGGCTGCTCTGTCTCCTGCTGCTGCGGCTGGTCTTGCTGCTTTTCTTCACTTGCATCAGAACTAGACTGATTTTCTTCTTCCTTTTGATCATCCGTTTGATCGCTTGAAACGGCTTCATTCGTAAATGTCTCTGGGTTTGTAAATCCTTTTGTCGGTTCAAAGGTGACCCAGCCTCTGTTTGGAAAATAAACCTCTACCCATGAATGCGCATTGTTATTGGTTACTTCATACACATTGTTTCCATCCATTTGTGTTTCATATAACTGGCCAGACGTATACCCTTTCACCCATCTCGCCGGAATCCCGATCGAACGAAGCATCACAATCATAGAGGTTGAAAAATTATCACAGTAGCCAATCATCGTATCAAATAAAAATTGATCCACATAATCTTCATTACGACCAGGCACAGCGACATTTTGCGTTTCATATGAAAACTTCGCAGATCCTAAATAATCCTCGATCGCTTTCGCTTTATCATACATATTATCCTTCGTTTCCGTTAAGCTGTTTGCCAAAGTTTTCACACGCTCTGGGAGTGAGGATGGAAGCTGCAAGTATTCACGGCCAACCTGCTCATTCACCTGCTTCTTTGTCGGTACTTTGATTCTCTGTAAATCCTCTAGGATAAATGTAGGGGATAAAAAGCTGACTTGATAGTTCCCTAAATTTTTGGGTGGGTTTTGCATAGACGGGACAATTTTCTCCGTTTTGCCCATGATTTGCAACGGAATGTTTTCCATTGGCGTCAGCATGATCGTTCCAATAGGATACACAGCATGATTAAATCGATAGTCCGATTCTATATCAACTCTTGTTTCATGTTCCTCTGTTTTCACACGCTCGGTAAACCACCGATTCGGCACAGATTCGTCCTTTAGCCGAGTAGGCTTCGTATCATTTGATGCATCCTCCCAGCCCTTTCCTGTGTAAATACTTTTTGTTTCTACACGAAAATAAGACGGCTCCTTTCCGCTCCATTTAA
Source organism: Bacillus sp. Nf3 (assembly GCF_003028545.1). Classification (NCBI taxonomy): domain Bacteria; kingdom Bacillati; phylum Bacillota; class Bacilli; order Caryophanales; family Bacillaceae; genus Bacillus; species Bacillus sp. Nf3. Next base: position 26,080 of record NZ_PYUA01000006.1, on the reverse strand, counting down.
AGACAGGTGTGCGGTCCTCACTAAACGGTCCACCTAGCGCTGAATCATCTGCACTATATCCCACTCTATTCTGCCCGGCTGTCCCATCTTGATTCGTGACCGCCTTAAAAAACGGGACAGGATCGGGCCATTTCGGATCAGACTTTGGCAAAGAAGCACCGAGTGACGCTGATAGAAGGACGAGCGCCAGCATGGGGAAAAACCACTTTAGACGCGCTTTCTGAGACACTCGAACGCCCTCAGCTGAACGCAGTCGATCGAAATACAGCAATCCAAGCAAACAAAAGCCAAATACCATAATACGAACGATCGCAAAGGTCGCATCATATGGCGTAAACGTATCAAGAATCGTGACATACACAATCGTCATCAGTAAAAAGAAAAAGATACGCTGCTGATAAACCACCCAATAATGAAGCAAGTAGACAAGCAGCCACAGCAAAATATAAAACAACAATGTACGGAAAGACGGATACATATCACTCCACATACCCATGCTCATTAATGTGATATTATCCTTAATATCAGCAAACAAAGCAGACGGATAGCCTGGCGCTGATTGATAAAAGATCAAATATAAGGCGAGTAAAATCAGTCCAGCACAAATAGGAAAGGTCACATACCACTTCAGACGAAAGAACGTAAACAAACACGTAAGCCCGATAAAAATGATGAAATAAGACGTATGGCTCGTCTCTGTAAAATCTTGAAGTGGACGAAGCCACTCCCATAGCAGCAGAAAAGCTACAGCATAATAGATGAACAATTCAAAACGGCTTTGCCGCAGATGCGTATGCAGCATAAATGTTTGTCACCTCACAGTTCTTTCGTGCAGCCGGTCTTCAAATAAAAGGGTGATGCGTATTCCAGAGGCCTTGAGCCGGTCTGCAAGCTGTTTTTCTTTTGTCGTCAAACGGTCAACGGCTTTCTTCACTAAAAGCACGGTGATGTTCTTTCTATTTCGATTTCCAAAGAGACTTGCCGCAAATTCCTCCTGCAGCTGACCTGTGACGACATATTTTCCTGAATGCTGATACTCACTCGCTGCTAACGGTTTATATTCTAGTGCGCGGGAAGGCTGATGCTGTACCCTTGTTAAATAATAAAGCATGTCCTGTAAATGAAGTTCTCCTTGATCGACTCGAAAGGCATGCTGATCTCCTAGTGGGACAAGACCTGACGGCACTCCTTTTTTCACAGCCGTTTGAAGAACAGATGCTGTAATAGATACAACTGTTTCATAAACAGCTTGATCAGTAAAATCAGCAAACACGACAAGGTCCTGTGCTTGATTTTGTTCAAATTCCTTCGTCATCAGCTGGCCTCTTCTGGCCGTCGTCTTCCAATCCACCCAAGCAAACCGGTCTCCTTGCTGGTATTCCCGTACGCCTGTTGTCACATGGGTCGGTTCATTTAACCACGAGTGAACCGCTTTGCCTCCATTTTCATTCACTGACTCAGCAGGCTCTACAAGGATATCCAGCACTTTTGGGTAGACAAGCAGCTTTTTCTCTAGCGGAATGATGATTTCTTTTTCAACAAACCCAAACATATCACCCGTTTTGATTCTAATCGCTGTCAAATGATGCTCTCCCCGCGGAATATCGTTCAATTGATAAGAAAATCGCCATGTTTTCCGAAACCAAGGAAACAGCATTTGCTTCATTTCAATCTGTTCCTGTAAATGAAAGGTATCTGGCGGAGCATCCTCTATCATGACGTAAACGTACGGAAATGGATGTGTCCGCTTGATTTCAAGGTCAATGGACAGCACATCCCCCGCCTTCAAACGGGTTTGCTGTAATGCCCTCTTGGCTGTCGCGCGAAGCGGTACGAGCGCAAACAGCAATGCATACAAAGCATATGGTAAAAATGCATAAAAAAGGAACCAGCTCACAAACCCTCCCTGAAACATGGCATAACAAAAGGCTGCCGCAGTGAGAATGATGAGCATCATCACCCGTAACCATAATGAAACTGCTAAACGATGACGTGACTTCATTGAGTCATCGACTTTTGAACTGGCACGCCAATTTGCTCTAGCATTTGTCGCAGCAGTGTCTCCGCCTTCTTCCCTTCATATGTCGCTTCTGATGTTAAAATCATACGATGCGGTAATGTATAAGGCACCAAATACTGTACATCATCAGGAATCACATAATCGCGCTGATTCAAAAGCGCATACGCCTGTGCCGCTTTCATCAAGGCGATCGATCCCCTTGGACTCACACCTAGATAAACAGATGGGTGTTTACGCGTCGCTTGAGCAATTTCAACAATATATTCTTTAATGGATGCATCCACATGAATGGTTTGAACAGCCTGTTGCAACGCATGGATATGTTCCTTTGTCATGACAGCTTGGAGCGTATCAATCGGGGATTGCTTCTCCTGCAAGTTGAGCACCTCCAGCTCCTCGAGCATAGTCGGATATCCCATCTGCAGCTTGAATAAAAACCGGTCCATTTGCGCTTCTGGCAACGGATAAGTTCCTTCATATTCAACTGGATTTTGCGTCGCCATAACGAAAAATGGATCCGCAAGCGGCATCGTTTCCCCGTCCACAGTGACACTGCCTTCCTCCATCGCTTCAAGTAAAGCTGATTGTGTTTTAGGAGAGGTCCGGTTGATCTCATCAGCTAAAATAATCTGCCCCATGATCGGTCCTTGCCTAAATTCAAATTCATTCGTCTTTTTATTGTAAATCGACACGCCTGTTACATCTGAAGGCAAAAGGTCAGGAGTGAATTGGATTCTCTTAAACTCACAACCAATGGATTTTGCCAAAGCACGAACCATCATCGTCTTCCCTACACCAGGCACATCCTCTAGCAGCACATGCCCCTTCGCCAAAATCGCAACAAGGCTTAATATCGCAATGTCTTTTTTCCCAACCATGACTTTATTGATGTTATCTACGATTTTTTGTAAATCTGAATGCATCGGTTCTTCAAATGCCATCCTGATCCTCCTATCACGTTTCTGTCAAATTTCATATAGTCTAACTTTACCATACAACACGCATTTGCATATAACATCAGCACGTATAAAAAAGAAGCCTTCTCACGATGGAAAAGACTTCTTCTCTTCTTTCGGCTCACTTGCTGGCTCCATATGAACATGAGAGTGTAAAATATCATGCTCCTGTTTCATTCTGCGTTCAATTTCATCTGCAATATCATGGCTTTCTGCAATGTTCAAGTTGGGCTCGACCTCAACCACTACATCCACATGGACTGTACTTCCAAGATAACGCGCTTTAATATCCTTTAAATCGCCCACTCCTGGTGTTGCTTCAATGGTCTCTTTATATTTAGACATATCTTTGATATGAAAACCGTCTGTTAACGAATGAGAAGCATCTCTGAAAATTTCCCATGCAGTTTTACAAATAATTAAGCCAATGACAAACGCTGCAAGCGTATCAATCCATGCCAGCTGAAATTGAGAAGCCATAATTCCTACAAATGTTCCAATACTCACATACGCATCTGATTTATTATCAGCAGCTGCCGCATGAAGTGCCTGGCTATTGATCCGTTTGGACAGATTGCGGTTATAAATATACACACCGTACATCACAACAGCACTTCCTGCTGCCGTCCAAGCCGCGATCATATCCGGCGTTTGATGCTCAGATGAGAAGAGCGACTTCCCTGCACTCAGCAAAACCTGAAGCCCAACAAGCATCATGATAAAGGAAGCCACAAGAGACGCAATATTTTCCGCTCTAAAATGACCGTATGGATGATCTTCATCAGGCGGCTTTTGAGAAATACGCAGCCCAATCAACACAGCAAGGGATGCAATAATATCCGTCGTGTTATTCAATCCATCTGCCGAAAGGGCCTCTGAATGAAACACGTACCCAATAATGAGTTTGACCGCAGATAAGATCACATAGGCAATGATGCTAACCCAAGCACCCGTTTCACCTTGTCTTAATTCGTTATAGCGCTCCATGTCGAACCGCGCCTCCTCACACATCACTTTTCTATTATTTATCTTACAAAGCAAAGCCCGTGTGGGTCTACAGCAACATGATTCGCTTATGTCAGCAAAATAGGATAAATAGAAATGTGTTGACCTAAGTAAACTTATTTTTACAAGGTCAAATGACCTCAAGACCTACTCCTATCAACCTTTTTCCAATTCTCTTCGAAATGGACATATCGTCAAATCTCTCTCCTTAGGGAAATTATCAGAATAATTTTATTTTGTGACACAACTTCCCCACCCCCTTTTTTATGTTATTTTAAGAATCATCCGAAGGAAAAGAGGGAACATAATCTCTCAAATCCTTTATACTTTTTAACATCATGTTAAGAGGTTTGAAATGTCAGTTTGATAACCTGTCCAATGCTGAATGACAATTCAGTGTGATAAAATTTAAAATATTCTAAAAACAAATTCTCTATTCATGAGAAATGTTTGGAGGTAAAGAAATGTCCAACATGACAAACGGTCTTCAAAAAAACCTTAAAACAAGACATATTTCGATGATCTCCATTGCTGGGGTCATTGGGGCAGGGCTATTTGTTGGTAGCGGCGCTGTCATTCATTCTGCAGGGCCTGGATCCATTCTTTCCTATTCTTTTGCCGGACTTCTGGTGATCTTTATTATGAGAATGCTCGGAGAAATGGCATGTGCCTATCCGACAAGCGGTTCTTTCTCACAATATGCGAGCGATGCTATCGGTCCATGGGCCGGTTTTACAATCGGCTGGCTTTACTGGTTCTTCTGGGTGATCGTCATTGCCATCGAAGCCATTGCTGGTGCTGCCATTATTCAATATTGGTATGGAGATGCACCTGTTTGGCTCACAAGTCTTATCCTCACAATCCTCTTAACATTAACAAATATCTTTTCTGTTAAATCTTTTGGCGAATTTGAATATTGGTTTTCATTGATTAAAGTCGTCAGCATCATTCTCTTTCTACTCATTGGTTTTGCATTTATCTTTGGTTTTGGCGGTCATCATACTTCAGGTCTTGCCAATCTAACAGGGAACGGCGGTTTCCTTCCAAATGGATTCAGCTCTGTGTTACTCGGAATCGTCGTCGTCATCTTTTCCTTCATGGGAACGGAGATTGTGGCCATAGCGGCCGGTGAATCAGCAGACCCAGTCAAATCTGTGACGACAGCCACACGCTCTGTTGTATGGCGTATTATCGTATTCTATGTCGGATCAATTGCTGTCGTTGTCACCTTGCTTCCGTGGAATTCCGCAAGTATTTTAACAAGCCCTTTCGTTGCGGTATTAGAATACATCGGTGTTCCATCAGCCGCTCAAGTCATGAACGTCATTGTCTTAACAGCTGTTCTATCTTGTTTAAACTCCGGATTGTACACAACGTCCAGAATGCTATATTCATTAGCAGAAAGAGGCGAAGCACCGAAACGCTTTATGAAAATCAGCAAACGTGGTGTTCCTGTAGCAGCTACAGTCGCAGGTACCTTCTTTTCCTACATTGCTGTCATGATGAACTATTTTTATCCTGAAACCATCTTCTTGTTCTTAGTCAATGCATCTGGCGCCATTGCCCTTCTTGTCTACTTGGTCATCGCCGTTTCACAATTAAGAATGCGCCGTAAAATCGAAAAAGAAAATCCAGAACAGCTCAAAATCAAAATGTGGCTGTTCCCATACCTCACGTACTTTACTATTTTGGTTATTTGCGCCATCTTGGCATCGATGCTGTTTATCGAATCCATGCGGCCACAGCTCATTTTGACGAGTATCATTACCTTTAGCGTACTGGCTGCTTATTTTATCTTTAAACCGAATAAAAAAGTGCCTGCAAATGCGGCGCTCGAAAATAAACACCCTTAATTTATCCCGCTGAAAAGCGGGTTTTTTATTTTATTCACCTATTTAGATGTCCGCACTTATACTGTATCAAATTGTATTTAAGTGAGGATTAGTCAACATGAACCTAGAAAAATTTGTTGACGAGCTTCCAATTCCAGAAGTCGCGGAGCCCGTCAAAAAGAACCCAAGACAAACGTATTATGAAATTGCTATGGAGGAGGTATTCTTAAAAGTTCATAGAGACCTGCCCCCAACCAAGCTATGGACCTATAATGGCAGCTTGCCTGGTCCAACCATTAAAGCCAATCGAAATGAAAAGGTCAAAGTGAAATGGAAGAACAAATTGCCATTGAAACATTTCCTCCCTGTCGATCACACCATTCATCCTGGGCATCACGATGAACCAGAGGTCAAAACAGTCGTTCATCTACATGGCGGTGTCACACCAGCAAGCAGTGACGGCTATCCAGAAGCCTGGTTTTCACGGGACTTTGAAGCAACCGGCCCCTTCTTTGAAAGAGAGACTTACGTATACCCCAATCATCAACAAGCCTGCACATTGTGGTATCACGATCATGCGATGGCATTGACACGACTAAATGTGTACGCCGGTTTAGCTGGGTTTTATTTGATCTCAGATGCATTTGAAAAGTCTTTAGAGCTTCCGAAAGATGACTATGACATTCCTTTAATGATTATGGACCGTACATTTCAGGAGGATGGCTCACTGTTTTATCCTAGCAGACCAAACAACACACCAGAAGACAGTGACATACCAGATCCATCCATCGTGCCCTTTTTTTGTGGAGAAACAATCTTAGTCAATGGAAAAGTATGGCCGTATTTAGAAGTAGAGCCGCGAAAATACCGTTTTCGTATTTTAAATGCGTCCAATACTAGAACTTACGAGCTGCATCTAGATAACGATGCTACAATCATGCAAATTGGTTCCGATGGGGGATTTTTGCCAAGACCCGTTCGCCATCAATCATTTAGCATCGCACCTGCTGAACGTTTCGATGTCATCATCGACTTTTCAGCTTACGAAAACAAAACGATCACTCTCAAAAATACAGCCGGCTGCGGACAGGATGTGAATCCTGAAACAGATGCGAACATTATGCAATTCAAAGTCACACGTCCGCTAAAAGGAAGGGTACCTAAGACATTACGTCCGATTTTCAAACCGCTGCCACCGCTTCGGCCAAGTCGAGCTGATAGAGAGCGTACACTCACACTTACCGGCACACAGGATAAATACGGCCGCCCTATCCTATTGCTCGATAACCAATTTTGGAATGACCCTGTCACGGAAAATCCTCGTCTTGGCAGTCTAGAGGTTTGGTCTATCGTCAATCCAACTAGGGGTACACACCCTATTCATTTGCACCTTGTTCAATTTAGGGTTTTAGACAGAAGGCCGTTTGATACAGAAGTCTATCAATCGACAGGAGAAATCGTGTATACAGGACCAAACGAAGCGCCTCCTCTACATGAACAAGGCTACAAGGACACCATTCAGGCGCATGCAGGTGAAGTCATTCGGATCGTTGCTCGATTTGTTCCATATACCGGCCGATATGTGTGGCATTGTCATATTTTAGAGCATGAAGATTATGACATGATGAGGCCGATGGATATCATTCATTAAAAATGAAACCACTCTTCCGCTAAATGCGTAGAACTTTTATGAAACTACTGATTACAAAGGGGCTAACGGACATCTATTCATTAGCCCTTTTATGATCCATTTCAAAATGGAAAAATAAATCGCATGAATCATTCCTTTGAAGAGCATTACACACTTAAAAAGTTGACGCAGCAAACCGATAATACTACTATATACCCATTACATCTATCAAAAGGCACATAAGCCATAATGAACGAACAAATGGAAAATTGCGATAACAAACGGAGGAGTTCAATTTGAATGAAGAAAAAGAAACTTGCCAGGTCAAACAAGAAACAGCGGCAGGTAACAGAGAGAAGCTTTCAATTCATGAGAACGAAAGCATTCGGTCAAACATTGAACAACTAACCATTGAACTCAGTGAACAAAAAGAATTCAATCACTTCATATTAGATGAAAAACAAAAGGCCATCAGCACATTATCTTCCCTCATCACAAAAGGCGATTGTGATGAAGACTTAAAGACTCATTTTGAACAAGCATTACATATTGGACTTTCTGTCATAGAGATTATGGAGATTATTAAACACTGTACAAAGGTTGCTGGCTTCCCTCACTCCATTAATGCCCTGTTTATCTTTCAAAACTTATTAGATGAAAACAAATAAAACAGAGAAAACGAGATGTCATCAGTCCTCTCGTTTTTTTATGTTCACTCATATTACCCTTTTTCTTTTCCTCTGTCACATAAGCAAAATATGAAAATAGCACTCGTATCACTGCTTAAAAACTGATTTTCTTCCTATAAATTCCCCCATTTCTCAAGCATTTCAAGTGAAAAATAAAAAAACGCCCAGTTATATAGATAACTGAACGTTTCCTTTATCGATTGACAGTGAAATTGTTAATGATTCCGCCATCCTTCTCCCAAGCGGCTTCCACTGCTTTCTTCTTCATATTGTATTCAAAAATCGTTCTTACCTTAGCCTTTCGTCCAGTGTCATCCTTTAATTCTTTTGCGTTCTTTGCAACACCTAAGAAATAAACTGACGACCCGTCCGTAGAAAATTGTGGCTGTGCAGCACTTAAAATATGAACATCCTGACTGTTTTTAACGAGTGTCGTCGTTTTTCCTGTTTCTACATCAAGCATTTTTATAGAGGATATTTCTTTTTCTTTACGAACCTTTACTTCCGTATAAATCAATTTCTTATGATCTGGAGAGAATGAGATATCATTGATCGTTTGTGAGATGCGTGCAATGCGTTTCCCCTTCTCACCTGTCTGAAGGGTGATCTTCATGGTTGTTGGTTCAGGATCTCTGCCCTTTTCATTCGCTTCATCGGTTTTTTGATAATCTTCTTTTAAAGAATAATGCTGGATCGCCAAATCATTTGAAGTCGGATCATATGCAAAAGAACTCACCGTATCGTCCTTGCTTTTTTCTGGATACAGCTCCTTCATTTTGTGTGTTTTCAAATCAAAAGATGCGACATAAAATTGCTCTCCAGAATCCTTGTTATACCTAAGAAATAACTTCTTCCCATCACCAGACAGCCTCATACTGTCGATGGAATCATCACTCGTAAACAGTGTTTTTTCTTCTTCAGATTTCACCTTTAATTCCCGAATACTCACCTTTTGCGTATCTTCATCTGTATACGTGTAATATAAAACCTGTTTCGTAGAATCATAAGCAATCGAAGGATATGCTGTCAGTTTCTCCGTATGAAGTGCCCGATCATGCAAGTAATAAGTATTGTTTAACTTTTGATCTGTAAATGAAACGAGCAATTCGTCTTTTGCATCTTGGTTTGTTTTAACTTTCCCTGCATGTTTTGCCTCTTGCCCCGGCTTCATCATGAAGAAAAGAACTGCCGCAATCACTGCGACGCCAATGACTGTGATGATCCACCATGTTGATTTTTTCATTGCCTTTCAGACCCTCTCTACAAGAAAAGAAGCCAGAAAATGAACTTTTCCCGCTTCTTTGCATGCCTATGTATTAATAAGTGTAATGCCCTTTTACGACACCTTTACTTGTTTTATACCCAAGTGCTTTGAATGCTTTTGGACTTACGTCTAGTACAGCATTTGGCATTCTGCCTACATCATATTTATATACTGTAATCACTTTATGTGGTTTCGCTTTTGTTGTCACTCTTAGTTTTGTACCTTTTTTCGGTACGTCAAAGCCCATTTTAGTTGCTGCATCCCAATGACCGAGTTTTTTTCCATCTGCGCCTTTTTTGCCGACACCATTATACCAAGTAATATTGCCGCTTACTTTTTTTGCACTTGCTCCATGTGAGAAACTGAATGCTAAAAATAAACTAGCTACTGTTACGATTGTCGTGATAAGCTTTTTATTCATTAAGAAATCCTCCGTTTTTGGTTTCTGCACTTATTATACATGAAGATGAACCCAGTTATTTTACAGACACATTACAATTCAAATACAAGTTGACCACTTTATGACCGATTAAGTTCATAAATACTGCCAAAATCAGCTAGAACATTGTAAGCAGCTCCCCTCTTTCATTTTATATAATGAAGGTGAATTAAATTTAAGGGGGAATTTTCATGAAAAAGTGGTTCACTGTTTTAATTGTAAGTTTGGCCTTCGTTTTGATGTTTTCAAGCCTTCCTGCCTCAGCGGCTAGTCCTCGTCACGGCGCCATTGTGACACAAACGGATGAAGCCAAATGGTCAGGTATCTCTGCCGATATTGTCCTGCCGAAAACAGCCACCATTAAAAACGGCTATGCGGACTGGTATCTCGGTCTCGGCTCTGCCGTTGTAGAGAGCGGTATTTCAAAAACGTCTTCTGGCTATAAGGTCTTTCTGGGCAGCGGCTCACAAGGCGGCAGTAAATACTGGAACAGCGAATACGATTCAAGTATTAAAGATGGCGCACGCGTCAACTTAAAGCTTATTAACAATGGTGATGGTACGGTGTCACTATATGTCAATGGGAAATTGCGCTATAAGCAGCCTGTATACAACCCTAGCCGTCTGAAAAACCTTGATGTTGTCAAAATGGTACACGGCGTACAGGATAATGGAACAAACAGCTATTCACAAGCAAGCTTCTCAAATGTACAGCTTCGTGCAAATACATCAGGAAGTGTTTATAAAAATTGGGATGGGTCAATCAAATCATCGCTTTTACGTAAAAATTTAGAATCCGGTGCTGCCACTCCTAAATTCACCGTCATTTCTTCTATCCCATTAAGTACAAGCCTTTCAGCACAATAAGAAATAAAGCACCCGGTAGAGGGTGCTTTTTATTGTTCACAGCTTATCAACACTTCTCTTTTAATCAAAACAAGGATTCGTGGTAACATAAGCATACATACTTCGAAGAAAAAAGGAGATCGAACGTGAAAAAAAGTCTACTTGTTTTCATGAGTCTAGTTGCAAGTCTCTGCATTCTAGCAGCTTGCTCAAATACGACGAAAGAACAAAAAATAGAAACGAAGGCACTTCCAACAATTAATGAACGCATTCAAAAGGAAACGAAAGAAGTGATGGAGCAGTCTAAACTCATCAAAGACACTGACATCACCGTGGATCAAAAGAAAAAAATCATTTCTTTAAACGTAACAGCTTCCTCTGATACCAATAGTGATTACGCTGAAGTCATCGGTTTAAACTTTGCCAAGACGCTCGCCATTGGAGCATCAACCGAAAAAGAAAACAACCTTCATAAACCAGAAAACGACAGCCTCGGCGCTCTCTATTCCTTTTATGACCTAAACATCACCGTGAAACAAGAAAACGGCAAGGTGCTGGCAAAGGGAACGAAAAAAACAAATGAAACAAAAATTACTTGGGAAAGAGCCCAATAACTGGACAAGAAAATCCTTTATGGATTTTCTTCTTTTTTTTAACAAAACTATTAACATTATGAAAGAAATGCCGATTAGTAAGATTGTGTTGGTTCTTAAGTACCAATAATTCTTATGTACATATCGGGGGAAAGTATTATGAAAAGAACGACAGAATTTGTTTTAGGTTTAATTGGAGGTATTTTTGGATTTTTCGGCGCAATGTTCGCTCTTGCTTTCGGAGGAATCGATGCGGCATTTAGCGATTCAGGCACCAGTGAAATTACAGGATTAGGCTGGGCAGCAATGCTTTTCTCTATTCTTGCCATTGTCTCATCTGTCATTGTAAAGAAAAAAGCAAAGCTTGGTGGAATTTTATTATTAGTATCTGCTGTTGGTGGCATTATTTCTATTTCTATGTTCTTCATCCTTCCAGCTGTATTAATCATCATTGCAGGCTGCATGGGCGTGTTTAGAAAAGAGCCTGTCGTCAATAACACAACTGTATAAGTAGAGAGAATAAAGCTTGTAGAGATTGCTCTACAAGCCTTTTCTCTCTACTTTTTGTAATTCATATTGTATGGCAACAACTAACTCTATTATGTTTTCATCTGTCCAAAGATCCAACATAAATAGAATGTCATTCATCATCTGTGACAAATCTTCCCGGCTCATCAATTCTTCTTTGTAAGCAGGGACAACAAAGAAATAGAGTAGATCAGCCAATTCAAGAGCGACACGTACATCTTTTTCATCCATGATGGCTTTATGCAAAGAGTGGATCAGCCATTTGAGGTCTTCATGATTTTCAATAGGAACATACATCAATTGGTGAATTTCATCGATGTTCCTTACCTTTAGAATCCTCTCAGCTGATTCCTTTGAAAGAGCCCCAATTGTATTTGAAGATATATTCAGAAACAAGAATTCATGTTGATCCTCTCTATTAACCGTCTTGATTGACGAACCATCCATTCCAATCACTCCCAATCCCTTATAATAATTCTATTATAAGGAAATTCAAGTTCGTTTTAAGTCATCAGAAGTGGATTTTAAGTAATTTTAAGCTAACTGGTTTATCAAAAAACACTTAAAAACAATTATTTTCTATTTTTATCATTTTTTGTTGATTTGTAGGTTCTTTTATCCTATTATAATAGTCATAGTCAATGTATAAGCAAAAGACGCTTATATAAATTAAACAAAAGGGGATTTTCATTTTGAAGAAATTCTATGCTTTATTTTTAGCTTTAGGGCTAACATTTACACTTGCTGCTTGCGGCTCAACAGAAGATGTGTCTACAGGTGCGTCTAAAGAAAAAGAGTCTACAAGCACAAAAACACAATCAAAAAACAAAAAAGATGATGGTTCAAAGAAAATAAATGCGAGCAAACACAAAACAACTGCTCAAGGAATGAAAGTAAACCTTGGCGAAATTAAAATTATGAAGGATAGAATCAATGTTGGAATGAATATTGAAAATACGACAGATAAAGTTCTAAACTTCTATCCAGATCAAGGTAAAGCTGTAGCAGGAAGCATGCAACTAGATGCGAATATGTTTATGACTGATGGTGATATTGGTGGCGAAGTTGAAGGTGGCGTTAAACAAGATGGTGTTATTCAATTCTTAGCTCCTGAAGGCAAAGAGATCAACATTAAAAACATCAAAGAATTAAAGCTGAAATTTGGAAATGTCACAACTGACGATTACATGAATAGAAAAGACGTGACATTCACAGTAAAAGTAAAATAAACTTTCATTAATGCCCTTGAATGATGAGGGCTTTTTTTATTTTAGAGCAGCTTCTGTGAAGAGGGTATGCTTTATGCATACGGTCCTTCAAAAATCACGATCGCCTTTTAAAACTCTGAAATGCTTTCCACTTAACAATAAAAAACCCCTACTCCTATTTGAAAGTGGGGGTTAACTCTTTCATTATTTATCACGCTTCTTCGATCCAAACAATCCAAACACGACGGCTAGTACAACAATAATTGCCACCCAAGTAGTAAAGCCCATATGATCACCGCTTTTCTTTTTAAAGTCATCTCATTTCTTCATTTTAGATAAAAATTCATTAAATTACTGTCTCATATGTAAACGGTTGAGAAACGGTGAAGGTTTCAATTCATTTGCGTTCGTAATCAATAAAAATAGACATAACAAAAACCCCTATATTTCAAGGGGTTTTCGAGGGGTGTTACATCATTCCGCCCATTCCACCCATGCCGCCCATATCTGGCATTCCGCCGCCTGAGCCGCCTTCTTCTGGTTTGTCAGCTACGACTGCTTCAGTTGTTAGAAGCATTGCTGCTACAGAAGCTGCGTTTTGAAGTGCAGAGCGAGTTACTTTTGTTGGGTCAACGATTCCTTTTTCGATCATGTTTACCCATTCATTTGTTGCTGCGTTGAAGCCGACACCAATTTCTTCGTTTTTCAAGCGCTCAACGATGACTGATCCTTCAAGACCAGCGTTGTGAGCGATTTGACGAATTGGCTCTTCAAGAGAACGTAGAACGATGTTTACACCTGTTTGAACGTCACCATCAGCTTCAATTGAAGCGACTTTGTTGTATACATTCACAAGTGCTGTACCACCACCGGATACGATACCTTCTTCAACTGCTGCGCGAGTTGAGTTCAGTGCATCCTCGATGCGTAGTTTACGCTCTTTTAGTTCTGTTTCAGTTGCAGCACCAACTTTGATGACAGCGACGCCGCCAGCTAGTTTTGCAAGACGTTCTTGTAATTTTTCTTTATCGAATTCAGAAGTTGTTTCTTCTACTTGTGCACGGATTTGGTTCACACGTGCTGCGATTTGAGCAGAATCTCCTGAACCTTCAACGATTGTTGTGTTTTCTTTTGTCACAACGACTTTAGACGCGCGGCCAAGCTGACCGATTTCAGTTGATTTCAGGTCAAGTCCTAGATCTTCTGTGATTAATTCTCCGCCAGTTAGAACAGAGATGTCTTCAAGCATTGCTTTACGACGATCACCGAATCCAGGTGCTTTTACTGCTACTGCGTTGAATGTACCACGAAGTTTGTTCACAACAAGAGTTGCAAGTGCTTCGCCTTCTACATCTTCAGCAATAAGCAATAATGGTTTTCCTTGTTGTACAACTTGCTCAAGTACAGGAAGGATTTCTTGAATGTTTGTAATCTTTTTATCTGTGATTAAGATGTAAGGATTTTCAAGAACTGCTTCCATCTTATCAGAATCAGTCACCATGTATGGTGAAGCATATCCGCGGTCAAACTGCATACCTTCAACCACTTCTAGCTCAGTTGTGAAACCTTTAGATTCTTCGATTGTGATAACTCCGTCGTTGCCAACGCGCTCCATCGCTTCAGCGATTAGGCTGCCGACTTCTTCATCTGCTGCAGAAATAGCCGCAACTTGAGCAATTGATTCTTTACCTTCGATTGGTTTAGAAATCTCGTGCAAGCCTTCAAGTGCTACTTTCACTGCTTCTTCGATCCCTTTACGAACGCCAACAGGGTTTGCACCAGCTGTTACGTTTTTAAGACCTTCACGGATCATCGCTTGAGCTAGAACTGTTGCAGTCGTTGTACCGTCACCAGCTACGTCGTTTGTTTTGCTTGCAACTTCAGCCACAAGTTTTGCACCCATGTTTTCAAATGCATCTTCTAATTCGATTTCTTTTGCAATCGTTACACCATCATTTGTGATAAGTGGAGAACCGAATTTTTTCTCAAGAACCACGTTACGTCCTTTTGGTCCTAAAGTTACTTTTACAGCATCTGCAAGTGCATCTACACCACGTAACATTGCGCGACGTGCTTCTTCACTGAACTTAATATCTTTTGCCATAATAACGAAACCTCCTCAGTCTTTTTAAAAATTTATCTCAATGTTTTTTATATGATTAACCAATAACAGCTAAAATGTCGCTCTCACGAAGGATTAAGTATTCTTTTCCTTCATATTTCACTTCAGTGCCTGCATATTTTGAGAAGATAATGCGGTCGCCTGTGCTTACTTCTAACGCAACGCGCTCACCACTTTCAAGTACACGCCCTGAACCTGCTGCAACAATTTTACCTTCTTGCGGTTTTTCTTTTGCAGAATCCGGTAAAACAATACCGCTAGCGGTTTTTTCCTCAGATTCAACGAGTTCAATGATTACGCGATCGCCTAATGGCTTTAACATAAGAAACAACCTCCTCAATTTTTATATGTAGTCTTTTTTAGCACTCATCACCAGTGAGTGCTAACACATTTATTATAATAAAGAATCTCTTCTGCAATTTCAAGTGAAAACCTTTAAAAATTTTTACGCTTTCACGATCTTTTTGAATCTCAGATTCTTTCCCTTTTATCGAAAAAGAAGACTTGTGTTACAATAAATTTAGTTCTTTTAGTAAAGGGGTTTTCGTTACTTGAAAAAACAATATTGGTACATCATCTTAACGTATATATTGGTACAGGTATCTGCGTTTCCTTATTTTCTCATGATGAAATGGCTGGGATTCATCCAATCACCGATGACTCAAACAGAGCTTTCAAAATTATCAGGAACGTGGACAATCATCAGTTTCTGTATCGGATTGATTATTATTCTGCTCATCCTTCGAACCGTCCCAAAAGCTTCACTGCGAAATGAAGCACCAGCTTCAATCGGTTCTGCTATCGCATGGATCATTGGCGGTTTCTTTCTTTCTCTCTTTGCACAATCAATTGCGGGGGCGATTGAACAATATGCATTTGGCATTGGACGAGAATCTGAAAATACCCAAAACATTTTATCCATTATGGATGCCGTTCCTTGGCTTGTGATCGTCATCGCCCTGATTGGACCGATATTAGAGGAAATCATTTTCCGTAAAATCATCTTTGGTGTGATTTATGAAAAAACGAATTTCTTCATTGGAGCACTTGCCAGTTCAGTGGTTTTCGCTGCTGTACATTATGATTTTCCCCATATCTTGCTCTATACCGCAATGGGCTTTACCTTTGCCTTTTTATATGCGAAAACAAAACGAATCATTGTCCCAATCGGCGCTCATATGCTGATGAACTCACTTGTCGTTCTTGTGCAGATTGAGCCAGTGAAAAAAATGATTGAAGAACAATCTCAAACCATGCAAATGATTATTGGAGGCTTTTTCTCATGAGAAACCCAGTCGTATGGGGCATCATTTATTTTGCCGTAGGTGTGGCTTTCACCTATATGGCCATTCAAAATCCAGGTGACATGTGGTCATTTTACAGCATTTTGCTGATGGTGTTTGCGGCCTATAATATCAATATCGCGCTTAAAATGTTTGCCTTCTCTGTCAAACTCAAAAAACAGCAGCAAAAATAAATCAAAAACCATTTTCCGCGTTTGGAAAATGGTTTTTTTATGGAGGATGTAACTTCATGGAACATGAAAAACTTCGTTTCTTCAATGATCAGCATGAAACCATTGGAGCTGCCGCTCGTTCAGATGTCCACGCCCAAGGTCTTTGGCATGAAACATTTCATTTCTGGCTTCTCAAAAAGGAGCATGGCACCGTGTATCTCTATTTTCAGCTAAGGAGTCCTGCAAAAAAGGATTTTCCTTCACTGTTTGATATCACCGCAGCAGGTCACCTTCTCGAAGATGAACAGCCTTCTGATGGCTTAAGAGAGGTAGAAGAAGAACTTGGTCTTTCTATCCCTTTTGAGGACCTTACTTATACAGGAATCATAAAAGATGAAATTCACCTGCCTTCTTTCATCGACCGTGAGTTCTGCCATGTGTATCTTTATATGAATGAAGAAAAGCACATGGAAGTTCATCTACAGAAAGAAGAAGTCGCTGGTCTGTACAGAGCAAAACTGGTTGATGCACAGCAGCTTTTAACAGGATCATGTGAAAGAATTCGTATCGAGGGCTTTATAGTTGATGCAAACGGAGAACGACGTGAGGAAAGCATCGAAGTGGGTATTCATAATTTTGTCCCGCATGAGCCTGCCTATTATGAGCACCTCTTTCACACGATCAATCAATTTCTTACACAATAGAAAAAGCATCGTGATCCTCATTGGATCATGATGCTTTTTTATGAAACATAATGTTTTTCTTTCTCCTCTGTTTGCTGCATTTTGCGGTAGGTCACTCTTGAAATGATAATACTCACTTCGTATAAAACGAGCATTGGCAAGGTGACCATGAGGTGAGAAACAAGCTCTGGCGGTGTAATGAGTGCGGCAATGACAAGGAGGACAAAATAGGCATACTTCCGTATTTTTGATAAAAACATCGGTGTGATGATGCCAAGTCTTGTGAGAAACATCAACACGACGGGCATCTGAAACAAAAAGCCAAATGGAAGTGTTAGCTGCATTAGAAATGTAAAATACTCATGAATCCCAATGACTTGCTCTACATTTAAATCATTCGACATTCGCATCATAAAATCGACGACAAACGGAAATAAAATAAAGTAAGAGAAAGCCACACCGCTCAAAAATAAAAGCAGTGCAATCGGAATGTAAGCAAGTGTCACCTTTCTTTCTTTTTCATATAAGCCTGGACTCACAAACGCCCACAGCTGATATAAAATAACGGGACACGTCAAAACCAAAGCAATGACAAAAGCGAACTGCATAAACACGTACAGTGGATCTGTAAGCTTAAATGCATTCAGCGTCAGTGTTGCCGCTTCATCGGTATTTTGTAAATACACAATGACCGGCTTAGCGAGAAAAAAACCAGCCACCATAAAGGCAACAAAAAACATCGCAATGATCACTAGGCGTTTTCGCAGTTCCACAATATGCTCCATAAGCGGCATATCTTTGACATTCATGAAGCTCATCCTATTCTACTGATCTTCTTTTTTCTTTTTTTCTTCCTGATCATCAGCTAAGCCTTTTGTGGCATTTTTGAATTCACGTAATGTATCTCCTGCTGCTCTTCCTAATTCAGGAAGCTTTTTCGGCCCAAAAATAATGAGCGCTACAATCGCAATCAGAATCAAACTCCCAGGACCGATCGGACCCATTTGCTCCACCCCCTTTACCCCTTTTCGTCAGTCCTCCTGCGTAACAGAGTAATGCTTTAAGAAATACACAAGAGACTGAAGTTCAACCGCCAAATCTATATGATGAATTCGAATGTGTTCCGGCACATTCAATCGAGCCGGCGTAAAGTTAAGGATTCCTTTGATGCCAAGGGCAATCAAACGATCTGTAATGGATTGAGCTGCTACGGCAGGTACTGTCAAAATTGCAACAGGGATATCTCCTACCTCTTGAACATGCTCTTCAAGCTTATCCAAATCATAGACAGGCACGCCGCCTATCTCACTTCCTATTTTACTCTCATTGACGTCAAAAGCCATTGAAATTTTTGTATTATTATTTTTTATGAAATTATAGTGTAAAAAAGCAGTTCCTAAATTCCCGACACCGATGAGCATGACATTGGTCATTTCATCTTGGTCAAGGGTCTTTCTGAAGAAGGTCAAGAGATAATCGACATTATAGCCATATCCTTTCTTCCCAAGTGCACCAAAGTACGAAAAATCTCGGCGAATGGTGGCAGAATCCACTTTGACTGCATCACTAAGCTCAGCTGATGACACCCTTTGTTTTCCTGATGCATGCAGATTTTTTAAAAAACGGTAGTAAAGCGGCAAACGTTTGGCTGTCGCTTGTGGAATTTTTGACTGATCTATATTCATATAAGGTCCTCCAACTTAAATATCAGATGCTCTGTAGAAATCACCATTTTTCCCGCCTGTCTTTTCAATTAGATAGGTAGGACCGATGATCATACCTTTATCAATCGCTTTGCACATGTCGTAAACGGTCAGTGCACATACTGAAGCAGAAGTGAGCGCTTCCATCTCCACACCTGTACTTCCTTTTGTTTTTACCTGTACTTGTATGTTCAGGATGTGCGCATTTCCATCTTCCTCCCAATCAAAGGAGATATCCACGCCTTTTAGTGCAAGCGGATGACACATTGGAATGATGGTAGATGTTTGCTTTGCTGCCATGATGCCAGCAACCTGTGCAACAGACAGCACATCCCCTTTTCCAATTTCACGCTGTTGTATTTTATGAAACACTTCTTTTATCATACGAACACTTGAAACAGCAACGGCGGTTCTCACTGTAGACGATTTGTCACTAATGTCGACCATCTTTGCTCTTCCCTGTTCGTTAAAGTGGCTAAATTGACTCATCTTTCAACGCTCCCTCACTCAAATGATACACTATTTTTTCCTATCTGTCTTTCATTTGAATATGGCGATTGTATGTAACATTTGCCGGTTTACTGCTGATAAGCTACACTTAACATATTATAGCAGAGGTGAAGTTACATGATGATTCTACAAGTGAATCAGCTGTCCAAATCGTTTGGCGCTGATACCGTTTTAACGAATATAAAATTGGAAGTCAAAGCAAGGGATCGAATTGCCATTGTAGGTCGTAACGGCGCAGGCAAATCCACGCTTTTGAAAATCATTGCCGGTCAAATGTCTTACGAGCAAGGTGAGATCATCAAACCAAAAGACCTATCGATCGGCTATTTAGCACAGCATACCGATGTGACGTCTACACGTACGCTAAAAAACGAATTATTATCGGTTTTTGATCATTTAAAAGAGATGGAACAAGAGATGAGAACCATTGAGGAGAAAATGGCTTCTTCCACAGGTTCTGAGCTGGAAGCCCTTATGAAAACCTATGACAGGCTTCAGCAGGAATTTAAAGATCAAGGCGGCTATCAATATGAAGCAGATGTCCGCTCCATTCTTCATGGACTCGGCTTTAGTCATTTTGAAGATGAGACAACCGTCCAATCTTTAAGCGGCGGCCAGAAAACCCGTTTAGCACTTGGAAAGCTCTTGTTAATGAAACCAGAACTCTTAATTCTGGATGAGCCGACCAACCATTTAGATATTGATACCTTATCATGGCTTGAGCAGTATTTGCAAAATTATACAGGTGCCATTCTCATCGTGTCCCATGACCGCTATTTCTTAGACAAAGTCGTAAACCACGTCTATGAAGTCTCAAGAACTTCGATGAAAAAGTTTGCAGGGAACTATAGTAAGTATCTGGATCTGAAAGCAGAGCAGCTCGAGCGGGATATGAAACTATACGAAAAGCAGCAAGAAGAGATCTCAAAGCTCCAGGATTTCGTGGACCGTAACCTGGCAAGAGCCTCCACCACAAAGCGCGCTCAAAGCAGACGCAAACAGCTCGAACGGATGGATCGTTTAGATAAGCCTTTAGGTGATGAAAAATCTGCAAACTTTCATTTTGATATTACGAGACAAAGCGGCAATGATGTACTGAAGGTACATGATCTCGATATTAGTTATGATGAAAAAACACCGCTCCTATCCTCTCTTTCTTTTCAGATTAAACGCGAGGATAGTGTGGCACTCATTGGTCCTAACGGGATCGGGAAATCAACCCTTTTAAAAACGTTAACGAACACATTAACACCAGTAAAAGGCGACATCACTTTTGGATCTCATGTCACGATCGGCTACTATGACCAAGAGCAAGCCAAACTGACATCCTCGAAAAAAGTGCTAAATGAGCTTTGGGATGATTATCCTCATATGAATGAAAAAGAAATTCGGACATGTTTAGGAAACTTCCTCTTTTCAGGTGATGACGTTTTAAAGCCTGTCCATGCATTAAGCGGTGGGGAAAAAGCACGCCTTGCGCTGGCAAAGCTGATGCTTCAAAAAGCCAATTTCCTTATTCTCGATGAACCTACAAACCATCTGGACTTAGATAGTAAGGAAATTTTAGAGAATGCACTGATCGATTATCCAGGTACCATCTTATTTGTTTCGCATGATCGTTATTTTATCAACCGTCTCGCAACGAAAGTTTTCGAACTGTCGCATGCAGAAACAAAAGAATATCTCGGTGATTATGACTACTACCTTGAAAAGAAAAATGAACAATTAGAGCTCGAGGCGCTTCAAGAAAATGAACCGCTTAAAAAACAAGCAGCAAAGCCAGTAGAAACAACAAAGCTTTCTTATGCGGAAGAAAAAGAACTGAAAAAGAAAGAAAGACAAAAGCAGCGCAGGATTGAAGAAATTGAAAAACGGATTGCTGTCATTGAAGACAAGCTCGGCGAAAATGAAGAGCTGTTATGTGATCCTGATATTTTTCAAGATCACGAGAAGGTTCAAGCCATTCAAACAGAAAATGATACGCTCAATCAAGAGTTAGAATCACTTTTTGCGGAGTGGGAAGAGCTGTCAGATTCTTAAAGAGTGCCCTAAAGGGTACTCTTTTTTCTTTCAATGAAAATTTATTATCCACAACGATACCCACAATAACTTCTTGATTATTCTTAAACACTTTAGACTTATCCACTTTATCCACAGCGTTTTAATCACATATCCACAAAAAATGTCGTATTTATACACATCCTCTTCACTTTAAAACAAAATTTTCTAATAATTGTGGATATATAACGTTTACATGTGAATAAATCGCTTTCATAGAAAAATAAAAACCCCTGTAATCCACAGGAGTTTTTATTTATATGAGACTAGCGGCAATCCTGGCTGGCCATTCATCGCCATATCGCCTCTGCTTCCTTTTTCAAACGCAACGGTTCCGGCGGCAGCGATCATGGCTGCATTGTCTGTGCAAAGTGATAATGGCGGAATAATAACCTTCACGTCTGGCAGTTTCGTGAATGCTGAAGTTAAAGCTTCTCTTAGTCCTTTATTGGCAGCGACTCCTCCAGCTAGAACAACCTGCTTCACACCATAGGCTTCTGCTGCTTTCAATGTTTTCCCAACAAGCACCTCAATGACACTTGCTTGAAAACTTGCGGCTAAATTCTCTGGGGCAATCGTTTCTCCCTTTTGTGACGCATTGTGTAAGGTGTTGATCACAGCTGATTTTAAACCACTGAAGCTAAAGTGATAAGACCCTTCTTCAAGCCATGCACGAGGAAGCTTAATTGTCGGCTCTCCTTCATGTGCTAACCGATCAATATGAGGTCCGCCTGGGTACGGGAGACCCATCGTCCGGGCCACTTTATCGTAGGCTTCTCCAGCTGCATCATCTAATGTTTCTCCGATGACCTCAAAAGATCCGTGCTCCTTCATTAAAACAAGCTCAGTATGTCCGCCAGAGACAACAAGAGCTAAACATGGAAACTCCAATTCATCAACAAGCTGGTTGGCATAAATATGCCCTGCAATATGATGAACACCAACAAGAGGAATTTGATGGGCAAAGCTCAGTGTCTTTGCTGCATTGACGCCAATCAGCAGGGCACCGACGAGACCGGGTCCTTCCGTAACAGCAATCGCATCCAAATCCTTAAAGCTCATACCCGCCTGTGTCATCACTTCTTCTAATACGATGGTGACTTGCTCCACGTGATGCCTCGAAGCAATTTCAGGTACAACACCGCCAAATCGTTTATGACTGTCTATTTGCGAGGCGACCACATTTGCCACGATTTCCTTTCCATTTTTCACAATGGACGCAGCTGTTTCATCACAGCTTGTTTCTATTCCTAATATGAATCGATCTGTTTGTTCACTCATTTATATTCACCCACATGACTAATGCATCTTCTCCATTATCCGTATAATAATTCTTTCGAATAGAAGCTGGTCTGAAACCGAGCTTTTCATAGAGTGATTGTGCTGGTGTATTTGAAACTCGCACCTCTAAAGAAAGATGATCTGTCTTTTTTTCTTTGCAAAATTCCATGACATATCGAAGCAATGCTTCCCCGTAGCCTTTTCCTCTGTGCTCAGGGAGAATCGCAATGTTCGTAATTTGTGCATCGTCCATGACAATCCAGACCCCGCAATATCCAACAGGCTGCTGATCTTCTTCGATGAGGAAATAATGGCTGTATTGGTTATGAAGAATCTCATAGACAAACGATTCCTTTTTCCAAGGCGCTGTAAACGAATGCACTTCAATCGTATACACCTCTGGAATGTCCGCTACTGTCATTTGCCGTATTTCTGCTATGTTAAGGTTATTTTTGTCCTTCAAGCCATTTCACTTCCGCTTCTGCCAAACGAATATAGTTAGGAACAAGCTGATGAACATCTTCAGCAGGACGATCTGCGCCTAAAAATGCAAGCACTGAAGGTCTTGGGTTATGAAATGTCCCCTCTGCCAGTACAGCCGTTTCTCCTAAAATGGAGCGAATGCTCTCTTCATGAAGGTGCACATCTTGTCCAAGAAATAGAACAGGTTTTCCTGTCTGCTTTAGCTCATGAAGCCAATCCGTCAGCAGGATATTTTGATCTGGTTCGACCTCTTTGATCTTACCTTTTTCAAACGTATATAGCCCAGTATAAACTTGTCCTCTTCTCGCATCAAATAGAGGTGAGATATACCCATCAAAATATTGGCCATTTGCCGCAAGCGCTTCTAAACTCGAAACAGCCGATATCGGGATAGACAGCGTCCACGCAAGTGTTTTTGCTATGGTAACACCTATTCTGACGCCAGTGTAAGAACCAGGTCCTTTTGCCACAACGATTTTACTTAGTTCGCTTGGTGCTACACCACATTCTTTCATTAATGCTTCAACAGTGGGCATCGCTCGGACGGAATGGTTCTTTTTTAAATACGTAATGCTCTCGCCAATCACAGTGAGGTCTCTTACAAGAGCAATTCCTAGTGTATGGTTTGATGTATCAATGGCCAGTATGGTCAAATTCTTTCATCTCCTTACAAAGGGACTCATAACGCTCCCCTTTTGCATCAAACGTGAGATGCCGTTCTTCTTCACGTTCTGTTCTCAGCATTTCAATTTTTAAATAGGAAGAAGGCAATTGAGGTTCAATCAGATGTGCCCATTCAACCAAGCATACACCTTCACCCTCAAAATATTCTTCGAGTCCGATGTCTTCTTCCGCATCTTCCATGCGGTACACGTCCATATGGTAAAGTGGCAGTCTGCCATCGGTATATTCTTTAATAATTGTAAAGGTGGGGCTGTTGACGATACGGGTAATTCCTAAGCCTTCCGCAAAACCTTTTGAAAAAGTGGTTTTGCCTGCGCCTAAATCTCCTTCTAATGTCAATACATCGCCTGGCATCACAAGTTTGGCCAAAGCAGCGGCAATTCGTTTCGTCTCATCCGCACCTTTTGTTGTCCATGTTAATTTCACCGTTGATGTCACCTCATTTCTTAAAATGATTATATCCTTTTTTCATTAACATTGTTTGTTGATCATTGTCTTTTAACATAACACTAGCTGCTTGATCATCCTTGACTTGTCCAATACGTGTGATCTGAATGCCTTCTTTTTGACATTGAGATTCAAAGCTTTCCCAATCAGATTCTGGTATCGTACCAGTTAAAACAAAGTCTTCTCCCCCAAATAACACCCATTCATGCCAGTCTTTGCGCAGCACCTGTAAATCTGGATGAATTGGAAGCTTATCAGCTTCTATCTCGATCCTCACACCGCTCGCTTCGGCTATCTCATTCAACTCACTCGCTAATCCATCACTCACATCATTCAAGGTGACCCGCGGGAAACTTGAACAAATGTGACCAGCAGCAATATGAGGCTGAGGCATTTTATGACGCTTAAGAAAGAAATCAGCGTCGACCGCCTTAGAAGGAACTGCTTCGTTCATTAAGATTGATAACCCAGCGGCCGACGAACCGAGTTCACCTGTGACAAATACGACGTCTCCAGTTTGAGCACTGTGGCGATAACAAGCTGCTCCCTTTGACACCTCACCAATGACCGTCACGGTAATGACAAAGTCACTGCGGGTGGCTACTGTATCTCCACCAATCAAATCCATACGATAGGTGTCAGCCAACGCTTTCATTCCCTCATAAAGAGCCGTGACGATTGTTTCATCACCATGAGGCGGGATTGCAATTGAAACAAGATAATACTTTGGGGTGCCTCCCATTGCAGCGATATCACTGACATTGACTGCCAGTGCCTTAAAGCCAACTTCAAAAGGTGTGGAAAAGTCAAAACGAAAATGAACATGTTCCACCATTGTATCAACACAAACGACCTCTTCACAATGTGAATGAGGTTGATAAACACTTGCATCATCACCGATGCCCATGATCAAAGAGCGCTGATATGTATCTTTTGGTGTGATTCGGCGAATAAGATCAAATTCATCCATAAAAAGACAGCCCCTTCTTGCAATCAATTGGTTAAGTAGACATGATGTCAAACACAGTTAGTATTAGTGTAGCGAATATAAGTCTCAGTTCCAACTAAAAATGATATAAAGAAAGCCTGGTGTGTAAAAACCAGGCTGGGTTGAAGTAATCTATCTATTCTTTCATATAGTGTAGCCAAACACAAATCATTTCATTGCATCGTGGGTACTTGTAGAAAGAAAAAGACATAAAAAAAAACGAAACTATACGTTTTCGTTTACAAGTTATAAAAATGGCGGTCCGGACGGGACTCGAACCCGCGACCTCCTGCGTGACAGGCAGGCATTCTAACCAACTGAACTACCGGACCATTTTGGTTGCGGGGGCAGGATTTGAACCTGCGACCTTCGGGTTATGAGCCCGACGAGCTACCGAACTGCTCCACCCCGCGATGATATAAATATTACAAGCTTGGCGGCGTCCTACTCTCACAGGGGGAAACCCCCAACTACCATCGGCGCTGAAGAGCTTAACTTCCGTGTTCGGTATGGGAACGGGTGTGACCTCTTCGCTATCGCCACCAAACCTGATGGAGAGAATGTTCTCTCAAAACTAGATAACAATGTTCATGTTTCACATTAGAATATAGGTTAAGTCCTCGATCTATTAGTATCTGTCAGCTCCACGTGTCACC
>NZ_PYUA01000068.1:0-583 GCF_003028545.1 Bacillus sp. Nf3 | reverse complement strand
AAGCAGGAACAGCCACGGCCGATCCAGCAGCGACAACAGATTCATCTGCATGCCGATGCAGGCGATCAGGAAGTACAGGAACACCGTGCCCAGCCGCGAGGCACCGGCCGCTTCCAGCTGCCGCGCACGGGTGAAGCTCAGGCCCAGACCCATCGCGGTGGACAGCAGGATCACCCACACGAACTGGCTGTCCAGGCTGAACTGGCTGGCCCAGCTGACGTTGGCCTTGAACCAGCCCGACAGTGGCGCGGCGATCGCATGCGCCAGTCCGACACCGCCCAGGGCCACACCGACGATGACCATCAGGTCGGTCATGCTGGGGATGCGTGCGTTCTGCGCCTCGTAGGCACTGATGCGCGCCTTCATCTCGTCGATGGCACGGGTATCGGCCCCGTTGCGGGTATCGATCTGCTGCGCGCGGTTGGCCAGGAACAGCAGGATCGCCATCCACAGGCTGGCGCAGGCCACGTCGACCACGGCGAACTGGCCGAACGTGGTCGCATCGGTACCGAACACTTCGCGCATCGCAACCATGTTGGCGCCGCCACCGATCCAGCTGCCGGCCAATGCGGCCATGCCGGCC
>NZ_PYUA01000067.1:0-584 GCF_003028545.1 Bacillus sp. Nf3 | reverse complement strand
CCTGCCCAAGGATGCGCACAAGCTGGCCCACTTCTGTTCGATGTGCGGACCGCACTTCTGCTCGATGAAGATCACCCAGGATGTGCGCGACTACGCCGAGGCCGGCATGAAGGAAAAGTCCGCCGAGTTCCGCGCTTCGGGCGCCGAGGTCTACCACCAGGGCTGACGCGTGGCCGGTCGTGCCGGCCGCGGGCCGGCATGACCGTTCCTCACGCCGGTCACCGCTATGCTCGGCCCATCGTTGCCAGAGGAAAGGACGCCATGCCTGTTGCCGTGACCACGCGTTGGCTGGCCATTGCCCGCCGCCACCCCTCGGCATGGCTGCTGGCGGCGCAGCTGCTGGCGGTGGTGTTGTATCCGGCGCTGGACGACACCGCCGGCGGACGTGCCGCGCTGGGCATGTTCGGCATGGCGGTGCTGGGCCTGGCGCTGTGGGTGGTGCAGCGCAGCCCGTTGGGAAGCTGGCTGGCCCTGCTGCTGGCGATCCCCGCCGTGGTGTTTTCGTTGGCGGGGGCGCTGCTGGAGCGCAGCGCGCTGGTGACCACCGCACAGCTGCTGGAAAGCCTGCTGTATTTCTATACGGC
>NZ_PYUA01000066.1:0-585 GCF_003028545.1 Bacillus sp. Nf3 | reverse complement strand
GCCAGCAGCATCGCCTTCTCGGCGGTGCCACCGATGCCGATGCCGAGCATGCCCGGCGGGCACCAGCCGGCGCCCATGGTCGGCACGGTCTTCAGCACCCAGTCGACGATGGAGTCGGACGGGTTGAGCATGGCGAACTTGGTCTTGGCTTCCGAGCCACCGCCCTTGGCGGCGACGATCACGTCGACCGTATTGCCCGGCACCACCTTGACGTTGACCACGCCCGGGGTGTTGTCCTTGGTGTTGATGCGCTTGCCGGCCGGATCAGCCAGCACCGAAGCGCGCAGCTTGTTGTCCGGGTGCAGGTAGGCACGGCGCACGCCTTCATTGGCCATGTCTTCCACGCCCATGGTGGCGTCGTCCCAGCGCACGTCCATGCCGATTTCCAGGAACACGGTGACGATGCCGGTGTCCTGGCAGATCGGACGGTGGCCTTCGGCGCACATCCGCGAATTGATCAGGATCTGGGCCATCGCTTCCTTCGCGGCCGGCGACTCCTCGCGCTCGTAGGCGGCGGCGAGGTTCTTGATGTAGTCGACCGGGTGGTAGTACGAGATGTACTGCAGCGCGTCGGCGATGGACTGG
>NZ_PYUA01000065.1:0-598 GCF_003028545.1 Bacillus sp. Nf3 | reverse complement strand
GGTGCTGGCTGGCGGCGCGCTGCCTACGGTGCGTACGGCGGTGATGATCGGCCTGCTCGCGTTGGCGCGCGGCAGCCGGCGCCCGCTCGGTGTGGCGCACGGGGTGTCGCTGGCGGCGTTGGCGCTGCTGCTGCCGTCGCCCCTGTCGGTGCTGTCGGCCGGCTTCTGGCTCAGCTTCGGCGGGGTGCTGTGGCTGTTGTGGTGCCTGCCGCAGGCGTCACCGCAGGGGTTGCGCGAACGGCTGCACGGCCTGCTTGCCGCGCAGGGGGTGGCCAGCCTGGGGCTGCTGCCGTTGGGCATCGCGCTGTTTGGCGGCACCGCGCGGCTGGGCCCCCTGGTCAATCTGCCGATCATTCCCTGGTGGAGCCTGCTGGTGGTACCGCTGTCGTTGCTGGGTGCCGGCCTGCAGGCGTTGCATGAGGGCACGGGGCGCTGGGCATGGCGGGCTGCGGCGTGGCTGTTCGACCTCAGCTGGCGAGCGCTGCAGCCGCTTGCGGTCCATCCGCAGGCGATGTGGTGGCTGGCCGAGGCACCCGCATGGGCGGTACCGGCGGCGCTGCTGGGTGTTTTCTGGTGGTTGCTGCCGCGCGGCGCAGGC
>NZ_PYUA01000064.1:0-602 GCF_003028545.1 Bacillus sp. Nf3 | reverse complement strand
ATCCGATTTGTCGGCAGTCGAGGAAACCCGCTGGCCGAACTGCCCTACACGTTGTATCTGGACGATGGCAGGGCCGTCTCCGGCACCACCGATGCACAGGGCGGTACGGCGCGGATCTCGACCGCGCAGAGCCAAGCCGTGGTGCGTGCGGAACTACGTCCGCCAACGGTGCTGACAGGGTGCTGTGTGCGCATGGCGCCCGGCACCGATGGTGCACCGGAGATATTCGATCTCGAGGGTGTGATCACCACGCCACAGGACCTGGGCGTTTCGGTCGTGGAGGTGAGCGCCCCCGGCCATGAGCGGAGCCTTACGTTCGGCGAGATCGAGATGGCACGACTGGTGTTTGGCGACTCTGTCGACTACAGCCGGGTAAAGGTTCACAACCATGGCTACTGGCTGTTTTTTGGGTTCCAGCACAAGGACACTGGCGTCACGCCCAATGGCGAAATGTACTTTCCGAAGGGAATCTATCGCGACGACTACTCCTTGGATACCTTGAGACTCCAGGCCTTCTTCATCCACGAGATGACCCATGTCTGGCAGTACCAGCTCGGCTATAACGTCAAGCTGGTGCGAACACCCCGTCCGAACATGAGTTA
>NZ_PYUA01000063.1:0-607 GCF_003028545.1 Bacillus sp. Nf3 | reverse complement strand
CGTGTGGATGATCGAATCGTAGTAGTCCGGCGCCGTATCCAGATTGTGGTTGTAGTAGTCCAGCCCGGCGTCCTTCAGGGCGCGCGCCTGTTCGCCGCTGAGCATGCCCAGCGTGGCGCAGGTTTCCAGGCCCAGCGCTTTCACCCCGGCGATCATTGCCGCCACCTTCGGGATGTCGCGGTCCTTGGGCGAACGCCATGCGGCGCCCATGCAGAAGCGCGACGCACCGGCAGCCTTGGCCTGGCGCGCCTTGGCCAGCACCGCGTCGGTCTCCATCAGCTTCTGCGCGTTCACCCCGGTGCTGTAGCGCTGCGCCTGCGGGCAGTACGCGCAGTCTTCCGGGCAGCCGCCGGTTTTCACCGACAGCAGCGTGGAGACCTGTACCTGGGCCGGGTCGAAGTGCTCGCGGTGGACCGTTGCGGCGCGGAACAGCAGCTCGGGGAACGGCAGCTCGAACAGCGACTGCAGTTCGTCGTGTTGCCAGTCGTGGCGGATGGCAGCAGCCATGGCGGGACCTTGGGTACAAGTGGAGCGAGGGCGGCAGTGTGGGTGGCGGAGGATTTGCTGTCAACCACAATGTTATTTCTATGGTTTACAGAAATAATGC
>NZ_PYUA01000062.1:0-609 GCF_003028545.1 Bacillus sp. Nf3 | reverse complement strand
CCTGCGATACCTCCGTCGCGCCAATGAGGAACGTAGTCGCGCTGGTAGCAGTACTCTGAACGAAGATCATCTGCGCGCCGCCTCTGGAACATCGAAGAATCACAGCTTGTTCTGGGCAGACATCGATAACTTCAATCTCCTCGCGAATGCCAAGCGTTCCCATATGCTCTCCGAATTCATGAGGGTCGCAGCCGATGTCTCGTAGCGAGAGAGCCACGGATCCAGCTCTGCCGAGATGGACGGTGCTCCCACCAATGAAGGCCCTGGCGGTGGGAACATCGGGAACCGAATCACTCACTAGCTACTGCTTGCGGCTATCAAAGTTGTGTGGGATTCCATGGACACGCTTCATCTCCATGATCGACTCTGAGAGTAGCTCTCAGGCTGTTAGATACACTGACTGCGCTCGGCTCTCTGGCCCTGGTCCAGTTTCGCTTAGAAGAGCCCGCACACTTGAGCGCTTGACTGGTCAGCGGCTCGTTGGCACCACTCTGTATGGCATTGGAGAGATCATCTCTGGGCGATCTGAAGCGCTTCACAGAGTCGCAGCGTGGTGTCCAATCTGCCTGTGCCAGGCAGCCGAAGAAGGGCTTCCGAACTTCTCGCGAC
>NZ_PYUA01000061.1:0-610 GCF_003028545.1 Bacillus sp. Nf3 | reverse complement strand
GGGCCTGGAAATGGGCGCCGACGACTACCTGGCCAAGCCGTTCGAGCCGCGCGAGCTGCTGGCGCGCATCCGCAACGTGCTGCGCCGGACCGAGGCGCTGCCGGCCAACCTGGAACCGCTGGCGGTGCGCCGCGCGCGCTTCTCGCGCTGGGTGTTCGACCTGGAGCATCGCCACCTGGTCGATCCGGATGACCGCGTGGTGGTGCTGTCCGGTGCCGAATTCCGCCTGCTGCGGGTGTTCATCGCCCACGCCAACAAGGTGCTGTCGCGTGAGCAGCTGGTCGCGCTCAGCAGTGGCCGCAACTACGAGGCGCAGGACCGGGCGATCGACCTGCAGGTCAGCCGGCTGCGTAACAAGCTCGGTGACGATGGCGGCCCGGACGGCCTGATCAAGACCGTGCGCAACGAAGGCTACGTGCTGGCTTCGTCGGTGAACCTGGAATAAGCCACGATGAATCGCCTGCGCCATTTCCTGTCCTCGATGGTCGGGCGGTTGTTCGTGATCCTGCTGCTGGGCATGAGCGTGGCCGCGATCGGCGCGACCATGCTGGCGACGTCCAAGCGCCAGCAGGAGTTCGAGCGGCAGAATCTGAACCGCATTGCCGACCGC
>NZ_PYUA01000060.1:0-611 GCF_003028545.1 Bacillus sp. Nf3 | reverse complement strand
AGCGGGATCAGCGAGGTACAGCCACGACCGCCGGACTGGGTGGCGGCATTGGGCGAATTCTCGGTCAGGCTCGGCGCGCGGAAGCCCTTGGAGACGCCACCGCGGATCGTCCACTGCTCGGCCGGGTGCCAGACCAGGTAGGCACGCGGGCTGACGTGGCCGCCGAATTTCTCGTGGTGGTCCAGGCGTGCGCCCAGGGTCAGTGCCAGGGTGCGGTGCAGCTTCAGTTCGTCTTCGACGAACAGGGCCCAGGTATCCACTTCCAGGCTGGAGCCATTGACCGGGTTGCCGGCGTAGTCGATCGGCGCGCGGCCGATGGTATCGGTGTTGGTCAGTTCCTGGCGCTTCCACTGGCCACCGACGGCGAACTGGTGCTCCACGCCCAGCGTGAACGGCGTGGTCAGGCTGCCTTCGATGATGGTGTCGGTGGCCTCGGAGCGGCCGGTCGCGCCGATGTCATTCTTGTACTCGGTCCAGTACGCACTGATCCTGGAGGTGCCGAAGCTCCACGTGCCATCGTGATTGAGTGCCAGCGAGCTGCGCTTGAGTTCACTGGCTCCCCAGGCACCTTCGTCCTGCTGCTCCAGCGCGGTGTCGATGAAGGCCTGCTG
>NZ_PYUA01000059.1:0-614 GCF_003028545.1 Bacillus sp. Nf3 | reverse complement strand
GCCGTACGACAGCACCACCTTCGTCAAGATCTCGATCCAGGAAGTGGTCAAGACCCTGTTCGAAGCAGTGTTGCTGGTGTTCCTGGTGATGCTGATCTTCCTGCAGAACTTCCGCGCCACGCTGATCCCGACCCTGGTCATTCCGGTGGCCCTGCTCGGTACCTTCCTGGGCATGTGGATGATCGGCTTCACGATCAACCAGCTGACCCTGTTCGCGATGGTGCTGGCAATCGGCATCGTGGTCGATGACGCGATCGTGGTGATCGAGAACGTCGAGCGCATCATGACCGAAGAAGGGCTGGCGCCGAAGCCGGCCACGCAAAAGGCGATGACCCAGATCACCGGCGCGGTGGTGGCGATCACCGTCGTGCTGGCCGCGGTGTTCATTCCGTCGGCACTGCAGGGCGGTGCGGCCGGTGAGATCTACAAGCAGTTCGCGCTGACCATCGCCATCTCGATGGCGTTCTCGGCGTTCCTGGCGCTGGGCTTCACCCCGGCGCTGTGCGCGACCTTCCTGAAGCCGACGCACAACGACAACCCGAACATCGTCTACCGCACCTTCAACAAGTACTACGACAAGATCAGCCACACCTACGTGGGGCATATCACCTCGG
>NZ_PYUA01000005.1:0-206901 GCF_003028545.1 Bacillus sp. Nf3 | reverse complement strand
TTCCATTTGCCGTCATTGGAAATTGGTCTAGCTTGATGATCCATGATGGCACCATATATTCAGGCAGCGTTCGTTTTAGGCTTTCTTTTAAGTCTTCTGCATCAGTATCGTTCTCCGTGATCACGTAAGCGGCAAGGGCGTCCTGATCACTCGCATCTTTGACCGTTGTCACGACGGCTTCTTTCACCGAATCCAGCGTCAGAAGCTGGGCTTCAATTTCTGACAGCTCAATACGGAAGCCGCGGATGTTGACCTGATGGTCTATTCTGCCGAGGTAAATCAGCTCGCCACCCTCTGTCCATTTCACTAAATCGCCTGTGCGGTACATGCGCTCGCCTGGATAAAATGGATCTGGGACAAATCGTTTGTCTGTTTCCTCTGGAAGATTCCAGTAGCCTCTTGCCAGTCCTTTTCCTGCAATCACGAGCTCGCCCGGTACGCCTGGCGGCGACAGGTCATATAACGAACCCATAATGTAAAAACGAGTATTGGCAATGGCTGTTCCAATGGGAAGCGTGCCTTGTTCTGGGTCGATGACTCCACTTGTCGCTACAACCGTATTTTCTGTTGGACCGTAGTTATTGACGAGTTGATATGGAACTGGCTTCACCTGTTTCAGCTTGTCTCCACCTGTTAGTAAATAGCGCAGAGAATGGTTGTCCATTGACATAAACTGCTCGCATAACTGTGTCGGCAGGAAGGCAATGGTGATCCCTTCTTTATTGAAATACGCATTGAGCTTGATCATATCTAAGCGAATTGCCTCATCAATAATGTGCAGCTCTGCGCCGGCGATCCACGTCGGAAACATCTCCCAAATGGAAGCATCGAAGCCAAAGCCGGCATATTTCGCAGTTCGATCCTTGTGCGTCACTTGGAACGCATCATTGTGCCAGAACGCAAGATTCACAAGGGACTGGTGCTCGACCATGACACCCTTCGGCTGTCCCGTCGTCCCAGACGTGTAAATCATATAAGCAAGATCTGTTGGTTTGATATGAACCTGAATTTCGTGAGCTTCTCCCTCTACCGCATCTTCTATGAACAGGACATGACCTGTGAATGAAGATGGTGAAGTGAGTCCTTTCTGCATCAGAAGTACCTCTGCCCCGCAGTCCTCCAGCATGTACGCAATACGCTGCGCTGGATAATCTGCATCAATTGGAACGAATGCCGCACCTGCCTTGAGGACACCAAGGACAGCGGCTGTCATGTCAAGAGATGGGCGGGTGAGAATGCCGACGCGGTCTCCTGGTTTTGTGCCGCTGGCGATGAGCCTTGAAGCGACTACATTCGCCCGGCTGTTCAACTCTTTATACGTCCAGCTCGTTCCGCAGAATGTCGCTGCTTTTTGATGCGGTGCTCCTTGTGCCTTCGCCTCAATCAGGGCATGAACGGTTTGATCTGATGGAACATCAAGGTCTGGTCCTGACCATTCATTGATCAGCTCTCGTTTTTCCTCTTCAGTTATGAGAGATAGCGCTGAAATCGGCTGATTCAGCTTAGTCACCATATCGTCTATGATTTTTTCAATATATCGGCTCCAGCGCTGAATGGTGCTCTTTTTAAACAGAGCCGCTGCATACTCAAAGCGCAAGCCCACTTGATCATTTTCTTCAAATACACCAAGCGTTATATCAAATTTTGCATGAACGGTATCTTGCTGCTTTTGTGACAGCTTGAGTCCATTCAAATCCGGTAACGTCAGGTCACGGTCATCTGTAGTCAGCATGACACTAAACAATGGATTGCGGCTTGTGTCTTTCGGAAGATCTAACTGAGCCACCAATTCCTCAAACGGGAATTCTTGATGTTCATAGGCTGATAGGCTGCGATCTTTCATTTTTTCAAGCAGCTGTGCTGTCGTTTCTTCTGGCTGCACTTCGTTTCGAAGAGCCAGCGTATTGACAAACATGCCTGGAACCCGTTCGATTGAAGCATGCGTACGTCCTGCGGTTACAGCGCCTATGACGATATCTGTCTGCCCAGTTAATTTGGAAAGGAAAATGGCAAATGCCGTTTGCATCACCATGTTCGAGCTCACACCTTTTTCCGCCATGAGCGTTTTGATAGATTGCACCTTTTCAGCAGACAACCATCTATCGACTCGCCCTCCTTCAAATGACTGAACTTGAGGACGCGGAAAATCAAGGGGCAGCGCTAAGTCTTCTGGCGGCTGTGCATATTGCTCCAGCCAATACTGCCGCTGTTTCTCAAGCAGCACCTGCTGATTTTCTTCCTGCTGCCATACAGCAAAATCTTTGTAATGCAGCTGAACTGACGGTAACGTCTTTTTCTCATACAGCTCTGCCAGTTCTTGAATGAGCAGGCTGCGTGTGACACCATCTGCAATGATATGGTGCATATCCATCATGAATACATATTTCTCATCAGAAAGCTTCGCCACTTTTGCCCTCATTAATGGTGCTTGATGTAGTGAGAATGGTGTAATGAATGACTCGATGACAGACTGCTCCTGATCGCCCTCTATTTCATCAACCTCTAATGTAAACGGCACTTGGCGATAGACTTTTTGAACGGGTACGCCGTCAATTTCTACAAAGGCGGTCCGCAACGATTCATGTCTGTCGATCAAGGCTTGAAGCGCTGCTTCTAGCTGCTTCACATCAAGGCTGCCTTCCATCATTAAAACGGCTGGCATATGATAAGTGACTGCTTCTGGATGCAGTTGCTGCAGTACATACATCCGCTTTTGAGCAGAAGAGACGGGATAGAAATCTTGCTTTTCCGCCGGCTGAATGGATGTAACCACCGAAGAATTCGTTTCGTTCAAGTAAGCAGCCATTGCTCGTATGGTTGGTTTTTCAAAAAGGACTTTGAGCGGCACATGC
The DNA here is from genome assembly GCF_003028545.1 of Bacillus sp. Nf3. Lineage (NCBI taxonomy): Bacteria > Bacillati > Bacillota > Bacilli > Caryophanales > Bacillaceae > Bacillus > Bacillus sp. Nf3. The sequence continues at coordinate 204,049 of NZ_PYUA01000005.1, read as the reverse complement.
TTGTTCAGCTTTGCTTGCACCTTCGAAATGAGCACCATGCCCTTGAGGGAATGACCTCCTAATTCAAAGAAGTGGTCAAGAACACCCATTTGTTCCACCCCTAGAACTTCTGACCAAATGTCACACAGCGCCCGCTCAAGTTCCGTTTCTGGTGCCACATGCGCCGTACGGTTCATATGCACTTCATGCGGGAGCGGCAAAGACTTCGCATCCACCTTTCCGTTTTGGGTAAGTGGAATGTGATCGACTTTCACAAAGTACGTTGGAATCATATAATCCGGCAGTGTCTCCGCAAGATTTTCTCTAAACGTCAATGTTCCAATGTGTTCAGGCGCTGTGTAATAGAGTGCAAGCTCCGGCAAACCGGACGGGTGCAGAACTTTCACATGGACTTCTTGAATAGATGCCAGAGCACGTGCGGCATGCTCAATTTCCTGTTTCTCAATGCGATAGCCGCGGATTTTCACTTGATCATCGACTCTTCCAAGAAACTCAATATCTCCATTTGCATGCTGTCTGACCAAATCCCCTGTTCGATACATTCTCTCTTGAGGGTCATATGGATTTTCAAGAAAACGTTCCGCTGTTAACTCAGGCTGATTCAAATATCCTCTCGACACGCCTTCCCCAGATATATAAAGCTCTCCCGGCGCGCCATAAGGGACAAGACGCTGCTGCTGATTGCATACGAGTGCTCTAGTGTGTGCAATTGGCTGCCCGATCAAAGATCGTTCCTTCAGAGCGTCCAGCTCTTGCGGTGTGATCAGCTTGGTCACTGTACCAATGGTTGTCTCAGTCGGACCGTAATGGTTCATTACTGCCACGCATGGATGCTGCTTCATAAATGTTTCAACATCCTCAGGAATGATCGGTTCTCCTCCAAGTACCACTAGGCGTAAAGCGTTAAATGAATGTTCCTTAGAATCTGCCATCATATGAAATAAGGATGGTGTCATTTTGATATAAGTCAGTTCTTGTTCATCAATCAAACGCATCAGACGTACAGGGTCTGTATACACCTCTTCACGAGCAACATAAAGTGTCCCCCCTGCTTTTAAAACAGGGAAAATGCTTGTGTAACCAAGATCATATGCATAAGAAGAAAGCAGTGCTGTCCGATCACATTCTTGCAATGTCACCTCATTTGTCAGCCAGTTGACATAGTGTGATAGATTACGATGCGTGAGCTGTACTCCCTTCGGCTTCCCTGTTGTCCCAGATGTGTAAATCACATAAGCAAGCTGATCAACTGATACTTCCGGCAATTCTAACGGATGGCTTTGATGCACTGCTTGTTCAACCTGAACCACTTGAATCGACTTGCGATTTTGATAGGAATCAGCAAGAGACTCATTTGTCACGATGACTTGTGCATCTGAATCCTCTAAAGTGTAGCGGATTCGTTCAGCCGGAAAAGCCGGATCAATCGGGACAAACGCTCCTCCTGCTTTCATCACACCAAGCATGGAGACGATCACATAGACAGAGCGGTCAAGAATCAGTGCCACAGTTTTTTCTTTCTCTACGCCTCGTTTCTTAAGTTCACAGCTAAGTGCTTGTGACATGTCTTCCAGCTCGCGGTAGGTGAGTTTTCTTTGATCATCCCTGACGGCAATAGCATCCGGTGTTTCCTTAGCCTGACGTGAAAATTGGACATGGAATGGCTCATGACGATTCGTTGGCCCTTCGGCTTTTTTCTCCAGACGCTCTATTTGTTCATGCTGATCCAGTATACGGAGCAAGCCGATCTGTTCCTCTGGATGACGAACCGCCTCACGAATAATCGCTAGGAGGTGAGTTCCGAACCGGCGGACGGTCTCTTCTTTAAATAACGCCGCTGCATAGTCAAAGCTCAGTTTTAATGCTCCCTCGCGTTCAAATGCTTCTAAAGATAAATCAAATTTGACCGAGTGATGCTGAATGGCATAAGGCGAAATGTTCAGATCGCCGAGCTTTAGCGCTGGAACCTCCATGTTCTGCATGTTAAATGACACGCTAAAAAGCGGGCTCCGAGTTGTATCACGGTCTAATGGAAGATGTGCAATTAACTCTTCAAGTGGATAGCTTTGATGTGCAAAAGCGTCAACACTTGTTTCTTTTATTTCTTCAAGCAGCTGCAAAAATGTTTTGGTTTGTTCTGGTTTTCCGCGCAATGCAATGGTGTTAATAAACATCCCCGGCATGTCCTGGATATCAGGGTGTGTCCGTCCAGCAACAGGCGAACCCACAATGATATCTTCCTGACCGCTATAGGAGGCAAGCAGCACTTGAAAGGCGGATAACAAGAACATATACATGGTCGTATCGGTTTTCTGAAGCAGTTCATAAATGCGCTGAGTCGTTGCTTGATCACAGCCAAACATGAATCGTTCTCCAGAAAAATCACGTTCTGCTGGACGCGGATAATCAGTTGGCAGCTCTAAAACCGGTAAATCTCCTTCAAATTGCTTCAGCCAATATGCTTCATGCTCCTTCAGTTTCTCCGTTTCTTCTTCACTTAGCTGCCAGACAGCGTAATCTTTATAATGAATGGCTCTTTCAGCAAGAGCTTCTCCATCATAAGCCTTCGCCAAATCTTGAATGAACGTCTTCATGGAGCTGCCATCTGTAATGAGATGATGTGCTTCCAAAACGAGAAGATGACGATTCTCACTGACCTTTAGCAGCTGAGCTCGTAGAAGGGGTGCCGCTGTTAAATCAAATGGCGATTGACGTTCAGCAAGAAATGCCTCAGCCTCTTCTTCCTTGATGTCATGAACAGGAAGGTCAAATGCAGACCATTCATGCACCCTTTGGACAATGTCTTCTCCATTCATATGAAAACTCGTTCTTAAGATTTCATGCGTTTGGATTAACTGATTAAATGCTGATTTGAGCCGCTCATATTCGAGTGTTCCTTCAAGCGTTAAGACGATCGGAATATGATAATTCGTGCTGTCAGGTTCAAGTGTCTGCAAAATGTATAAACGGCGCTGAGCTGGTGATACCGGATATTCGCCCGCCTGCTCTGCTGGTAAAATAGGATGTCCAGCATCTTCTTGACCATCCTGATCGATGTAAGCCGCTAATGAGCGAATCGTCGGCTTCTCAAAAATCATTTGAATCGGCACTTCCTTTTGAAGCGCTTCTTGAACCTTCGCAGACATCATCATCGCCTTGAGCGAGTGCCCGCCAGCCATGAAGAAATGCTCGTCTATCCCAATCGTTTTTCCAAGAAGCTCCTCCCAAATGTCAGCGAGTACCTTTTCTGTCTCGGTCTCAGGCGGCATGATTTTGATTTCTTCGCGATGCACTTCGTCCGGCGTTGGTAAAGCTTTTCGATCTACCTTCCCGTTCGTTGTCAGCGCAAAGGTATCCAGCTTCATCACATAGTGCGGCACCATATAAGCTGGCAGCTTTTGATTGAATACATCTCGCACCTCTTCTTCTGTGAGCGTCCCTGTGAAGTAGGCGATGATTTCTTTTTCTTCTGAAGAAAGCTGCTGAACAAGTACAACCGCATCATCGATACCCGTTTCTTGGCGAAGCACCGTTTCAATTTCACCAAGCTCAATACGGAAGCCTCGAATTTTCACCTGATCATCTGCACGGCCAAGGAATTCGATCTGACCATCCGCACCATATCTAGCCAAGTCACCTGTTCGATACATCCGTCCTGACGGCTTAAAAGGATCTGCCATGAATACTTGATCAGTCAAATCTGGACGTTTGATGTACCCTCTTGAAACACCATCCCCGCCTACATACAGCTCTCCTGGCGCTCCAATTGGCTGAAGTCTTTGATAATCATCTAAAATATAAGCTGACGTATGATTGATCGGCTGACCAATTGGGATCGGACCCGTTTCATCTCCTCTTACTTCGTAAATGGTCGAGATGGCTGTATTTTCTGTTGGGCCATAGACATTCAGCAAGGTAAGTGATGGATGATGCTTTTTCACAAGCTCCGCACTTTTCTCATTGATCACATCACCGCCGGTGAATAATGTTTTTAACCCTTTGAACATTTGCGGCCGCTGCTGAGCGAGCTGATTAAATAAACCAGTCGTTAAAAAGAGCGCCGTGATCTGATATGTTTGGATAAATTGTTCGAATCGGTGTATATCCAATAAAGTATCACGGTCAACAGGATAAAGCGTCGCCCCATTCAGAAGCGTAGTGAAGATTTCAAGGGTAATCGCATCAAAGCTGACAGCTCCTGTATGCGCCATACGATCGGACTTGTGCAACCCCAATTTCTCCTGAGAGCATGCTAACCTCACAATATGCTGATGCTCTATTTGCACTCCTTTGGGCCGTCCAGTTGATCCCGATGTGAACATGATATATGCCAATTGAGATGGAGACGTCTCGACTGATAACTCCGCTTGTGAGTGATGAGTCATGCCGGTCACATTTATTGCTTTGATGCTTTCATCAACCGGCGGCTGGCTGTCAGCATAGAGCAAAATGGCTACGCCGCTGTCTTCAAGCATCCAACGGATTCTCTCCTCAGGCTGAGCTGGATCAATCGGCACATAGGCAGCCCCTGCGTGTAAAATGGCTAAAATGGCGATCACCGCATCCGCTGATCGGTTCATATACACCGCGACTGCATCCCCCGGCTGAACGCCGTTTTCTACAAGGATGCTGGCTAAACGACGGATTTCTTGTCCAAGCTCTTCGTATGTGAATGTTCGCTCGCCTTCGACTAATGCCAGGTGGTTTGGCTGCGCTTTGATACGTTCATTGAGCAGCTCGGGAATGGACAGGTGCTTCGGATAATCTCTCTCCGTCTGATTCCACGCTGCAATCTGCTGCTTTTCTTCTTCTGTGATACATGTCACTTCATGAAGATACATGTCAGGATTTCGAGTGATTTGCTTTATGAGATTGGTCAGATGTTTCGATATATTTTCAATGACTTTTTCTTCAAACGCCACCGCATTGTATTTGATTTTCAATGTCCACGTTTCACCCGGATAGACAAGAAGATTCAGATCGAAATTCGTTTGTTCAAATCCGTCCTTTACATCAATGGCAAAACCGAGACGTGCAGACATGGTGTCACCAGACAGCTCCTGATCTAAAGGATAGTTTTCAAATCCAACCAAATGATCAAAGAGTTTTCCTCCAGTAGCTGTTTTCTGCTGAATGTCATAAAGCGGCATAAAATCATAGTTTTCCGCTTCCAGAGCATGCTGCTGAACCTTTTGAAACAGCTGTTTGAAGGTCTGTTCCTGATCCAATGTCACCCGAACAGGTATCGTATTGATAAACAGCCCTGCCATTTGCTCAATTCCAGACACACTTGGAGGTCTGCCCGATATGACTGTTCCGAATGTGACATCATCTGCTGCATGATAGGTGCTTAAAAGAACGGACCAGACAGCCTGAAAAAGGTTCGGTGCTGTCACTTGGCATTGTCTTGCCGCATCTTGAATGGCTTGTACCGTTTGTGCATCCCATGTAAACGTCCATTCCTGATGGTCATATTGTCCGTTCGCCTCTTTTTGCTGCAGCAGCCCTTGGTGCTGAACAGCACCATCCAGCCGCTCCTTCCAATAGTCTTCCGCTTCTTGTTTGTTTTGCTTTCCAAGCCACTGGATATAGTCCGCATAAGGCTTACCTTGTGAGCGATCTGGGGTTCGGCCGTTCCGATAAGATTCATAGTAATGAAACAGTTTTTTCATCAAAACACCCATGGACCAACCATCCATGATGATGTGATGGTTGCTCCAAATCAGGTGCCAGTTTGTTTCATTTAATTGAAAAACAGCGACTTTCAACAACAGATCATTCGTTAAGTGAAATCCTTGCTTTCTCACTTGCTTTTTATATTGATCCAATACCTTTTTCTGCTCTTGATCATTCAGATGCGATAGATCCTCTCTATACACATCTAAATGACGTTCAGCCAGTACAACCTGACGAGGCTTTTGTAATTGCTGATAGACAAAGGCTGTACGCAGAATGTCATATGTCCGTACGAGTTCATTGAGGCTCTTTTCAAAAAGATCGAGATCAAAATCTCCGCTTATTCCAAGCTCAAGCTGTGTGAAATAAGAGGAGGAATCAGGGTCTAGCATGGCATGATACAGCATGCCCTCTTGCATTGGTGTTAAAGGATATACCTTTTGAATTTTCTGCTTGCTCATAAGTCCACCTCTTCTTTTTGCTTAAAATAGATCCATTAGCTTTTCAAGTTCATCCATGGTGAGATCCTCATCTCCCACATCACTAGGTGTGATTTGACTCTCATCCTGTGATAGACAATGTGAGATCAATGTCTTCACATTCTTTTCTAAGAGCTCCTTGAACTGTTCCATCGTACGTTCTTCGAATTCAAGGTGATGATAGGAAATCGTCACATGGAGCATTGCTTGTTCTACGAAACCAACAATATCTAGCGCATGAGGTTTCTCGGATTCAGGGCTCAGCGATTGTCCTGCATGCCATGCAGAGCGTCTCATTTCACCGCCGCCGATCTGATCATCAAACTGGCCAAGATAGTTAAAGCTGATATCTGGTGTGACTTGAAAATCAATATCGTCCTTCATTTTGTCAGGCGTTAAGTATTTTAAAACGCCATAGCCGATCCCCTTGTTTGGAATGTGTCTGAGTTCCTCTTTTAAATGCTTGATTTGATAAGAAAGATCGTCTACATGCGACATATCCAGTAACACAGGATACATGCTAGTAAACCAGCCGATGGTCCGTGATACATTAACCTCAGGGAGGATGTCCTCTCTCCCGTGCCCTTCAAGATGAATAAAGTGCCTGTCTTCACCTGTCCACTCTTTCATGGACAATCCTAATGCCGTCAGCAAAATATCATTGATTTCTGTTTGGTAGGCTTCATGTACATCCGTCAGCAGACTGTGCGTTTCCTCTTCAGACAATGTAAAACGAATGGTCTCTGTATGAAGCATTCGTTGATCCTCCGTGACATGATCCTTTTGAAGCGGAGGAACGGAATGCGCAAGTACCTTTTTCCAATACTCTCTTTCCGATAGCAGCTCATCTGACACAGCGTATTTAGTTAGCTTCTGGGCATATTCTTGGAAGGAGTGTGTTTTTTCAGGGAGGGTAAGAGTTTCCCTGCGCTTCGACTGTTCATAAAGAGCCATGAAATCTTCAAGGAAAATGCGCCATGACACACCATCAATGACAAGATGGTGTACAGCAAGCAATAAATGATCCCCTTGATCCGTTCGGAAAATAGCAGGTCTCACTAAAGGCCCCTCTGCTAGCGATATACTCGCCTGCACTTCATTTGCCAGCTTTTCTACCTGCTTGATTTGCTGCGACAGCTCTCCTTTTACTTCCACCACTTCAATTGCCACATTCTTTTCCTCGATTCCTCGATGACGCTGGATGACGCGCCCTTCTTCGAGCGGATACACCAGTCGCAAGGCATCATGATGAATCATGAGCTGTTCCAGTACTTGCTGAACGATTTCCTCATCCAAACCATTTGGTGCTTGGAGCATAACCGATTGGTTCCAATGATGCTGATTCGTAAAGTTTCGTTCAAAGAACCAGCGTTGAATCGGTGTTAAAATGACTTCTCCTTCGACAGGTGATTGGTCGGCTGTGAGAAGATCGGCTTCCTCGATATATGGACGCAGCTCCGCAATCGTTGGATACTGGAATAGAAGTTTCATATCGAACTTCCAGCCTGCTTGCGTGAGTCTGCTTACCATTTGGATGCCTTTAATTGAATCTCCGCCAAGGAAAAAGAAGTGATCGTGAATGCCGACTTGGCTGACGCCAAGGACATCTTCCCAAATGCCGCAAAGCAGCGTTTCGACTTCGTCTCTTGGTGCTTCGTATACCGTTTGGTTCGCTTCGATATCAGGAGCTGGCAATGCTTTCAGATCAACTTTTCCATTTGCCGTCATTGGAAATTGGTCTAGCTTGATGATCCATGATGGCACCATGTATTCAGGCAACATTCGTTTTAGGTTTTCTTTCAGGGCTGTTGTTTCTTCAGCCGCGATGACATAAGCGATAAGTGCATCTTGATCACTCGCATCTTTGACTGTTGTCACGACCGCTTCTTTGACAGAATCCAGCGTTAGGAGCTGGGCTTCAATTTCTGACAGCTCAATACGGAAGCCGCGGATGTTGACCTGATGGTCTATTCTGCCGAGGTAAATCAGCTCGCCACCCTCTGTCCATTTCACTAAATCGCCTGTGCGGTACATGCGCTCGCCTGGATAAAATGGATCTGGGACAAATCGTTTGTCTGTTTCCTCTGGAAGATTCCAGTAGCCTCTTGCCAGTCCTTTTCCTGCAATCACGAGCTCGCCCGGTACGCCTGGCGGCGATAGGTCATATAACGAACCCATAATGTAAAAACGAGTATTGGCAATGGCTGCTCCAATGGGAATCGTGCTTTGTTCTGGATCGATGACTCCACTTGTCGCTACAACCGTATTTTCAGTTGGACCGTAGTTATTGACGAGTTGATATGGAACTGGCTTCACCTGTTTCAGCTTGTCTCCACCTGTTAGTAAATAACGCAGAGAATGGTTGTCCATTGACATAAACTGCTCACATAACTGCGTTGGCAGGAAGGCGATGGTGATGCCTTCTTCATTGAAATACGCATTGAGCTTGATCATATCGAGGCGAATTGCTTCGTCGATAATGTGCAGCTCTGCGCCGGCGATCCACGTCGGGAACATCTCCCAAATGGAGGCATCAAAGCCAAAGCCGGCATATTTCGCAGTTCGATCTTCGTGCGTCACTTGGAACGCATCATTGTGCCAGAACGCAAGATTCACAAGAGACTGGTGCTCGACCATGACACCCTTCGGCTGTCCCGTTGTCCCAGACGTGTAAATCATGTAGGCAAGATCCGTTGGTTTGATCTGAACCTGAATCTCGTGAGCTTCTCCCTCTACCGCATCTTCTATGAACAGGACATGACCTGTGAATGAAGATGGTGCAGTGAGTCCTTTCTGCATCAGAAGTACCTCTGCCCCGCAGTCTTCCAGCATGTACGCGATACGCTGCGCTGGATAATCCGCATCAATTGGAACGAATGCCGCACCAGCCTTGAGAACGCCGAGGACAGCGGCTGTCATGTCAAGAGATGGACGGGTGAGAATGCCGACGCGGTCTCCTGGTTTTGTGCCGCTGGCGATGAGCCTTGAAGCGACTACATTCGCCCGGCTGTTCAACTCTTTATACGTCCAGCTCGTTCCGCAGAATGTCGCCGCTTTTTGATGCGGTGCTCCTTGTGCCTTCGCCTCAATCAGGGCATGAACGGTTTGATCTGACGGGACGTCTAGGACAGGTCCTGACCATTCGTTCAGCTGTTTTTGCTGCTCCTGCGATGACAATAATTTCATTTGATCTAAAGATTGATCTGGCGCTGACACCATTTGTTCCAGCAAATGAAGGAAATATTCTTTCCACTTTTCAATTGACGTCTTTTGAAAGATAGAACAATTAAAATCAAACACGAGCTCAATTTGATCTGCGGATTCGTTTCCAGTTAAGGTCAAATCAAATTTGGCGATATTCTCCTCGAATGGCTGTGGAACAACGTGAAGCCCATCCATTGATAAATCACGAATATCCGCATTTTCCATTGAGAAGACCACATCAAAAATTGGATGACGGCTTGTGTCTCGAACCGTTTGCACCTGATCCACCAATTCTTCAAATGGGTACAGCTGATGCTCGTTTGCCTCTAACACAAGCTGATGAACATTTGACGCAAATTCAGCAGCTGTCTGATGTCCTGCTGGCTTTGTTCTAAGTGCCAGCGTGTTCACAAACATGCCAATCACAGATTGAATATCAGGATGGGTTCTACCCACAACCGGAGAACCAATGATGATATCCTCTTGTCTTGAAAGCTTGCTTAAAAGAATACTGTAGCCAGCAAGCAGGACTGTATAGGTCGTACTGTTGAGCGTTCTAACGAGTTCGTCCAATTTTGATTTAAGCGAACCTTCAATTGTAAATGAGACACGATCTCCAGCGAATGTTTGCACTTTTGGCCTTGGCAGGTCTTCCGGCAGTGCCAGTACAGGCAGCTCTCCTTGTAATTGATCCAGCCAGAATGCCTCTTCATCTGCTTTTTGCGCAGCAGATGCCTCACTTTTTGACCAAACTGCATAATCCTTATATTGAACAGGCAATTCCTCTAGTTTGTCTCCTCGATACAGGGCTGAAAGCTCCTCAATTAAAATGCCAACAGACGCTCCATCTGAAATGATATGATGCATATCAATCAGTAAATAATGGACATTTACGGAGACGGAAACTAGACCTATTCTGAGTAAAGGTGCTTTTTCTACATCAAATGGCCTGATAAAGTCATTCATCAATTGCTGTATGTCTCGGCCGTTCTGTTCAATTTTTTCAATGTCTATTGAGACATTTGTTTCAATCCGTTGAACAGGTTCATTCTGAACAAAATCAAAGCTCGTTCGGAAAGCTTCATGACGTTGGACTAGCTGATCAATTGCCTTTTCAAATCGTTTTTCATCAAAGACGCCTTCTAGCTTTAAGGCAGCCGGCATATGGTAGCTTTGCTCCGCATCAGTCATTTTCTCCAAAACAAACAGTCTTTTCTGAGCAGATGTCACTGGAAAATAGGCCGCCTCTTTGGCAACTTCCACTCGCTTGATCTCCGTTTGATCCGCTTGATCTACCGCAAGCGCGAACGCTTCTAATGTCGGGGATTCAAATAAAGATTTCAAAGTGAGCTCCACCTGCATCTCTTCATACAACCTGTTCAGCATTTTCATGCCGCGCAACGAATGGCCCCCGCATTCAAAGAAATGATCGTGTTTGCCGATTCGCGGTACTTCAAGAACTTCCTCCCAAATGTTCGCCAGCAGACGCTCTGTTTCTGATTGAGGAGAGGTGTATTCATTTGCCCCCTGCTCACTAAGATCAGGTGCCGGCAACGCCCGCCTATCGACCTTACCGTTATTCGTTAAAGGAAGCTCCTCTAATTGCATGAAAAATGCCGGCATCATATACACGGGCAGTTCACGTCCTGCTTGCTCGCGCAAATCAGTTAATGAGACAGATCCTTCTGCTGTGAAATACGCACATAACGTGTCATTCGGAGCAGCAATCACGACAGCTTCCTTCACCTGAGGATGCCGCAGCAGCTGATGTTCAATTTCCCCAAGCTCGATACGCTGTCCGCGAATCTTCACTTGATGATCGATCCGTCCAATGAATTCGATATCTCCATTTGACAGCCAGCGTGCAAGATCGCCCGTTTTATACATGGTCTCTCCAGGGCGGAAAGGATTTTTGACAAACTTTTCGCTCGTTAGTTCTGGCTGCTTATAATATCCTTTCACCAGTCCATCACCAGCGACACAAAGCTCTCCTGCAACGCCCGGCGGCTGTACATGTCCAAATTCATCTACAATATAAACAGCCGTTTGACTCACTGGCTTTCCAATTGGGATGGATAAAGCCTGCTTCTCAATGTGGTTCACAGGATAATATGTGGTGAAAATTGTGCTCTCAGAAGGGCCGTACATATGAACAAGCTTGTCTTTCCCCACTGTCTCAAGTGCAGTCACCACATGAGGCACTGAAGCACGTTCTCCGCCAAACAGCACTTTTCTTACGTTCTTCAGACTATCTTTTTTCATATCGATGAGTAAGTGAAAAAGAGCTGTCGTGATCATTAAAATACTGACTTTTTCCTTCTCAATCGCTCCAGAAAGCTCATTCATGTTTAAAATATGGTCCTTTGGCAGAACAACGAGTTTTGCTCCGTTTAATAAAGCACCAAACACATCAAACATAAAGGCATCAAATACATAGTTTGAGATGCTCATCACCGTATCTTCATGATGAATGGTGAGATAATTCGATTGCTTCACCGTTCTCAAAATGTTCCGGTGTGTCACCATATTTCCTTTAGGCTTACCTGTTGTACCAGATGTATAGGTCAAATTCGCCAAGTCCTCAGGTAAAATATGAGCATCTATTGGGCTGTCTGACTGCTGAGCAACCGCTTGATCTTCTGTTTCTATGATGATTCCCTCAAATGCAGTGAGCACCGAGCGATGGCGTAGCACTTGATGTGTCAGTAAGAATTGTGCACCGCTGTCTGTTAAAAAGTGCTTCACGCGCTCATCAGGGAAATCAGGGTCAATTGGTACATAGACTCCGCCCGCCTTAAGCACAGCCAGAACAGAGAGCACCATTTCATTGGATCGTTCAAAGAATAAGGCTGCTTTCATTCCTTTTTCAAAACCATTTTCACGCAAATAATGTGCCAGCTGATTCACTCGGTCATTCAGCTCTTGATAAGAAAGAACCGCATCTTCACATTGCAATGCAGGCTGATGACCATGCTGCTGCACCTGCGCTTCAAACTGCGTCACAATGTTTTTTTCTGCTGGATAAGGCACAGGTAACGGATTCCACCTATTTAGCTGAGCTTCTGCTTCTTGTTCAGACAATAATCGATAGGATTGAATAGCTTCCTGCGGCGTTTGAACCATCTGCTCCAGCAGATAAATATAATGTTTGAGCATCTGCTCTGCTGTACTTCGTTTAAATAGTGCCGTACTGTAATCGAGTACAAAGGATAAACCTTGATCTGACTCCATCGCTTGCAGTGTTAAATCAAATTTCGCAATCTGGAAATTGGTTTCTTCAACCTCGACATGCATGTCTCCAATACGCTGTGCTGTTGAATGATCCGGCGCGAGTGTAAAGACGGTATCAAACAATGGATGACGGCTAAAATCTCTTGGCACATTCAGCTTTTCAAGCAGCCGCTCAAACGGATATTGCTGATGCTCAAATGCCTGCATCGTCTTTTCCTTTACTTGCTCAATCAACTGAGACATGGTTCCATTCGGATCTACCTCTGACCGCAAAGCAAGTGTCTGGACAAACATACCGATCATGTCATTCAAATCTGTATGCACACGCCCTGCTGCCGGTGTTCCGACCACAAATTCCTTTTGACCCGTATATTTCGCAAGCAATGTATAGTAAGCAGAAAGCAGCACCGTATACAGTGTCGTGTGATGATTTGCTGCAAGCTCCTGTAATTGATTCTTTAACGCCTCATCGATTTCTTTGATGACACGATCACCTGCGAAAGACTGGACAGCTGGACGCTGATAATCGGTCAGCAGCTGTAAAGCAGGGATATCTCCCGAAAATTCTTGCAGCCAGAATGCCTCTTCTTTTTGAAAGCCTCGGTGCTCTTGCCAAACAGCATAATCTTGATATTGAAGCTTCAATGGTGCTTTCACCGATCCCTCGTAAGCATCTGACAGCTCACGCAGCATTAAATCGATCGAAAGACCATCTGAAATCAGATGATGCATATCGAAAAAGAGCAAATGCTCCTGATCATGCAATGATTGCAATCCAATTCGAAGAAGTGGCGCACACTCAAGATCAAAAGGTCTGACAAAGTGCTGCATGTTTTCTTCCATCGTACCGCCTGTCAGCTGTTCTATTTGAAAGGACACGGATGAAGCGATCCGCTGACGAGGGACACCTTTTATCGTATGAAAAGAAGTACGCAGCATATCATGACGTGAGATCAGTCTGTCAAAGGCTTCAGTCAGCTTCTCAAGCTGCAGAGTTCCTTTTAACCTCACAACAGCAGGCATATGATAGGCAGTGCTTTGCTCCAATTGACTCACCATATAGACGCGCTGCTGTGGAGGCGATAATGGATAATGATCTGCAGCCGGCGCTTTTGGTATCTCCGTTTCAGAAGACTTTTCTGCTTGCTCAATATAAGCAGCAAGAGCAGCAATCGTCTGCTGTTCAAATAAAACAGAGAGCGGCACCTCTACTTGAAAGTCTCGCTGAACCTTTGTAATTACGGTCATCGCTTTAAGCGAATGCCCGCCTCGATCGAAGAAAGAATCATATACACCGATTTGCTCTTGATCAAGAATGTCTTCCCACAAATGAACAAGCTTCGTTTCTATATCGTTTCTAGGTGCCGTATAAACAGCATGAACCGCTCTATCACCTTTTAAGGCAGCAAGTGCACGACGGTCGACTTTGCCGCTGACTGTGAGTGGAAAAGCATCGAGTTCTTTGAAATAAAGCGGCATCATGTAAGCTGGGAGCTGATGTTTGATAGCCGCTTCCAGCATGTCAACAGACACACCTTCATGACGAGCTTGATAGTAAGCACTTAACGCCTTTTCCCCATCCGCTTCATCAACTACTAGCACGACAGCCTTATCAACTCCATCTACCTGCTCCATCACCGCTTCAATCTCGCCTGTTTCTATGCGGTAACCCCTTATTTTCACTTGATCGTCCATTCTGCCAAGATAATCAATCGTGCCATCTGGAAGCCATCTGACTAGATCCCCTGTTCGATACATCCGCTCATGCGGAGAAAACGGATCTGCCGTGAATACCTTCTTCGTCAATTCAGGCTGATTCACATAGCCTCGCCCAACACCTATACCGGCAATGCAAAGTTCCCCTGCAGCCCCAGGCACTTGTAATTGATCATGTTCATTTAAAATATAAATACGATGATGACCAAGCGGTTTTCCAATCGACACATAGCGCTGTTCAGTTGATTCGCTCAGCTCACTGAGATTCAGGCGATGCACCGCCGCATCCACACACGTCTCAGTTGGACCATACACATTCCATAGAGTAAAATCAGGCTGACTCATACGAACCGCTTCGATAAGTGAACGTGCTGCTTTCGCAGGCAGCGCTTCTCCGCCAATCAACATGTGCGTCAATGACAGCCCGTCCAAATCCGCAGCAAGTAAAAGCTGCACATGTGCCGGTGTTCCATCTGCCGCTTCAATGTGATGTTTTCTGTAATAAGACGCTAGCTGCATGCCATTTCTCGTCGTTTCTCGCGGGATGATATGAAGCGTATGTCCAAATAAAAGGGCAGCAAAGATTTGTTTCACCGATGCATCGAAATGGAATGGGGCTAGAAGCGCCATTTGAAGCTCATTCGCCCCTTGATACATCTCATGATGCAAAGCATGGACCAAATGATGAAGCTGAAGATGCTCAATCATGACGCCCTTCGGCTTTCCAGTCGTACCCGATGTATAAATCATGTAGGCTAAATTCTCCGGCGCCGTCTGATCGACAAGCTCAGGCAGCCATCCATCATCTAATAATAGTTGCTGCTGCACGATCAATTTTCCCGAGAGGGCTGGGTACTTTTGAATGAACGATTCCTCTGTTAACACGATAGAAGCACCTGAATCCTCCACAATAAATTGAATGCGCTCCTCAGGTAATGCTGGATCAATGGGTACATATGCCCCGCCAGCCTTTAGTATGCCGAAGACTGCTACCATGGCATCTACCTTCCGCTCCATCAAAACAGCAACAGGCACATCACGCGAGATACCTTTCATTTGTAAAAAACGTGCAAGCTTTTCTGCCTGTTGTTGCAGCTCTCCATAAGTAATTGTTCCATTTTCTGCTACAACGGCTGTCCGATCTGCATATTTGTTGGCTGTCTCATCAAACATGTGATGAACCGGTTTTGCTGCTGGTCTTTCAAACGATTCTCCCTCAGATAATTGCAGCAGTTCCTTTTGTTCACCTGCTGAAAGTAAAGGCAGTGTCCCGATCAGCTGATCAGGCTGAGTGACCGCCGCTTCTAGTAAAATCAAGAATCGATCAAACATCTTACTCATTTCTTCTTCTGTGAATACATCTGTACGGTAATCCAAATCAATGGTCAATGTATCAGTATCCCAGCGGTCTTTCACATGTATTGAAATATCATTCATTCCGCTCCCGCTAAAAATCGGTTCAGTAATGAACGACAGGTTCTCTTTTTTCTGCCACTGCATGACCTGATATTCTAAAGAAATATCAAAAAGGCGTCCTGTAAACCCTTCTCTTTCCCGCAAATCATTCATGAGCAGATTGTAAGGGTATTTTTGGTGTCGCAGGATCCTCATTTGATCTGCCATGACCTGCTTTACGAAATCAACAAACGATTGCGACCCTTGAACAGATGCACGCATTGGAATCGTCGATACAAACATCCCAATCATCTTTTTCTCTTTGGCATTCGTCCGGTTACCCATAAAGGTTCCAAGAACAACATCCTCCATACCGCTAAAACGATGTAAGTAAATATAGACAGTGGACATAAACATCGAAAGCATACTGACTTTCTGTTCTTCACAAAAGACACGAAGCTTCTCCTTTAAAGAATCTGGAACATCCCCTGAAAATCGCTCCGCATGTAAACTCATCTCATATCCCTTATGCGGTTTTAAAGATGCGAAGTCTGGAATATGAGCAAATTGCTCATTCCAAAAAGCTTGGTCTCTTTGAAAACGTTTAGAAGATTCATAGGTCTGCTCACTCATAATGTGATCAACGAAGGAAATCTCCTCAACTGGCGAGATGTCTACTCCTTGCAGCATGTCATGATATAAATCAATAATGCGATTTCCCATTAAAATGATAGAAATCCCATCCGCGACAATATGATGTGCTTTACAGAACAGCCAGCACTCTTGATCATTGATTTGAAATACCGTAAATTCAATCAAGGGGCTGTCAATCAATGGCATCGGCTCACGAATTTGCTCGTTCGCCCAAGCCCTTACTTCCTCTTCACTCCAGCCCTTTTCCATGCGAATCGGCTGTTTTTCATAAGGTTTGATATATTGAACAGGCTCCTCCTCTTCATCTCGATACACGAGTCTCAGCCGAAGAGAGTCAGTTTGTCGAATGTACGCTTGAAGCACATCGACGACCAAAGAAGGATTGAGACCAGATGCTGATCTCAACCTGGCGAATCCACCCAAATTAGAAATACTTGTACCTGGATAAAATCTTTCCGTGTAGAATACTCGCTTTTGCGCATGTGTTAAGGGGTAATAAACTGTATTCATTTTCATCCTCCGCCTCTTCTATGTTTTCTCCACCAATTTCACCCTGCACCCTCTATATCAAAAGAACCAAGTCTATTTCATTAAAATAGACGCTTTAACAGAAAAGGAGCCCACCCCGAATAAAACGGAGGGACTCCCATTTTGATTCGGTAGCCTGCCGACCTTAGCAAAAAAAGAATCATTTACCTTAGGACATGGCTTTGCGTCTCTATGTTTCCATAGATTTGCCTTTTTCTTCTTTTCTTTTAGATATTTTCTATTTACGTCCACTTTATATGAAAATATTGTTTTTTTCACCGAAAAATGGGTGTAAAGATTCATGCGTTATACCGAAGGGTTCGCATGATAATTGACGATATTTACCGAAAATAACTAATAATAGTTGCGTTCAACCGAAAATAATCGACTAAATACCGCAAAAATTTCATATTTTCCCTTAAATATTGAAAATATGGCCGAAAATCTAGGATAGAGGTCTCCTTTCGTTTCCCGCAAATTCTTAAATCTTAAGAACTACATTCCCTAAAAAAATGATTTTTTTTACTGTAAAAACAACAAAAAAAGAGCTGCCATTTCAAATGACAACTCCTTGTTTCTTCATTATATTTACATCACCTTAGACAGACCAATCGTTTTCTCAATAATGAGCAGCGCAATGATAGAAATGATAATAAATATGACAGATATCGCATTGACACTTGGATCAAAGGTCTGCTCAATGTAATTAAAGGTCCTGACGGGAATTGTGATGGTTTGAGGTGAGGAAACGAACAAACTGATCGATATTTCCCCAAATGACGTCACAGCTGAAAACACCCCACCTGCAATGATTCCCGGCTTAATCAAAGGCAATGTGACTCGAAAAAACGTGCGAATGGGTCCTGCGCCAAGATTCATTGAAGCCAGCTCAAGACGCGGATCTAAATTCGAAACACTCACACCTACCGTTCGAACCACATAGGGAAAACCAATGATGACGTGACCAATGACGAGCGCCCACAAAGACCCTGTAAAGCCCATAGCCGTAAACAAGTAAAGCATAGCAATCCCTAACACCACTTGAGGAATCATGAGAGGTGACAGAATGAAAGCTTGGACAGCCTCCTTTCCCTTAAAGGAAAGCCTTGCTAAAGCATACGAAGCCATTGTCCCTAAAAGAACCGTGAGAGGCGTCACGATGAATAGCAGAATCACACTGATCCGAAGCGATTCCATCCATTCTGGATTTGACACGACCTCATGAAACCAACGAACAGAGAACGAAGTCGGTGGAAATTCAGGAAAGGCATTTGGACTAAAAGCAGATAGGACGATCACAAGAACAGGAATGGTTAAAAAAAGATAAACCAATGACCCAGCAGTCCAAATCAGGATAGAAAGCAAGCGATCACCTATTGACTTTTTACGCATGCATCCTCGCCTCCCAACGCTTCAATAAATAGCTTAGTAGACTGACCACCACAAGCACACAAACCAATAATGTAAAGGACATAGCTGCAGCAAGAGGCAGGTTATACACCTGCATCACCTGTTGATAAATTGACAGCGGCAGCAGCGGCTGCATCCGTCCGCCGACTAACAGCGGGGTGATATAGCTTCCTGCTGCCAGTGAGAAGACGATGATCGCGCCTGTCACCATGCCAGGAATGGTCAGTGGTAAGGTGACATGAAAAAAGGTTCGAATCCGGCCAGCTCCAAGACTCATAGAAGCCGGCTTTAAGTGACGATCCATATCGGTTAAACTTGTTGCGATCGGCAGTACTGCAAATGGCAGCATGACCTGGACATATGCAATAATGACCGCATTCATATTCCACAGCATCGAGAGCGGCTTCTCAATCACATGTAAATCTAGTAACATGCCATTGATCAGACCATTTTGCGAAAGAAGAACAATCCATGCAAACGTCCGAATCACAACACTTGTCAAAAGCGGCGACACTAGTAAGATATAGAAAAATGCCCGCAGACGCGGATTAGGTGCCTTGACAAGCACGTATGCTGCTGGGTATGCCATCAATAAACAAATCACCGTTGTCTGTAAAGCCACCCACACAGTACTTCCAATCGCCTTTACATATGCATCTGTCGTGAACACATGAATATATTGAGAAAAGCTATACGTTTGTAATGTATTCATCATCGAATCGACATCGCGAAAACTGAGAACGAGCATCATCACAAGCGGAGCTAGTAAAAATACAACAAGAAACAAACAGGCTGGCAGCAGCATAAACCAATGAAATCGTTGATTCTTTTTCTTGATTCGCATCACGTATGCACCTTCGAATCTAAGAAAACGATATCTTCAGGCTGCCAATGGATATGGACGGTTTCTCCAACTTCAGGCAGCTCGGGAAATGCAGCATCAGAAGCATGGACAATGATTTCATCATTATCAAGCCCCACAACCAAACGTAATGAATGCCCGATATAACTCACATCTGACAGCACGCCTGATACATGGTTTGGCTTTACTTCCTCCCGCCCAGAAGAGATGCTGATTCTTTCAGGACGCAGCATAAGTAATAGCTTTTCCCTCTTCTCTTGATGTGCCTCAGCCTTCAGCTGAAGATGCTGACCGTTTGAATGGGTTACATGCGGAACCGTAAATGCAGCATCAGCTTCATTGTACACGGCCTCAAAGATATTCACCTGTCCGATGAATTCAGCTACAAATCGATTGTTTGGCTGGCGGTACACCTCTAAAGGCGTCCCAATCTGCTGAATTCTACCCTCTCCTAAAATGCCAACTCGATCAGAAAGGCTTAAGGCCTCCTCTTGATCATGTGTCACAAGAATAGTTGTAATCCCGACATTTCTTTGAATATTTCGCAGCTCTGTCTGCATGTTTTTTCTTAGTTTGGCATCTAGGTTGCTGAGCGGTTCATCAAGAAGGAGAACAGACGGCTGAATCGCCAGCGCTCTTGCTATCGCTACCCGCTGCTGCTGACCACCGCTTAATTGGTGGGGCATCCGTTTCGCAAATGCTTCTAATTGAACAAGAGACAAGCTTTCCATCACCTTCTCTTTGATTTCCGCCTTCTTTTTCTTTTGAACCTTAAGCCCGTACGCCACATTATCAAATACAGTCAGATGCGGAAAGAGCGCATAGCTTTGAAAGACCATACCTGTTTTTCTTTGATAAGGCGGCAAAGCTGTCACATCCTGATCACCAATATAGACGACGCCTTTTGTTGGTTCTAAAAAACCGCCAATGATGTTTAATAATGTTGATTTTCCGCATCCGCTAGGACCGAGAAGAGAGAAAAACTCTCCCTCATTCACAGTAAGACTGACATCGTTGAGAGCAATCTGCTCACCGAAGTGCTGACTGATGTGTTCTAAATGAATTCCACTCATGCGATCACCTATTTTCCTCCGCCTAATACTTCGTTCCATCGATTTGTCCAATTGCCAAGCTCAGAGGTTGCTGTTTCATAATCTACCCAAGTCAACTTGCTGTAATAATTTTCTCCAACTTTCACTTTCCCCTTAATCTTGTCATTGTATTTCACATCAGAATTCGACATGCCATAATAAGATTTTTCCGAGAAAGCCTCCTGAGCTTCTTTTCCACTCAAGTAGTTTAATAGTTTGTATGCCGCTTCTTCGTGCTGACTTCCCTTCGTTAAAGCCCAGCTCGCTACAGCTGCAACAGCGCCTTCTTTCGGGTATGAGAAACCAATATCCATTCCTTCTTCTTCAAGTGCAAATACTCGCCCGTCCCAATATGGAACAGCTGCGACATCCCCACGTTCTAACAAGGTTTGAATCGATCCTGGGTTATCCGGAAAAGCAGCGACATGACCTTTTAATTGCGCGAGACTTTTAAATGCTTTATCAATATCCTTAGGATTTGATTCTGTTCCCCCTTGTGCATGAACAAGTGCAGAGAAAAATTGCAAACCAGCTGAATAAGTCGGAGATGAAATGGCTACCTTCCCTTTCAGCTGACTGCTCCATAGGTCAGTCCAACTGTTTGGTTCCTGCTTGACGAGGTCTTTTCTATAAGCAATTCCAAGCTGTCCCATACTAAAGCCTGCTGCATATTGTTTTCCATTCACAGTAAGCTTCTTTTGGACAGAACGGTAAAGCTTTTTGACGTTCGGCGCTTGATCTTCATCGATAGGCGCAAGAACGTTTGCTGCAATACCTCTTTGAATCGTATCAGGCTGTAAGATTAGTAAGTCATATGGTGGATTTTTCCCATTTGACGCTTTTAATTTTGTAAACCATTCAGAATCCGCACCAGAGACGGTCTGCACTTTAATTCCGGTATCTTTTTCAAACTTTTCAAGGATTGGTTTGATGTTCTTTTCCCAATCGCCTCCATATACGCCAACAATCACAGTCTGCTGCTGTTTGCCTTGATCCTTTCCATTTCCACCACAAGCGGTCAGCAGTACAACGATGGATAGGATGCCTGCAAAAATAGCGATTAATCTTCTTTTCATGATTCATTTCCCCCTTTTTGTCCATTCATTTGACGAAGTGCTTGAGTAATATCTTCCTTTGTTAACGGCTCATTTCTATGACTGAAATATTGATGAACTGCATGTTTATAGTGCGTACGTTCATTAGCCGGATAGGAACGCAGCTGAACGGCTAGCTCACTGCTGGCTTCGTCCGTCCATACTTTCTCATAAGCTGCTCTTTGTTCTCCGAAATCCCACACGTCAGTAGCGGCAGGATCATAAGCCTTTTCACGCACCTTGCTCGTCTGCTCCTCATCAATCTTCCATTCATTTTGGTCTAAATACACTTTCACACCATATTGCTGCAGCGCTCTTTCTTCACTTAATAGACCTGCTTCCACTTCCTGAAGGACTTTTTCTTTCTTTCTGGCAAATGGATTCCCCCAGCCGCCTCCACTTGGTGAAATCAATTGAACGATATCGCCTTTTTCAAGTCGCAGAACATCTATTTTGGGCTGGTCTTGTTTCTCACCATTAGCTGTGATCAGCTTGACCTCACCAACCGCTCCTGCTCGGCCGCCCATTAAACCCCAAGGCTGAAACTTCATCCGTTCCATTCCTCGTGCTGTCACCATCGATTCAGGCTTCATCATTTCAAATTCCAAACCAATCGCATGTCCTCCTCGATTTTCACCAGCTCCACCTGTATTCGGCAGAAGCTCATATCGGTGAACATGAATATCAATATGCTGTTCCAAACTCTCAATTGGGGTATTCTTCAAAAAGCCTGACGAATGATCAATACCGTCAACTCCATCAGTACCATTTTGAGCACCGCCGCCTCCGCCTAATGGTTCGACAACGGACATTTTCCTGCCCCCCGTTTGATCATCAGGTACAGAGAGAACCACAATGGCAGATTGACCTGCACCTGCTGCCGGTACTGCTTCAGGCAGCAGCTTACCAATCGCGCCTAGCACGACATTGTACAGCCTCATCGTAATCGAATGACGAATCCCGACAGAGGCTGGATATTCTGGATGCACCAGCGTTCCTTTAGGAGAGATCACATCGATTGGATACGTTATTCCACCATTAATCGGTATAAAAGGATCCTTACTAATGATGTAATTAATCAACCCTTGATAAAGAAAGGAATGCTTCTGACCATTGGTAACAAGGTTAAAGGCTGTTTTTACTTGCGGGTCACACTCAGAAAAATCGAGCGTCAGCCGTTTCCCTTTGATCGTTAGCTTGATTTTCAACCGAATAGGGACGTCTGAAATCATATCATCATCTAAATAATCAGCAAATTCACTCGTTCCATCCGGTATAGCTTCAATGACCTTTCCAGCACGATCCTCGGCTTGCTTCAGCAAGTCTATCATTCCTTGTTTCACTTCGTTTTTTCCAAATTTCTCAATCATTTCTTTTAACCGAATATCTGCTGTATTGACAGCAGCAATCATCGCATTGATATCACCATCATTTAGATGACTAGCGCGGCTGTTTGCTCTTAAAAAGGTACGTACAACCTGATTCTCTTTCCCGCCTTCATAAATTTTTACTGGCGGAATTCTTAATCCTTCTTGATGAACATCCGTTGCTGTCGGTGAAATACTCGAAGGCACAAGTCCACCCACATCACTGACATGAACAAAAGACCAAGCATAGCTTACGATTTCATCATCCACAAAAATCGGCTTAATGATATGGACATCTGGAAGGTGAGTTGCCAAACCATCTGTCGTATAAGGATCATTAGTGATGATAATGTCTCCTGGCTGCATCGGTCCGCTTTCTTCAATCGCTTTTTTTAGACTCAGCCCTAAAAAGATCGTCACACCCACTGTCTTTGGATAAACAAAGAAATCTCCAGAAGGCGTGGCCAATGCTGTCGCAAAGTCAGCAGATTCTTTGACGAAGGTCGTAAACGACGTCCGTTCAATGACATGCCCCATACCTGATGCAATCGCATTAAAATAACTGCGCATCATCTCAAGCTTTGCTGGGTCAGTTCTCATGTAAAGCCGCCTCCTTTGAAATCACTAAGTTACCTGATGGATCAATGCTGCCTGTCCAGTTTGGCAAAATTAATATTGTCGTATCATCCTGCTCAATCACGGCAGGCCCATTTACAATAGAACCTACTGACAGCGTATCCCGGTTATAAACCGATGCTCCGTATTCTTTTTCTTCTATAAAAATTCGTCTATATTCATTTGGTTTCAAAGACTGTCCCCTGCTTTCTTGAACAGGTGAAAAAGGCAGCGGAGGCGTCTCGCCTATGACTCGAACGCGTAAATGAGTAAACTCGATTTTTGCATGATCATCCCTATGACCATATTGACGCTGATGCAATTTGTGAAAGGCTTCAATGAGTTGGTGGATGTCTTGTTCTTGCTTTAGCCAATCAATCGATAATGGCAATTCAATCTCAAATGCCTGCCCTTGATAACGTGCGTCTGCTAATAAGAGAATGGATGTCTGATTGATATGCTGAATGTTCTGCTGGCTCACCCAATCAGTCGCTTTTCGTGACAGCTTCTCATAATCTTGTTTTAGTTGGTTGATCGAATAGTCTTGTAAACATATTTTCTTCGACAGCACCGCATCATGGATAAAATCAGCTGTTAAAGCACCTAACGCACATAATGTACCAGGACTTGGAGGAACAACTACATTTTTCGCATGGATTTCTCTTGCAAGGAAATTTGCCACAACCGGTCCTGCTCCGCCAAATGCCAGCAAACTAAAATCTCTAGGGTCAAACCCTTGCTGCTCCATCACATTGCTTAATTCTGTATACATATTGGCTACGGCTACTTGAATGAGCTGGTCAGCCGCCTCTTCAACCGTTTTGTTGAGCTGATCAGCAATTGGCTGAAAGGCCTTTTTCGCTGAAGACAGTTGTAATTGTAAATGTCCTCCGGCAAAACGTTCTTGATTGAGATAACCGCATATGAGAAACGCATCAGTTAAAGCTGCTTTTTCTCCCTTTCCATACGAAGCTGGTCCCGGGTTTGAGCCAACTGATTCCGGCCCCGCTTTGAGAAGTCCGCCCTGATCAATCCATGCTACCGAACCTCCTCCTGCTCCTATTGAATACATCGCAACAGATGGAAGAATAATTGGGAAGCCTGAAAGCTGATTCGATTGAGCCATTGTAGGCTGTCCATTTTGAATGATCGAGATATCTGCACTCGTCCCCCCAACATCAAAAGTGATCAGATTGGGTTCACTCGCTGATGCTGCAATTCTCGCCGCACCGATGACACCAGCTGCCGGACCAGAAAAGAGAGTCTTAACAGGCGAGGTTGCCGCACTTTCTGCATCCATTAAACCACCATTTGATTGTGTAATGTATGGAGAAATTGGTACACCTTCTTCCTTCAAACGGCTTTTCAATGTTTGCAAATACTGTTTCACCTTTGGCTGAATGTACAAATTAACAACAGACATCACTGTACGCTCGTATTCCCTCATTTGAGGCCATAATTCAGATGAGGTAAGGACTTCTAACTGTGGATAATGATGATTGATATAGGCTTTTGCCTGTAATTCATGAACTGGGTTTTGATAGCTATGTAAAAATGAAATGACGATACCTGCTAGCTTTTTAGATATAACATGCTGGACCGCATCATCTAATTGCTGCAGATGGAGAGGTTTTTTGATCGTACCATCGTGTATCAACCTTTCAGAGATTGGATATACATGCTTCCGTGGTATCAATGGTTCTGGCAAACGAGAATTGAAGTCATAAGGAACGGGTAGTCGTAAACGTTGAAGTGACAATATATCTTGAAATCCTTCTGTCACAAAAAGGGCTAAATCTGCTCCTTTTCGCTGTAATAATGTATTCAGACCGATTGTCATTCCGTGAACGAGGTATTGGATGTTGGATAAATCAACACCTCTTTTTTTTAGAAGATTTAACCCATTGATAATTCCTTGGGCTGGGTCATCAGTCACTGTAGGCGTCTTGAGTTCAGTCAGCTCCCCTGTTGCTTCATTTATCAGCGATAAATCAGTAAATGTTCCGCCTATGTCTATTCCGAGCCGGTATGAGACATCCGCCATTTGTACTTACCTCCTACAATGTAATTAGAATCATATTTTGATAAATTACGACATTTTTTGATATTTGACTCCATATTATTAAAGCAGATCGGTCTAGTCAATTTTATTTTTTTGAAATTTCTGTGTGTTAAATTCTTGAAATTAGCCGAAAAAGCAGTAATAAAGCCATTTTGGATGAGCATATTCGTTTTCTGACCCACAAAATTAAAATTTTTATGAATTTCTACAAAAATGAAAAGCAAGAAATCGAGTAAAATCTGTTTTTTGAATTTTAAAAGACGTTTTTTCAAAACCAGGAGAAATTGGTAAGTAATTCTGCTATACTTCTGTTTACAAAATACGCAAACAAGAAAGAGAGCCAGCATCTATGAAACTTCTTAAAATGATTCTCTTGCTTTTATTGATTGTCATTGGTGTAGCAACAGGCTATATCCAGCTGGAGCAAGGAAAACAAGAGACAGCGAATTCATCTTATGACAAAACCATTCATTTTCCATCAGACCGCTATCCCGAAACAGCCAAGCACATAGAAGAAGCCATTGATGAAGGTCATTCGTCCATTTGTACAATTGACCGTAAACATAGTGATGAGCAGAGAGATCGATCACTACATGGCATTCCAACAAAGCGCGGATATGATCGAGACGAATGGCCAATGGCGATGTGCAAAGAAGGAGGCAGTGGAGCTTCTGTCAAATATGTACGCCCTTCTGATAATAGAGGCGCAGGCTCGTGGGTAAGTCATCAATTATCGGATGATCCTGACGGCACAAGAATTCAATTTATCATCGATTAGTCGCCTTTCCCTTTTCTATATTAAAAAAATTTTCACATGACTGCTTGCAGGTATTTTAAACACTTTTTTCATGCCGATAATCCTTAAGGAGGGATATCCTACCTTATACCTAAAGGAGTCAAAAAGCATGAAGAAAAAGATAAAACTGAGGCTAGGCGCCAAAATTTTGCTGATCTTTTTAAGTGTCCTCATCATCTTTTCTGCGGTTGTTGGTTATGTGGTGAATCGCGAAATGACAGAAAACATCAAGCAAATGGCAACTGAAAAAGCAAAAGGTGATTTAAAGCTAGGCTACGCCTATCTAAATGAAAAAGTGGCAGGCTCGTGGCAGATTAAAGAGGACAAGCTATTCAAAGGAAATACGCAAATCAATGATCATGATGCATTGGTTGACCAATTAGCCGAATATACCGGTGATACCATCACGATTTTTCAAGGAAATACCCGTGTTGCTACAAATGTCATGTTAAACGGGAAACGAGCTGTAGGCACAGAAGTCTCTCCTGAAGTGAAAACCACTGTTTTAGATAAAGGAGAAAATTATTACGGCACAGCAAATGTTGCTGGGAAAGACTATCAAACGGCTTATATGCCGATCAAAAATGAAGCAGGCGAAACAATTGGTATTTTTTATACTGGCGCCAATCAAAGCATGATTTCACAAATGCTTCAGTCATTCTATATACAATTTGTCATCGTCCTTTTGTTAAGTCTAATCGTTTCAGTCATCATTATTTCTATTTTCACTAAGCGGATTCAGGTACGTCTCAAGCATTTGGCTTCTGCCATTAAGAGTGCAGGCGAAGGTCATTTAACCATCAATGTGACGGATACTGCCGGTGATGAATTGTCTGACCTGGCTGGTCATTTCAATAAGATGCGTGAAAAACTAAATCAAACCATTCTAAATGTCATGAACACGTCTGAATTAGTGGCCACATCCTCTGAGCAGCTGTCAGCTAGCGCAGAAGAAACAAGTGCAGCATCAGAAAAAATCACCCACACGATCCAAGAAGTGGCACAATCTTCAGAAGAACAGTCCGCTCAAATGACAGCTAGTGAGCACAAGATGATTCAAGTATCAAACGAGCTGGCAAACATCACTGAAAATGCCGGACAAATGGCTTCAAGAAGTCACTTCGCACAAGAAATGGCCCAAAAAGGTGTACACAATATCGGTGAAGTTCATTCACAAATGACATCTATTGCAAAATCAATTGAAGAAAACGGTACAGCAATTCAAGCATTGGAAACACGTTCAGCTGAAATTGATCATATTTCCAAAGTCATTACAGATATCGCCAACCAGACAAACCTACTAGCTCTTAATGCAGCAATTGAAGCAGCACGGGCAGGTGAGCATGGAAAAGGGTTTGCTGTTGTCGCAGACGAAGTGAGAAAGCTCGCTGAAGAATCTCAAGCATCATCAAACATGATTTCCCATCTCATTTCTGAAATACAAAAAGAGATGACTCATTCGACGAATGCCATCAAACGAGTAAGAGAAGAAGCGGCTCAAGGGGCTGTCCTTATCTCTCATACAGAAGAATCTTTTCATGATATCCAGCAGTCCATGAGAGAAATGGCAGATGGCATTAAGCATTTATCGAGTGCATCACAAAAAATCGCAGCTTATACTAACGATGCGAAACAGTCTTTTGCGTCTATTACAGAAGGAGTTAAACGAACGAGTGAACATTCACAGCAAGTAGCAGGTTTAACAGAAGAACAATTTGCTGCAATGGAAGAAGTAACAGCTTCATCAGAAGCACTTGCCCATTTAGCAGGAGATTTAAAAGCAATGGTCTCGCAATTTCACATCTAGATCCCACAACAAATAGCGCAAGACGGCGGCAATCGTCTTGCTGCCTAACTTTCTCCTCAAGAATGACTCTTTCAACCATTTACGTTTCAACGAAAATCCATGAATAAAGGAGTTTTTTATATGAATCTCTTAAATCAAACCTATTCTCTATCTATCTCCTACCACCAAATCACGGTATACACCGGAAGCGAAACACCACCTATCATTGATTGGACAGATGAGGACATTCTTCAAGGATTCGCAACTGGAGATCAAGGAGTTTCCTTTGAAGGAATCAATAATGGAAAGGCGTCTATTATTGTGACATTAAATAGCGATGAGCCCCAAGTCTCTATTGATAGAGCCATAACAGTGCCCTTTACGCATACAAGTGATCAAGTTTATATCACAAGCGTCATGGCTCATGTACTGTCTTTCCCCATTCCAAAAGGAGACTATCAGCTTACCTGCTATACCTCACAGCAGCCTGATCAAGATGTTTATTATGTAAATTTCCAAACAGTGTAGATTACGACTGATCGTATAAATCAAGCCACTTTTCCGCATAGTCTACCGATTCTCTCACTGGCAATAAATATGAACTGGCAAGTCCGATTTGATTGTGCTGATAGAGGCCTCCTGATTGCAGAAAATCACGGCCAATCTGTTCAAATAGTTCTTCTCTTGTGATGATATCTTGGTACTCTTTCCATACTCTCCACCCATTTTCTAAAATAGGGGCTCCTCTTGTCATGAGGTCCTGCTGGGGGATTCGATATTCAGCTAGATGAAAAGCTGTCATGCTTTCAAATGTTGTACCAAGCAGCAGCACTTGAGCATGAAGATCATACATGCGGCCAAGAGGCGAATGCTCTCCTAATCCAAAGGAAAGTGCATGGTGTTTCAGAATTTCATGTTTTCTTTTTCCCCAGGCTGTGAATGAAAAATGGGGATGGTTGCTTCTCGCCACGCCTGGGTATTTCCAAAATGTTTCCGCTACCTTTCCCATTGCTGTTGGCGTCGTGTAAGCTGGATCAAATGCAGGCATTGTTTCTTTGATCGATTTCCACCATGAATAAGGAACAGGCGGATCAATCCAATCGGCAGGATCAGAAAGCTCTAACGTTTGTGCCGGCATAATGAGTGTCCCCTCTTCTGTTAAGGTTTCCATCAATGCTTGTATGACGGCTACAGCGCCTCCGTTTACCCAGCCGATGGATGATAAAGATGAGTGAACACATAAAATCATGCCCTTTTTCACACCAAGTTGTTCCAAGTCTGCTTTGATTCTTTCCTTTGTCATCGGTTCAGCTTGATTTTTGATTAATTTTTGCATCGTTCCTTTTCCTCCTACGTCTCTTCGATTATTGATGAATGAGACGTTTAACCGCAATAGACAGTTTGTAATTTGCGTAATTTGTCAGCTCCGTTAAAAACTGATCAAGCTCATCATGGCTCGAGAAATGTCCTTCAGCCATATAACAGCCCTCACCACTTATTTTGAACAAATTCTTGATTTCTTCCTTTTCATAAAGAAACGACAGAAGTGGTTCATGATGATGACTACGGGTATAGAGCTGCAAAAATGTTTGAATCGTCTTTTGCGTCTGCCAATCAATTGAAATGGTATATGCTTCGATCACGCCTTCTTCTTCTAGCTTTAACACCCGATTTGCAACAGCTTGGCCGGTTAAATGAACTTTTTCACCTAGAGCTTTCATCGTTAATCGGCTATTCTTTGATAGTTCTTTTAAAATATTCATATCTGTTTGGTCTAGCATTGGCTCACCTCTTTCAAAAATCAAGCCCTTCCGATAAAAGACTTTCATGATCCTCTGTCACATAGAACTCTTTTAATATACTGTAAACTTAATCAGAAAAAAAGGAGGCCTTTTTATGAAAATTACACTCATTCGCAATGCTACTTTATACCTTCACTATGGTCATTCAACTTTTTTAATCGATCCCTTTTTGGCAGCAAAAGGAACATATCCACCGTTCCCTCATACAGCCAATCAACATTTGAATAACCCTATTGTGGAGCTTCCTGTAAACATTGATTTAGACAGTCTATTACACCCAGATGCTGTCTTACTCACTCATTTACATGTGGACCATTTTGACGATGAGGCCAAAAGGAAATTAGCTCAAGATGGGCCAATTTATACTCAATCGGAGAAGGATCGAAAAGAAGTTGAAGAAGCTGGATTTCAGCATGTCACATGCATTGAAGATGAAATGGACATTTGCGGCGTTCATATTAAACGTACAGGTGGACAGCACGGAACGGGAGAAACGGCGAAGCGGATGGGACAGGTGAGCGGTTTTGTTTTCTCTCACCCTGATGAACCTACCCTTTATATTGCAGGTGATACCATTTGGTGTGATGAACCGAAAGAGGTTGTGAATACATGCAAGCCGGACGTCATTGTGGTCAATAGCGGAGCTGCTCAATTTTTAGAAGGCGATCCGATTACCATGACCAAGGAAGAAATTTTAGACATTCACCGTTCTCAGCCAAAAGCTCAAATTGTCGCCTGTCATCTTGAAGCTGTGAATCATTGCTTGTTAACAAGAGCTGCTTTAGAAGCTTACATTCAAGAGCATCATGCAGATCAAGCCATTTTTGTCCCTCAAGATGGGGAAAGTCTCACCTTCTGATCACAATAAAAAACCGGCACCTCGCTGCCGGTTTTATCATTATTATGGGCGATGGTTCTGTGGTTTTTTCAGCAATGGAACAAATCCGTTCTTTTTCAAATGATTGTAATGCTCATCCATTCGTTTCGTGATGTGTGTGCCTTGTTCCTTTGTTAACACGCCATACTGTACATATTTTTCAATGACTGCTTTTCGTTTAGAAAGAATTTGCTGCTCAAGGATTTCAATTTGTTTTTGTTGTTCTGCTGTTAATTTCACTTGATGTGTCACCGGGCGCTTTTCCATTTGAGGTGTTTCTCCATGAGCCGTTTCTATCTGAAAACCAAATAACAGCAACATCGACAAGATGATTATCAAACCACTTATTTTTTTCATCATTGTTGTTCCCTCCTTTATTCGCCTTTATTTTGCGCTCACTTTCCTTTTTTATACATTATTTCAACACGCAAATTGCTTATAATATTCTTACTTTTTCACTTTTCTTCTGAAAACGTTGTCCTATCAGAAAAAGCGTGCTATGTTTTGTTTTGTATCAAAAATAGAGGAGGATTCTTAAATGAGTCGTTTTTATCATAAAAAACCTATATGGATCATGCTTGTTGTATCTGCTTGCATCCTTATCATGTCTGCTTGCAGTCAATCAGGCTCATCTCAATCTGGAGACACAAAGTGGAATGAGATTAAAAAGAAAGGGAAAATCGTGGTTGCAACTTCAGGCACCCTTTATCCAACTTCTTATCATGATACTTCTAATGGCAAGGATCAATTAACTGGCTATGAAGTAGAAGTTGTCAAAGAAGCGTTTAAACGTCTTGATGTGAAAGTAGAATTTAAAGAAATGGGTTATGACGGGATGCTGAGCGCCATTAATTCTGGTCAAGTGGATGCCGCTGCAAATGATATCGACATCACAGATGATAGAAAAGACAAGTTTGCCTTTTCAACCCCTTATAAATATTCCTACGGAACGGCTATCGTACGGAAAGATGATTTATCAGGCATTAAAACTTTAAAAGATTTAAAAGGAAAGAAAGCAGCAGGTGCTGCCACGACGATTTACATGGATGTCGCTCGTAAGTACGGTGCAAAGGAAGTCATTTATGATAATGCGACAAACGAGCAATACTTAAAGGATGTTGCAAACGGCCGAACAGATGTCATTTTAAATGATTATTACTTGCAGACACTGGCTCTTGCTGCATTTCCTAAATTAAATATTACGATTCACCCTGACTTGAAATACATGCCGAATGAACAAGGTTTTGTCATGAAGAAGGATAACAAAGAGCTTCAAAAAGAATTGAATCGTGTATTAAGCGACATGAAAAAAGACGGAACAATGAAAAAGATTTCCGAGAAATTCTTTAATCATGCAGACGTCTCAAAGAAAATTGATGCTGATGTCGAAGATGTCGACATTTCCAAATAAGGAGCTGCAATCGTGGGAGATATTCATTTAGAATATATATTTAATCCTGCACTGGCAAAGGCGTCATTTCCGTTTGTCATGAAAGGAATTTGGCTGACGCTGCTCATTTCCTTTGTGAGCATGTTTTTTGGTACCATTCTTGGTTTTTTTATCGCTCTTGCCAGGATGGCGAATTCATGGATTCTTCGGTTGCCTGCACGGCTGTATATCTCATTCATGCGAGGCGTGCCCATTCTGGTCATTTTGTTTATTCTTTATTTTGGGTTCCCTTATATCGGCATTGAGTTTACAGCGGTCACTGCCGCCATTATTGGGTTCAGCTTCAATAGTGCTGCCTATATTGCAGAAATTAATCGGGCGGCCCTCTCCTCTGTTCCAAGTGGACAGGTGGAAGCCGCTAAATCATTAGGTCTCAGCTATTGGCAAACGATGCGCGGTGTCATTTTGCCTCAATCCGTCCGCATCGCCCTGCCACCATTGACCAATGTCATGCTTGATTTAATTAAAGCTTCCTCACTGGCAGCGATGATTACTGTACCAGAGCTCTTCCAACAAGCAAAAATTGTAGGCGGACGAGAATTCGATTATATGACCATGTATATTTTGGTTGCACTCATTTACTGGGGCATTTGCAGTGTCGTCTCATTGCTTCAGGACTTTTTAGAAAAACGCTATGCGAAATATCTGTAGCAAAAAAAGAACAGATCTCATGGATCTGCTCTTAGATTGTTGACAAAGGGCTAAAATGATCTTGATTTTAGCCCTTTGTCTTCCTTTCAACGTGATAGAAAACCTTTGCAGCCCTAGGAAGGGCGAGTACCGGAGCGGAGCGAATTTGACATTCGTGAGCACTGGAGCCCAGACCTGACACCGAATGCGAGGGTTTGACTACACGATGATTAATGAATAAGCCATAACCACACATATAACCCGAGTAAAGTGAGGATCAAGGTTGGGATGGTCAGGATGATTCCGGCTTTCATGTAAGCCCCCCAAGAGATATGGACGCCTTTTTTCTTTAAGACATGAAGCCACAGTAATGTCGCCAATGAGCCGATTGGGGTCATTTTCGGTCCAAGGTTGGAGCCGATGACATTGGCATAAATCAGTCCGTCTCTCATGACACCTACTGTATCTGTATGTCCAATGGCAATCGCATCAATTAAAACGGTCGGCAGATTGTTCATCACAGAGGACAGCACTGCGGCAAGCACACCCATAAACATCGTTCCTGCAAGCAAGCCATGTGATGCCCCTTGCTCGATCCATGACGCCAATATTTCAGTAAGACCAACATTTTTCAGTCCATATACAACGACATACATACCGATCGAGAAAAACACAATGGACCACGGTGCTTCTTTGATCACTCGCTTTGTCGCCACTTGCGGACTTCTTCTCGCCAGCCACAAGAAAGCAAGAGCAATCCCGCCTACAATAATGGACACTGGAACACCGATCAGCTCGCCCGCAAAATAACCAACAAGCAGACAGCCGAGCACATACCAAGACAAACGGAACATACGGATATCTCGAATAGCTGATGCCGGCTCTTTCGCCTGTGACAGATCGTAGGTTTTTGGGATAAGCTTTCGGTAAAACACATACAGAACCAGCATGCTCGCCCCAAGCGACACAAGGTTTGGCACGAACATATTTGCTGTATATTCTAGAAAACCAATATGAAAATAGTCGGCTGATACGATATTGACCAGGTTACTAATGACAAATGGCAAGGAGGTTGTATCTGCAATAAAGCCGCTTGCCATCACAAAAGGCAGCACCATGCGTTCATCCAGCTTCAACGCTCTCACGACAGATAAGACGATTGGGGTCAAAATCAGTGCCGCTCCATCGTTGGCAAAAAAAGCAGCCACAACAGCGCCGAGCAATGTTAAATAAATAAACATGCGGACACCGTTGCCTCTTGCGGCTTTTGCCATATGCAGTGCAGCCCATTCAAAAAAGCCGATCTCATCTAAAATTAACGAAATGATAATAATACCAATAAAAGCAAAGGTGGCGTTCCATACAATTTGCGTAACTTCCCACACATCGCCCAGATGAACGACGCCAAAGGCAAGCGCAAGAATGGCACCCCCACATGCTGACCATCCTATGGTGACACGTCCTGGCTGCCAAATGACAAGGACGAGGGTCATGATGAAAATCAAAATGGCTAAGGTGACTGAACCCAAAGGTGGCCCCCCTTTCATTTTTCTCATAAAATCTTTATCTATCATACAACGAAATACATCAGTTGTATGCCATTTTCGCATTTCATATGAAAATCCGCAGGTGATCCCGTGCACCTGCGGATTCCATCATATATTATTGATCTTTTTTCATCAGCATCAATTCAATAAATAACTCACACCGCTGGCTAAAATGACTTAAGTCGATCGACGTCATGTCAAAAATTTGTTTCATTCGATAGTTTAATGTATTTTGATGAATAAACAACTGCTCCGCTGCTGGCTTTAGCTTGCAGTTATTCAATAAGTAGACTTCAAGCGTTTTTAAAAACGAAGTTTGACTTTCGCGGTCTTTTTCCTTCAAACGTAACAAATCTGGATTGAAGTCGTTTTTCTTTTTTTGATGGCTGTAAATGGAGTCTAAAAACCGGAAGACCCCTAAATTCTCATAATCGTATGGAATCAGTTCTTGTCCTCCAACAATTTTCACTGCCTTGACGACCTCTATCGCTTCAAATCGACTTGTACTCATTTTCATGACATCACGATACTCTCTTCCCATTCCGATATACAAAGGGGAGTGATGCGCATGCGTTTTCGATTGCAGATGTGCGATGACATCAGCGGCAGTCGCTTTCGGTGAGTGCCGATCTGACAGGCTGCCTAATATAACAACGATATCTGCTTGAACCGAATAGACGTGATTCACTTTATCCTCTAGCTGCAAATACGTTCGAATGACATCCTTCACATCTTCTGCCGTCTCACTTTTGTTATCGGCAGCGTGCACGACCATGACGGTAAATACGGCTGGCAGTGGAATGCTTAAGTTCTCAGCCTCCCATTTCAGCTCTTCTTCTGTATAAAAATGATCATCCATGACCTTTTTGAAAAACTCTTCAATCTTGCCTTCCTTTTTCTCAAGCTGTTTCTTATTCTTGTATATCACTTTTCCAACCTGAAAGGAAGCTTCGTGTAAAAATTGCAGCTCTTCCTGAGTAAGGGAATCCTCAATGTCCTGCACCCAAATAAAGCCTACTACCTCTTGTTTATGCTTGGCGCTCACAGCCACCCGCCGATTAAATCCGAGCTCGTCATGACCGCTCACATAAAAAGGCTTTGATTCCGCGAAAAGCCGCTCGATTACCCCTGTTTTCTTTAACCAATCGACCACAGCCCCCGGACATTCCTTGGAGAAAATCGTTTGCTGATTGACTGGGTCAAACTGCTGAATGCTGTAAGAATTATAAGCAAGGAGCTGACACTCTGTGCTTTCTAAAATGACTGGCTTCTTTAAATACCCGCTAATAAATGCAATTAATTTATCAACATCAAAAAATGTATGAAGCTTTTCTAATATCTCTTCCATCCCGATTGCTCCCTGATTAAGTGATACATTTATCATACTTCTTTCCAGTCAGATTTGTATAGAAACAAGTCGCAAGCAGGCAAAAAAAGCATGAACCCATCAGTGCAGGTTCATGCTTTTTCCATATTAAAACATTTCACTAATCGTTTTTGCCTGCATGTGCAGAGCTAGGTAATCTGGACCGCCTGCTTTTGAATCCGTTCCTGACATTTTGAAGCCGCCGAATGGGTGGTAACCAACGATGGCACCTGTGCAGTTACGGTTAAAGTAAAGGTTCCCCACATGGAACTCCTGCTTCGCACGATTGATGTGATCACGATTATTCGTAATGACAGCCCCTGTTAAACCGTATTCTGTGTTATTGGCTACCTCAAGTGCTTCATCAAAGCTTGAGACTTTCGAGAAAGCCAACACTGGTCCAAAGATTTCTTCTTGCATTAAACGGGAAGTCGGCTCAAGATCTGCAAAAATGGTCGGGTGGATAAAGTATCCTTCCGAATCATCACTCGTTCCGCCAGTGACTAAGCGGCCTTCCTGTTTGCCAACCTCGATATAATCCGTGATCTTGTCAAAGGACGCTTGATCAATGACAGGTCCCATGTAAACATCCGCAGAAAGCGGATTGGCTGTTGTTTTCGTTTCTGTGATTTCTTTCACTCGCTCAACCACTTGGTCATACAGCTTCTCATGGACGACTGCCCGCGATCCAGCTGAACATTTTTGACCTGAAAACCCGAAGGCTGATGTGAAAATGGCATTAGCCGCTAATTCAACATCTGCATCCGCATCAACAACTACTGTATCCTTACCGCCCATTTCAGCAATGACACGTTTTAAATGCTGCTGGCCTGGCTGCACTTTTGCCGCACGTTCAAAGATACGTGTCCCTACTTCTCTTGATCCAGTGAATGTAATCAGACTTGTTTTCGGATGATCTACTAAGTAATCCCCAACCTCTGCACCGCTTCCTGGTACAAAGTTGACAACACCCTTTGGAAGACCGGCTTGCTCAAGCTCTTCCACAAAACGGGCTGCAATGACAGGCGTCGCACTTGCTGGTTTTAAAACAACTGTATTTCCAGTGACGATTGGCGCTACTGTTGTTCCTGCCATGATGGCAAATAAGAAGTTCCACGGCGGAATGACGAGCGTCACGCCAGTTGGTGTGTACACATATTGATTGCGTTCCCCTTCGCGGCTGTTCACTGGTTTGCCTTTCGCCAGCTCCAGCATTTGACGAGCGTAATACTCTAGGAAGTCAATCGCTTCTGCTGTATCTGCATCCGCTTCATTCCAAGGCTTACCTGCTTCTTTTACAAGAAGGGCTGAATACTCATGCTTTTTACGGCGAATGCTTGCCGCAGCACGGAATAATACGCCTGCTCTTTCTTCAGGAGACGTATAGCGCCATGTTTCAAATGCTTTCGCTGCTGCTTGAACCGCTTGTTCTGCCTCTTCCTTCCCGGCCTTTGAGACGGTTCCAACCACTTCATCCTTTTTCGCTGGATTGATTGAAACGATCTTGTCTTTCGTTTCAATTCTTTCTCCATTTATCACGAGCGGATAGGTTTGACCAAGTGATTCTGTTACTTTAGCTAATGCTTGTTCAAACGCTTTGCGGTTTTCTTCCTGGCTAAAATCCGTGAATGGTTCATGCTTGTAAGGTGTTGTCATTTTTGTCACGCTCCCGTTTCAAATTATTTTTTCGTCATCCCTTTTAAAGCAAAGGCAATGTTTGCCGGCCGTTCTGCAAGACGTCTCATGTAGTAGCCATACCACTCTCGTCCATACGGAGTATAGACCCTCATTTGATAGCCTTCTTTCACAAGTGCTTGCTGCGTTTCTGATCTCATGCCGTACAGCATTTGAAATTCGAACTGACTTGTCTGTATATTGTGTTTTTTCACAATATTTTTCGTGAACTCAATCATTCGATCGTCATGTGTCGCAATGGCTGTATAGTTCCCTGAGAGCAATTGCTTTTCGATCAGCTTTTGATAATTCTGATCGACGTCTTTTTTGTTTGGATACGCCACTTCGGCGGATTCCTTATAGGCACCCTTTACAAGTCTTAAAAATGGTTGCAGCTTATTTAGGTCATCAAGATCCTTTTCTGTTCTGTACAAATACGCCTGCAAGACCGTACTGACATACTCATATTGAGATTTCATCTCTTTAAAAATGTCCAGCGTTTTTTGACAGCGCTGTTCATCCTCCATATCAATTGTCACCATGATACGGTGTTTCTCTGCCGTATCTAAAATCCTTTTCATATTGCGATACACAAGGTCATCGTCAATATCCAGGCCAAGTGATGTCATTTTGAGTGACACGTGAGAATTGAGTCCCGCCTCTGCAATCCGCTGAATGGTTTGAATACACTCAATCGTCCGTTCATTTGCAATTTCTTCCTTTGTGACAAACTCACCAAGGTGATCAACTGTCACAGCCATTCCTTGGTCATTTAATCGCTTGATCACAGGGATCGCACTCTCAAAGTCCTTCCCTCCGATGATTTTCTTAGATGCAACAGCACTTCCCCAATTACGAGCAATATGGTTCAAGAGACTGCTCTTTGACAAAAACAAGAAGAAATTTCTTGTGACCGACTCCATAAAGGGCACCTCCCACTCTTTGTAAGCTATGTCTTTATTGTAAAGCTCATAAGCTGTCCGCTACAATATTTGAAGATGACAAAAATTCTGACTTTTTTTGTGGTTTTATCACAATAACAGATAAAAAAGAGCCTGCCGCGATCCGGCTGGCTCTTTCCTGCTTACGCCCACACCTCATCAAGGGTAGACTGCAGCAGCTCATTTAATTCTTGCATCAGGTTGTCTTTCGGCTGATTGTAGCTTTTCACCAATTCATCAAATCGCGCGAGCTCTTTGTCGATAAATGGATGGACATAAGCGAGGCGGTTCTCTACATCCATTTCTTCGCCGTCCATTTTACGTTTGAGCAGCTCATGGATTTCCGCTAAAAGCGGTCCTTCCTCCATTAGTTCCTCGAGCAGTTCATGAAAGTCCATCGGCGGAACCGTCCGGTAGCGTTCAATCCACTGACAGGCAAGCAGCGGACGAAGCACATAGAAATACTTCTTGATTCGCACCTGCTCTCCTCGTAAATGCCTGCTTTCATTCCGCTTCGCCATATTGAGGTAATGATACATCAATGCTGCAGGATAAAACGCTTGATCCTTTAATTCTCTTAGCTGCTTTGCCAACGAGAAGGATTCAGCATAGATGATGTCAGAAGACAGCCATTCCATGATGGACGGATTCGATTTATTGAATAAGCGAAGTGCCTTTCTAAGCTCCCAGCCGCTTATATCAAGCATGTCATCAATCGGCCGTTCAATGACATCACGATGCTCTTCCATCGCCCAATACCATTCTTTCCGAGGAACATATAAAAAACGAACATCATAATCACTATCAGTCGAAGGAAATCCCCAAGCTCTGCTGCCTGATTCGACCGCGAGGCAAATCTTGACGTCATACGTTTCTTCTATGATTTTCAGCTCTTCCTTGATTCTCTCTCTCATCATCCATCAACTCTTTCTATAGAATTCTGCATGACTTCTTCATGTTTAGGGAAAATACGAATAAGACATATAAGAAAAAGGAGTTGGATCTCATGTCTATATCTCGCATCATGAAATGGATCACCGGGATTTTTGAAGCCTGTCTTGCCATCCCTGTCATTGGAGGACTATTTGTGATCAGCAATGGCTATACACCGCTCATGGTCATGCTTATTCTGCATATTATCACACTCGTCTTATCGAAGCGAGACCAAGGACCAATGATTGGCAGCATCATTGGGATTATCACATCCTGCCTCGCCTGGATTCCGATACTCGGATTCATCCTGCATATCATCACAGCTCTTGCCCTGATTATCACAGCGTTAGTGCCTGATGAAAAAACGAGGCAGAATACGAGTTATTAAAAAAGAGGCCCTCCTAGAGCGGCCTCTTTGTTCTTTTATTTGAGCAAATGCTTTTGTAAGAAGGCGAGCTTCTCTGTTTGAAAAGCCGGGATATATTCGTGTCCAAAATAGCGATACACCTTTAAGTCTTTATCTGTTTCTAAATGGTTGTATGCCGCAAACACAGTAGATGGCGGGGTTATTTTGTCAATCAGCCCGATCGCCATCAATGTTGGCTGTTTGACCCATCCAGCTAAATTGATTAGATCAAAATAGCTTAATGTCTCAAATGCCTTTTCTTCCACTTTCGGATCACTATTTCTTCGAAAGTATGAATTGATTTCTAAATAAGGCTGCTCCAATGCAACGTCCACTGCACGCTCGAAGTTTGATAAATAAGGGTAATCTGCCACGACGGCCTTCGGAATATCTGAAAGGGCTGCAGCTGCAACCGCTAATGCACCTCCCTGGCTCCCACCAATCACGCCGATCCGTTGTTTATCCACTTCCGGGAAGGACTGAATGACTTCGAGTGCACGAACCGCATCTAAATAAACACCGCGATAATAGTAGGTCTCCTTTGATAAAATGCCTTTTGTCATCCACCCTAAAGCGTGACCGCCTGGTGTCACTGCCTGATCTTCACTGCCGCCTTGACCGCGGACGAGCATACCAAATGTTGCATAGCCGTGCAGCGCCCAGTTGACGATGTCGTGAATGCCGCCGTCATAGCTGGCATTATAGCCATGATAACGAACGAGCGCTGGGTGCGGACCTGATTGATCTGGTACCGCGTACCAGCCTTCAATACGAGAATGATCAAAGCTTTGATACGCCAGGCGGTACACCTTGACGCCTTTCACTGGATAGTCATAAGGTTCAAGTGTTGGCTTTGCCTCCACTTGGCGCAGTTTTTCGAGCGATTTCTTCCAAAAGTCTGAGAAATCAGGACGTGCTGTTTTCTTTGGTTTATATTTTTTTAGCTCTTCTAGTGATAAATCGAACAATTGCATATCATACTATTCCCCTTTGTTTTATTAGTTATGAGTATCATACCACTCATTTCTTGATTGAGAAAGTCATTTAACAAAACCTTCTGACATTTCTATTGGCAAAGATGATGGAAACCTTTATGATAAAGAAACTGGCCTTGAAGACTAGAATAAACCATTACATACATTCATGGATGTACCCATGATATATAGCGAATAAAGGAGGAACCCGTATGAAAATCGCCCTTGTCCAAATGGACGTACAAATTGGAGAACCTGAAGTGAATTTTAAAAAAGCAGAAGCGTTTTTAGCAGAAGCGGTCCGCGAGCAGCCGGATCTGATCATTTTACCCGAAATGTGGAATACCGGCTACGCCCTTGAACAAGCCGATCAGCTTGCGGATGTAAACGGTGAACACACAAAACAGCTCTTCTCCTCCTTTGCCCGCAAGCACCAAGTGTATCTCATCGCAGGCAGTGTGTTAAATAAGCGGACAGAAGATGAAAACATTACCAATACAATGTATGTCTTTAACCGCCAAGGTGAGCTTGTGTTAGATTATGATAAAATTCATTTATTCCGCTTAATGGATGAGCACAATTATTTAACCGCTGGTGATCAGCTTGGTTTATTTGACTATAGCGAAGATGTAACGATTGGTGCGATGATTTGCTATGACCTCCGCTTTCCGCAGCTTTCCAGAACACTTGTGAACAAAGGAGCGAAGGTGCTCGTCAATACGGCGCAATGGCCGTCAGCAAGAGTGGACCATTGGCGCAACCTGCTCATCGCAAGAGCGATTGAAAACCAGTCATTTATGATTGCTGTAAACAGAACAGGCACAAGCAGAGACACAGAATTCCCTGGACACTCCATGGTGATTGACCCACTCGGCCGCATACTGCTTGAAACACGCGATGACGAAGACATTTATTATGCGGAAATTGATCTTCAGCTAGTGGATGAAGTCAGGCAGCAAATTCCGGTTATGACGGATCAGCGTCTGGACTTATATTAAAAAGCAGGGTGCTCCCCTGCTTTCAGCGTGTAGACAAACCCTCGCATTCTTTGTCAGGTCTGCGCGCCGGTACTCACGAATGTCCAATTCGCTCCGTTCCGGTGCTCGTCCTTCCTAGACTGCAAAGGTTTTCTATCACGCTGAAAAGAAGACAAAGGGCTAAAATCTAGATCATTTTAGCCCTTTGTCACCAATCTTAAAGCAGGGTGCTCCCCTGCTTTTTGCGTTTAATTAAACGTTTGTTTAAGCTTTCCCTTGATTCTGATAAAGGTCCATGAAGGCTTGAGCGGCTTTCGTTAAATACCTTTCTTCCACATATGCAAACACAAGTGTGCGGGTTGGGCATGAATCAATTTGCAAATAAGTGACTTGGTTCCTATCCACTTGTGCCATCATTTTCGGCACAACGGTCACCCCTAGTTCGTTTTTGACCATTGCCTGTGCTGTTTGAATATGACTTGTTTCAAAAGCCACTTTTGGCTGAAAACCATGATGACAGCACAGTTCAGTGACCACTTGCCGAAAACCGTATCCCTCTTTCAGCAAAATAAATGGGATACCTTCAAGAAGCCGAAAGGGAACGATTTCGTGACCGGTCTCTTTTTGCCCTGCTTGCTCAATGATCTCGTTCAATTCCTCTGATAACCAGGGCTGAGCAGCTTGCGGAACTGCAAGAAGGAGCGGCTCGGTCAGCATTTGTTTCGTTTTCAATGATTCGTGCTCGACAGGCATCGATAAAATAGCCAAATCCAGCTTTCCAGCCAATAGAAGTTTTTCGAGCTCACGTGGAGACTCTTCTATCAGTTGAACGTGAACATGAGGATACGTTTGACAAAAAGTTTTTAATAAACCGGGCAAGACATATCCCCCTGTGACTGCTGGCGCTCCAATGTTCAGCTCTTTCCCGATTTCATAAGCTGCTTCTCCCATTTCACGCAGCAAATCATCTCTTTCCTTCAAAATATTCTCAGCCCTTTTAATGAATCGTCTCCCTTGAGGTGTGGGCGTTACTTGTCCATATTTTCGAATAAATAGTGCTGTGTCTAATTCCTCTTCCAGCTTCTTTATTTGCTGGCTTAGAGAAGGCTGTGCAATGTGAAGTTGACCCGCTGCTTTTGTAAAACTTTGCTGCCGGTACACTTCAATGACATATTCCATCAGTCGTATATCCACTTTCATCACCTCATAGGCTTTAACTATTCATGCCATATCTTTTATGTCTTAGACAAATAACAGAAGGAATTCTACGATAAAGAGACCACAAAGGGGGAAAAGAAATGAATCCATATGCTAAAGCAGAGAACCAATTCTCACAAAATGCCGAGAACTATCGAGATTCACCTATATTTGCAGCTGGAGAAGAGCTGGAATGGATGAAAACAACAGCAAATGCGAAGGGACATGAGCATTTACTTGATATTGGCTGTGCGGCAGGACATACCGTTTTTTCCTTTTCAGACGTTATCTCTAAAGGGATCGGCATAGATGTCACACAAAAAATGATCGAGGTTGCAGCAGCACTTGTGGAAGAACGCCAACTGAACCACATTACTTTTGAGCAGGCAGCCGCAGAAGCATTGCCCTTCTCTAATGAATCATTTGATTTAGTGACGTGCCGATTTGCCGCTCACCATTTTCCAGACCTTCCGGCAGCCATGTCTGAAATCAGCCGAGTCTTAAAAAAAGGCGGCCAATTTCTGCTCGTCGATCATTATG
The DNA here is from genome assembly GCF_003028545.1 of Bacillus sp. Nf3. Classification (NCBI taxonomy): domain Bacteria; kingdom Bacillati; phylum Bacillota; class Bacilli; order Caryophanales; family Bacillaceae; genus Bacillus; species Bacillus sp. Nf3. Next base: position 160,769 of record NZ_PYUA01000005.1, on the reverse strand, counting down.
CACCTGAAAACACTGAACAGGATTCATTTATTAATCACTTAAATAGACTGAGAGACCCTTCTCATGTGCGAGAAAGCTCGTTATCAGAATGGAAAGAGCTTTTCGCAGCAAACCAATTGACTCAAAACGAGATTCGTTACTGGGATCTGCACATTGATTATCAGGACTGGATTATACGTGGACGCACACCAGAGAACGTTCAAAAGGAAATCATTTCCCACCTTCAAGCCGCAGACCCTGACACAAAGCAGCTGTTTCAGCTTCAATTCGATGAACAGCATCAGCCCATTTCTTTCTGTTTAAAAGCTGCATTGCTTCAAGGAATCAAGCATTAAACTGATAGAAAAAGTCTACCATCGTCGGTAGACTTCTTTATTTCAAATATACATCTTGACAGGTATTGCTTTTTACGTTCGTGACACGTCCCTTCTCACGACAAGGAGAGCTACATCATGTTTCTATTATATGATAAATGAACGGAGATAGGTTAGGCATTTTAGATTCTCTGAATAAAAAAGAACCTACCCTCTTTGGAATAAGTTCTTTACTGCAAACGTAACTTACGGTGCAATATCCTCTAATACTTTCTCGCGCGTTTCTATCATTTTAAAAGCAAGAATTGCTCCCACTACAGTCACACTTGCAAAAAGAATAAAAATAGTTGAAACACCGCTTACCTCTAAAATAAAACCTATCATAATAGGAGCGATCGCTGAGGCCAGCCTAAGCCACGCTGTAGCAAATGCCGTTCCAATCACCCTCATACGTGTTGGATAAATTTCAGGTGTATATAGATAGAGAAGAACTGTAATTGTTCCCATCATTCCGTAAGCAGCAGACCCTAAATAGATGACGCTTTCTGGAGAAGTCGCTCCGCTGATCCATAAAGCCGTTAATAAAACACCTGTTAATACAAATGCAATGGTTGCCCAGCGCTTCCGTCCTACTTTATCAATTAAAAATGCACAAGCGAATACCCCTATGGTCTGTAAAATATTTGTGAGAGATGCTGCCCTTAATGAATCTCCGACTGGCAAATGGTAAACAGTATTATAAAGACTCGGTAACCAGTTATTTAAACCATTCGATACAAAGTAGGCAGAAAACCATAGTCCCCATACGATCAATGTTCTCTTACGGTAAAAAGTTGAAAATAGCTCTTTCCAGTCGCCCTTTTCAGTACTGCTGGATACTTGATTTGCGACAGGCATTCGTTTGTCAGTACTAGCTTCAATTTCTTCAATAATTCTTTCGGCTTCATCTAACCTGCCTTTCGAAATAAGCCACCTTGGCGATTCACGCAGCATGAAAAAGAATACAAAGACGATTAAACCTCCAATGCCTCCAATCAAGAACATCCATTTCCACCCAAAGCTAGGTACGACAAATGCGCCAATTTGAGCTGAGATCATTAATCCTAATGGAAAAATCATCTCATAAAGCATAAAAAATCTACCTCTTCCTTGGGCTCTGGACAACTCATTAATATATGAGGCTGCTACCGGCACCTCTCCTCCAACTCCAATTCCTTGTATAAAACGGAAAATAAAAAGGGCCATAAAATTACCTGAAAATACACATGCGATACTCATAATAGACATGAGGAACACCGTCCACTTTGCACTAAATACACGGCCGCGCCTTTCTGCTAACCATCCAAAGAAAATAGCACCAATCGCTTGTCCGATATAACCAGACCCAATAAGAAGGCCAATTTGAGCAGGTGACAAATTCCACATTCCGATGAGAACCGGGAGAACAAACGCTAAAGATAGCGCATCAAAAGCATCAAAAAAGGTAGCAGATCCCATAATGATCCGAGGTTTTAAATGCCACCTCGAAAAAGGTACACTTTCCATCCTAGTCAATAGTTGTGAAGCTCTATCAACAACTTGCCCACCGTGAGAATTTGAATTTCCGCTGAGTTCTAACGTCATAGTATCTCCTCCTTATTAGAGGAAATGATGCAAAAGTACATGCCGAAGATCGCCAAAGAAATCGCTTACATTTTAAATCAAGAGAATTTCTGTAGCGTTCATACGAGTTTTCAGCATCTATCAATTCTTTTTTGGCGTTCCAGTGGTGCCACGATCTATATAATACATAGGGAAGATATGCTCCATCGCTTCTAACTGTTCTCCTTCCAATAACTGTGTTAGTAAAGAAACAGCTTTTCTTCCCATTCCAACTAAATCAACATGAACAGAAGATAAAGAAGGGGTTAGAAAACTTGCAATAGGCACATCATCAGCACCAACGACAGACAAATCATGAGGTATTGACACATTTGCGTTATCTGCCGCTTTCATGACCCCCATCGCCAAAAAATCTGAAGAGCAAACAACTCCAGTCATGTGCTGGTTTCCTTGAAGAAATTGAGAAACCACTTCTACTACTTTTCCCCCATCAAATTCATCTAACTCAAACACAAGCTCTTTGTTCATTGTTAATCCTAAACTTTTCAGTGTACGCTCGTACCCCTTGTAATACCTCACACTATGCATCGAACTCATTGGACCATTGACCAGCCCAATGGTTCGATGACCTTTATCAAATAAGGCCGTTACAGATTGACAAACACCTTCTTCATCATCTGGCCTGACACATGGAAATGGAGAATCCTCTAAGTAACTTCCGACAACGATAATGGGAATAGCCAAACTTTTTAACCAATCCATGCTCAATTCTTCATTTCTTGGAGAAAATAAAATGGCACCATCTACAGCCTGCGTCTCAAGTAATCGCTGCTGTTGTACAGATGTAAATGACATCAGCATATTGAATTCGGTCTCATCTAATTCCTTCGCTATTCCATCTAAAATCGTTGAAAAAAATGGATTATTCAAAATATATGAACCGCGGGGAACCACTACAGCGATATTCCCAGTCTTTCTTTTAACGAGCCCTCTCGCTCCTAAATTAGGACGGTAGCCTAACTCATCAATCACTTGTTTGATTCTTTCAGCCGTTTGAGCACCTACTCCTGGTTTACCACTTAATACTCGGGAAACAGAGGCTATAGATACTCCTGCTTTCAATGCGACATCTTTAATACTTACTGACACATTTCATACCTCCGGGAGTCTGTTGTTTTATACTCTATTATAACCTGACTCACCTTCATCATGAAATCAATGGTCTGTTATCTACTGACGTTTTCCTTAAGCAAACCAACACTTTGAAGGCCCTGACGAATCTCTTCTTTTTCCTTTTGAGTTAAAGGTAATACCGGCTTCCTCGCAAGCGAACTGCTGATCAAACCTCTCTGGAACATCGCTTCCTTCATTCGCAGATGAGAGGTAGAGGAAGGTTCATCCATTTTATACACAGCATGCTTTAATTCAAAGATTCTATCGTACACTTTATTAGCCGCTGCAAGGTCTTGTTCTTCCACACATTTGACAAGTTCAGCGATCAAATCCGGCACAAAACAGCCGAAACCGACAAGCGCCCCATCTATCCCTTGAACTAATGTTGGCAATAAATATTCATCGTGACATGTGAGCAACGATACATCTGGTGCATGCTTTTTTAGTGCGCGCACATCGACTTCATATTGTGCCATGTCTCTTTGACCGATTTTAAATGAGACAACGTTTGGAATCTCGGACATTTCTAATAATTGACTGGTTGTATAAGAGGTTTTTGTCCATGTTGGATATTGATGGACGATGATTGAAATGTCAATTGCTTCTGCAACATCTTTAAAGAATTGGACAGGTGATTCAGGCTGCATACCGAATCTCAGCCATGAATGCGGCGGCATGAGAAGAATACCTTCTCCGCCAGCTTCTTGAACTGCTTTTGCATGCTGGATCGCTTCAATTGTCCCTTCAGCTGAAACCCCAGAAATGACAGGTACCTCTCCCTTTAATTCGTCGGCTGCAATGCGCACAGCCTCAGCTCGTTCATGTGGCAGCAAAGTCATAATCTCGCCAGTATGTCCATTGACAACAATCCCGTTAATCCCTTCGTGCTCCGCCACCCAGCGAACAAGCTTACGAAAAGCAGGTTCATCAATTGAATAGTCATCTTTAAAAGGAATTAAGACTGCCGGGAATACACCGCTCCATTTTTCTTTATTTTTCATTAACAAATTCCTCCCCATTCGATTATAGTAAACGTTTACGGTAAGCGTTTACGTAAACAATCATAGAATGTCATCAGCAAAGATGTCAACACTGTTTTTTTAATATTATAATAATTCAAAAAACTATTACGGAATTTTAGATACTATTTTATTTTTTCAAAAAAGAAAAAGATCTATATCAAAAACCTCATCATCATGAACTGATTGAAGTAGGATCACCGCTTTTTCCGAACGGCCATACACCAAATAAAGGATAAAAATATTTTGATTGTCAAAACATCATCATATGTGCAAAAGGGAAAGGAATCAATAGAAAAAAGTCTACCCTAAACGGTAGACTTTTTTTATTTCGAATATAAATCCCAGCCAAGCTTGAGTGTGTCCACAATATAATTGGCGACTTCCTCAGCCTCTAAATGATCTGTTTCCACTCTGGAGTTATGAAGAGAATAAATTTCCCGGCGTTCTTCAAACAGCTCTTTCATCTCATCAAGCGTCCGGTTGTGAAGAACAGGACGGTTTTCAATTAAAATATCCAGCCGCTGCTTCCAATTCTCCCAAGACAGATCAAGGAAAAGAACGGTACAATGCTTCAAGCAGGCGCGTTTGATTTCTTCCTGTTTGAATGCACCGCCTCCAAGGGAAACGATCTTGAGCTGTGTATGTTCACATAAATCGACGATATAATCCTTTTCAGCCTGCCTGAAGAATGCTTCTCCTTTTTGTTGAAACATCTCTGGAATCGTCATGTTGTACTTTTTCTCAATCTCCTGATCGACATCAATAAAATCTCTATATAGCTTTTTGGCAACCAACTGCCCAATGGTTGTTTTTCCAACACCCATAAAGCCAATGAGGACAATATTCCGCTGTCTTACAGGAATTTCTCTATTGATTTTCATGGTCGTGACACGTCCTCCCTACGACAAGGAATGCTACATAATGTTTCTATTATATGATAAATGGAGCGCGAAAAGATAGGCAATCTTAAAAATTGTGTTTGACGACGTAGCCGAGCTGTTCAGAAAGCCTCTGTGCCTGTTCTTTCACTTTTTGCTGCAGCTGGGGAATGATTTCTTCAGTAAACCGGTGGGTTGGACCAGATATGGATAAACAAGCTTTCACTTCCCCATGAATATTAAAGATTGGTGCCGCTACTGCCGCAGATCCTACCTCTCGTTCATCGATACTGCAAGAAGTATACGTGTCAAGAATATGTTTACGTTCCTTTTTCCAGTCGTCTCCCATCACATGATCAGCCTCAGCCGCAAATACTTTTTGTTGAAATTCTTCACTTTGAAATGCCAATAATACCTTTCCGCCTGCACCTGCGTATAATGGAAGCTTCTCACCAATCTTGACAAGATGCCGAATCGATTGCAGCCCTTCCGCTTGTTCAATACAAACCCTGCTTGTTGAATCGAGTACATACAGGTTGACGGTTTCCTTTGTTTCATCACGAAGTGCGTACATGAGTGGTTTAGCCAGTTCTCTCAATTGAATGGACTTCCCTGCAATGTATCCGAGAAGATAAAGCCTTTGACCCAATCGGTATTTCATTGTTTCTTGATTCTTTTCCACAAAATGATTCATTTCAAGTGCCTTGAGCAGTCTCGTTGTCGTAGACATTGCTAAATTCATCTCTTTTGAAATATCCGTTAGCGTCAGCTCTTGACGTTCTTCACTAAAACAAGAAAGAATATCCAAAGCGCGCTGAACCGTACGCAGTCCTGATTCTTCTTTTGACTTCTTATCAGCCATGTTCACTTTCTCCTTTTCCCCTTTGATTTCTTATCGACATAAACGATCGATTTTGCTATAATCCATTTTAAATGTTCCACTAAAAGAAAACAAATTCTACTAGACGGAATAAAATCAATTGAAGATGTTTGATGGAGGAGATATTTGAATGTACCTGGTCGTTTTTACACTTCTGATTAGCTTATATATTGTTCATCAACTATTTCCTGCTCCCATACTCTCCTACTTTGTTGGTCTGCTGGCCGCTATCTCGCTCACCATTTCTTTTAAGAAAGCAAGTGGGCTTTATTTGAAAACAGGTGCTGTGTTTCTCATCATTGGTTTGTTCTTATTCTTCTTGTCCGGCCAGCCATTGCATACGTTTGTTCTTCACTTTCATTCCATGCTAGGCTTGCTTTCTTTGTTTTTCATGCTGCCTTTTATTCATTCTCTCATACATGTTGGACATTTCGATACACAATTAAATAAACTGCTCACACTGCATACAACGAGTCCAAACCAGCTTTATCGCAAGAGTTCATTTGTCACTCATATTCTTGGCATGTTTTTAAATATCGCGACGATCCCCTTACTATATACATCACTCAAACCGTCGCTGGAATCCCTAAAAAAACAGGTGCAGCAACATCTTTATACACGCAATCTCTTAAGGTCATATGCATTATGTTTAAGCTGGAGTCCTGTTGAAGTGCTAGTCAGCGTCACCATTGATGCAACCAAACTAAAATATTATCAAATTGCACCCATTACTTTTGGTTTAATGATCGTGGTGCTGGCGGCAGATTGGATGCTTTTTTCTCGGCAAAGCAAACGATTACCAAACATCATTCAGTCAGCACAAACAAACTCCAACCCTCATCGAATTAAGCGAAAAACCCTTCAGCTCTCTTTCATGCTGCTGAGTTTTATGACAGCCGTCTCACTTGTCGATGCATGGATTGGAAAAGGCTATTTATTCGCTGTGGTACTGACGATTATTCCATTTGCTCTATTATTCTCATCTGTTATCAAAAAAAGAAAACAATATATAGCGGTCTCTGTGCCTCATTGGAAAGAAAGAACCAATCAGCTCTCCAACTATATGTGTCTATTTTTAAGTGCCGGCTTCTTTGTCGATATGCTGCTTGCCACAAACAGTATGCAGCCGATTCAAGCATTTATTGTCAGTATAGCAGACCATGCCATTTGGGTTTATTGTGTCATCGGGTTGTATTTTCTGATCACCGCTCTTTGCGGTTTTCACCCGCTCGTCTCGCTTGCTTTATTAGTCAGCATGATGACACCTGTCATTCATGAACTGCCTGCTCTTCCCATTGCTATCATGCTGATCGTTGCTGGCACATCAACTGTTATGTTTAGCCCTTTTAATGTTTCTGTCTCCTTATTGGCAGATTTGATGAAGGTCAACCCTTACCGTATCACTCGGTGGAATATTTGGTTTGCTGGCTTTTATATCATCATGGGTATCACATGTGCAACAGTTATCACCGTTATTTTTTATTCATAAAAAAAGAGAACTCGTCTTGATATGAGTTCTCTTTTGCTTTCCCGCTACGGTTTTAATTGAATACGTTCAATTTTACCTACGATGAAAATGTACGACAATGCCCCGCCTAATGCGACTAAACTGACGAATAAAATTCCCCCGTTGTAAGAGCCTGTCGCCGACACGATGAATCCGATAATCAGCGGAGTGATGATTCCAGCTAAATTAGCAAAAAAGTTAAATACGCCGCCAGCAAGCCCAACCATTTCCCTCGGTGCCACCTCGGACAGCATCGTCCAAGAGATATTAGACAGTCCTTGCGCAAATGAAGCGATGGATAAAATGGTCAGCACAAGCGGGATATTCGTTGTAAAGTTTGCTAAAACAATGGTACTCGTCATCAGCAAGCCAACCACTACCGGCAGCTTTCTCGCTACATTCACTGATACGCCCTTTTTAAGCAGCCAATCAGACACATAACCTCCAAACAAGACCCCAAAGAATGCAGCAATATAAGGAAGAGAAGCAGCAAAACCTACCTTGAGAAACGCCATGTTTTTCGCCTCTGCTAAATAGGTCGGAAACCATGTTAAAAAGAAAAAAAGTGTAGACGCAACAGAGAATTGGCCAATATAGAGCCCGATCAATTTACGATATTTCAGAAGCGCGGCAAAGTCTGCCCATTTCAGCTTCTCCTGTGATGCGACGGTCAGCCCTTCGCCTTGCCGGATTAATTCTAACTCATCTTCATTTATCTTCGGATGCTCTTTCGGTTCGTGATAATACTTGTACCAAAAGAAAGCAAATATGATACCGAGCGCACCTGCCGTAATAAAGACGGTTCTCCAATCGAAAGTCGTCATGATCCAAAAAAGAAGAGGTGTCGCAAATGCAAGACCCACATACTCTCCAGCTGTGTATACTCCTGTTGCAAAAGCCCGTTCCCGCCTTGGAAACCATGTAGTGACAATACGATTATTTGCAGGAAATGCGGGAGATTCTGTAATCCCAATAAACAAACGGCAGCCAAATAAAAAGGCAAAGCTGTTCGCAAACGCTTGTAAGCCTGTAAAAATAGACCAAGTAACGAGTGATATCCCATACGTTACCTTTGAGCCAAATTTATCGAGAATAAAACCGCCTGGAATTTGCATCGCTGTATATGTCCAGCTAAATGCCGAAAAAATCAGACCTAATAAAGCAGGATTTAATTGCAATGAAGATTGAATAGCAGGCGCAACAATGGACACACTGGCTCGATCAATATAATTAATAGCGGTAATAAAAAACAACAGAATCAATATGCCAAAACGGGCTTTCGTTGGTTTCACATATGCGGGCTGCAATTCATTCCCCTTCAGTTCTGAATGCACTTTCATAACCATCCTCCTTTGTTTCCGCAGCGTGCGGTTCGGTTGAACGTCTTAAATAACCCCTTTTTCTTCTAACTGCTTACACTCTTCTTCTGTTAAGCCAAGCATATTTGTTAAAATCTCATAATTATGTTCGCCTAAATCAGGTGCAATGTGACGGATACTTCCAGGTGTTTTTTCAAACTTCGGAATGATCCCAGGCACCTTCATTTTTCCAAGTCGAGGGTGATGCACTTCGACGATATTCTCTCTTGCTTTAAATTGTGGATGTTCAAAAATATCCCGAATACTTAAGATCGGGCTCACAGGGACACCGTGAGTATCTAGAATTTCTAATACGTCATCCCTTGTTTTCGACGCGATCCATTGCGAAACAATCGCATCCATTTCTTTGTTATGCTTCAGCCTGGATGCATTAACCGCGAATTTTTCATTCTCTAATAAATCTAATCGATTCATCGCCTCAGCCAATCGATTGAAGGTCGAATCTGTACTTGTTACAAGAACCAAATAATGCCCATCCTTTGTCTCATAGGTTCCAGCAGGGCTTGAATGACCACTTAGCCCCGGTGAACGCTCACGCACCTTCCCAAGCTTGTCATATTCTGCAACCAAAAACTCAAACATACGAAACACAGATTCATAGAGGGCCAAATCCACCATTTGCCCCGTTCCTTCTGGATGTGTATCCCTGTAATACATCGCTGTCACAGTAGCAAATGCCACATAGATGCCAGCAATATAATCAGTTAGAGAAAATGAAGGGCTGACTGGATGCCGGTCTGGAAACCCTTGAATATATGTAAAGCCGCTAAACGCCGTCGCTGGCGTTCCAAATCCGGCCTTGTCCTTAAACGGGCCCGTTTGACCATAACCCGATACACGAATCATAATTAAACGAGGGTTGATTTCTTTTAACACATCATACCCAACGCCCCATTTTTCGAGTGTTCCAGGACGGAAATTTTCGATCAGTACATCGACCTGAGCTGCAAGCTTTTTAAAAATGTCTTTTGCTTCGTCTTTGTGCAGATCCAGTGTAAGGGATTTTTTATTCCGTGAGAGACCTGACCATCTAAGTGGTTCCCCATCTGCAAAAGGGCCGACATGCCGCAGCGTATCGCCTTTACCAGGAATCTCGACTTTGATGACTTCTGCTCCAAAATCCCCTAGAAGCACCGCGCCATAGGGTGCAGCGATCATTGTAGAGACGTCTAATATTTTTATTCCTTCGAGCGGTGTATTCATATTCATTGCTTGACTCCCTTTCATTCAAGTGATGAAGGGCTAAAATCATTTCTAATTTAGCCCTTTTCATCTTTCTGATTGACCCGTAAGGCCCTGATGATTCAAAAGCAGGGCTCACCGGTGCAGGTTTTTAATCCTTCGGAAGCTGCCCTTGCGGCGTGTAGAGCCAAATGAGCCATAAAGGTTCATCGCCTGTATTCACATGCTGGTGCGGGACACCGTCAGGAATGAACATAAAATCATTTTGTTTAAAGGGCTGCCTTTCTCCATCACAAATGACTTCGCCGGACCCTTTAATCACAAAATCAAATTCCTCTGAACCCGGGTGATTGTGCACTGAACTTGCTTCCCCTGGTTCAAAAATGGTGAGACCCGCCATCATATGTTCTGATCCAACGGTATCTGGTGTAATCGTTTGAAATACCTTTCGAATCATTTGTTCCTCTGGACGATCTAAGCCTAACCATAATGGGTTCCCATCTTGAAACGGATTCAATACTTTAATTTTCATTGTTGATTCCTCCCTAGTAATGTTTAGTTCACACTGACATGTGAGCGTTTTGTATTTGGTGAATAAATGTCATTAATATTCCAATGTCCATCCGTAGGAACAGGATCATTTTTCATCGCTACATCAATGACGCAAGGCTCCTGAGAGGCAATGGCTTCAGCCAAAGCTTCTTTGAATTCAGACGCAGAAGTGATTTTAATCCCCTTCATTCCATAACCTCTCGCAATGGCAGCAAAATCCGGAGAATAGCTTTCTCCACCTTTTCTAAAAACAGTGCCGTACGTTGTTTCATAGTGCGCCATTTGCAAGCCGGCTATTGTGCCAAACGCACTGTTATTCATCACAATCCACACAACAGGAATGTTTTCTTCAACGGCTGTTGCAAGAACGGATGGATTTTGACCAAATCCGCCGTCTCCAACAAGTGACACTACGACACGGTCAGGCTGGGCAATCTTTGCTCCAAGTGCAGCGGGAGCGCCAAATCCCATCGTCGCAAAACCACCTGGCGTTAAAATGGTCCCAGGAGTCAATACAGGAAATTGCTGTCCTACCCCATTTTTATTCCAGCCAACATCTGTTGTAATGAAAGCATCTGGCGGCAACACTTCCCGCACTTCCTGCAAAATACGCTGCGGTTTCATTGGGAAAGACTCGTCTTGAATATTCGTCAAATTGCTCTTTTGAAATTCCTCACGATATGCCGCAATGTCCTTTTTCAGTTCAGGGCGATCGATACCTTCTGGCAGCCTTTCTTTCGCCACGCGATTGAGTACGGTCAGTGCCTGCTTGAGATCGGCTACCGCTCCAATTTCAACAGGGTAGTTCCGGCCAATTTCATTCGGATCAATGTCAATATGAATGAGCTTGGTTGATTGGAAATTGAACGTATACTCCGATTCCCACGAGCTCGCATCAGCTTCAGCAAAACGGGTCCCTAAAGCCAATATATAGTCCGCCTCTTTACACTGATCATTAATAAATTTTGTCCCCCAAAACCCCGTCATTCCAAGGGTCATTGGGTGATCATCCGGCATGGCTCCTTTCCCCATCAAAGAATGAGCAACAGGGATACTTAGATGGTCAGAAAATGCCTTTAATTCTTCAGCTGCATCAGCTAATAAAATGCCTCCCCCTACATATAAGAGCGGCCTTTCTGCCTGCAGCAATCGGTCTAATATCCGATTGGCCGTTTGATCATCAATAGAAGGTTTTTCAATGGTGTGTGTATGATGGTTCATTTGTTCAAACAGGGACACATCTAGGTCTTTTGAGAACACGTCCATTGGAACAGAAATAAGCACCGGGCCAGGACGGCCGCTTTCAGCTAACTGAAATGCTTTTGATAAAATCTCTGGAAACAATTCTGGAATATCGACTCGCCATGCTCTTTTCACAAACGGCCGGTAAATTTCGTATTGAGAGGCATCGGAATGAAGATTAATCTCTTGATGTGGGTGCTTTCCATAGTAATGACTTGGGACATCTCCTGCAATGACAACCATCGGAATGGAATCAAGTGCTGCATTCGCTACCCCTGTTGCCGCATTGGTGAGTCCAGGACCTAGATGACTGAGAACAACAGCCGTCTGTTTCTTTGCTCGCGCATAACCATCTGCTGCATGTGCTGCTATCTGTTCATGTCTGACATTTACAAATTGAATCGAGCTTTTTTCAAGCGCTGATAAAAAAGCAATATTCGTATGACCGCATAGACCGAAAATATGCTCGACTCCCCGATTTTCTAAGTACTGAATAACCTGTGTAGAAATATTCTTCTTCATGTTTCTCTCCTCTCACGGTGCAGCTTGAATCTGCTACTCACTTATTCTTTGAAAACACAATAGATAGAATGCTGTTCAAATCCTTTATCGCCACTTGCCCGGGAGCTGAGCTTTCTTTCCCTACAGCAAAGGTCATGACAGATCCAAAAAGTCCGCCAACCATTCTTGTAAAAGCCCCATATTCCCCCATCGCCATCGAAATCACGGGAATTGACAGCTGCTTTTTCGCATGGCTGGTCGCTGAGAGCAGTGTTAATGCATCGTCATAGGAATGCGGCATCACTGCGATCTTTGCGATGTCGGCGCCGACTGATTCTGCATTGACGAGTAGCTGCACGAGACGATCTATTTCAGGGGTGCGATGGAAATCGTGATACGACACAATCAAGGTGACGCCATTTCTTTTAGCCGCCTGACTGACTTGCTGTATATGTGCCACATCCTGCATCAATTCATAATCAACAGCGTTCACAAGCTGTGTGGAACAAAGCTTAGCAAGCAAAGAAACCTTCTCAGTTTCTGAGAGTGATATACTTTCACCGCCCTCCTTTTCAGAGCGAATGGTGAATAAAAATGGGATGCCCTTTGCCTTTTCTACCATTCCCTTAAGGGTTTCTATCACTTGTTCCTTGTCATGAAGGTGATGAAAAAAATCTGCCCGCCACTCGATCACATCAGGCTTCTTCTCTGTTAACACCTCGACCTCATGAAACAATTCTTCCTTTGTTTGTCCGATGAGCGGCGTACAAATCATTGGCTGACCGCCTGTCTGCACACTTTTTACTTTTTGCTGAAATGCATTCACATCCCTACGCTCCTTTCACAGACCATTTGGGAGCACGACCATTTTGGTTTCGGTCATCTCCTCGATGGCGAAACGCGGACCTTCTCTTCCAAGACCACTTCGCTTAATCCCACCATAAGGCCAATGATCCAGTCTAAAATTCGATGTCCCATTGATGACAACACCGCCGGTTTCAAGCTCTTTTGCTGCGTGTAATGCCACATCCAGCTGATTCGTAAAGATCCCTGCCTGCAACCCATATCGACTATCGTTTGCTTCTTTGATTGCCTCCTCCAGCTCCTCATAAGGGAGAACGCTGACAACTGGGCCGAACACTTCCTCACAGACAACCTTGGCCTGTTTCGGAGGGTTTAACAAAATAGCCGGTGTGATGCTCGCTCCATTTCTTTTTCCCCCATATAAAAGCTCAGCCCCCATGCTCTCTGCCTCTTGTATCCATGCCTCAACACGCTGCGCGGCCTGGACATCAACCATACAGCCGATATCACTCTCACTAGACAGCGGATCTCCAACGACAAGCTGCTCTACTTTTTGTTTTAATACCTCAGTAAACGACGGCATAATTTGCTGGTGGACATAAATTCTTTGAACAGAAATACAGCTTTGACCGGAATTACTAAAGCCTGTTTTGGCACAAAGGGAGGCGGCTTGTTCAATATCTGCATCGTGATGAACAATCGTCGCTCCATTCCCTCCGAGTTCGAGCAGTACCTTTTTTAATCCCGCAGATGCTGTAATATGTTCGCCTCCGGCAGCCCCGCCGGTAAAAGAGATGAGATTCGTTCTTTCATCAGTGACTAACTGTTTCCCAGCCTCGACTCCGCCAATTACAAGCTGCAATCCAGCCTCAGGAAATCCTGCTTCGAGAAGGAGTTTGACAAACGCTGTGGCAACAGCTGATGTTTGCGGTGCAGGCTTCAAAATAATGACATTCCCTCCCGCAAAGGCTGGACCGACTTTGTGGCAAATTAAATTGAGCGGTGCATTAAAAGGAGTAATCGCCAGCACAACTCCGACTGGTACTTTAAATGTCATAGCCATTGCTCCCTGTCCACGCGATGATACATTGCCAGGAATGGTCTCACCTATTAATCGATTCGCTTCTTCCGCCGATTGCGCCAGCGTCTCGATTGATCGCGAAACTTCATCTCTTGTATTTTTAAGTGGTTTGCCTAGTTCTAGCGAAATCAGTTCTGCAAAATGGTCTTTTTGTTCTTCAAGTAAGGTGGCTGCTTTTGTTAGAAGCTTTGAGCGTTCGATTGCCGATATTCCCGCTATTTGTTTTTTAGCATGCTGCGCACTAGAAAGTGCCTGTTCTATGTCTTCTGATGAGGCGAGATAGGATGTACCGATTATTTCTCCTGAGTAAGGATTGATGATATCAGTTTTGACACGATCGGTATTCAGCCACTCGCCGTTTATATATGACAACGCTTTTAAACCACTCAAATTTTTTCTCCCTCCTTCAAGTGCCGCGTTCCATGCCCTGCATAACGAACCAATCTTTCTTCATTCGGACAAGGTCCCTTCACGAGGGCTCCCTTTGTCAGTTCCTCATATGCATGCGCCACGATGCCCATTCCTCTGGATAAGGAAAAAATGCCTTTTGCTGCTTCTGCCGGAATGTTTAATTCACATTGGATGGCAGCAGATACACCATCTATATTCATCGTGATTTTCTTCCCTTTCAGCTGTTCAAGCTCATGTCTAATCGCTTCGGCTAACCGTAAATATGTCCCGCTGATAACACCTTGCTGTACATATGTGTGACTCAGCTCATATAGACGTCTCACCCTCGGATCATCATCATGAAGCTGATGTCCGATTCCTGGGATTTTTTCCTTGCGAGTTAACCATGTTTGGCACACTTGCTTTGCCGCAGACTGTACATCCTTTTGATCATCGTAGATCACTTTGGCTTCGTATAACATACGCATGGCCTTCTCTCCGGCTCCGCCATGAATGTCACCTAATAGATTCACCCCTGTTGCAACAGAGGAATTAAACGAAATGCCGCAAGTCACGGCCATTCTGGCTGCTGCAATAGATGGCGCCCTTGGTCCATGATCCGCACCTGCGACAAGAACACTTTCAAAAAGAGCGGCTTTTGAATCATCCAATAATTCACCAACAAGCAGTAAATAGAGCATTTGTGGATACGACAATTCACCAATCAGTTCTTCAATCGGATATCCTCGAAGTTCAATTGAATTTTTTTGAATATGACTAATCTCAGTCTCCCACCAAGCGCCTCCCTCTTTGTAAATTTCCAGTGCACTTCGATTTTTCATTGTGTCCATCATTCCTTTAGCTTCTTATTTGGAGGTGAACCACCCCTTTATTCCATTCAGTGGAATCTAATTTCACTTTTCGGAATGTGGTTTCATTGTAAGCGCATTCTTTTTCTTCGTCAATCATTTTTTCTGAAAATACTGTCAATAGAAATGAAATTAAGTGAATCGAACTAATTATGCTTGCTTTTTTTGATCAAAAAAACCGATATTTAGTGAAATGGACTTAAGTATATCGTTCTACTAATTTAATGAAATTTTGGTTATTTTGTCAAATCCACTTGAAATTCGACATAAAAAACCTCTCCATCTGGAGAGGTATCTGATTATTGACAAAGGGCTAAAATGATCTAGATTTTAGCCCTTTGTCTTCTTTTCAGCGTGATAGAAAACCTTTGCAGTCTAGGAAGGACGAGTACCGGCGCGGAGCGAATGTGACATTCGTGAGCACCGGCACGCAGACCTGACACCGAATGCGAGGGTTTGCCTACACGCTGAAACCTCTCCATCTGGAAAGGTCTCTTTTTTATTTCCACCAATCATCAAACATAGAAGCGGGTACTTGGCGTTTATGCTCTGATTGAACATAGCGCTTTTCAATCGCCTCTGCTGCTTGATCTGACACTGGTTTGCCTTCTAGGTAATCATCAATTTCATTGTACGTAATGCCGAGTTCTGTTTCATCCGTTTGCTGAGGTTTGTCGTCCAGCAAATCGGCTGTTGGTTTCTTTAAATACAGGCGTTCCGGTGCTTCTAGCGCTTCGAGTAACATCCGGCCTTGGCGTTTTGTCAGACCTGTGAGCGGAAGAACATCTGCACCGCCATCACCATACTTCGTGAAGAAGCCGGTTACTGCCTCAGCTGCATGATCTGTACCGATGACAAGCAATCCTTCCTCACCGCCGACAGCATATTGCGCGATCATTCTCATGCGTGCTTTGACATTCCCTTTATTAAAGTCAGACAATGGGCCGCCTGTTTCCTTTTGATATTGATCACTGAATGCTGATACGGCAGGGGCAATATCATATTTCCAAGACTTGTCTGGCTGAATAAATGATAGAGCAAGCTGTGCATCATCTTCATCCTGCTGCACACCATGCGGGAGGCGTACCGCAATAAAGACAGCATCCTCTTTTCCTTCTTGACGAAGCTCACTGACAGCAAGCTGTGCAAGACGTCCGGCAAGCGTTGAATCCTGCCCGCCGCTAATGCCGAGTACAAATCCTTTTGCCCCAGTTTTTTTCAAGTATTCCTTTAGAAATCCAACCCGTTTTTCGATCTCCTGCTTTGGGTCAATTGAGGGCTGCACATGCAACTCTTGGCTGATCTTTTTCTGCAAACTCATACACTTTTCCTCCTAAGCATCCTCTACATGAAGAGAACAGGTTTTACACACAATTCATTGATTTAACAACGTTTTTTGAATCTCCATTATACCATGTTTTCATCAAGAACATTTTGTTAGACGTTCCCCTATTTCTTAGATGATCAAACATTCACAAGTGAAAAAGACCATGTCTTTATGGACTGGTCCTTTTCTTTTTCAATCGATTTCTACCCGTATAGATGTACAGCTTGATCCATTGCACTTTCCAATATCAGCAGGACAAGCGGACACGGCCACAATGAGATCCATTTCAGCCCTCAGGCGAATGTAGTCACCTGGCAGCGATTTTGGCAGCTCGACAGACAGCTTTCCTTTTTCATCAATGACTGTATTCATAAAGGCATTAAAAGGATAATACATATCCTCCTTTGGAATTCCAAAGGGCTCAAAGGCAGTCCGTAAATTGTCGTAGCATGTATGCATGACCTCTAAGTGCGTCCGGCCGTATAAAAGCTGATACATTTCTTGCCGGCAGGCGGGCATGTATAAATCATGGCATTCTACTGTATCTTCAATGATCGTAAACATTGGTTTATATAAATTAGAATAGAGCTTATCGCCTTTTTTCACTTTGGATGAAAATAGGCTATCCATTGTCGCACCTTGGTCAAATTTTTCATAAAAATCCTTTTCATGATAGGCCATCACATCTGCTACTTGCTGGCCTTCGACATCAACCACTCGCATACATTGGCCTTTTCCTAAACGAAAGCCGAGTCTACCCTTCGGTAAAATGACGTATTCTCCGTTCATCACATGCACTCCTTTCCATGTCAGTATGCCCAAAATGTCCCCTTGATCATGTATAAAAAAAAGAGGCGGTCACAAGCTAATGTCATTGAAATCGAAAGGTGTTGCACTTGCATTGAAAGAAGAACAATCTTTATCTTGGTGGCAGCTTTCTCTCATCGGAGTCGGCTGTACAATTGGCACTGGGTTCTTCCTTGGCTCCAGCATCGCCATTACAAAGTCCGGTTATTCCGTCTGCATTTCCTTTTTGCTTGCTGCGGTCGGAACGTATCTCGTCTTTAAACATTTGGCTGCGATGACAGCTGATAACCCTGATAAAGGGTCGTTTTGTTCCTATGCTCGTAAAGCATACGGACGCTGGGCAGGATTTAGCAATGGCTGGGTGTATTGGTTTGCAGAAATGCTGATTACCGGAAGTCAGTTAACAGCCATTTCTCTATTTACCCGTCACTGGTTTCCATCCATTCCGCTTTGGGTGTTTTCTGCGATTTATTCTGCTCTTGCCCTGCTTGTCATTATCATAGGGCTTTCTTCTTTTCAAAAGACAGAAAATGTCCTTGCGGTACTGAAGACAGCGGCGATTTTTCTGTTTATGATTTTAGCGGTGCTTGTGTTATTCGGCATTTTGACCGAACATAAACCGACCCTTCATCTGCCTAACAAGGATCACGAATGGATGCCTCTTGGTCCGCTTGGTCTTTGGAATGGTTTGATTTATGCGTTTTATGCTTTTGGGGGAATTGAAGTCATGGGGCTGATGGCGGTTCATTTAAAGGACCCGAAGGATGCGGCAAAGGCTGGACGTGTCATGCTGATCATTCTAGCAGTCATCTATATCGTCTCGATCGGACTTGCTCTCTTGCTTGTCCCAGTGACAGCCTTTAATGAGAACAGCAGTCCATTTATTACTTCATTAGAGCCGTTTCATTTATCGATCTTTCTTCATATCTTTAATGGCATTTTTATCATTGCCGGTTTTTCGACATTGGTTGCCTCTCTCTATGCAGTCACAACGCTGCTCGGCACAATGTCAGAGCATCAGGATGCACCTGCTTGCTTTAAACAAAAAGATCCATCGCATGTGAGATGGTCTTCGATTATCTTAACTGCTGCTGGCTTAATTGTCTCAATTTTGCTTGCACTCTTTTTGTCCAAACACATCTACGAGCATCTCACAACAGCAGCCGGTCTTACCTTGCTGTATACATGGATCTTTATTCTGTTCTCAAGTAAAAAGCTATCCAAGCCATCCACTCGCCAAACGTGTGAAATGATTCTTGCGCTGCTCTTAATTGGAGCCGCAGTATCAGGCACATTAACAGAGGCAAGCGGACGACCTGGCTTTTTTATCAGCCTTGGGATCATTGCAGTGATAGCCATCATGGTGCTATTCATGAGAAAAAAGTGGAAACAGGATCAGACCGCATCATAATTTCATCATGTTTTTTAAAGCAGTAAATGGACATTTGGCGGAGGCTGGTTTCTCCGCCTCATCATCTGAGAGAAAGTATTGCTTCCATTCATGATTGGCCGGATCACCGTACCATTTTAATGATGGATGAACACCGACTTCATCATATGCTTTGAGCCGCTTGCGAACGAGTTGACTCATTTTTTGACCAAACTTGGTCGATCCATTCAATTTCTCAAACACCCATCTAGGCTGAAACGCCATCATGACATAAGGGAAGTGGCGGCTTTTTCTGAGCTTGTGAGCAGGTGTGGAACATAAAATAAAATACGCTTCACCATGAAAGCAATACTCCCACTCATGATGATGAGGGTCCACCGGAATATCCTCAGGCCATGGCATTTCATCTTTCTGATGCAGCCGTTGAAGCAGCGACCAAAAATGCTGCTCAAACTCTTCAAGCGAACTTTCCTTTAAATCCTGCGGTGTTTCGAAAAAGCAGATAAATGAAGCATATTGACCGGTTTCTTTCGCACAGCCTTGATATTCTCTAAGCAGCTGGGCCAATTCATCCACTGCTTCCTCTTCCCTCGGGTCACCTACAAATCCATAGCGTAAATGATCGAGAAAAAATCCCTGTCTTCCGGGTACACAAGGGAATGTATCTGCTTCATCTCCGACCATCTCGCCAAATTGTTTGAAAGCATCCTGCTTCCATTCTTCTAGTGATCGTAGATTTTGATCAAGGCAACTTTTTGCATACAGCTGGGCCATTTCCTTCCACCTCGTTTTAGCGTCTTCTCCACAGCCTATGAGGTGGAAATGGCTGTGGTGACTGTCCTCCCACGACTTTCCTTGCGCATGACAAGATGGGGATTTCCATTAAATTGAGCAGGTATTTGTTCCTCTTATTCTATTATGCAGGATCAGACTAATGTAAGTTAATAGAGCGCCTTTCGTCATTCCTACGAACGGCTCTTCATCAAAAAGACGGAATCCAGCACCCAATAAATAAGGGCTGCGCAGAAGCTAAACAAATAAACTTTATAGCTGATGAACACAACAAGTCCATAATCAATCCATAAAGCCAAAGCCGAGCAAACCACCCAGGCCGCAATAAAATAAATCAATAAGTCACGGCTTCTAAATCTTTTAGGGTGCCGGTGTAAAACAAGCTGAATTGGTACAGCAAAAATGACATAAGCAAGCAAAATGAACAGACTGGTCATCTCCACATAACTGAAGCCCACTTCAGGCGGCATAAATAAAAACGTATAAACGAATGTTGCTGTGATGACTGATAAAATCAACATACACAAATAATTGAATACTGGCAGAAACATACGCATAGCAGAAGCTCCTTCAATCCATTTTCTATTCCACCATTATTCAAGAATGTGTTATGTCTGTAAATCCTTACAAAAAAACAGACTGAATGTGTCAGTCTGCTTCAGATTACTGACAAAGGGCTAAAATGATTTTTTATTTTAGCCCTTTGTCTTCTTTTCAGCGTGATAGAAAATCTTTGCAGCCCTAGGAAGGACGAGCATCGGGGCGGAGCGAATTTGACATTCGTGAGCACCGAAGCGCAGACCTGACAAAGAATGCGAGGGTTTGTCTACACGCTGAAACAGACTGAATGTGTCAGTCTGTTTTTCTACCCAATCAACGCCATAATCCCTTGATACCCAAAATAGGCGCCGAAACCAAGTAAAGATAGACCTGCAAGAACGGATAAACCATGTAACACACGTTCACTTAAATAACGCCTAAACGAACTAGCAAGCAGCGCCATACAGAAATCCCAGATCAGCATGCCGATAAAAATAGCCACACTGTACATGAGCATTTGGGAAGCTCCATACTTTTCGATCGTATTGGCTAAAATGCTGCCATAGATGCCAAGCCAAAACAAAATACTGAGCGGATTAGATAGAGAAATGAAAAATCCGGTCATGAACGAATGGCCAATTGTTGTGTTACCGCTGTCCTTTTTCGGACTCTCCTGCAAATTGATTTTACGCAGACTTTCAATGCCGGTATAGGTCAGAACGAAAAAGCCGAACAGCCACAAAAAGGTTTTTACAAGAGGTGCAGTCAAAAGCTGGGCGACACCAAAATAGATGAGGAGCATATAGACAATATCCGCAGCCATAGCCCCCACACCAAAAATCCACGCATGCCAAAATCCACTTTTAATCCCTCTGTCGATTTGGGCTGCATTGACTGGCCCAACAGGCGCTGAAAGTGACAACCCTAAAAAGATATAACCAAAAAACACCGCCACATAGACGTCCTCCTTTTGATGCTGACTTGTACATGTTATTCAAAATTTCTGCGTTTTAGTACAAGTCCTTTGTCATCATTTCAGGTGGACCTTGGGGAGCGGCTTGATCATGTGATTAGCGATCTGCTTTCAGTTCCGTCTGCTGCGTGTGTACTGTTTCTTTTTTCTTAGAACGATTCATTTGAATCGCAGCTGCAAACAAAAGAACAGCTAAGAAAGCAAATACAAAGACGGCACTTGCCGCACCTGCCCATTCCAGACTAAATCCAATTAAAAAGGACAAGCAGGCTCCGCCTAAGCTCGCGGCTGCAATAAAATAACTCGTCGCCTCATCGATGGCATTTTCAATCATTAAGGCAGATGCTGTCAGTGCAATTGGGAACATGCCTGCTGCGCAAAGGCCGATGAAAAAGATGAGGATCAGCTGCGCAGTAATGTGGGTTGTTAGAGCGAATATCACAAGCAGCAAAATCATCAGTGATGCACTTAGCTTTAAAAAACGCAGCGGATGCAGCTGATCAGCTTTTCTCGCAATCACAGTCCTGCCAATGACGATCGCTGTCCAGAAAGTAGAGACCGCAAAGAGGCCCCAATTTTCTCCCCCCTTTTCCAGCATGATCGACGGCAAAAAGTTCGCAAAGTTCGTTTCAATCCCTGCGTAGAAAAAGGCAAAACAAATCATAATGACCACGATCATTCGATTATTTCGATCAACAAGCAAGGACGGTTTCCTCATCCCTCCTGTGGAAGGAGCATCCATCTGTCCATGAGGCAGTTTGTTCATAAAAACAAGCCAGAGCATGAGGAAAAATGTCAGCGCACCCACCTGAAATAAAAACACATACTGCCATGTCTGCTCTGTGACAGTCAGCAAAATCACTAGCGGAAATAACAGTGCACCTAATCCAAAAAAGACCTCCATGATACTGATTCGCTTTGCACTATTAGCCATCGAAATGACATACGCACCGGCTGTTGTCTCAAGACTGCCTGCGCCGCTCCCGAGAAAAAAACCTGCCAGCACAAGCGTCGTCCAGCCCGGCATCAACAGCCCCAGCAGAAGTGACCCGATCATCAGCAAAAGACCCATGGTCAGCACAGCGCCATAGCCTTTTTTTCTCACTAGAATGGGGGATAGCAGAACACCTGTCAAAAAACCAATAAACTGAAAAAAAATTAAAGATGATAATTCCCCAGGACCCTTATCATAACTCGACAGCAAATAAGGCGTTAAGCTGCCAAAGAACACATGAATGGTCCCAATAAAAAAATAAAAGACACAGCCAAAATAAAATACCTTTTTCATCTTTTCACTTCCTCTAAAAAGGAGCGGAGTCATGATATCCTCCGCTCCACCTCTTTAATATGCCTGAGCAGAGACAACTGCCTCTTCCCTCTCAAAGCATGTATTGAGCGCAGCCTGCGCGCGATAACCATCTTCAAAATCAGCGACCTTCATATGAGTTGGGTATGGATCAGTATTCACCCAATGCATCAGCTGATCGCGGAATGTATCGGACCATCCGTAAAATTCATTTGGCGGATCTGTCAGCATGGTTTGCGGCATTTGATGACGCTCCACACACAATCCATCACTGATCTCATATTCGTTTTTCATGTTCGTATGGTATTTGAATACCTTGTCATGACCAACAACTTCTACACTAAATCCACATTCCTCAGGCTGCGTGCTTTTGGATGTCACCAAATGAAAGAACACTTGATTCTCCATCTGCCCGAAAATTTCGGTATGATCATCCACCTGTACCTTTTTCTCTTCTTTTTCCTTTACACGTGTCAGCATCTTGGTGTTAAGTGATTCTTTCTTCATTTCACTGCCAAATAAGTACCACAGCATATCAATCAAATGAATGCCAAGATCCCCTAGCGCACCGCTCGTACGCAGACTTTCGCCGCTGTCTCTCCATGAAAATGTCTTTCTTCTGAGGGCACTGTTTTTCTTAAAATGAGTTCTGACGGTCAAAATACGGCCTAATTCTCCGTTGGCAATCAAGTTCTTCAATATATTCACAAAGGATAAATAACGATAGTTAAAGCCCATACTGGCTTGAACTTGGAACTGTTTGGCTGTCTCTACCATTTCCTTCGCTTCCTTCAGCGACACAGCCATCGGTTTTTCACATAAAATCGGCTGTCCTGCTCTTAGCGACTGAAGGGCATGGTCCTTATGACAAAAATTAGGAGAAGCAATGATCAACCCATCAGATGCATCTGCAAGTGTCTCAATACTTGAATACACACGTCCGCCGTACTGTTTAATGAATCCCTGTGCGACCGACTCATGCAAATCATAGACACCGGATAATTCTGCACCTTTGATCGTTGATAATGCTCTTGCATGTGCTTTTGCAATATTTCCTGCTCCAACAATTCCAATTTTCTTCATGAATGTGCCTCCTCATGTTTATACATCACTGTTTTCAGAGTTTCATAGATTCCTTTTGCATACCCATGATGACAAATTTGGTGATGGTGCCGTTTGGCTTCGCCTGTCGCATTTTGGACAAGGAAACCGTGCGTGACGGATTGAAGCATCCGCAAATCGTTCCCACTATCACCAAACGCAAAGCCTTGATCTTTCGATAGATCATATTGGTTCAGCATAAAGCGGACAATTTCATCCTTCCCTGTTCCTACTGGTAAAAAATCGACATCATAGCAATCCGCAGGATCTCCTGCAAGCGGGTTGCATTTGTTGATGTTGACCGCCACACCCCGCTCTTTAGCCAGTGTTTGGATAAATGATAGATGATGAAGATCCGTCCGTTCATCCTGCTCTTGATAATAGAAATTCTTCTTATACCCTGAGCTGCCCAGCTGTGTTTGCGGTCTAAGGAAAATACCCTTTTCTCGGACAGTTTCCAGGATGTCTTCGATTTTTTCATCTGAAAAGCCCTGTGCATCCAGCCGCTTCATCCACTCTGCATCTGGCTGTCCAAAATGAGCATCCGACGTATATACAATCTCAGTCCCTAAGTTCGACGCAATGAAATGCGGGAATTGATGAAATCCGCTTTTTTCCATTTTGCTCGTGACAGAATCGAGGCTGCTTCCCGTCACCCAGCCCAGCAAAAGCTGTCCCGCTACACTCTTTTCTGCTACAAAGGCTTCCAGCCGCTTGACATCCTCTCTCTGCTCTTCTGTCATTTCGTGAGAATAATACGTTTCATCAAAATCACAGAAGACGATCCACTGCGGATTCTTCGGCTGATTCAGCAGTTTTTTATTGAATGGAAGACTTGATAACATGTTGAACCCCCTCGATGACCTTCTCCTGATCTTGCAACGGCATTCCTGGGTAAAGCGGCAAGTGAAGTAATTGCTGCGCTGCCTTTTCCGTGTGCGGTAGTGTTGTTTGTCTATACTTTTGAGAAACAAGATTTGTTTGATGCTGATGCGATAGGATCGGGTAATAGACATCCGTCTCTATGCCCATTTCCAGCAATTTCGCTGCCAGTTCATCTCGCTCTCCCTTCAGTACTCTAATCGGGAATAGATGCCATACATGATCATCCGTCAGCTTCGGAAGCTTCATGTATCCTTCATCCTCAAGCGTTTGCAGCTGGTCAATATATCGCTTGGCTAAGTAAAAACGTTTAAAGTTTTGCAGTCCTAAATACTTCATTCGTTCGAGTCCGATCGCTGCCTGCAAGTTATCAATTTTGGAATTAAAGCCGTAGTCACTGCGTTTGACATTTTTCTTTCCAGCTTCAAAGCCGTGATAACTGATCTCCATGCATTTTTCCGCTAAGGCCTCATCATTTGTAGCGATGGCGCCTGCCTTTCCGCAGACCCCAAGGTTTTTGTATGGATTAAAGCTGAGAACAAGTCCATCTCCATAAGCACCAAGTTCGCTGCTGCCAATCGCTTGACAGCCATCTTCAATGATTTTCAGCCCATGCTGTTTCGCAATTGCCGAAATAGCCTTCATATCCGCTTGTTTTCCATATAAATGAACCGGTAGAATGCAAACCGTTTTATCTGTGATATGTTTCTCTATTTCACTCGGTGCGAGGCAGTATGTTTCTGGATCAATATCGGCATATACCGGAACAGCCCCAATGGCAAGCACTGCATTTTCTGTTGCAGCAAAGCTGTTGGCTGGCAAAATCACCTCGTCTCCCGGATGGACGCCTGCTGATATGAGACTGATCATCAAGGCATCTGTTCCACTTGACGTGGCTATGACATATTTTTTCCCTAAGTACTCAGCAATCGACTTTTCAAACGTCGGAATATACGGCCCTGAAGTAAAACGGCCAGAGCTCAATACTTCCTTCAACACCAGCATAATATCATCGATTTCATCCTCTGAAATCAGTTTATCAACTGGCAGAAACGGTATCTTTTTTTCCTTATTTTGTTTATAATGGAAGAGAATTTTTTCCAAACCTGTGCGTTCTATATCTTGCTCAAGGAACGTCACCAGCTTTTCATTTGCTAGATGCTTTTCAACTGAATCGGCTTTTACTTGAACACCTTGATTGATCATATCCAGCAAAGGAAGATAATCCTTGCTTTTACCTGATATCTTCGTCAATATTTGCATTCCATTCCCTCCAATTAATCAATTCCTTTTGTTAATATTTAACTTGTTTCACATTGTAAATGATGTTATCGATTTCAGAACAATAACTTTGTGTAAAGGATTTGTTAATATGTGTACAATTTATGAAATTGCCAAACGCTGCGGGGTTTCAACTACCACCGTTTCCAGAGTGCTAAACCACCACCCATATGTGTCAGAAGAAAAGCGGCAACTCATATTACAGGTGATGAAAGAAATGGAATATACACCGAGTTCAGCAGCCCGCACACTAAGGTCACATCAGACAAAAACCATTGCTGTGTCCGTCCCAGCTGTGGACCATCCTTTTTTTGCACAATTGATTAAAGGCATTTCAAAAGAAGCCCTTGATCAAGGATATAAAGCCATCGTGCTTCAGACGTTTTATCAAGAAGCATTAGAGCTTGAAGGACTTCAATTATTAAAAAGAAGAGAAGTAGATGGGGTTATATTGGGGGCGTTAGAAAATACGTGGGAGAAAATTGAGCCATTTTTAACGAACGGCCCCATCGTCATGGCAAATGAATATCATCAAACAGCAAACATCCCAATTATTGGATACGATGAACAGGAAGCCGCCTATAAAGCGGTGGACTACTTGATTCGGTCGGGGCGAAAATCGATTGGGTTTTGCTTTGATACAGAAAGCAGTGAAGCGCAGAAACAAAGAAAACAGGGCTATCTTGATGCACTCTCTGCTCACGGTTTGCCGCTGCAAAATGATTGGCTGTTTGGAGAGGCTTTTACCATTGAAGACGGCTTTCGCTTAATGGAGGTCATCCATCACATGACGGATGCGCCTGATGCCATTTTCACCGGCAATGATCAAGTTGCAGCAGGGCTCATTAAACAGGCCATTTCATATGGCTATCAAATCCCCGAGGATCTAGCGGTCATCGGCTATGACAACCAAGACATATGCGAAGTGACAGCTCCAACGATCACCACGATTGACATACCGATCGTAGAACTTGGCCAGCGGTCAGTACAGCAAATGATTGCGCTTCTGCAAGACCAAAAACCATTACAGCGGGAACATATCCAGCTGCCTACCCGGCTCGTGACAAGAGAATCTACATAAAGAAAAAGACTGAGAGAGATCCCAGTCTTTTTTAATCTATCAACCTATAAAAATTGAGCAAGAATGAATGTCCATATACATACAATGCCGAGCAGAATGAAGCTGTACTTCACGGTCTTTTTGAAGAGCTCAGATTCTTTCCCTGTTTCTCCAACAGCTGCTGTAGCGATAGCGATAGATTGTGGAGAAATTAATTTCGCCATCACACCACCGGTCGTGTTCGCCCCAATTAACAAACCTGCCTGTGAGCCGATTTGAGAAGCAGTGACCGCTTGAAGGTTACCGAATAAGGCGTTGTTACTCACGACAGACCCCGTAATAAACACACCGATCCAGCCAAGCACCGGGCTGACAAGCGGGAACAAATCGCCTGTTTTGGCAAGAGCAAGTCCAATCGCAGAACTTAGTCCAGCAAAGTTCGCCAGGTTGGCAAAGCCCATGACAAAACAAATGGTAAGAACGGGGAGCCAAAGCTCTTTCACTGCTGCTTTTAAGCAGGAAGCGCCTTCAGTTAACGTAATATGTCTGCTAAACAGCCCTGTCAGCATCACCGCAATCAGAATGGCAGTACCCGTCGCACTGATGACATCAATTTTAAAGATCGCATCAATAGGTGTTTCCGTTTGTGCAATTGGTGGTAATTTCACAATTTGCTGATGTAAAAATGGCATTTTCACTAAAATGGTCGTCCAGTTAAGTGGTCCTCCTACAGCAAACAATGCTTTAAATGCTGGCAGACTCCATACCGTAATAACCGCAGTTAAAATATAGAACGGAGACCATGCTTTCAGTATTTCAACGCCGCGATACGTTTGTTTCTGTTCAATATCTGGCGCTCCTTCTTCTCGATAAATGTTTTTTGGCTGCCATTTCCGAAGAAATAAAGCCAAAATACCCATACTTGCTAAGGCAGAAATAATATTGGCAAGCTCAGGACCCATCGTCACCATTGTAACAGCTTGCAAAATGGTATAGGTTCCACTCACAACAAGCAAGGCTGGCAGAGTTTCTTTGATTCCTTTGAATCCATCTACAATCAGAATGAGTAGGAACGGAATACAGAATGAAATAAACGGGATCGTATATACAAGGGTTTGAGATAACGCAAGCGGCGTCATATTGCCCATTTGCGCCCCTGTAATCACTGGAATTCCCACAGCACCAAATGCACCAGATGCAGCATTGGCAATTAAGCAGAGCATCGCAGCTTTCAGCGGTTTAAACCCAAGCTCTGTTAAGAGAGCGGCACTGATCGCAATCGGTACCCCAAACCCAGCAGCACCTTCTAAAAATGCGTTAAAGCTAAAACCTATTAATAAGAGCTGAAGACGTTGATCCTGAGAGATTCCTGCAATACTAGAACGAATGACATCGAACTTACCAGATTTCACTGCAATTTTATAGAGCCATACCGCCATGATCACGATATATCCAATCGGCCACAGCCCATTAGATATACCGAGCAGCACAGCAGATAATGCCTTTTCAACTGGCATATGGAAGAAGAAAACAGCTGTTACAAAACTGACGATTAAGGTAAAACAAGCGGCTAAAACACCTTTTAACTTAAAAACGGTTAATGCAAGTAGGAAAAACAAGATTGGGAGCATTGCCACCAATGCACTGACGAATTCATTACCAAACGGATCATATATTTGCTGCCACATAGTGATTCATCCTTTTCTGCTCAGATAGGTTGCTTTTGATTGATTAAAAATGAGGAGCCAAAATCTCTTTTAACACATTCACACTGTGTGCAAATTTTTCTTTCTCCGTGTCGTTTAGTGCAAGCTCCATCACTTCTGTTGCACCATTTCGATTCACAAGGGCTGGTACACCAATGTAGACATCTTCTGCTCCGTACTCACCATCCAAGTAAGTGCTGACCGTTAAAATGCTGTTTTCATTGTGCAGGATCGCTCTTGTAATGCGGGCTAAACTCATTGCCACGCCGTAGTAAGTGGCGCCTTTTTTCTCAATGATTTGGTAAGCGGCATGACGGACATTTTCCATGATTTCATCTAAGTCTTCTTGTTTGTATTGATCATTTCTCTTCATTAATTCTGTAATTGGTACACTTCCGATATTCGCATGACTCCAAACAGCAAGCTCAGTATCCCCATGTTCGCCAATGATGTACGCATGCACATTGTGTGCCGCTGCTTCAAAATACTCACTGAGCATGTATCTAAATCTTGCCGTATCAAGCGTCGTACCACTGCCAATCACTCGTTCTTTTGGAAGTCCACTGAATTTCCAAGTCGCATATGTCAAAATATCAACTGGGTTCGTAGCAACTAAGAAAATACCATCGAATCCGCTTTTCATCACATTGTCTACAATGCCTTTAAATATATTTAAATTTTTCTCAACAAGGTCAAGTCTCGTTTCACCTGGCTTTTGGTTTGCACCAGCACAGATACATACAATGTCTGCATCCTTACAATCCTCATAATCTCCATACCAAGTATTCACAGGATGCGGGGCAAATGCTTTTCCGTGGTTTAAATCCATGACGTCACCCATTGCTTTGTCTTGATTCAAATCGATAACAACCAATTCATCTGTGATCGCTTGATTTATTAATGTAAAGGCATAACTGCTGCCGACGAAACCTGCTCCAATAAGGGCTACTTTGTTTACTTTTTCGTTTGTCATTTATCTCATCCTCCTGAGTAAAACTAGGCTGTTTTTATTATGTGAAGTATTTCACATTATTATTGTGCAATACTTCACAAACTTTTGCAAGGGGGTTGCTCAAAAAAAATATGTAGCGAATTTGTGAACACATTTATTGTGCTTTCAAAGCGCTGGTTCCATACATATTTCCACAAGAAAAAAGCTGCCAAACGCTCTTCGGCAGCTTCATACATGTTTAATAAGGGCCCCAGTTGATCATGACCCCAATACAAATAAATACAAGACCAATGACAAACCAAATGAGGGCAAGCGGCACCATAAAACGCAGCCACTTTACATAAGGAATACCACTTGCAGCAAGCACAGCCATCAACACACCAGAAGTCGGATTGATACAGTTGACCACCCCTTCACCAAGCATTACCGCTTCTACAGCTACCTGTCTTGTGATGCCCATTAAATCAGCGAGCGGCGCAAGAATCGGGATAAAGACAACGGCTTCTCCTGATCCTGATGAAATCAAAAAGTGAAGAAGCGCACTCGCAATATACATCCCGATCGCACCAGCAATTGGACTAAAGCCTGTCAGCATACTCGCCAAGCCGTTGACCACTGTATCAAGCAGCTTCCCATTTTCTAAAATGACCGAAATACAGCGTGCCATCCCAACAATAAGTGCGCCGTATACTAGGCTTTGACAGCCGACAATAAACGTTTTCGCAATATCATTGGCCGCTAATCCGCCAAGCAGTCCAGCTGCAATTGCCATAAAAATGAACACACCGGCCATTTCCTTATCGGTCCAGCCAAGCTGAAGTGCGCCATATAAGAACCCTCCAAGAGACAATCCGCATACTGCTAAAATCAGCTTATGTCTACCAGTGAATGCAGGCTTGTCCACAGATTCCGCATCGGCTCCGCCAAGCCCCTTAGCAGGAAACCATTGATCGCCAAGAATGCTTCCCTTATCTTTATTCTTCAGACGTCTTGTATATAAATAGATGTACACAATACTTGAAATAAGAAAACAAAGATAAATGATGACACGCAGGCCAATGCCAGAAAAGATCGGCAGCTCTGCGATCGTTTGTGATAAACCTAATGGAGATGGAGATAAAATCGTTGCATTAAACCCTGCGTAACAGCCGATGTATATGACAGCCGCTCCTGCTACAGCATCCCATTTCAAAGATCGTGCCACAATGATGCCAATTGGAATAAACCCAATAACAGAGTTCACGACAATTCCTGTCGTTCCAAGGACTGAAAATAATCCCCCAACAATACAAATAAACAATAATTGCTTCGTTTGAAACCGGCTGATGACATGGTGAATCATCCCGTTAATAGCACCTGTCTTCTCCAAAATGGCAATGGTTCCGCCCGTAAATAGAATCAGAAAAATAATAGAAGCGGACCCTACCATTCCTTCTTGTATCGCAGTGAAAAAGCCCACTGGACTCACTGGTGATTGATCAATGCGGTGATAGCTGCCAGGAACGGCTGTTGTGATCTCCCCAGATGTCTTTCGGTCAAACTCACCCGCTGGTACAAAATACGTTGCTATAGTACAAATGAGTGCAATCATAAATAAGAGAACATACGCATCCGGCATTTGAAGTTTTCGTTTCTGTTTCTCTGGTGCTGATACTGTCGCAGTTTTCATGTGCCAAAACCCCTTTGTCCCGATCGGAATTTCACTTAATTTTCAGAATAATCAAATGATGTGTTATATTATAAACACTGTTGATATTTAAGATCAATATTATTTCACTAAAATAAGATTATGGCAGATTATCTGTCAGCAAGGAGGCTTCTCATGACAACTTTGACAAACGAAATGAAACAAACTGTGACAGACATCTTTGAACACCTGCACGCCCACCCAGAAATAAGCTGGGAAGAAACAAAAACGACGGCTTATATTGAAGATATATTGAAAAAATTGGGCTGCAGCACTCGAACATTTGACGACTGTACAGGGGTGATCGGTGAAATTGGAGAAGGCGCACCAGTGGTCGCTGTGAGAGCCGATATTGATGCACTTTGGCAGGAAGTAGATGGTGAGTTTCAAGCCAATCATTCATGCGGCCACGATGCACACATGACAATGGCTCTTGGTACCTTTATGGCATTAAAGGAAAAAGAACGCCCAAACGGCACGATCCGTTTCATCTTTCAGCCTGCCGAGGAAAGAGGCGGCGGTGCGCTGAAAATGATTGAAAAAGGTGTGCTGGCAGATGTCGATTACTTATATGGCGTACATGTGCGCCCAATTCAAGAAACATTAAACGGACGCTGTGCTCCTGCTATTTTGCACGGATCAAGTAATCATTACGTCGGCACCATTATTGGTGAGGAAGCGCACGGTGCACGTCCTCACCTTGGCGTCAACGTAATAGAAGTGGCTTCAACCCTCGTGCAGAGACTCGCGCATATCCATGTCGATCCACGAGTCGCCCATTCTGTGAAAATGACCAATTTACATGCTGGCGGGGGCAGCTCAAACATCATCCCAGGCAAAGCTTCATTTACATTAGATGTAAGGGCGCAAACAAACGAAGTAATGGATGAGCTAGAAAAAGAAATTGAAAGAGCAGTTCATTCTGTAGCGGATGCCTTTGGTGCTTCCATTACACTTTCAACAGACCATCGTCTGCCTGCCGCTACGTTAAATGAGGAAGCTGTTCAGATCATGTCTCATGCGATTGAACAGGTTTTAGGCCAAGAGCAGCTTGATCCCCCGATCATCACAACAGGTGGAGAAGACTTTCACTTTTATGCAGCAAAGCTTCCGCATATCAAATCTACAATGCTCGGTTTAGGCTGTGATTTAAAGCCAGGTCTTCATCATCCGTATATGACCTTCGACCGCTCTGCAATCTTTACCGGCATTGAGATTTTGACCGAAGCTGTCTATCAAACACTCCAGCAGCATTCATCATAAAATGAAAAAGCCACCCGCCTTCTCTTCAGGGCGGGTGGTCGCTTTATATTACGCATTCAAATCTGTCATGGCTGGAACGTTGATTTCTTTCACACAAGATACCCTTGATAAATGAATCACACATCTAGCAAGCTCCACAATATCCTGTACAGGAATTCTCGTTTCATCATATAGCCTGATGGCTTTTTCAGCTCCCTCTTCATATGGGACCTCCGCCGCCAGCTCTCCTGGATTGATACAGGTGACAGATATTTTATCTTTTCTCACATGCTCTCTCAACGCATTCACAATTCCGCGCAGACCAAATTTAGATGCCACAAAGGATACCTGCGGCAGATTTGTATGATCGAGTCCAGCCGTTGAGCCAATCACGATGATTTTCCCATTCTCCGATTTCCTTACGTGCGGAAGCAGTGCCTGGATGTACGTAATGGTTGAGGTGACATTCACATTAATTAAGTGCGCAATATCCTCTGGCTGATCGTGATCAAAGGAATAATCGTCTTCAAAGCCTCGTTTTTCCCATAAACCGACGTTATAGATCAGTACATCAATCGTCTTGTTCTCCAGTGCTTCAAGCATATAAGGGATATGCGTTTGGCTTGATAAGTCGATTTTCAGCCAAATTCTATGTACACCGTCATCTATGCTCAAACTGCTTGGTTCACTTCGCGACACAATCCAAACTGTATCTCCACTCGAAGGAAGACCCTTTACAAAAGCATCTCCTAATCCTTGACTTGCACCGAATATGATATAGTTTTTACTCATAGCTCCTCCTTCTATGGCACACAAACTGAAAGCGTTTTATACCTATATCATACAGATTCTAAGAGACCACCGCCTCTTTTATGCTTATCTTCACTTATTGATTGACGCGGCTAATGGATTTCCTTTAATTCCACTGGTAATGCACGTGCCTCTATAAAGCTTTTGATCATTTCTGTGAAAAGTTCTTTTTTCTCAAAAGTAAATGTATGTCCAATACCGGGAACGATGACACCTGCTGCCTTCGGATGTGAATTTGTTATTTTTTTTGCTGAGCGTGTCATAATGCCTTTTTCTTTTTCTCCCACTGTAACAAGAATGCGTGCCTTTGCTTGCTGAAACGTGTCTGGGAGCTTGTAATGTAGGTTTTCTTGAAACATCGTAAGAAGGGTTTTCTTCTGCAAATGTTTCGATTCTGCCGCATAATGATGCAGTACATGTTGCGAGAGCCCCATCTTTTCAGCCTGGAGCTGGATAAACCAATCTTTCTTTAATAATGGATATGTCAGTGGCAAGAGCGGTCTCACCATGAAATGGAGCCATGGCAAAGGCATCACAAGGGCGCTATTGATGACAGCGATGTCTACAATATCTGGCTCTCTTGATAACACATCAACGGCAATCTGCGCACCTAAAGAAAATCCAATCAGAATCACTTGACGTCCATTCGCGTTTTCCTTGATCCATGAGATGACTTCTTGTGCGCTTTCATTCATTGAAAATATCTGTTCTTTTGCTCTTGTCCCGTGTCCAATGAGATCAGGGGCAAAGCATTCATACGTGTCCTTAAATATTTCAACCTGCTCCTGCCACATCCAGCTGCTTACTCCTCCACCATGCAGAAAAATCATGATTGACCTATCCATCATCGACGACAACTCCATCCTTCTATATAAGAAAAAAGCAGCCGCTTTTTGAGCAGACTGCTTTTTCCACATGCTCCCTTCTATTATAAGGGAACCACTACATCATTGACTATTTTTTCAAATCTTCAATGGAGTTTACGTTCTTCATATATTTCGGAACAACTAGCCCCATTCGAAGGCCTTTCATACTTGTACCAAGGTCATCATATTTCCCTTTAAACTTCGCTGCATATGTTTTATGCGTATTTGGCAGCCAAGCGGATAATGATGCATCCGCACTTCCGGTTGCAATTGCTGTCCACATTGGACCTGCTTCAACCTGAGTCAAAGTCACATTAAACCCGAGTTCACGCAATACTTCTGCCGCAACATTGGTACTTGCAATCTCACTATCCCATGCAACGTAGGCAAGATTGACTTTTCCACCATTCGACTTTTTCACGCCTTTTGTCCATTTCGCTACTTGGTCTTTATGTTTTTTCACATATTTTATGGCAGCATCCTTTGGTTTCACACCATCTTGAATATCAATCATGACTTCGCCCATGTCATCTTGAGACCATTTAAACTGACTAAGCATTTTGGCTGCTTCTGGCTGATCCTTTGCAAAGCCTTTACGTGAAATCGTATGAATTTCTTCCGCTTCACCGTAAGATTTTTTTGGATCATCTAAATATTTTAAATCATAGCGGGAAAACATCCAGTGTGGATTCCAGCCAGTGATGATGATTGGCTTTTTACGGTCGTAAGATTTTTTGAGTGTTGCCGTCATAGCTGCACTTGATGCAGACACAACCGTCCAATCCTCTAAACCGTAATCCTTTTTCGCTTGATCTGTCAGTGCCATAATCCCTGAACCTGGATCGATTCCGATAATGGTTTTATTCACCTGCTGTGCTGCACTCGCATTTGAATCTGTCTGCGCACCGCAAGCGGCTAGTAAAAAGACAAGCAGGGCGGTCATCCCAATGTAGAGAGACTTTTTCCACATTAAGCATTCCCCCTGGTTTTTTTCGTTTTAATGTTTTGTGTAATACGGTCAAGTGTAATCGCCACAATAACAATGGCAATACCTGCTTCAAAACCAATACCTGTTTTCAGCTGGGTTACCGCACTATATACTTCTGAACCAAGTCCTGGTGCACCTACCATTGCTGCAATCACGACCATTGATAGAGCCAGCATGATACTTTGGTTAATACCAGCTAATATGGTTTTTGTTGCAAGTGGAAGCTGAACTTTGAATAAACGCTGGAATGTCGTTGAACCAAATGCTTCTGTTGCTTCAATTAAATCAGCTGGTACTTGTTTAATACCGAGAATGGTCATACGGATCGTTGGCGGCATGGAGAAGATAACCGATGCCACAACCCCAGGAACAACCCCAATATTAAAGAAGAAGATCGCTGGTAATAGATAAACGAATGCAGGCATTGTCTGCATTAAATCTAAAATAGGTGTCACAATTTTACGCACAGTTTCCTTCTGTGATGCCCAAATACCGATCGGAACCCCGATCACAATAGAAATGACCACAGCGGTCAAAACGAGCGCAAGTGTTTGAAGCATTGGATGCCAGTAGCCTAAATAGTCGATCAGTAAAAATCCAATAAGTGTGAAAAGAGCAACTCCTCTTGTACTGATCCACCAAGCAATGCCGGCAAAAATAAGGGTTAAAATAATGGATGGAATGACGCCAAGTGCCGCCACAATCCCATTTACTGTTCCTGCTAATCCATTTGTGATGCCATCAAAGAAACCACCAAACGTTAATGTTAACCAGTCAACAAATTGATCGATATAATCCGCAAACGGAATTCTAGGTAAATCACTCATACTAAACATTTTATTCTACCTCCTGTGCAGAAGGCTCTTGTGTTTTAATTTCCTCAAGCTTGTTAGAAGACATGTTGATATATTCATCATTACCTGATAACGCACCAATTAATGCACCTCTGACCACAATACCCTTCATTCTGTTTTTCTCATCAACAACGGCAATTGGAATGTTTGCTGCATCAGACACTGCATCAAAGATTTCTGTCAAATACGTAGATTCCAATACAGTCGTGAATTCTTTATCGAGAACCGTTTCAAGCGACGCTCCCGTTTCTGCTGCTTTTTTCGCTGCTTGAGCAGAAATAACACCTAATAAATGTTTTTTCTTATCTACTGCATAGATAGACGAAATCCCAAGGTTTTTCATGAGCGTAAGCGCAACACGTGCCCCTTTATCGATCTGAACTGTTTCTGCACGTTTCATAATATGACCAGCGGTTAATACTTTAGAAAGGTCAACATCTTCAACGAAACGTTCAACATATTCATTCGATGGGTTCATCAGAATTTCTTCTGGTGTTCCGATTTGAACGATATTTCCGTCCTTCATGAGCACAATGCGGTCGCCAATACGAAGCGCCTCATCTAAATCATGGGTAATGAAAATAATCGTTTTTCCTACAGATGTATGAAGCTCAAGCAATTCATCCTGCATATCTTTACGAATTAATGGATCTAGTGCACTGAATGCTTCATCCATTAATAAAATGTCAGGGTCATTTGCTAACGCACGTGCCAATCCAACACGCTGCTGCATCCCACCACTTAATTGATTCGGGTATTGCTCTTCAAAGCCTTCAAGTCCAACAAGCTTTAAAGATTCAAGCGCTTTTGGTCTGCGCTCTTCTTTATCTACACCTTGCAATTCAAGACCATACTCTGTGTTCTCAAGAATTGTACGGTGCGGGAACAATGCGAAGTTTTGGAAAACCATGCTGATCTTTTTCCGTCTGACTTCACGCAATTGATCCTTTGACATATTTGTTATCATATCCCCATCAATATAAATTTCACCGGAGGTTGGTTCGATTAACCTGTTTAGCATCCGCACAAGTGTGGACTTTCCGCTCCCTGATAGCCCCATGATGACAAATATCTCGCCGTCATAAACATCAAAATTTGCTCGATTGACACCAACTGTTGCGCCGGTCTCTTTTAGGATCTCTCTTTTTGTTTTCCCGTTTTCAAGCATTTGAGATGCTTTTTTAGCATTTTTACCGAAAATTTTAGATACATTATTTATCTTGATTTTGATATTTCTCTCTTCAGAATTCATATTTTCCCTCCAAATTAGCATCTTTATAACCGTAACATAAGCGTTATGATGCGAACAATCTTTAGAATTCGCTTATTTCCCCACAATATGTATGAATTCCATATAGAGGTCTGGTCATTAGAGTTGATACGCCGTATTACTCGTAAATCCTATAGAATGCTTCATAAACTACATATTTTACGGGGTATTTCCTCTCACCAGACAATATTTTACTGGAAATTCCTGATTGTGCTAAAAAATAAGTCGAATCCTCGTCATAGCAGTTTTTTTGAATCATGGGCGAACCATTCCCCTGAACATGATTTACCCGAAAATGGTCACATAAAAACCTTTTTTCTCAAATTTTATTTAAATTCATAAAAAAACTGCCTGCAACTTTAGTTACAGACAGCTTGTTTTTTTAGGACTCTAGGGCAGCCCGCTTAATATTATCTTGAAGCTCAAGCATACGTTTTGTTCCATCTTCGCGTAATCGCTTGTTCTCTTCTTCGATCTGTTTCGTCTCTTTCATCCCTTGTACAATTGTATTAAAGGAAGATTCGATCGTTTCAATGTCGATGCTTGGACGGCCGGATAATTTGGCAATCTCCACACTTTGACTTGAAATGTTTTCAGCATTTCGTTTCAGCATTTCATTTGTTCTTCTATCCAACTCACTCATGGAATCAGCGACAAGCTTTTGTCTCTTCGCTGTCACAGCTTGAATGATCCCATTTTTGAAAATTGGAATCGTGATGATAAAGGCAGAGTTGATTTTACCGATTAATTTCGTATTCCCACGCTGAAGCAAACGGATTTGCGGTGCCGTTTGAAGCGCGACCATTCTTGCCATATCAAGGTCATATACACGCTCTTCAAGCGCTTGAATCCCATTACGAAGCGTATCAAGCTCCATTTGTGCCAGCTGGTTTCCACTAGCTGCTTTTTCTTCATATGAAGGAACCAATTGCTTCAATTCTTCAATTTTCATTTGACCAGCTACGACATACTTTTCAAGCTCCATGTAGTATTGAATGTTATGCTCATACATTTCTTCAAGCGTCACAGTCGATTTGGTCATTTCATCTTTGTATTTACTGATTTCTACATTAATTTTTTCAATCTCTGCACCGAGCGTTTGATATTTACTAAAAATCTTTTCGATCATGCTGCCGCCGCGTTTAAAGATTTTTGACAACAAACCACCCTTCGGTTCGTCAAAATCATTTTTATCAAAGCGATCCATAATCTTACCAAGCTGCGTCAGCATTGTTCCTGAGTCAGTGACGCTTGTCGAACGCATCATTGAAAGGATACGATCAGAAAACTTAGAGATTTCAACGGCTGGCTGTTTTCCGTATTCAAGAAGCTCAAGCTGATTTTTCGCATCGATCTGTCTCGCAATATTTTGCACTTCTGGTTCGTTTCGAAGCTGAACGCGAATATCGTCTGCCTTCTCAATCGTGATTTCCTCTTTATCAATTGAAATGATGTCATTTCCGTTTGTATTTGTCATAAGCTTTGATCTCCTTATCGGTTTTTAATGGATTGAAATAACTTTCTAACGATGGACGGCTCTTTAAACTCCTGGTTCATGACCATCTCATCAAGCCAATGGGTATCAAATAATTGGTCATCGATATACCGTTCGATACACTGATATCCCGCTGGATGATATACGAAGAGATCCACACCCATTTCATTTAGGAAAATCAGGGCGGCCGCATCAGAACGAGTCAGCTCCCCATTATATTCCGTGTGGTATAAAATCACTTTCGGTACGGTTTGTGCATAATCAAAAGTTTGAATCAGTTCAATGAGATCCTGGCTCAAATGCAGAACCTGCTTGAATAAATAAATGCGGACATCTAATTCGGTTTCATTGCCTTCTTTTAATAGCTTCGGATGCTGACAGATTCGAGATATCGCCTCTGCTATCGCACGCTGCGCGCCCTCATATAGATGAGAAAACTGCCACACATTGCTTTTCATTAATAATTCAGGATCAATCTCTCCAGTAGCAGAAAGTGCATGCTGATAATGAAATTGATAATTCGAAGTCACTTCTTTCGTAAAAGGAAAATGGCGAATGGTCTTCGTCTCTTTCCCCTCCATTAACGTGTGAATGCGATCCCAGTATTCACGCTTGTCTCGTGTGACACCCATCATTTTCGCAAATAGATTCGGAATCTGTATCATGTCCCGATCTGCTTTGAAATTCGGGCGGATAAAGGATCGTTCCTTTGCAATTAAAAACAGCTCATCATACGTTGTCTTCAGCGTAATGGAATGAGGAGTATGATCTCTGAATTGCCACGGCTTATACAGCATTGAATCTTCCGTGTGAAGCACCTCTTCAAGCTCTCTTGTCGAGCGGTACGCCACCGTTGATTTCCTCTCAGGCTTTTCAGTAGGGAACGGCTCAAGCTTTGAAGTCCCCGGGTACTGATCAATAAAAGTCAGCTTATCTTCTGGATCTAATTCGCGGAACGAATCCTCGCCTTCTGGATGAAATAGCACAACATCACAGCCAATCAGCATGACATAGTAAAGAAAATAAAGCTGACTTTTATTCGCCTCTCCATACCAAATGACAGCCGGCATTTTTTCTTCTATATTGACTTCCTTCAGCCATGGACCTAGATGGTTATTTGAAAACTTCACGACATCCAGCAAGACCCGGCGGAAATCAGGATGCTGAAATCCACCCTCATGCAGCTGCTTGAAATGCTCAAACACCTTGATCAATGAAAGACGGATATGCCGGTTCATCACAGGGTTTGGATGGCGTACAATCAGCTGTTCACCATCTAAAAAAGCCACAAAGCGATTCACGGACAATCCCTTTTCTTCTTGGTTAATCAAATGAATTCGCTGCAACGCTTGAAAATGCTCTGGCTCAATATGACGATTGAGCGTTTCACTTAAAATATGCATGCCTTCTGTTTCGTATAATTCATGTAAATAAATAAAATAATCGGTTGCATCATGCGGAGTTCCAAGGACCCGGGCGGCGAGACGCGGTAAGGACAACGTATTCTCGTCCTTTACATAACCGTCTCTTTCAGGGAGCGGCTTTTTCAGCACGTTTTTCCAGGCTTCCTGCTCCGCCCGTGTTTGGGTGACATTGATTTCTTTATAACTCACGCCGCTCCTTCCTTTCTCCTATATTTTCTCGAAAGCTACTACTATCATATCATTCAGCCTTCTACTTCTGCTATCGAATCGAAGGCTTTTTTGCGTTCGTCATCTGCTCGATGACAGAAGCGGTGATTTCATCCGCTGCGGCCATGCCAAAGGCTGCTGTCGGCTCAAGTTCTGGGTCAAAGTCGAGAACTTCTCCATGCCTTGGAGCAAAACCCTTATCTGATTGACGAATGAGCCCCGCATCTAACAGGGAATCACCCGCACCATAGACGTATTCAAGCTTCAGCCTGTCCTTTAGAAAAGCAACAGCATCCCACTTATTAAGCGGCTGTGGAATAAAATAAAGCTTTCGTCCCTGAAGAGAAACCTGCCAGCCTCTTTCCTCGCCCCACAACTTTAATTCAGCAAGTGGAATGTGAGATAGATACTCATCTTTCATAATCAAATAAAGAAATCTTCCCTCTGCTGTACGAGTACGCTTCACCCAAGCCGCAACCGGAAGTTCGGAGATCGCCCTCAGCATCTCTCTGACTGGCATACACTCCCTAAGTCTCTCATCAACAATGGCCTGCCAATCCTCAAGCGGCTTGCCATGGTGAAGGATACAGCCCCCATTTGTTGTGACAGCATACTCCGGTGGAAGCTCTTGCTCAAAGAAGGTGATCCGTTCATACTGTGCAGTCGTTCTTGTCGTCACTGGAATGAACCAGCCTGATTGATGAATTGTCTGCAAGGATCTTTTCGTTTCAACAGACATATAGGAAAGCGGCCGTTCGTCCAGCACCTCAACTAAATCATACTCTCCTTCATACGCATACTGGTCAAGCACTCGATGTGAGTAAATCAGCGTTCGGTCTAAATCACTGGCAAATGCATATGTCTTCATGACGTTTGCTCCAGCGGGCGAATTAACCCGCAGCACGTGTAGGACATATTGGCATATTCAATGACAGGAACACCTCTGTCCTCTGCCAAAAGCAAAATATGCTTCAGCTTTTCCTGAGATCCAGGCTGAATCAAGATTTTCCACGGGATTCTTCTAAGCAGCACACGGGTCGTCTCACCAACACCCGGCTTAATCAAATGGGTATTTTTAATTTGAAACTCCTGACCGATTGCTTCAATGGATGCCATTCCGCGCCAATCTGCCGGCGTCCCTTGCGTAAGTATGGTTTCTGCTTTCTCTTGTACATTTGGTCCGAGGCTGGAAAATGCTTCTTCAATCGTATCCACATACTGATTGGACACATCCTCATCAAGCAGCTCTTTATAATACTTTGCCCCATGGAAATCATCGGCATTGATCCAGCGGTTGTTTAATACCGTACGACTGACAAGCCCTGATACCGTCGAATTCAGACAGGCACTTGGAATAAGAAAGTCCTCTCTCGTTCCATATACATGTGTACAATAGCCAGGATCAGCCAGTACAGCCAGCTCACTCGAAAGACGCACGCCATATTTTTTTTCAAAATCAATCACAGCTTTTTCGAGCTCTTTCGAAATCGCACCTTTTCCAGTCCATCCATCGATAAAAGCAATTTCAAAACCTGGATGTTCTTTCAGCATATAATGCAGTGCATTCTCGTCTATTCCGCGATCGCGAATAATAGAGATGCTGTAATGAGGCAGATCGATACCATATGTCTTTCGAATATATCGTTTGATTAGCACCCCGATCGGTGTTCCTGCACGCGCCAAGCTGCAAAGCACGGTTTTGAAGCCTCGCTTTTTCACAATCTGTTCTGCTACAACAGCTACTGCTTCGGCTACCTTTTCCTTACTTTCTTCAAGAGATTGATAGAATAAAGTCATATAAGATGCCGTTGGTTTATATTCAATTGGCAGCATTTCTGAATAATGCGCACCACTCTGAATTGAACGCTCCCGCTCTTCTGTACTTTTCTCCATCTCAATAGAGGATAAATCTTTGAGTAAGAAGGTTACATCCTGCTCTGGATAGCTTCCCATCTTTGTATACACGTTAGCCATTCACCTTCACCTCGTCTGATAAAGTCACAATATGCACATGCTTCACATGTCGCTCGGCAAATAAATGAATAAGCGGAAGCAATGCCTCCTGAGAGACCTTTTTCTCAAAAAAGAGAAATACATCATCATATTCACCCATTGGAATGTTGTACACGTAGTGCTGAATTCGGGCATCTTCTGGATTCATAAAGGTAAACCCATTTTGAACAGCGTATCCATTCTTTTCGACTGGATGAATAGGACTTCTCGTTGTTGAATGAAAGCGAATGCCTTCACCCATATGTGCAGACAGTCTCATCGGTACATACATCAGCTCACCTGTCCCTAAGCAGAGTGTTTGCTTTCCTTTGCGTTCCTGCCGCAGCTTCAATCCCGCTTCAGCAGCTGCTTGGTCGAGCGCTGCCGTATCTGCTGCGTTTAAACCAAAACGGCCCGTTTCATGTATATATGGCGAATGACCAGCCGAATTTGCTGCATGAGAAAGTGAATACGGCACTTGCTTAAAGAAAGATTGAAGAGAATGAAAAGAGAGACTTGGCGGCTTCTCTTGCTCCGCAATCTCATACGAATAAGCTGGTTCATCAAGCGTTTTGCCTCTAAAGACCATCTGCCCTTTTAATAAGGACAATGATGTGATGTGAATTCCGAGCTCCTCTTCAAGCTGGCACATGGCTTTCTCATGCTCCTCCGTCCGCCAGTCCAAAATGGAAAGAATGGTATAAGAATGCCGCGGGTACTTTGCATGAAGGTCACGAATGATGTTGATATTTGTACGGCCTGTCGTGACTTCATCATCTACTAACACGATGGGGCGGTCTGTGCGAAGTAATGCTTCATCTGCATAACAAAGCTGATCTGTTGCATGCGAATGTTCTTCTTCAAATACCAATGACGGGTCAAGACCCAGCAGCTGTTCACGTGTCGTATGAATGTAAGATGCGCCTTCTAGCACATCATACACACCATGTCCAAGGGCTGTTGCGGTTTCCGCAAAGCCGATGACGACAG
This sequence comes from Bacillus sp. Nf3, assembly GCF_003028545.1. Classification (NCBI taxonomy): domain Bacteria; kingdom Bacillati; phylum Bacillota; class Bacilli; order Caryophanales; family Bacillaceae; genus Bacillus; species Bacillus sp. Nf3. The sequence goes on along the minus strand of NZ_PYUA01000005.1, from coordinate 117,451 downwards.
GCTCATTGCCAGCTGCTAGCTTTTCTTTTTTGAGTGTTTCATAGGCTGCCGTTAACGCCGCGTGATCATCCGTCTTGAGTGCCTCTACAAGAAAATCTTTGTACGGAGGCGTCTGTCCCGTTTGCTCTTTGGCATATGCCATCGCTAAAAGACCCGAGACAAGGAGCGGTTTCACTGGATGAACAGGAATATGCTTTCCAAGCACCTTACTAACGAATAAAAAGGCTCTTTTTTTGTTCACCCTTGCTGCCATCTCAAAAAGATGCTCTTTCTCCAGCTGGAGCGCACCTTCTTTGAGGTCAAGCTCAACCTCCATATGTTCCAAGATGTTCAGCGTATGTCGCTTCTGATTCTGTGAGTATGTCGATATAGCTTCTATTTTCATGAAACACCCCGTAAATGTCTGACTTAATTAATATCTGCTCTGCCCACCTGTAATGGGGCTTCGTTTCATTCATCTTATTAGAGAAGGCACTCTTCATTACGCCAACTGTGCCGTCAGCATGTTCTAAAATACTTAATGCATCCATGTACTCTTCCTTTGTCACAACGTACATGCTTTGCACTGGCTTGAGATGTGTTGGATGGATCACTGTTTTCCCATGTATGCCGTTGGCTACATCGAGTTTTGTCTCCTTGAGTAAACCTTGTACATCATCGAATTCAGATAAGGACAGCTCACCGCCCTTAGAAAGCGCACGGATGAATGGTTTTTGTTCCTTTCGTGCAGGGCCAAAATGCTCCCATACTGCACCTGATACAACAAAGGAACGGCCAAAATAATTGATCATATCTGTGATCAAATCAGCAATCAATCTGATTTCATAGATGGTGGTGTCACGGTCACGGCGAATGCCATATAAGCCGCAAAGGTCCGTTGCCCCAATACGAATATTCAAAATATATTCTTCATCATTCAGCATGATCTGCTTTAACTCTGACAGCACCGTATATCTTGTATCTTTTTCTAATAAATCGGGTGTTTCCAAAATGGGCATACCGTACAGCTTTGTCTTCGTTTGTGCTGAAACCTGTTTCAAGCTGTCCAAATAATCCTTCGCATTATGAATAGAACACTTTGGAAAAACAAAACCCGTCAATAAATGAAGAGATGAACCTAGCAAATCTGCCATTTTGAGCAGCTGCTTCGGTGAACGAACCCGAATAAATAAAAGCGGCAATTGTTCAGCCGTTTCAGGCGTATGCGTCAATTTGTCCGACAGTTTGGCGAGTTGTACCACTAGATTCTGCTCAGCCATTTCCACTTCTTGATCACCGATGGCATCCTCTAAACAAAATACAACAGAGCAAAGCGCTTCATATTTCTGCGACAGCAGCATGTCTGCTATATCCTGTCTTGTTGCAGGCATATACAAAGTAGCACCTAATGCATGCGCAAGTATGTGCCTTGGCGTCATCAAATGCATCGCCACCGGCCTTTTGAAAAAAATATCGTGCTGCTTCGCCTCTGATAAAAACTGAAAATACCGCATGCTGTGCCACCTCCTGTTGTTGAGAGAAAATCGAACAAATGACTTGATGATTCAAAAAAGGATGGAGCCGCTAATCAACTCCATTCCTTTTTGATCGTCCTATTCTTCTTTTGAAGCCGCAGCTTCGTTTGTTACACCTTGATGTTTCTTCTTATTGATTTTATGAACAATAAACGTTCCGATAAATGCTAGGATAATAATTGCAAAGAATACAAGATGCGGGATTTCAATGTGAGCAGCACTCAAGCCCATTTTGATCGCAATGATCCCGATAAGAATAAACGCTGTATTCTCGAGTTCTGGGATACGGTCAATAAGAACAAGGAACAACTGTGCCACTGTACGCATCATGAGAATTCCAAGCATTCCGCCTAATAGAAGAATCCATACTTCCTCAGATACAGCGAATGCTGCAAGAATACTATCAACCGAGAAGGCAAGGTCCATAATTTCTACAGAGATAACGGTTGCCCAGAATATACCAAATACCCGAATCAACCAGCCTTCTTTTTTCAATTCCTTCGCTTCATCATCGCCATCGCCTAACCAGAAGTGCTTAATGACAAGCCATGCTAAGTAAGCAGCTCCAAGAACCTTAATCCACCAGAATTTAATAAGCAGCATCCCTACGCCAATGAATAGAAAACGGAAGAAATAAGCGCCAATTAATCCGTAGGTTAATGCCTTTTTACGCTGCTTTTCCGGTAAATGTTTCACCATCACAGCTAATACAAGTGCGTTATCTGCTGATAACAATCCTTCAAGCACGACAAGCGTCCCAATAAGCCCCCAAGAGACAGGGTCTGTTAACACCTCTGCCCACATATGCCAATCAAAAAACGAGGCATATGTATCCAACATATGTTTCAAAATGTCCAACTGGTTTTCCTCCTATAAGTGTAGAAGCATCAGCAGGCTTTCGCCTGCTGCTATTCTTGATCGCTGTTTCTTTCTCACTTTGGAAAAGGCCCTCATATGAGTTTTTGACAGCACCTCTTGAATTGATTTGTTTCTCTTATTTACACTTCTAACCCATAATTTTGACAAAGAGCTGCAAGTCCGCCAGAGAATCCGCTTCCGATCGCGTTAAACTTCCAATCACTTCCGTGTCGGTACAATTCACATACCACAACAGCTGTTTCAATTGAGAAGTCTTCGCCTAAATCGAAGCGAATCAATTCTTCCCCGCCCTCTTCATTTACAACACGAACAAATGCATTAGAGACTTGTCCAAAATTTTGGCTGCGCGTCTCTGCATCATGGATCGTAACTGTAATTCCGATACGATCAATGTTAGCAGGAATTTTCGAGAAATCAACGAGAATTTGCTCGTCATCTCCATCTCCTTCACCCGTCCGGTTATCACCTGTATGAGTGACACTGCCGCTCGGATGCTGAAGGTTATTATAGAACACAAAATCTGTATCTTGCTGACAACGATTGTTTGCATCCACCAAGAAAGCCGAAGCGTCCAAATCAAATTCGGCTCCGCCAGAATATTTATTCGTATCCCAGCCCAGACCGATCATCACTTTCGTCAGCCCTGGGTTGGTTTTAGTTAAATCGACACGTTGTCCTTTTGAAAGCTGAATCGCCATATTCGTATCTCTCCTGTCTTTGAAAATAGGAAACTATCGTTATCCGATATCTAAGCCGAAGTCCGTTGCAATGCGTGCAAGACCGCCTTGATAGCCTGATCCGACAGCTGAGAATTTCCATTCCCCGCCATGACGGTATAATTCACCTACAATAATGGCTGTCTCAATTGAGAAATCCTCTGCCAAATCGTAGCGAATAAGTTCTTCATTCGAAGCCGCATTTAAAATACGTACATATGCGTTAGACACTTGTCCGAAGTTTTGACTGCGCGCTTCTGCATCATGAATTGTAATGACAAATGAAATCTTCTCAATACTTGCTGGTACAGCTGCAAGGTCAACATTGACCTGCTCGTCATCTCCGTCCCCTTCACCAGTGCGGTTATCGCCTGTATGTACGACACTGCCGCCTCCGCCAGTTGTTTGGTTGTAAAAGACAAAGTCAGATGGAGAGCTTGCTTTACCTGCCGCATCTAAAAGGAATACACTTGCGTCTAAATCAAAGTCATGTCCGCCGTCATACTTATTGACGTCCCAGCCAAGACCAACGACTACTTTTGTTAAACCCGGATTCGTTTTTGTTAAATCAATTTTTTGACCTTTCGCTAAAGAAATTCCCACTAGGAACCTCTCCCTTCTGTTTAAATGTAGTTTCTCGTAATATCGGCAAGCTTCGCATCATTTGTACCATTTCCAAGAGCCGCAAACTTCCACTCATTCTCTTGACGGTAAAGTTCTCCGACGATTAACGATGTTTTTCCTGCATAGTCATCTTTTAAATTATATTTCACTAATTCTTGATTATTTGAACGATCAACGATGCGAATGTAAGCATTTTGAATCATACCAAAGTGTTGGTTTCTTCTAAGGGCATCATAAATGTTCACGACAAACACCAATTTATTCACATTACCCGGCACCTTGCTCAAGTTGACGAGGACTTGTTCATCATCTCCGTCTCCTTCACCAGTCAGGTTGTCACCTGTATGCTCAACACTGCCGCATTTGCTTTTTAGGTTGCCAAAATAAATCAAATCTTTATTTTCCGTAAACTTATCATTTTTCAGCATGAGCACTGAAGCATCACAATCAACATCAGCGCCGCCTCCGCCGCCAAACAGCTTTCCTAAAAATCCTCCGCCTTGTGATACAGGGTCCCAGCCAAGTCCAACAAGAATATTCGTTAGCCCTGCTTTCCCTTTTGTTAAATCAATACGTTGACCTTTTTCTAATGTAATCGCCAAATCAATCACTCCTCCAGCATAATAAAAATCTATTTATTAAGCGATGGACCCTATTAAAATCATCATACATGAAAATTCGACAAAATTCATGAAATGACATTGGAGCCTCTTACTCTTTTTTCTAGTTACTAGTATATACGATCTATGTTCAAGATAGGTTTCAAACACTTTATATTTTTTTAAAGAAAGATGCACATTGAAAATAGTTCATGTCGTAAATGAAGTGTTTCATGTGAAACATTGTCGAAAGGTCCCGGCGAGCAGCTCTTGCTGATAAGGAGCGTAAGATGTGGTTTCATATGTTGATATAGAAAACATAAAAGCATGTGTTCAAAGGATAAACCCTTTCGTTTCCTTCCATCCATTGATTTCTTTATACTTATATTCAGCATGTTGTTGAAAGGATGTTGATGATGCCATCACTTCATATATTAGATCAAGTCGCCATTCCTAAAGGTCAGTCTGCTCAGGAGACATTGATTCATACAACGCAGCTGGCTCAGCTGGCTGAAACGCTTGGGTATGAGCGCTATTGGTTCGCTGAACACCACAGCACAAGGGGGCTCGCTAGTACAGCGCCTGAAATATTAATGGCTCATATTGCGGCTCATACATCGACCTTGCGTACCGGATCTGGCGGCATTTTACTTCCTCAGTACAGTCCTTTTAAAGTAGCAGAGGTCACGCGGCAGCTTGAAGCCCTTTATCCTGGACGGATTGAGATCGGAGTCGGCAAATCCCCGGGCGGGATTGAAAGGACGAGACTCGCTTTGACGGACAGCGTGCATAAAGATCTGTCTCAGTTTGACCGCCAGCTGAAGGATCTTCTTTTTTACTTATCAGATAGCCTGCCTTCTGGTCATCCGCATGCAGGTGTGAAAGCTGCTCCGCTTGTTGATGCTCATCCGCCGGTTTGGCTGCTTGGACTAGGAGAAAATAGTGCCATACAGGCGGCGGAGCTTGGAATCAACTATATTTTTGGCCACTTTATTCATCCTGCACGCGGCAAACAAGCATTTGAGACGTATCGATCACACTTTTCTCCATCTGTCTTTTCTAGGCAGCCACAATCTATGTTTGCCGTCTTTGTCATCTGCGGTGAAACAGATGAAGAAGCAGATCGGATCGCCAGCAGTACAGATTTATGGCTGCTGCGTGTTGAAAAAGGACTGGACAGCCGCGTTCCTTCTATAGAAGAAGCAAGTGCCTATCACTACACCACGCAGGAAAAGAAAAAAGTGCTGCAAAACCGCCAGCGGATGATTGTCGGCTCGAAGAAAACGGTGAAAGAGCAATTACAGACCTTGATGGACCGCTATCAAACGGATGACATCATGATTCTGAACAATTCCTTTGATCCGATTGAAAAACAACGCTCCTACAAGCGAATAGCAGAATTATTTTGAAGCCAGCTTTTCAGGCTTCTTTTTTTACATTGTCATAAAAAATGGGAAATGTAACATCAAGATGTCAAAATCCTTCCTTCTGTCATCTAATCGCAAATGTGTCTTCTAATCGTTAGCGAACTGTAAACGCATAAGAGGTGTACCTTTTATATAGTAGAGGTACATATTCAATGAACGGTTTACGACGCTGAGAAAAAGGAGATGACAGACATGAAAAAGAGACTCGATTGGGTAGATGCAGCTAAAGGAATCGGCATTCTGCTCGTGGTTATGGCGCATGTGCCCATTCCAGATTCGCTCAAGCAATTCATTTACTCTTTTCATATGCCGCTTTTCTTTTTACTATCAGGCATGATGTTTCGATCATCCTCATCCCCTGCTCTGTCATTTATTCAGAAAAAAGCCAAAAGCTTACTCCTGCCCTATCTCTATTTCTCCATCATTACGTATGTATTTTGGTTCTCCGTTACTCGTTTTTTCGCATTCAAAGGACAAACGGATATCGACCCTTTCGTTCCGTTTACAGGTATTTTCATATCCAATGCAGATGAAGCAAGACTTACACATAACCCAGCGATTTGGTTTTTAACGACACTCTTTTTAGTGGAAATTTTATTTTTCTTTATGCATCGTCTTTCAAAAGGGAGACCTGCTGCCGTGATCTTGCTGACTATTCTTTGCGGAGGTGCTGGATATGCTTCTACCTTGCTTTTAGATCAAAGTCTTCCTTGGAATGCCAATGTCGCCTTGACGGCTGTTGTGTTTTATTCGATTGGATTTTTAGCAAAGCAGTGGTTTGTGGAATTAAAAACAGATCCAACCCTGCTTTTATGTACAGGTCTGCTTGTGCTGACGGCTTACATGCAGAGCTTTAATTCACGGATCGATATGCGCGTCAACGACTACGGTGATCTCTTTATTTTCTATGCATGTGCTCTGCTCGGTTCAGCTGCCGTGATTTATTTAAGCTTTAAATTGAAAACATCCCCTATTTTGACGTATCTAGGACGAAATTCTATTGTCATTCTTGTTTTGCAGTTTGCCGGTATTGATATCATGAAAGCATTTGTTTTTTATGGACTTGGTATCAATATTGCTGATACAGCGCAGCTCTCTTGGACACTTTTTTATACGATCGGCACATTGCTGCTCATGGTGCCATGTATCTCCTTCCTGAGCAAGTACCCGATGCTGCTCGGCAAACGAGCCAAAGCTACACAACGCTACGAACAAAAAACATCCGCCGGCTGAACAGGCGGATGTTTTTCGGATTAATCATTGATTTGAGAAGGATAAAGTGTCATTCCACCATCCACAAATAAGGTGGTGCCTGTGATATATGCCGCTTCCTTAGAAACGAGGAATGCAGCAGCGGCCCCAATCTCCTTCGGTTCACCAAAGGTTCTCATCGGAATTTTCTCAAGCTGCTTTTGTTTTTTCTGTTCATCCTGCAAATCATCATTTGATTCGGTTGCCATGGTACCTGGCGCAATCGCATTGATTCGAATACCTGCTTCGGCATAATCAAGAGCCAGCGTCTTTGTCATCATATTCATTCCGCCCTTTGAAGTGGAATAATGAACGTTGAATGGGCGCGGAATCTCCTGATGGACACTGGAAATATTTAAAATAGATCCTTTGATGTCATGCTCCATCATATAGGCGAGCGCAGCCTTTGCGCCTAAAAATGCACCTGTTATGTTCACATCGATGACGTTTTGCCATTGCTCCAGCGTCATCTCATGCGGTAGCGCTTCTTCCCCGTTAAAGCCTGAATTATTGACGAATACATCTACTGTACCGAAATGTTCCAATGCTGTATCCATGATAGCTTGGATGCCTTCCTCTTTGGAGACATCTGCGTGTACTTTCACCGCCCCACCTCCGTGCTTCTGAATGGCTTGTACCGTCTCTTCAGCTCCATCTTCATCGCCTTTATAGTTTACAACCACATTCATTTCCTCTTGTCCAAACCGCAATGCGATCGCTTGTCCAATTCCTTTTGAAGAGCCTGTGACAATGGCCGTTTTCCCTTTTAAATCTTGATACATCATCATTTCCTCCATTCACGTGCTTCATCTTGTTGATACACAATGGTTACCCATTTTGGAAAAAACAAAAACACAACCCTCTGCATTCGTACTCTAAGAGGATTGTGCGTTTCATCAAGCTAAAAGGTGTTATAGACATTTTCACACGTTTCGGCGGTTGGCTGATAAAAGCAATGCGACTTATACCTTGCCACAAACGGCTGATTATACCATGTCGCTGGACAATTGCCAGGCGGTTTAAAATACCAAAGGCTGAATTTTGCCGGCCAAAAACGTTCTCCGTTAATATTTCTCCGCGCAAGTGTTTTTTCAGTTTCTCGTGCTCGTTGATAAAAGTACCCATGCGTGACCGCTTCGAATGCATGCTCCTGATAAATCATTTGTGGAATCGTACGCAGCCCTTTAAAGTCAGAGCAGTTGGCACGCAGCCGATTGATGCCCACATTTCCTACGAGCAGCATCCCTTGCTTCCCTTCACCTTCTGCCTCCGCTCTCAGCAGTCTGGCCATTAAATCAATATCAGAGCTTGTCGCTCTTACCACTGCCATACATCCACCTCCATTTCATTTCTCTTTTATTTTATGTAGCGTTTCTGTGTAGATGACTGCCATTTTGACATGAAAAAGCACGTTCAGTGTCGGGCAGCCTGTCTAAATTTGCTGGACATGTGTCTTGCTGTCAACAACACACGAACCAAGTGATCATCCACATAGCAGGAAAAAATATTCATTACTATATACTCATTTACAAGTCATAAAAATCCTTCTAATTGCGACATCATCTTCAAAAACAGTCATTTGAACCTATTCAATAATCCGACTCAAAACCTTAAAATATAAAATGTTGAGTTTCTACAGGAGATATCAAATAATAAATTACAAGTTTCTCCTCTCAACTTAGTGTCATTTTTACTACTTGAAGCCAATCAACCTCGGAAACGCACTGAGGTATTGACAGTACTTTCGCTTCATTCTACAGTAAAAAACATACAGTATTTTTCTTTTTGTGCAAAAAGAACGATATGAACTACAGCTTTTCAATGAAATTCACCATAAACCCGAGGAGGAAAACACGACATGTTTAAAAAGAAATTATCCCTGTTTCTTCTGATCTTGTGTGTAACTGTTGTCGCTGCCGCTTGTAGTGGTGGTAAAGACAAAACAGCTGCGAAAGAAAACGATACCAAAAAATCTCTTGATGCAGCAGAAGTAAAGGTAGAAAGTGCTGAGTACACATTACCACCTCAATACGATACATCTGTACAAGATGATCAGTATGTACTAAAAGTGAATGTATCTGTAAAAAATATCAGCAAAGAGCCTCTCAATGTTGATAAAAGCAACTTCACACTTTACCAAGATGACGCACAGGTATCTACGATCTCTCCAGATGACTACAACGAAGTATTATCTTCAAGCTCTTTAAATGCTGATAAAGTAACAAAAGGCGGTCTATTCTTTGTTGTTGACAAAGACAAGGACTATCAGCTTGTTTACACAGAGCCAGGCAGTGGATCGAAAAAAGATGACAAAACACTAGAATTCGATATTAAAGGAAAAGACTTAATGAAAAAAGCAGATACACTACAAGCATCTGCAAAAGCTCTTTCTTCTTATATTGATGTGATGATTTTTGGTAAGAAAAACGACGATTTCGAAAAACTAACAGGTGATAACAAATCAACTGTTGTGAATGAATTCGATAAATCATTCAAACAAGGTTACATCACTTCATCAGGTATTTCTTCTAGCTCAGCGAAGGACGAAAACCTTGATAAGCTTTTAAAAGCAGTAAAAGAAACATTAGCTGAAAAATCAAAAGTATCAACAAAAACAAAAGCGATCAGTGGTGATAAAGCTGTCGTGACTGTAACTCTTACACCAATCGATGCAAGTCCGCTTGTCGATCGTTTGAAAGAGAAAGCGACTGAGTTCTACAGCAAAAACCGTTCAGCATCTTATGATGATGCACAGAAATATCTACTTTCTATCTATCCAGATGAATTTAAAAAATTAGGACCATCATCTTCTGAAGAAACAGTAGAAGTGAACATGAAGAAAAATGATATCGACCAATGGAAACTCGATTTGAACGACTACAAAACAAGCTCATTAGTTGAGAAATTCATCAAGAACTAAAGAAAAACCCCCGATTCCGGGGGTTTCAGATTGTTGACAAAGGGCTAAAATGATCTTTATTTTAGCCCTTTGTCTTCTTTTCAGCGTGATAGAAAACCTTTGCAGTCTAGGAAGGGCGAGCACCGGAGCGGAGCGAATTTGACATTCGTGAGCACCGGAGCGCAGAACTGACAAAGAATGCGAGGGTTTGTCTACACGCTGAAACCCCCGATCCCGGGGGTTTTTTTAATATGATGAACACAAGCGTATTGGTTGCGGCGTATATCAACATTTCTTATTTTAAGGGTGGGAGTCAATGCTAAAGTCTAATCAAAACATCACCTACACGGGTGATGAAATGTTAGAGGTATTAAAAGAAATGAATTTGATTCTTTTGTCTTTGCATAACATGGGTTCTTATTATGGTGAAAAATTTCATCAGTATGGTGAGGAAGCATATAGAGGAGAATATGAAACAGAAACCACACGATTTATAGATGAGTGGGAGGTCACTCAAAGGCTCGCTAAAGTACGAAAGATACTATCTTCGAAATTTGATAGTACTTTAGGAATTGACGATATGGATGACATTGAAAGAGCATTGGAAGACATCAAGTACTGGACAAAACCCAATGACAAGCCAAATCCATAGACATTTGATTCACTAGCAAACGAGTTCACAAGCAGGGGAATCTCTTTATACGGAATTCCCCTTTTTAGCTTCATATTCTTTAATGATCTCAATTGGATCAACCGCATCTTCCTCTTGTGCGTATTCCTCTACATAAGGAGTCGTTAATTTTTTAAACCTTTGCTCCTCTTCTACTAAAGCAACATAGACATCATATCCTTCATAATCAGACGGAAATAATGTTGAAGTAGAACAACCGGTTTCTAAAGCCTTGTCTATTGCATTTCTTAGTTCTAATAAGCCTTTCCTATTTCCCAAAATAAAGGCTTCAAAATGGTGTGTTTGCTGAGCATATATATTACATAGTCCTAACACATCATCGTCATCTGTTTGATAAGACATATCTCCACCTCCTCTCTTTAGTAAAAATAGGATGATTATGTCATTTCCTCTTCCATTATGCCATAACAATTCTATCCCGAGCCTTTTTTATATGAATCTCCGAATATAAAAAAACTTGTAGAAAAAATCTACAAGTTTTCCTTTCTTTATTTCGCAAGCATCCATTTTTCTTTCATAAACAAGCTTCTCACGATGACAAACAGGATAACGACTGCCAAGGCTGAGGAGCCGAGTGTCAAAGTGACAGCCACCGGATCGATGATACCAAACATCAGTTGCTTACAAAGCGCATGAATATTAAGGAATGGGACCGCAAAGTAATACGTATCTAGCTGCGTAGCACCTGCTCTCATGGTAAAGAACATCGGGAGCACACCTAGCGTAATGATCATGGACATGTACGACTGCGCTTCTTTGACTGAGCCCGAAATGACGCTGAGCAGCAATTCAATCATGGATACCATGAAGGAGAAGATGATTAACGCCGCAAACATGACGCCAATAATGCTCCACATTTGATCACCAAAGTTCAGAGCCTGCTTCAGCTTTTCTGTAAAGAGCAAAGTGGATAGGAGCAGCATGCCGATCGCCACAATTCCACTTAAAATACCGAACATAGAGACAGCGAGCCATTTTCCGATGAGAATCTGGAGTCTGCTGGCAGGTGTCAGGAATAAGGCTTCAATTGATTTTCGGTCTTTTTCACCTGCTACAATATCAAGCGCAGCCGGCAAAGCTCCTGAGATGACGGAGGTCACCAAAATCATCGGAAGGAGAATCGACAACAGCATAGCGGTCACTCCGTTTTCCCCTTCATCCCCTTCTTCTACATCAACGGACTGCACCTCAAACGGATGAATAACGGATGTGTCGATTTGATCCGCTGCTAAACGCTTCTCGACCACTTGGTTTTGATATTGCTCCAGCATTGATTGCAGCATTTGAACGGTGATGACCGAATCATCATCTGTCGTGTATCCATGAATTTTAATAGCGAATGGCTTTTGATGCTTGAGCATATCGCCTGCCTCTTTCGGCATTTCCAGGTAAGCATTTGCCTCTCCATCCTTGACGGCTTGCTGCGGATCATCAAATGTTTCAAGGTTTAGGTTTTTAACCTCTTTGATCATTTGGTTCATTTCGGCTGGAAGCTGTTCATTGATGGCGACTGTATAGGCTTTATCCCCTGGATCTGCAATCATGCTTTCATAAAAGAACACCAGTCCAAGCATGGTCAAAAGAGGAATTAGCACGGTTAAGAGCAACGTTTTTCGATCTCTCAGCGCATCTGTCATTTCTTTCAAAAAGACGGTTTTCCACATTATGAAATCCCCCTAGCGAGCTTCGACATAAAGATATAGTTCAAGTCATCACTTTGTTCCTGAGTATATAATTCTGAAAGTGTCCCTTTGTACACAAGCTCTCCTTGATGAATCATCATGACACTGTCACAAAGCTGGCTGACTTCTTCCATGATGTGGCTTGAAAAGAGGATCGTTTTATTTTGCTGCTTGAGCTGATGGATAAAATCTCTGAAAATATTACTCGACGTGATATCTAAGCCTGTTGTCGGCTCATCAAATAAGATAATGTCAGGATCATGAATTAACGTTCTGGCAATCGCCACCTTTTGTTTCATCCCTCTTGAGAATCCTTTCACCTTGCGATCCATATATTGTCTCATTCCAAAACGCTTTGCCAAATCCTCTATTCTTGCTTTGATTTCATGCTGATCTAAGCCATACAATTTGCCAAAGTATTCAAGGTTTTCTCGTGCCGTCAAACGATCGTAAAGCCCCGTCTCACCGCCAAACAAGACACCAATTCGCTTTTTCACTTCCGTTGATTCTTTCACCGTATCAAAGCCTGCGACAGTGACTGACCCGTGCGTAGGCTCTAATAATGTGGCTACGGCGCGCAATAATGTCGTTTTCCCTGCACCATTTTCTCCTAGGATACCAACGACTTCCCCTTCCTTCACGGAGAACGTCATATGTTTCATCGCTTTCACGACTTTTTTCTTATCTTTAAACCAGCAGCTGCAATCGCTGAGAGTAATCATTTGGTTCGCCCCTTTCAACTTTACTTTCTAAGTCTATGATAGAAAAAATAATGCTTGCCTGATATAAAAATGTCGCGAAACGTCCTTTTTCTGTCTTGAAATGATCTATTTCAAAAAAACAAATGGTAAAATAGACAAATAATAAGAAGAGTCATAGGTGATTTTTATGATAAAAGTAGGTCTCGTCGATGATTACCGAGTAGATTTAGAAAAGCTGCACGCCATTGTGGGCAGAATGGAGGCTGTGGACATTGTCTTTGTCACACAGTCAGCAGAGGATGCATATGAGAAGGTCAAACAAGGAGACATTGATCTGTTGTTCGCTGACATTGAAATGCCTGGAATGTCCGGCTATGAATTGGCGGACCTCATTCACTCTCACGCACTGAATGTCGATGTGGTCTTTGTGACAGGAAACAGTGGATATGCGGTCCATGCGTTTGATTTGAATGTACATGATTATATTATGAAGCCCTACCAAGCTGATCGCATTGCCAAATGCTTAGAGCGCTATATGTCCACCAAACAGGAGAAAAGCATTCATGGGCGACTTCTCATTAAGCAGCAGTCAGATATTCATGTGCTGCAGAAAAAGGATGTCATTTTTGTTGAGCGAACGGGCCGGTCAACAACTATCGTGACAACAACAGGAGAAATCCAGACATATCAAACTTTAAACGAGTTAAAGGGTGATCTGGCTGAAAAAGATTTTATCCGCTCCCATCGATCGTTTATCATCAATATTCATTACATTAAGAATTTCTCGGCGTATGCTAAAAATTCGTTTATCGTGTCTTTTGAAGGGACAGATAAAAAAGCCATGATGACCAAGCAGCAATTAGAATTCTTTAAGAAATACTATTTTTAAGGAGAACGAACGTGAACGCTTTCTATCTTGGATTTCGCATTTATGCCCTCATATGGCTGGGTCTTGCGTTTCATACAGCTGCTGAAGCTTTCCTGCCGCTATCCTCAATTGTGTTGTGGATTCTTACCTTTTGCACGATGTGTGTTTATACATTCTTCATGTACAAAAGATTTTTACCTCATACGAGTGGTTATGTGATGTTAGGTGCTTTTATACTCATCACCTGTGCAGGCTTTTTGCTGTTTCTAACGCAAGAGAATGGGCTGAGCTGTCTTTTGGCGCTCACCATCATGTTGACAGTCGATATCCTCTCATTGAAGGTGATGCAGACAGAGAATCAGTTAAGTGGACGGCTTCAAGAGCTAATAAACGCAGAAGCTAGAACCAACGAATTACTTCTTGAGCTGCGCAGTAAACATCATGAAACAGCCAGACATTTAAATGCCTTTTCGGCGTCGAACGACGAGCATGAGATCAAAGATTTGATTCAGCAATACGTCAAACATTTCCCATGGATGAAAGGAGAAAATGCATATTTAGCCTCTACCCTTCACCCCTTTTTGGAGCGGGCTGAGAAAGAGAACATTGCACTTTCACTAGACCTTCAAGCTCCCTTTTCATCGCTGCCCTTTTCAAAGGCGGATCAGGTTAGTTTTACTGGCAACCTGCTTGATAATGCCCTAGATGCAGCGATTGAAGCAAAGAAAGCTGGAAAAGAGGGCAGCATTTCGGTCACAACCTCTATTCGGAGCGGGCTATTTTTAATCCATTGTGAAAACAGCACAAAGGGTATGGAAAAACACGTGTTAGATCATTTATTCAAAACTTTTGGCCGCTCGACAAAAGGCGGCGATCATCAAGGCATGGGGACGTATATCATTCATCAGCTTGTTGAAAAGGCAGACGGTACACTTGATTTCACATACCGTTCTCCAAATTTGCGGCTCGTCATCAAAATCCCTCTTACAATGTCATAAAAAAAAGGTGCATAGCTGCACCTTTTTTTCGTGTTAAGAGAAAATCTTGTCGATTTGATTAATTTCCTCTTCAGTTAGTTGAACATCGTTTGTTTTTAGATTTTGCAGGACTTGGTCTGCTCGTTTTGCCCCTGGAATAATAGCATCAATGCCATCCTGAGCTAAGAGCCAAGCGAGTGCGACGTGTGCTGTTTCTGCATTCTTTGATTGAGCAATGGCCTTCAGCTTGTCTACTTTTTCGAGATTTGAAAGGAATGCATCTCCTTGGAAAAGCGGGTCCTTTGCTCGAATATCATCAAATGTCGCATCCTTTGTAAATTTCCCAGTCAACAAGCCTGATGCCAATGGGAAATAAGGAATAAAGGAAATACCATGCTCGACGCAGTATGGAAGAAGTTCCTGCTCTGCCTGACGTTTCAGTAGAGAATACTCTGATTGAAGCACGTCTAAGTAACCATCTTGGTTAAAGGCTTGAAGCTGCTCAAAATCAAGGTTTGATGCACCGATTGCCCTGATTTTCCCTTCGTCCTTCAATTCCTTTAATGTGCCTGCTACTTCTTCGAGCGGCGTACGTCCATCCGGGAAATGCATATAGTACAAATCAATATAATCTGTTTGCAGTCGTTTTAGGCTATTTTCAACCTGCTCTCTTAAGAAATCACGGCTGTTATCAAGTTCAATTTGCCCGTTTACTTCCTTATGAGCTCCTTTTGTCGCAAGGACAAGCTTTTCTCTGCCGCCTCTTTTGGCAATGATCTCACCGATTAATTCCTCTGAACGGCCCAGCCCATAAATAAAAGCAGAATCTAAGAAATTGACACCTTGATCAAGAGCCGTCTCCACAAGCTCCCGTCCAGCATCCTCACTAAGATTCGGGAATAAATTATGTCCACCTACTGCATTCGTACCAAGCCCTATCGGATTTACCTGCAAATCAGTTCGTCCAAGCGTTACCTTTTTCAAAAGCTCATCTCCCTTATCTACATAATCATCCTTATTTTCCCACGAATCATTTCCAACATTCAAGTATCCCGCTCTCTGAAAATCAACCTGCGGGTGGACGCCGCGAAAATAGAAGATGCGTATGATGAAGATAGACTAAAACGAAAAGGAGATCTTCTCATGACCATTCAAATTGTCATCATCATTATTATTATGCTATTGAGAACAGGCAAAGAAAAAGAAATCCGCCCCGTCAGATTTCTCATAGGGCCGCTCATTTTATTAGGCTTTCTCTCTTATTCCATCACTCAGCATATTCAAATCACGGCGATAAGCCTACTTGTGATGACTGGCTTTGCACTCGTAGGTTTTGCAATCGGGCTTTGGAGAGGTAAACTATACAAAGTAACATATGATCAACAGTCGGGACGTATCACCGCCGCCAGCTCACTCTATGGAACACTTTTTTTCATCGGAATCATCCTTATCCGGATGACAGTAGGTTCAGTTGTACAGGATGGCGGTCATTCCCTGATCATTTTCGCAAATGGCCTGACATTCCTTCCAATTGGCAGTATGATCGGATTACGTTTTATTCTTTTAAAAAGATATATGAACATCAAGGCATCTGCTGCTATTTAACTGATAGACAGGAGTTTTTGATATGAACCTTCAGCAGCCACTCAAGCTTTTAGGTCAAATAAGGCGAAAATTCGTATTAGGCCTTGTATTGACCTATATGTATATTCAAATGTATGAGCCCCTTTCAATAGGCGAATTGGTGTTTCGCACCTTCGTCTATTTGGTGTTTCTCCTTTGTCTTTTTCCAAAAAGTAAGCTGTCACCTAAAAAGCAAATTTCTATGCTCCTCTTGATGTGGATTCTGACACATCTCTTGTGGATGGTGACAGGTCATATTCAAGACAGTATTGGGTTGACCTTTTTTATGATTGGTTTTATCGCTTTTCGTTTTTCAGAGGCGCATCATCCCTATCTATTTGCTATCATCTTTTTCACTAGTGGGGTCAGTTATTATGTAAATGATTTTTCTTGGAACATGGTGATCACTCTCCCGCTATTCCAGCTGCTTGTGTATACACTTGTCTTGATTTCTAGAATGCGGCGGCGTGAACAGGAATTAAAGGAAGAACATTTCGGAGAACTGCAATTGGTTCACAAGGAATTATCAGAAGCCCATGAACAATTAAAAAAGGCGCATATAGAGCTTGAAGAAGCGACCGTTCAGTCACTCCAATTTGCTGTGCTGGAGGAGCGAAGCAGAATTGCACGTGACCTGCACGACAGCATCGGTCACCAATTAACCTCAATGATTGTCCAGCTGCAGTCTTTGCCCTACCGTTTAAAACAGGAAGAACCAGAGCATATGGCGCAGACGTTTCAGGAGCTGATCAATATTTCTAAAAATTGTCTCACCGAAGTTCGTTCTGTGGTTCATCATATGGCGTCAGATGATGCAGGTCTCGGACTTGCCGGACTTCGCAGTCTCATCAAGCAAGGAGAGATATCAGGAGAGCTAGATATTCAATTTTATACAGAGCAGCTTACGTATAAAAAATGGCCGCTCTCCGTTTCTGAACTGCTTTACCGCATTTTACAAGAAGCCATCACCAATACAATTCGCCATGCCAAGGCGACCGCGATGACCATTACACTATATAACCACCAGCATGAGCTGATGATGAACATTGAAGATGATGGATACTTGACCAGCGAAAAAGATATTTCATTTGGATTTGGGCTGTCAGGCATGAAGGCACGGTGTGACGCAGCAGGCGGTTCCCTCAAGACGTCCATACGCGAACCGCACGGCTTTTGTATCCATGTTCAAATTCCTATCAAGGAGGACTCTGAGACATGACAACCCCTATTAAGATTGGCATTATTGATGATCAGCCGCTGATCCGCCAAGGATTTCGTTATATTGCAAGCGCTCAAGAGGATATTGACGTCATATGGGAGGCGTCAGACGGTCAGGAGGCGGTTGAGCTTTGCTTGACCAACAAACCCGACGTACTGCTCATGGATGTACAAATGCCTAGAATGGATGGCATCACGGCAACAGAGCACATTTTAAAAAAGCACCCAGATGTAAAAGTTGTGATTCTCACGACCTTTGATACGGAAGAATACGTCTTTGACGGGATTCGTGCAGGGGCAGTCGGTTATTTGCTGAAGGATACAATGCCTGAGGAATTAATTGAGGCCATCCGCACCGCCTTTGCTGGTGAATCTGTCTTTCGAACGGCAGCCTCTGAGCACATGATGGCCCGAGCTCTTCAGCAAGCAAATGATACACATCACACTCATCTGCTTCACGAATCATTTACTGAACGTGAACGCGATGTTTTACAGCAAATGGCCTATGGCTTAAAGAATGAAGACATCGCTGATCAATTATTTATCAGCAAAAGTACAGTAAAAACGCATGTGCATCGTATATTACAAAAGCTCAATGCACAAGACCGCACACAGGCTGTCGTCTTCGCCATCCGGCATCGCCTCGTCAAATAAAAAACTACCTTTATTTCAAGATTTTTATACAAAAAACATTTAAAACCTAAAATAAATCTATAAATCAATACTTATTAACCAGTATATTATGCTTATTTAATTCCTTATTTTATAGGTAATTGTGTTAAAAATTATTAAAAATAGGGACTAAAACCTATTCCTCATCATGAATGAATTTCGATAGAATGAATAGTGCAAATCGTCATTAGGATATTTTCCCCTTTAACACCCGAATATACCATTCTATCTGTTTCTTTTTTCATAGTCAGATAGCGGGAATGAAATGACGAAAGAAAAGCAAAGGAGCATCAACTGTGAATCTTAAAAAAATAAGTGCCCTCCTCATGATTTCATTCGTGATGATCATCTCTGCAGCCTGCCAGAGCTCAGCCAAATCAACAGACGCTGACCAAAAGTCAACGAAAACAGCAGAGGTAAAAGTCAATAGCTACGAATATACGTTACCAGAAGACTCAACAACTACCCTGAGAGACAATGAATTGGTACTAAAAGTCAACCTGACGATCACAAACAAAGGTGACAAAGCCCTTTCATTATATAACTCTGACTTCTCCCTTTATCAGGACGATGCCAAAGTATCTGATTTAAAATTCTACGGCAGTAAAGACCGCCTTGACCTTGGTTCATTGAACAAAGGCAAGTCACTTTCAGGAGCTCTTTATTTCTTAGTAGACAAAGGGAAAAAATATCAGTTTGTGTATCAGGACAGCATCAAGAAAAACAGTGATTCCATCCAAATCGATCTAGATGGAAACAAAATACTCGATTCAGCAAAAAAGCTGGATAACCCAGCAAAAGCGTTATCCGCTTATACCGATATTATTGTTTTTGACAAAAAAAACGATCAATTCGCAGATTTAACGGGTGACAACCAATCGGATGTCGTCAATAAATACCATGAAATGTTTGTCAAAGACTTCAAAAGAAGTGCAGGAATATACGGAAATGAAGTGAGTGACCGAGATATTTTGTCGATGTACAAGCGCATTCAAAACACCATGAAGGATAAAGCCAAAGTAGAAACAAGTGTGAAAACCATCTCTGATGACGAAGCAAAGGTTGTCGCTCAAGTAACAGGCCTTGATGCTTCCAACTTAAAAGACAAGCTAGACAAGCAAAGAGACGAGTTTTACAACGGGAAAATCCGTTCTAAAGAAGAATTGTATAAAAAAAGCTTAAACATGTACGCATCTGAATTCGAAAAGCTTCCTCCCGTCTCCAGCCCAGCTGAATATGAAGTGAAAATGAAACGTAATGGGGATGGACAATGGAAAATCGACCTCAACGATTATAATACAGAGCAGTACATGAGTGGTTTTATTAAAACGAGATAATCTAAAAAAAGACGCTGGCCTCTGAAGGTGCCGCGTCTTTTTTAGATTATACTGTCGCCTCTTGCTCTTCTTTCACCGCTTTTTCGATATCTTTAAAACGGCTCGATACAGTCGACGCACTAATGCCATACTTCTTCGCTACTTGTGCTTGAGAAAGCGGAGCATCGCTTGCAAGTGAATGAATATAGTATTCGATTCCTGCAGCAAATGACGCTGCTTTACGGATCACAGGTGATTTCTGATCACAGTAGGCTTTCCAAACCGTTAAAGCACCATCTGTCAGGCTTTGGTCACCATGCTCCTTCATTCCGTCTTCAATCAGCTTAGCTGTTTCCAACTGGACGTCACTTGCCCAGTCCATACGATCTGCTGATAGACCTGCATCGCCTTCTGTTTGAGCAGGTGTTTCTGATTCTTCTACTTCTTGCTTCGCAAACATACACTTCAGCACATCAGGGAATGATTCTCTCATAAATGTGCTGCGCGCTCCTCCATTTGCTTCATATGCGTCAACAAGCTGGCGGACCTGAAGAAGAAGAGTATCCGTGAACTCTTTCGCAAACATCGTATACTGAATGAAAAACTCTGCTTTTTCTTCAAATTGAACAGGAAAACCAAGAACGAGACTTCCCTTTTCAGGCAGTACCGTTTGATCCGGTTTTACATCTACTTCAACCTTCTCTGCTGTTACCATATCTTCAAAGTAAAGAGACTCGTCCGTTTTTTCATTTAATAAAAGCAAAGATGGCTCCATGTCTGTCCAAGATTGGACCACTTGTCTTGTTTTCGGACGGGTAATATCTTCTGCTTTCTTTGTCAGGAATTCTTGGAAAATGGTTTCTTTCTGATCAGTTAATGGACGGAAAAAGATGCCCCATACACTCAAATGAAAAACTGAGATTTGTTGCGTTTCTTTATCCATATCTGCAAGGAAAGAAAACTCATTAATGAATTGATTGATCGCTCTTTGATGTTTAGAAAAAGCATAATTCATTAAATCCTTTTGAACTTGTACAGCTTCCTTAAACACAAGCTCAGACGTTTGTTCTCCGCCTGATTTTTGACCACAGCAATGTTTATATTTTTTTCCGCTTCCGCATGGGCAGAGCGCATTTCGTTTAATTTTTCCCAAAATAAAACCTCCGACATTCTAGTCTAACCTCACTATTTTAACAAACGATTGTACAGGAGGGTTTTATTTTCAAGAAAAAAGAAAAATCAGAATGATCAGTTAAATGATAAAGACACCTGAAGATCAAGACAGATCATAGGAAAAGCAGACTTTCTCTGTTTATTTTCTCCAATCATACCAACAGATTTTCCTCAGCTCATTTCTTCGAATAACTGCTTTGCTTCAAAATAAAAGATTTGAACGAATTTTTTTGTATTGACTCTGCCCGTTGATCCTGCGGGAGAAGATGTCTTCTGCATTTCTTTCATTCTTTGGCTGACATCGGTAAAATCGAAAAACTTCGACGCGTAGTGCTCGAACTTAGGATTTGAGAAATCTGTTAATCCTAGTGAGGCAAAATGATTCAAGGAATGATGAATAGCGCGTCTAATCCGCTGCTCCGCCGCTTTCACTTCCCGCATCACCTCTACATCGGTTGCACCATGATCCAGCTTTCTTTCTGCGGTTTTGATAAACAGCTGCTTTAGCGGCGGGAAATTGACCTCATGAGAATTGGCTGACTGAGTTTCATGTAAATAGAGAAGTATCTCCAGTAGATCCTTAGAGCCGTTCTCACCGACAATTCCGAGCTCAGATAAGAGGAATTCCCCTGCCTCTTTCATCGTTCTTCTCTTCGCTCCAGCGCCGGCACCTTGAGAAAACACAGGCTCTAATGGCAGTACGTGGCGAAGGGAGGCTTGTATATCGTAAATCGATTTTTCCAGTTTGATACGCTCCATGACTTTTCGAATCACACTGACGATTTCAATGCGATTGACAGGCTTATGGATATAATATTCAATCCCCAGTTCATAGGCTTCTGCCATCATCTCTTTCGCCTCTACTTGGGAAATCATAATGACCTTGCCTTTGAATTCAGGGTGAATATGGCGGATGGTTTGAATGCCATCTCTAGCAGGCATTAAAAGATCAATCAAAAGGATGTCTACTTTCTTGAGGTTCAGTGAATGTGCCTCTAATCCAACTCCGTCACCCGCTTCATCTACGACCTCTCCCAAATCCTCATCCTCTATGATTTGACCTAAAATCGAGCGTATTGCACGATCATCATCTGCAATGAAGAATCGCATACACTCACCCTCTCTGTATTAAATTTTGTATAGGAAGGACAAGCAGAAAAGCTGTACCTTTTATTTCTTTTGCTTCGATTTGAATATGACCGCCTAGCTCTTGAACCAGCTCTCTCACATAGGATAAGCCTATCCCAGTAGACGGTGTTCCAAATGCATCAAATTTAGAAGTATAGCCTGGATCAAACACAATCTCTCTCATTTTTTTAGGAATCCCCGGTCCATCATCTTCAATCCGAATCTCTATTTTATCATGACTTCCTTTCAATTCGAGTGAGATCATGCCGGTATCCTTTATAGCTTCCACTGCATTGGCCATTAAATTATTAATCAGCGATAAGAAAATAAACACATGATAATCATGCAGATGAATGCCCCTTATATCAGAGGTAAAGGAGATGTTTTTCCCAAGAGATAGAGCATACTTCTCTTGAATACGGATCACAATTTGAACGAGCTCTTCCGCCTTCATGTAATCTTGCATATTTTCCTTCGAAATCAGCTTTGAAAGCCCAGCATAAATGCGCTGATTGTCCTTTTTCACTTCATGAATTTCTCCTGCGAGCTTTAACAGCTCCTGACTCACTTTTTTCCCTGCTTCGTGTTCATGCAGCAGACGATAAAGCCGGTATGATTCCTGCGTAATATGCTCTGTATGTTTTAATGTTTTCTTTAAGTGCACCGTTTCTTCATATAAATTTGAAATGACCATCATCATATGCTCATTTTGTTTCATGATCTGCTTCTCTCTTGATTGTGCCTCATACAGCTTCATCATATTAAAAAAACTGATCACAACAAAGCTGTGAGCAAACGCAATGAGGAACATATCGCTCAGCTTTGATAAAGTCATTGTTGTATCAAACACTAAAAATTGTACAAACAGCTCGACAAAATCAGCAACTAATTCGATCATTAGTCCGATGATTCCAATGAAAATTGAGCGCTGTTTAAAGCGTCCCGTACGGACGGCAAAAAACAAGAAAGCATACGTAAAATAGAAAAAGAAACTTGGGAATTGCTGATACAATGATGAAGCCAGATCAGCATTCTGCTGAATCAAATCTAGGCCTACACGAAAAAGCACAATAGCTGCGCCTGTTAAAAATCCTGGCAATAGCGGTCTAGATGTTCTTAAAAGTAATAAACAAAAGAAAAACGCAGGCGCACCAAAGCTGATGCGAAACGTCTCATTCACAGGATAAAACTTCAGCTCTCCTGCAAGCGGCACAATGACCATCATAAAAATTAAAATGAATGCGTCCTTTTTGACAAGTTGATTTAAACTCAAATGACTGACATCCCTTCCCCTGTTTGCATAGCCACAGTATACAAGGAGACTCTTTTCTCCACAATGTCCAAAAAAATAATTTTCACCGCTCTTTTTATCTCCAAAATCCTTTTTTATGACTATTCTCCGGGGCAGCAAGGTGACCTTTCAGCTATTCAGTGTTTTGATCATTGACGACAATAATAGGAATTGTTTAGACAATAGTCGACAGACAGATTTTTATTTGTAAGTTTTTTTGTAGATTTACGTCAGATTGTGTAGTTTCCAAGATAAATTGAATGAACAATTTTAGTGAAACTAGATGTAAGCGTTTTCTGAATTTTCGCTAAAAACCCTTTTTGTTTTTCCGCCGACAATGCCTTCATTTGTACATATATTTAGGTGTAAAGGAGTGGTGCAAGCAGCGCATGACAAGTTCTTTGAAGATGTGTAACATGTTTTCGTGCCTATTTGATCGCATTTTTTGTCATCCGCCAATTCAATAGGGTACTTTTTGATTTTTGATTGGAGGAATCGTATGAAAACAGCAATTTCTAATAATACACAACACGCATGCCAGTCTTCTGTTGATCAATGGGCAGAAGAAATACGTCCGTATTACAAGAACGGGCAGAATGCTGGCTACATTCCAGCACTCGGAAAAGTGAATTCCTCTCAACTTGGTATCAGCGTGATAGGCCCAGATGGATCATCTGTACGATATGGTGATTGGGACGTTCCCTTTACCCTGCAAAGTATCTCAAAAGTCATCAGCTTTATAGCTGCCTGTTTAGGAAGAGGCGTACCTTACGTCTTGGATCGGGTAGATGTAGAGCCAACTGGTGATGCATTTAATTCCATCTACCGTCTTGAGATGCATAAACCAGGGAAGCCCTTTAATCCAATGATTAATGCTGGAGCTATTACCGTATCCTCCATCCTTCCCGGAAAGACTTCTACAGAAAAGCTAGCATATATTTTCGATTTAATCGAAAACTTAATAGGTAAGCGTCCTTCTGTTAATGAAGAAGTTTATCAATCAGAATGGGCAACTGCACATCGAAATCGGGCACTTGCTTATTATTTAAAAGAAACCAATTATTTAGAATCGGATGTCGAGGACACGTTAGAAGTGTATTTAAAGCAATGTTCCATCGAGGTCACAACAGAGGACATCGCCTTGATTGGACTGATTATATCAAGTGATGGTTACCATCCCTTTAAACAAGTCCAAGTCATCCCAAAAGATATCGCCAGACTAACAAAGGCATTGATGCTGACATGCGGCATGTATAATGCGTCTGGGAATTTTGCAGCTTTCGTAGGCGTTCCAGCCAAAAGTGGTGTGTCTGGAGGAATTATGGCTTGCGTTCCGCCAAGCGCAAGAAGAGAGTTCCCGTTTCAGACAGGCTGTGGCATTGGCATTTACGGTCCTGCCATTGACGATTGTGGAAATAGTATTACCGGTGTCATGATGCTGAAAAAGCTCGCTAAAGAGTGGGATCTCAGTATTTTTTAAAAAGAACAGTGATGAATTCGAAGAGGTGATGTTATGAACGAAAAAGCTTTGCTATCTTATTTAACACATACAAATGATTTTATTTGGACTTATATTGTGATTGCTCTGTTACTTGGTGTTGGGGTGTACTTCACATATAGAACACGCTTCCTGCAAGTGAGAATGATTAAAGAAATGCTGCGTGTCCTGAAAGAAGGAAGAAAAGAAAAAGAGGGAATATCACCGTTCCAAGCATTCGCCATCAGTATGGCAGCACGCGTAGGGACAGGGAATATCACAGGGATTGCTATCGCTATTGCCATTGGTGGCCCTGGTGCCATCTTTTGGATGTGGATCGTAGCCATTATCGGATCCGCTTCAAGTTTCGTTGAAAGTACACTAGCTCAAGTATATAAAGTAAAAGACAAAACAGGCTTCCGCGGTGGACCCGCTTATTACATGGAAAAAGGGTTAAACAAGCGCTGGATGGGGATTTTATTTGCGATCCTGATTACGATTTCTTTTGGAATCGTCTTTAACGCGGTTCAATCCAATACGATCACTGTCGCTTTTAAAAATTCCTTTGGTTTAGACCGTTTAACAGTCGGTATTGTGATGGCAGTCATTTTTGCAGCGATCATTTTCAAAGGCATCCAGGCGATTGCAAAAGCTTCTGAATACATTGTGGTTGTGCTTGCAGTTGCCTACATCGGTATTGCGTTCTTTGTCATTGTCACAAATATCACGGAACTTCCTGGTGTCATCAGCACGATTGTGAAACACGCCTTCGGGTTTGAACAGTTCGCTGGCGGTACGCTGGGCGGTGCTTTATTACAAGGGATTAAACGCGGTCTCTTCTCAAATGAAGCTGGTATGGGTAGTGCACCTAACGCAGCAGCAACGGCTGTAACGAGCCACCCTGTTAAACAAGGATTAATCCAAGCATTCGGCGTGTTAACAGATACGTTAATTATTTGTACAAGCACAGCCTTCCTTGTCCTGTTTTCTGATGCGTATAAAACAACAAATCTGCAAGGAATTGAATTAACACAGGCTTCTCTCAGTCAGCACATTGGACCATGGGCCTCTGGATTCCTTGCCATCATGATTTTCCTATTCGCGTTTAGTACATTGATTGGTAACTATTACTATGGGGAAACGAACATTGAATTCCTGGGAGCCAACAAAATTTGGCTAAACATATACCGCGTTGCTGTTATAGGAATGGTTTTGTTTGGCTCAATTGCTAAAGTTGATCTTGTTTGGGGGCTAGCTGACATATTCATGGGACTCATGGTCATCGTCAACCTCATCGCCATTACCATGCTGTCTAAGGTCGCCTTCGCAGCACTGAAGGATTACACGAGACAGAAAAAAGAAGGCAAAGATCCTGTTTTCTATAAAAATGCCGTTCCAAACAATGAGAAAATTGAATGCTGGGACGACGAACCTGCTGCATTGAAAAAGAATCAAATTGGATAAATCAAAAAAAGCTCTGGTCCTCTGATCAGAGCTTTATTCTTTATGTCAAGAATTCAAGTATGAGTTTGTTGACGACGTCTGGTTTTTCATGATTGATCCAATGAGAGGCATCATCGACAAAGATCAGCTGGCCATTTGGACAGATCTTAATCGTTTCCTTCGCCAGCTTTCTGCTTAAAAATTTGTCCTCCATCCCCCAGATCATGCGAACAGGAACGAGAATTCGTTTGGAAATTGGCTTTTCAAAGCCGCCTTTTTTAATGGCTCGGTACCAATTCAGCATTGAGGTCAAGGCGCCTGGCTGTGTCCAAGCGAGCTTGTAGCTTGAGACATCTTCCTTAGTAAACAAATGTGGTCTTGCCGTTAGCCCAATGGCTTCATCCAGCTTTTGAAAGTGATTTTCTTGAAGTGCTGCCTCTGGAACATTTGGGAGCTGAAAAAAAGCGATATAAGAGCTTTTCTTCCACTGCGGCGGATAAAAAGGAAGAACCCTCATCATCACCCGCGGATGCGGCATATTCACAATGATTAATTTCTCGACATATTGAGAACGGGTCGAAGCCAAATGCCAAGCAACAGCGCCGCCCCAGTCATGTCCGCCAACAATCGCCTTTTGGTTCGGGCTCAGCGTCTTGATCAAACCCACAATATCATCTCTCAATTGATCTAATACGTAGGATTCGACTCCTTCTGGCTTGTCACTTAGATGGTAGCCTCTTTGATCAGGAACGACAACACGATAGCCTGCCTCAGCCAAGGGGATGATTTGATTTTTCCAGCCGTACCAAAACTCAGGAAACCCGTGGAGCAGTACAAGCAGCGGGCCATTTTCCGGTCCAGCCATTGCTGTATGAAGTGTTATACCATTTGTTTGGATTGATTGAAACTCAATTTGTTCCATTCCTTTGCCACCCTTCTCCTTGTCCTTTTATTCTTCCAACATAGCATATTTTCCATTTTTCAGAAAATAAAAACACTCACAAAAAAACCTTCACACTCGTGAAGGTCTTAGTCTATTTCATATAATTCAGAACCCAGATTAACCCGTTTTTCCGGTCCTGTACTTGTCCGTGAAGTGCGCCAAAGAAGGTATCCTGTAATTCAACCAGTACATCTCCATCAGCTTCCAGTGCTTCATAGACAGCCTTTAGTTCTTCTTCATTGTCAAACTGCATGATCAATCTGAGATTCTCTGGCTTTGGCGTGCGTCCAAACGTATCTGAAAAATGAAGCAGCGATTCCCCAAGATGCAATTCAGCATGCAGGACACGGTCTTGATGTTCATTTAATATCTGAATATCCCCACCAAAAATCCCTTGATAATATTGAAGAGATTCTTTCACATCATCTACAACAATATAAGGACTAACACTAATCATATCCCTCATCCTCCTCTTGTTCCGTCCATTATCTCTTTTATAGCTTATCCCAAATCGTATGAAAAAAGGCACAAATCGTCAACGGATTTGCACCTTTTTCTCATGAAGATTTCGCTAATTCACTGTGTTTGTTTGAATACGCTGCGTACATGACGACACCGATTAACAGCCAAATCCCAAAGTAAAGCCATGTCCGGCCTGGTAAGTTGAGCATAAGGAACAAGCAGCAGCCCATTGATATAATCGGCAAAACCGGCACAAAAGGAACCCTGAAACCCCTCTCAAGCTGCTGATGTGTCTTTCTCAAAATAAGCACAGATAAACTGACCATGGCAAACGTTAATAACGCACCGATATTCGCTAAGTTGGACAGATCCTTCAAATCAATAAAGCCTGAAATAACAGCTGTCATTCCGCCAATCATCCATATGCTAGCAACAGGCGTATCGCTTTTGTTTGTTTTTGAAAACACTTTAGGCAAAAGTCCGTCTCGGCCCATCGCATAGGCAATTCGAGTTGCCGCATAATTATTGGCGAAAATCACAGCCATCAATCCAATGACCGCACCAACAGAAATAATACCAGCCACGCTATTTTGATGTACACTTTGCAGGACATAGGACATAGCTTCTGTAACATTCAGCTTTGTATAATGCACCATACCTGTCATGACCAAACAAACGACAATGTAAATGACCGTACAAATTAGTAATGAACCTATGATCCCAATTGGCAGGTTCCGCTGCGGATTTTTCACCTCTTCTGCTGAAGCAGAAATCGCATCAAATCCTAAAAAGGCAAAAAATACAGCAGCAGCACCAGCAATGACACCTTCTGCGCCAAACGGCATAAATGGCTGCCAATTGGCTGGCTGTACATAAAAGCCGCCTACTACAATGAAAAGAACAATAATACCGAGTTTCACAAACACCATGATATTATTAAATTTTTTACTTTCCTTCGTTCCCCTAGATAAGATCCACGCAATCAGTAAAGCAATGATTATCGCCGGCAGATTCATATATCCGCCTTGCTCTGGTCCCGCTAAGAATTGATGCGGAATCGAAATTCCAAATCCCTCAAGCAGGCTGTTGAAATAACTCGACCAGCCGCTGGCGACAGCTGAAGCAGTCAGCATATAAACAGATAATAAGGTCCAGCCCATCAAATGGCCTACAAGCTCGCCCATAGTTGTATATGAATAAATGTATGCACTGCCGAATACAGGAAGCGCTGACGCCATTTCTGCATAGCAAAGTGCTGCCAAACTGCACACAATGGCTGCAATCGCAAAGGAGAAAATGACAGCCGGCCCTGCATCCTTAGCTGCTGTAATTCCAGTTAATACCATAACTCCTGTGCCAATCACTGCCCCTATACCAAGAAGCGTGAGATCAAGCCCGCCCAGCGTTTTCTTTACCTTTTGCTGTCTGCTCTGTTCCAACAAATCGTGAATGTGTTTCTTACGAAGAATATGTCGCAAACCCTTTCCCTCCAAAACGTTAGAAAAACAAAAAATCATCCAAATTTCATTATAGCAGAATAGGTACTAAGCATTCACAACCAATTCACGTAAATCTTTCTTCATGATTTTACCAAGCTTGTTTTTTGGCAGTTCACTGATGAAATGAATGGATGGCACTTTGTAATCTGCCAAACGTTCCTGACAATAGTTCACCACATCTTCTTCGCAGAAATCGGCGAATTCGTCTTTTACGATATATGCACTTGGCACTTCACCATATAATTCGTCCGGCACCCCGATGACAGCTGATTCAATCACACCCGGAATTTTTTCAATGACTTCTTCTACTTGATCAGGGTAGATATTATCTCCGCCGTATAAAATCACATCTTTGTATCTGCCTGTGATAAATAGAAAACCGTCTTCGTCTAGATAGCCTGCATCTCCCATATGGAACCAGCCATCTTTGAGTACCTTCGCAGTAGCGTCAGGCTGATGATAATAGCCTAAGAAATAAAATGGGCTTCTCATGACGACTTCGCCAATTTCTCCAGCTGGCAGTGTTTCCTCTGTCTCAGGATGAACGATTTTCACTTCTACATCTGGATCCACTTTACCAGCAGAGCCCATTTTATCCTCGCCCATCGCAGGATGCCACGCACTGACAACCCATGCTTCCGTGCTTCCGTAGCCATGCATCATCTGAATGCCTGCTTCTTTGTAGTCCTTAATCAAACGGACCGGCACCTTCGTACCGCCAGAAATCGCAATTTCAAAGGATGAAAGATCATACGAACCACGCTTCATTTCTTCCAGCATGTACGTATAAGCTGATGGGAAAGCCATCATGAACGTAATTCTTTCTTTTTCAATTGTTTCTAAAATGCGCTTCGGTGTTGCATCATGTAAGAAAACAAGCGTATACCCTTCAATCGCAGCGGCGATCAGGTGATTAATTGAACTCATATGATACAGAGGGTGACTCGCTAAGTACCGCTTTCCTTTCAAGTCAAATCCTCGATTCCCACGTCTTGTTAAAAATTGATAGATTCGTCCATGTCCGACCATACAGCCTTTTGGATTACCCGTTGTCCCAGAGGTAAATAAGATCATCGCTAGATCCTCTTCTGATACCTCTTCTGCATGATCACTGCCATCATTTGAAGCCAATATGTCTTCAAACAGCTGCGTTGTTTTCGCATTTACACCAGATTCTACCATGAGACAGTTGTCTAAAGACACATCCACCGCAGCAATAATGTCACGGAATTCCCGGTCAAAGAATAAAGCCTTTGGCTCTGCTTTTTTCAAAATCCCTTCCAGCTCAAAAGAAGTAAGTTGCCAGCTAAGCGGAACTGCGACTGCACCTGCTTTAATGGCTGCAAGCATAATCGTTGAAAAGTGATGATGGTTTTGACAAATAAAGCAAACGCGATCACCTTTTCGAATTCCTTTTTGATGTAAGTAATGAGCGAGCTGGTCGATGCGTTTTGCATATTCTTCAAATGTATAAGACACACCTCCGCCAGTTACCGCCTCAATTTGTGAAGAGCGTTCCATTCTGTCGTTTAGTAATGCCTGTAAAGTATTCAATATCTTCATCTCCAAACGTTTGATTTCCAATAGCCAATTTCCAGTGAATTGGGTTGGCAGATTTTATCTCATTCACATTCTAAAATAAAAACAGCTGAAAGTAAAATCATTTCATTTTGGAATTGTTCTTTTTATTAATTGATAATATAGGTAATTTTATAGCCGTCTTCCATTTTGGTTTAAATCATGATGATTATTATGATAAGATAGACCTAGTAATTGATCGGAAAATGCGAATGCAATAGGAAAAGAGGTATGGAGAATGCAACATTTCGAGCTAGAGGCAAGTTTGTTAGACCATGCACTGACAAAGTATTTAAAGGCGACGAAACAATTAGATGAAGAAAATATTCCGAAAAACGTCACGAATGTTAAAGGATTTATTTTACGTATCATCTACCGCCATCAATCATGTACTGTGAAAAATATTCTTCAGGAAGTTTCATTATCTCCCTCTGCAACAACAACCGCTCTCAATCACTTAGAAGACGAAGGGCTGATTATCCGCTCTCGAAATAATAATGACCGCCGGACTGTGTGGATTGAACTCTCTGAATTGGGTGAACAAATTGCTAAACAAATGATCGACAATCGCCAGCTGCTTGTGAATCAATTGTTCAACCACCTTTCAGAGGAAGATAAAAAAACATTTTTTGAATTAATCGAAAAAATGATGGACGAGCACACATTAAAGGCTTAGGAATACTCCTAAGCCTTTAGATTTTTGACAAAGGGCTAAAAGCCCTTTGTCTTCTTTTCAGCGTCATAGAAAACCTTTGCAGCCCTAGGAAGGACGAGTACTGGAGCGGAGCGAATTAAACATTCGTGAGCACCGGCACGCAGACCTGACACCGAATGCGAGGGTTTGTCTACACGCTGAGGCTTAGGAATACTCCTAAGCCTTCTTTTTATGGCTTTAAGACGACCTTTATACAATCATCCTGTTTATCATTGAAGATGTGGTACGCATGAGCAGCTTCATCTAATGGCAATTTGTGCGTGATAATGGCTCTAGGATCGATTTCACCGCTTGTCACTTTTTGATAGAGCTTTGACATGTATCCTCGAGCAGGGGCTTGGCCCATTTTCAAGGTGACGTTTCTTGCGAAAAAAGCACCTAATGGGAACATATTGTACAGGCCGCCGTACACGCCCGTCATCTGCACTGTTCCGCATTTGCGAACGGCTTTTGTGGCAATTTGAATGGGTCCGATCGTTCCGCCTTGCAGCTTGAGCTTTTGCTCAATTTTTTCAAGCGGCGACTTCTTCCCGTCCATTCCCACACAATCAATCACAACATCGGCCCCGCCCTTGGTGAGCTCCTTTAGCGTTTCTCCCATGTCGGGATCTTCTGTAAAGTCAAAAACCTCCACGCCGCTCATCCGTTTTGCATGCCGCAGGCGGTAATCGATGTAATCGACGGCTATCACACGTTCTGCTCCTTTTTGCCAAGCAAATTGCTGTGCCATTAACCCAACAGGTCCGCAGCCTAGCACGATGACCGTATCGCCTTTTTTCACACCTGCGTGCTCTACGCTCCAATAGGCGGTTGGTAGGACGTCTGATAAGAACAGCAATTGTTCATCCTCCAGCTCACAATCCTCTGGAATCTTAAACGGGGTGTAATTTCCAAAAGGTACGCGTAAATACTCTGCCTGTCCTCCGGGATAATTCCCATATTTCTCACTATAGCCAAAAAGCCCACCCGAGTCGTAGTGCGGGTTTGAGTTGTCGCATTGGCTTTCTAAGTGATGATCGCAATATTGGCATTTACCACATGCAACTGTAAATGGAATGACGACACGGTCTCCCTTTTTTACGGCTGTGACATCCGGGCCAACTTCCTCCACTATCCCCATTGGTTCATGCCCAATCACATAGCCGATTGGAAGCGGGAAATTCCCCTGATA
The DNA here is from genome assembly GCF_003028545.1 of Bacillus sp. Nf3. Taxonomy (NCBI): domain Bacteria; kingdom Bacillati; phylum Bacillota; class Bacilli; order Caryophanales; family Bacillaceae; genus Bacillus; species Bacillus sp. Nf3. The sequence continues at coordinate 84,914 of NZ_PYUA01000005.1, read as the reverse complement.
CAAATGTAAATCTGATCCACAAATTGATGTCGATGTAATCCGTATAATCACATCTTCTCGATCTTGAATCGACGGTGCATCTACTTTTTTCACTGCAATGCTATTTTTCCCTTGATAAGTAACAGCTCTCACATGCATTTCCTCCTTTAGCTCAAGTCATCTTTACATAGCTTCACCTTGAATGAATGGTTCATTCATCATATGAGAAATTTATGTGGAAGCAAAAAACAAAAAAGCCTGTCGATTGTTTCGACAGACTCATGATGTTGTGTAACGCGTTACACACTTATTCCTTTTCGACAAAAAACAAATCATATTGAGTTGAAGTCTCCCGATTGAACATGAAATTCCCTTCTTGAATAAAATAGGGACATATACTTTGTCTTGGAGATTCTTCAAACTGCTCATACACCTGCTCTATTTCTCCTGGTAGCAGCAAAACCAATATTTTATTTGAATGAGACATAAATTCATAAGAGTGAATCGTATCAGGCGGGATATAGGCAAAGTCACCCGGCATCAAGCAAATATCTTCTCCATTCAAATGAATGTTCATTTTTCCTTCAACACAATAGAGCGCTTCAGTATGAACTTGATGATAATGCGGCGGGAAATATTTCTCCTTCGCTCCTTCAACCACAAAATGACTGAATCCGCCCCCTGTTGTTTCTACTGTTGCAATCAGCTCATGAATCTGACCATCAATGATGTATTGCTTCCCTTCACCAGCCTCTAATACATAGGACTTTATTTCGTGAGGGAGCTGACTATGAAATAAAACGGAGGGCTTCGTTGTATTGGACAGTTCTCTGATTCCATGCATCAGGATGATATCGCTTTCTTTTTCAGCCTGCTGAAAACTGGCTGCATCGAAAGCATGATTCATCATAGAACTTTCATTCTGAAAAAGCCTCTTCCCAATTTGCTGATAGACATCTTTCATTTTTCCGCCCAGCGTATATGAAATAAATCTTGTTTTATGACTATGCATTCTGTAGCCATGAATCGTTTTGGGCGGGATATGAATATAATCAAAGGCAGTTACCATGTATTTTTTACCGTCCAGCATCACTTCAAGCTTTCCTTCCAGCACAAAAATGGTTTCAAATAAGTGCTCATGACAGTGCAGCGGGAAATAAGCTCCTTTCCCACCTGTGATTAAGGCAAGCTCAAACAGCTGATTCGTTTGATTTGCTTCTGCCAGCATTTGAACAAGCTGATTCTCCAGCCCATACAGTTTTCCTGAACCAGACATGGTATAAAAAGAGGTACCTTCGGATTGCTTGATCGATTGCGGTTGCTCCGACATCCCATCACTCCTCATGACGAATTGACTATCTATATTATATAGACCAATTGATATAATAGATAGACAATATGCGAGAGATTTTACTCTTCTCGCATAAATAAGTGTCTAAGGTAACTTTTTACGTGTTCTAAAGGGGTCGTTTGTTTGAGTGCAGTGGTCATCGATAGACCACCGATTACCATTGAGTGAAGGAGAGAAGCCAGCTCATCCGCTTTGTTTTCTTCATACCCGCTGTTCATTAGCTTTTCTTTTACAAGCTCCTGCCAGCGGATCATTTCTTGTTTGCATGCAGCATGGAGCTGCGTGTTTTCCGGCTTTGACTCTGCCGCCAGCAAGACAATTGGAATCCCTCTTTCACTTTCTTTCTCCATAAATCCTCGAATGATGTTTGTCATAAAACGATCGATGGCAATATACGGATCATCCGAATAAGCAAAGCCTTCTTCAATTTGATTGATGACCTTTTGACTAATGTATTCAACAGATGCAATGGCCAGCTCTTCTTTTCCATTTGGAAAGTAATAATAAAGAGAGCCTTTAGGTGTGCCGCTCTCTCTGATAATTTGATTCAATCCTGTCGCATGGTATCCCTGTTTACGTAAAAGAAGTGCTGCCGTTTGAATGATTTTATCCTTCGTACTCACGTGTGACACTCTTTTCCCTCCATAGACCAAAGTCGCTTATCATGCGTTATCGATTTAATTGACTAATTCCTTTCCAAATCGAGGATGTCTCCATTTCTGCTGCAAGCCTGAGCAGCCAGTCCTCTTTCCCTTTAGGCGCTGTTACCTGTACCCCTAAAGGCATGCCCGCGCTAGTGAGATGAACAGGTACACTCATTGATGGCTGACCTGTTAAGTTGGCAAGCTGTGTAAATGGGGTGTAGGTCAAGCTCTTGAGGAACATATCATAAATAAGATCCTGCTGTGCTTGCATTGAAAGAGATGACACACGTAAAAGTGCGTCTGTTTCCTGATCTGAATGCATAAGCTCACCAACCTTTGGAGCCGAATAGGCAGTAGCTGGTGTCACATAGAGATCGTAGGTTTGATGAAATGACGCCATTTGTGCAGCAGCCCGATCCCACACATCAAGACTTTCTGTATAAGCAGCTGCGGTCACATTCTTGCCAGCCTCCGCCAGCACCCATGCCACGATGTCCGTTTCCTCCGGCTTTACTGGACGCCCTAACGAACGAGCCAAGGAAGTGAATAACGCAGACATTTCTCCACTGTTCATCACGTAATATTGCTGCATGAGATGAACCCCATCAATTTCCGGCTTGGCTTCTTCTACTTGATGACCTTGCTCACTCAGCCATTTCACTGTTTGCTGAACCGCCTGCTTCGCTTCCTCACTGACCTTCGTGCCAACTGGAGATTCTACACTGTAGGCAATTCGCATAGAAGATGTACGTTTCGCCAGATCCTCTTGGTAGCTGCCATCGTATAACGGCGTTTGGAAAGCAGCTTCGGGCTGAATGACTTGAAGAAGATCAAGAAGGGCTGCACTGTCCCGCACGGTTTTTGTGAGTGTAAAGTCGATGGAAGCCCCTTGCCACTGCCTTCCTGCGCCTGGGCCTACCGGCGTTCTTCCCCGCGTGGGCTTAAGACCGAACAAACCGGTAAAGGAGGCTGGAATCCGAATGGAACCACCGCCATCACTTGCTCCGCCAGCAGGTACAATGCCGCTTGCAACAGCTGCTGCTGTCCCGCCGCTTGAGCCGCCTGGAGAATAGTCCGTATTCCAAGGATTTCTCGTTGGCCCATGTAACGCAGGTTCCGTCACATTTCTTAAACCGAATTCCGGTGTATTTGTATGTCCAATCATGAGAAAACCAGCCTGCTTCAATCGATCAACAAAGTGCGAATCCGAGTTGGCTTTTACATCCTTTAACAGCAAAGCGCCTGCTGTCAGCGGTTCGTTTTTAATCCCTTGCGATATATTTTTTAGCACAAACGGAACGCCTGCAAATGGCTGATACTCATGTAACTCCTTGATATCTTTTAAAACTTGAGCCTGTCTCGTCTGTATCACAGCGTTTAGTTCTGGATTGACCTCATTCAATCTATCAAATGCAGTCTGCATAAGCTCCTCGGCCATTACCTGCTTATTCCGCACAAGTGCTGCTAAGCCAGTCGCATCATACGTCATATACTCTTTTACGTTCATCAGCATGTCCTTCTTTCTCTTATCTTGATGTCTCTATTGTCTACTAGAATTCTATGAATTTCAATTTCAGGTTACTAGTAAAAATAACTTTCTCAACAAGACGACAATTCTACTATCCCATCCCCCTGCTTTCTCCGATATAATAGAGAAAAAAAGACCGAGATCATCGGATGAGAGGAGTCACGTCTTGAAAAGGAAAATAATCGTCATCATCGCTTTTTTTCTTGCGTTGACAACTGCTCTGCCCTTCCATTCACAGGCAGCAGCTGCACCATCAAAGGAAACTGATGTTATCATCGTCTATAAAAACCAAAAAGGAAAACAAACAGCTATTGATGAAAGTGAGAAAGTGAACGCACAATACATACATCTTCCCGCTGTCGCTGTGACAGCAGATGAACAAGCGGTCACCTCACTCAAAAAAGACCCAAACATCGCTTACGTCTCAAAAAACGTAAAGGTTAAACTCGCGGCTTCTACTGTGAAGAAAACAGCCGCTGCTACTAATCAGGATGCATTGGTACAAAAATCTTACAACCTGCAAAAACTAAATATAAAGCAAGCAATAAAAGAAGGCGTCACTGGTAAAAATGTAAAAGTAGCCGTTTTAGATACTGGCATTTTCTCACACGAGGATTTAAAGGTAGCCGGCGGTAAATCATTCGTGAACTACACATCCTCTTATAAAGATGATGAAGGACATGGCACACATGTAGCCGGCACGATTGGTGCGCTTAATAACGATTATGGAACAGTCGGCGTCGCTTCTGGTGTGAAGTTGTATGCTGTGAAAGTGTTAGATAAAAAGGGAGAAGGCGATCTATATAGTCTGCTTCGAGGCATCGATTGGGCGATTACCAACAAGATGGACATTATTAATTTAAGTTTAGGCTTTGAAGACAATATCCCCATCTTGCGTTCAGCAGTGGATGAAGCCTATAAAAAAGGACTGCTTGTGGTCGCTGCAAGCGGAAATGATGGGAAAAAGAATCATATTAGCTACCCTGCCGCTTACAATAGCGTCATTGCCGTTTCTGCAACGACTGACAAAGACAAACTTGCGTCTATCTCGAATACAGGGAAAGGGATTGAATTTTCTGCCCCTGGCCAGAACGTCATCAGCACTTATTTAAAAAATGAATATTGGTATGCAACGGGTACATCACAAGCTGCACCGCATGTCACAGGAATGCTGGCACTGTTAAAGCAGCTTCATCCGAAGAAAACAAATGCACAGCTTCGCACTTTATTGCGCAGCTATACAGTGGATCTTGGTGCAAAAGGGAAGGATCCACAATTCGGCTATGGCCGCGTGCAATATGTGCCGCAATCCTCCTTTTTAAAGGCTGCGGCTAGTGCTGTTAAAAAAGCCGAAACATCTAAAAAGCAGGAAGATGTCAATCAAGCCAAAACAAGAATTGGCCGGCTCACTGCAAGCAAACAAAAAACAGCACTCACAGAACGGGTGAAGAAAGTCCAAGCAGCCATTGATATCCGCTCGGCACGTGCAAAGGTCAAAACAGCCGAAAAAAACAAAACACAGGGCGCTATTAAAAGTGCTCAAACGGCCATCAAAAAACTAAACAAAGGCAAAGAAAAAACAAGCCTGCAAAACCGGCTCGACAAAGTCAAAAAACAAGTCGCTTATCAAAAGAAAGTGACAGACGCTAAACAAAAGGTCAAAAAAGCGGAAGCGAAACGAACAAAGAAAACAAAAGCAGCGGCCCAAAGCGCTGTCAAACAGCTAAAAGCCTCCAAAACAAAAACCAATTTACAAAAACGATTAAACCGTATTAAGGTTTAACAAAAAAACGATTCCTTTCAGCGAGGAATCGTTTTTTCTATTTCAACATCGGCTCAAACAAACTGTGATGATATTTTCCTTCGGCATCTGCCCTCACTTGATCGAGAATGCTTTCTAACGAAGCCATCACGCCCTTTAATGCCCGTTGCACCGAACCGTGTTCAAAATCCGCTAAACTCTCCGGCAATTCATCTTCATCCAGCACAAAGACATCACCATTCGGAAGAACGAGAAGGTCAATAATGAGATCTTCAAACATGACCAGCTGGCCGTTGAACTGAGTATCTCCCACCATATTAAGATAAGACCCTAGTTCCTTTCCTTGATCATCTCTCCAGAAATATATGTTGTAAGGACGATCCTTCCAATAATAGGCAGTCGTATAGCTTCCTTTAGGAATGGTTAGAGCACCATCACCTGCCCTCATCGTAAACGGGTCTTCAATCTTGTGAAACAGCACAGCCTGCTGCTTCTGTGCGTCTAACAGCTGACAGGTATGTTCCACAACTTTTTGATCGTATTTGATTTTTCTCTCGATGACTTCATCCCAACGATCCGCATGCAGCGAAAACAATATGTCACAACTCCCTCTAACACTCGTTTCTTTCTAGTATACACCGATTTTTTTTGAAGAAATAAAGGATTGCCTCATTTACTTATGGAAGACCTATGATGAGGTGAAATAAATGAACGGAATCACGATTCTTGAAAACTTTACACAGCTTGGACAAATCATCCTCATGATTTGCGGCTTTGCCCTTTATTGGCAGCTAGTGAAAACGAAGAGAGAACGAAAGCTGTCTCCTTATGAGCGTATGTTAAAATTCTTTGTCATGTTCGGTTTAATCTCGTGGGGGGTATCATATTGGGCGCTGGCACTGTGGGCGTAAATTGAAAAAAGGAAGAGCTGCCCATGGACGTAAGCTCTTCCTTTTGCTGCACGTTATATTATGAACCTGCTGGCTGTTCTTTCTTGATCACATATTGATAACTCTTGACATGCGTCCCACTCGAGCTCACAAAATCTTTATCAAGCGCACGCTCAAAGCCCATTCTTTCATATAGGCGAATGGCGGCCTGCATTTTATCAGATGTATGCAGATACAGGACATTTTCGCCCCATGATTGCGTTAGTTCAATACTTTTACGTAGCAATGACTCTGCAATTCCTTTTCCCCTCACATCGGGATCTACTCCTAAAAACCGGACGATGGCTGATGTAATGCCCATTTCGGGATTGTCATATGCTTGCTCTGATGATCGGAACATTTGAAGCGTCCCCACAACCTTGCCGTCAAGCTCCGCCACCAACATCAGCTCCATGTTCGGATTATCTACAGCTGCTGCAAGCGCGGCAGAATAATCTTGCCAGCCTTCCTCTGTAAATTGAGGCGCATACTGTGCATAGGATTTGATCAGCACGTTCCTGATGGCCTCATGATCTTCTTTGACTGCTTGACGAATGATTAGCTCTTGCTGCTCCATGTCAGCACCTCCTGCTCTCTATTAGTGGATATACGTATCATGCAATCACTGCATGTGATAGCCTTACTCTTTTCTCTACTCATTTAATGTAAAGAGTCTCATTCGAAAGATCAATCATTTTGCACGGAAACATCTTTGAAAATTTTTCATTGAAAAGGAACGCTTGATTCATTATGCTGTGTTGAGGAAGTATACGAGGAGTGTTGTCATCATATGAGTTCTTTATCTTATCCCCAAGAATCGAAAAAAAATCGATTTCTCCTTGCCGCATTGCTCGGATCTTTAACAGCCCTTGCTCCGCTGGCAATGGATATGTATTTACCTGCATTGCCTCATATTGCTCGTGATTTTGAGGCAAGTACGGCGTTGTCCCAATTAAGTCTCATGGCTTGTCTCATTGGACTGGCGCTTGGCCAGCTGATTGCAGGCCCGATCAGCGATACGATCGGCAGAAGAAAACCGCTGATGATCGGCTTGATCATCTTTATAGCGGCATCACTTCTTTGTACAGTGGTCACATCGATTTGGATGTTCATTCTTCTTAGATTGATTCAAGGACTTGCTGGTTCAGCAGGCATTGTCATTGCACGAGCTATCGTGCGAGATCATTATGAAGGATCAGAAATGACGAAATTCTTTGCACTGCTGATGTTAGTCAACGGGGTGGCTCCGGCAGCAGCACCTATTGCAGGCGGACAGATTTTACGCTTCACGACATGGCAGGGTGTATTTGTCCTACTCGGAATTCTCGGGGCTTTGATGCTGCTGAGATCCATCTTTTCACTGCAAGAAAGCTTACCTGCGGATCGTAGACAGACCGGGGGCTTTCAACAGATTGCAGGCGCGATGAAAATTTTAGCCAGTGATCGTCTCTTTGTTGGATATGCCCTCTCACAAGGTCTTGTATTCGCAGCGATGTTTGCTTATATTTCCGGTTCACCGTTTGTGCTCCAGGATATTTTTAACCTTTCTCCACAAGGCTTTAGTGCGGCCTTTGCGGTGAATAGTCTTGGGATCATCACAGCTGGACAAGTATTTGCCCGAGTCGCTGCGAAAATCGGTGAAGAGAAAGTCCTTCGCATTGGATTGCTGACAGCTGCGGTAGGGGGAGTCACTTTATTTTTCATGATCTCGATTGATGCAGGATTGTACGGTATTCTCATTCCGCTTTTTTTTGTGGTATCAAGCGTTGGAATTGTCGGCACCTCTGCACCGTCTCTTGCAATGCAGCATCACGGGGCACATGCAGGAAGTGCAGCTGCACTGATCGGTGTGGCGCAAATGCTGCTAGGCGCTTGCATGACACCTCTTGTCGGACTAGCCGGAAGCCAAACGGCCTTTCCAATGGGGCTGATCATTATGCTTTGTGATCTAGGCGCACTTTGCTGTTATTTCTTCTTTGTGGCCCGAGCGAAAAAAAGACCCGCATAAGCGGGTTTTTCATTTATTATGGCTTGCTCCAATTGATGGTGCGGAACACGTTGCTCTGGTCATTGTTGTGATATGCATCTAGATCAAAGCCTGATATGCCAAAACCAATTGCCATGACAATTCCTCCGGCAACGGTGAAGATGATCCCCCATTTGATGACTTGCTTTTTTAAATCGTTCACGTTCATACTCTCACGACCTTCTTTTTAAACATCCCTATGAATGCCTTAGTTGTTTGAATAGTCATTTGCACAAATAGCTTTGTCAAATACGCCGTGGCTATGCCGCTTAATAATCCGACACCTAATAGAAGAATACCAACGCCAATCTGCGTCACCACCACATGCAAACCGTCCTGAAAGATAAATGGAGAACCAATGATGCTCCAAAAACCTCCGAGCAGACCAACCAGCGTCACTGTACCTGTCACGAGTGGAATACACCAAATCACCATATACACAGAAAGAATCAGCAGAAAGACTGTTGCTAGAATACTGCCCCATAACGGAAAACCTAAAATGAGAATGGAGAGTCTTGTGGCTTTTTCTCCAAACGTCGGCACCTGAACGGTTTTTATTCCTTGTTCCTTCATAATCCCTTCAGCGATCATAGCAGGCTGCCCGACTTGTTGAACCGCTTCCTGTTCACTGTAGCCATCTTCCTGATAATCCTCAATCATTTCATCGTAGTATTCGATAAACCGATCACTATCTTTGTCGCCTAGAAGATGCAGATGCTTCTTTAGGCTGCTTAAAAATTCTTTTTTATTCATTGCCCTGTCCTCCAGAAATAAAGTCGTAAATCGCCATCACCTGATCCCATTCCTCTAAAAACTGCGCCATATGCTCCCGCCCGCTTTCTGTCATACGGTAGTATTTTCTTAATCGACTGTTATGTTCCTGGGAATATGTCTCCACATAATTGTTTTGCTCTAAACGCTTTAAAATCGGATACAATGTCGATTCTGATATCTCAATACAACGGGACATATCTTTAATGATTTGATAACCATAGGAATCGCCTTTCTTTAATACCGCCAGTACACAAAATTCCAGTAATCCTTTTTTTAATTGTGCATTCATGTTTACAACTCCTAACTCTTTATACTATACATTACATAGTATTGTGTGACAAGAGGTATAGAGAATAAAAAAAAGACCCTTTTTCGGGTCTTTTAGCTCTTTGTCTTCTTTTCAGCGTGATAGAAAACCTTTGCAGTCTAGGAAGGACGAGCACTGGCGCGGAGCGAATGTAACCATTCGTGAGCACCAGCGCGCAGGACTGACAAAGAATGCGAGGGTTTGTCTACACGCTGAAAGACCCTTTTTCGGGTCTTTTCATTTTTATATATTTACAAATCCTTCTCCGAACACATCGCGCACGTCATGGACAACCACAAATGCGTCTCGATCAATTTTCTTGATAATTTTCTTGAGGCGCATGAGCTCTTGCTTTTGAATGACTGCGTAAAGAATTTCCTTCGATTCCTTTGAATAATGACCGCGTCCGTTTAAAATCGTTACGCCTCGATCCAGGGTGTGATTAATTTCTTCCGCAATATCATCTTTGCATGAAGAAATAATCGTCACTGCCTTTTTCGTGTTAAGTCCTTCTATCACGAAGTCCATCACCTTTGTCGCCACGTACAGCATCACAATGGTGAACATTAATTTTTCCGCACCAATAATAAAGTAAGAAGCAAATACAACGATCAGATCAAAGAACAAGATGGCATAGCTCACGTTCCAGTCTAAATACTTGTTGGCAATTCTTCCGAGAATGGCAGAGCCCGCCGTTGTTCCGCCTGCTCTTAGCACTAGACCAATCCCAATACCGATGATAATTCCTGCAAAAATCGCTCCAATGATCAATTCATGAACATTCACGACCCATGTTGTGGTCAAGTGTAAAAATAGAGAGTTACTTGCGACGGCAACCACCGTATAAATCGTGGTCTTCTTGTCCAAGTATTTATATCCCACAAGTAATAAGATCGCATTCAACACGAGGTTCGTCAGCCACGGTGCAATCTCAAACAAATAATAAAAAATAATGGACAGCCCCGTTACGCCGCCTTCACCAAATTCAAGCGGAATGACAAACATGTTCACTGCTGCGGCAAATAAAAAAGAACCAACTAAAATCATCGCTATATCTTTTACACATTTTTTCAATTCTTCTTTCCTCCTTTTTTAAGCATATAAAAAACCCTCTTTCTGCACGAAAGAAGACAGTCGTTGGACAACATAAAAATCAAAAGACGGCGCCTTTTGATGAAGCTTTCTGAAATCAATCTTTCCATAATATATATCTCTTTTTAGAGGCTGTCAATGACTTGGTTTTCTATTATTTTGACTGCATTTTTATGCATCAAAACCCGCATGTTTTCAGGGTTTTCGCGCCCTAATATGCTTTTTCCTCTCCTTGACAAAAACGCTTTAGTCATTTAAACTACTGCCTCATATCATATCCATTATTTCCGATCTAAAAAGGAGGCTGTTTGATTCCGATGAATCCTATTCAAAGCCGTTTACAGGCTCACGCACCTTTGATTTTAGACGGTGCATTGGCAACAGAGCTTGAACGAAAGGGCTGTAACTTAAATGACAGTTTATGGTCAGCCAAAATACTTATTGAACAGCCACAATTGATTCAGCAAGTACACTTGGACTACTTCCAAGCAGGTGCTGACTGTGCCACAACCGCCAGCTACCAAACAACGATTGAAGGCTTTGCTGAAAAAGGCTATACAAAAGAAGAAGCGCTTGAACTCATGAAACGCTCTGTCACTTTAGCGAAAGAGGCACGCGATCTTTTTTGGCAGGATGAAGCGCGTCGTGAAGGGCGGACAAAACCATTTGTCGCTGGATCTGTGGGGCCATTCGGCGCTTATTTGTCTGATGGTTCAGAATATAAGGGAAATTACGGACTCTCTGAGCAGGCTCTCATTGATTTTCACAGACCAAGAATTCAGGCATTAGTAAAAGCGGGGGCAGATATTCTTGCATGTGAAACAATTCCTTGTTTGATTGAAGCAACAGCCATCGCAAAGCTGCTGCGGGATGAATTCAGCGGGGTATCTGCTTGGATCACATTCAGCGCAAAGGATGGCCTGCACATTAGTGAAGGTGACTCCATACGGGAATGTGTACAGGCACTTGAACCTTATGAACAAATCGCTGCTGTCGGCGTGAACTGTACGCCGCCGCAATTTATCACTTCTCTCATTCAAGAAATGAAAAAAGGAACAAGCAAACCGATTGTGGTGTATCCAAACTCAGGTGAAGTATATGATCCTGAAGAAAAGGTTTGGAGCGGTGATACGCCACATCTTACTTTTGGCGAATGTGCGTATCAATGGTACAAAGACGGCGCGCATATCATCGGCGGCTGCTGCCGCACGACTCCAGAAGATATCAATGACATCTTAAAACGAACCACATCATGAATCATCACACATACTTCTAAGCAAAAGGGCGGGAAGACATGGAACAAGCAAAAGATCAGTCACAACAATATCAACGAAAAATGACGAGCCGGCACCTGTTCATGCTTTCTCTAGGCGGCGTCATTGGAACAGGGCTCTTTTTAAGCTCTGGGTATACCATCAATCAGGCCGGACCTGCGGGAACCATTCTTGCCTATCTTGTGGGGGCATTAATTGTCTACCTCGTGATGCTTTGTTTAGGTGAGCTGTCTGTTGCTATGCCGGTCACAGGGGCATTTCATACGTACGCAACAAAATACATTGGACCTGGTACAGGCTATACGGTCGCTTGGCTATACTGGCTGACATGGACAGTAGCACTCGGTTCGGAATTTACAGCGGCAGGATTATTAATGCAGCGCTGGTTTCCAGACACTTCGGTTTGGATGTGGAGTGGTGTTTTTGCTCTTCTCATCTTTTTACTGAATGCATTTACAGTCAAATTTTTTGCAGAATCAGAGTTTTGGTTTTCCAGTATTAAAGTGATGGCTATTATTCTCTTTATTATTCTTGGCGGAGCTGCAATGTTTGGTTTGATTCCATTAAAGGGCGGTGAGGCCGCTCCATTCTTTTCTAATTTCACTGGCGAAGGCGGACTTTTCCCAAACGGCTTTTTACCCATTTTAATGACGATGCTTGCTGTCAATTTTGCTTTTTCAGGGACGGAGTTGATTGGGATTGCTGCGGGTGAAAGCGTCAATCCTGACGAGACCATCCCAAGAGCCATTCGCACAACTGTCCTGCGTCTCGTCCTGTTTTTCGTTGGAACGATCGTTGTTTTGGCTGGCTTGATTCCAGTAGAAGAAGCCGGGGTGATCAAAAGCCCATTTGTCGTGGTATTTGATCGTATCGGGATTCCTTATGCTGCAGATTTCATGAATTTTGTCATCCTGACCGCGATCTTATCTGCCGCAAACTCAGGATTATACGCGTCATCTCGTATGCTCTGGTCGCTTTCTGAAGAACGGACACTTCCTAAAAAACTGGCGAAACTGACATCAAAAGGAATTCCTTTGAATGCACTCATTTTAAGTATGATCGGTGGTATTCTTTCATTGCTATCGAGTGTGATCGCTCCAGAAACGGTATACCTTGTTCTTGTGTCAATCTCTGGACTGGCTGTTGTGGTCGTATGGATGGGAATTGCTGCCTCACAGTTGATGTTTCGGAAAAGATTTTTACAGGAAGGCGGACAGCTTCAAGATTTATCATTTCGAACTCCGCTCTATCCAGTGGTTCCGATTGCTGCCTTCCTCCTATGTCTAGCATCTGTCATCGGCATTGCCTTTGATCCAAATCAGCGGATTGCCCTCATCTGCGGCATTCCTTTCATTGCGCTCTGCTATGCTGCGTATTACATGACAGCTTGGATTCAGAAAAAACGAGAAAAACCTGGTGTATAAACATCAGGTTTTTTCTATATAAAGCTGCTTACAGAAAAGGATATCACTAGTAAAAGAAGCACACTTTGGTATATGATAGGAATCTATGATTTTCAGGATGAACCAAGGGAGTTGTCGTGAATATGGAAATGACCATTACAAGAGCATTAAGTGAACTGAAAATGTTAGATAAAAGAATCAACCGAACCGTTGATGACGCCGTACTTGGTGGATTGATGATCGGGAAACATATACAGCACGGATTTCAGAAGCAAGAAGAAATTGAAAAAAAGGCGAAGGCTGATGATCAATCGATTCAAGCTTTAATCAAACGCCGGAATGCCATCAAATCAGCCATCGTTGTATCAAATGCAACCACAATGATTGATGTGGCAGGTGTCCGTATGACGGTGGCAGAGGCGATTGAACGTAAGACGTCGATAGACTACGATATTCGTTATTTACGGAAAATGAAACAAGTGTACAAAGAGCTGGTCGACAAAGCAGAACAAACCAATGAAGATGTGAAAAAGAGACTTGATCAGCATTTAGAAACCTTGTTTGGGAAAGATGGAAAGACACAAGCGGCTGCCAACCAAGAGATCGTGAAGTCTTTTCTAGCTGAAAATGAGGCAGTGATCATCGATCCGCTTCGCCTTCGAGTAAAAATTGAACAGCTTTCGAAAGAAATTGAAGATTTCCAAATGGAAGTTGATTTTTCCTTGTCTGAAAGCAATACACTAACGAAAATACAGATCGATTAATTGATTTTGTTAGTGAGCCGAAAATCGATAGAACTAAACACCTCCGAGGGAAAGGTCATTCCCTCCTCATCTGATGATCATCTTAGGATGATCCTTGATAAAAGCTCAAAGCTGAACGTTCAAGGATCAAAGTTCAAGTGTGAAGGTTCTTATCCATCAAAGCTCAAGATTAAAAGGTAAACGCTCGATCGAATCTGGGAATAACGGCTAATGAGTGTTTGTTTATCGACTCTTTCGGTTACCGCCCAGCAGGTTTGCTAACAAAAAGAAAAGGATGTCACTTGATGACATCCTTTTTTCTATGAAAACGACAGGGTTTTCGCTAAGTCGTCTCATCCAGCAGATTAGTTAAGAATTGATTGAATATGCCAAATGGTACACACTTGAGACATTTGAAGATAGCTTGATGTCGTTTGAAGTGAACTTGATTAGAACGACATCAAAATAATGTTTAAACCTGCCATTATCAAAATAATCGTAGCCTGCAGCTGAAGGAACTTGAATCGTTAGTGAAAATTGTCCATTCTCGTCTGTTGTGCCTGTCGCTGTTTGAGCCAATGACTTGATCTCTGCTTCAAAATAAAGCTGGATTGGCTGATTAGCCATCAATTTACCATTTTTATCCTTCAACGTTCCTTTAAACGTAGCTGGATAACGCGGACCCACTCGATATTTACTGCCATAACCGTAATCGGCCATTCCACCATTTTTTGCTGTGACACTTGTTACTTGTACAGATGCTGGTGCTGCTCCTGTTTCCTCTGCATGTGCAAAGGTTGGGAATACGAGAAGCAATGATAAAACGAAAGCAAACAACATTTTTTTCATCGATAAATCCTCCTTTTTTTTCCTACAATATTACCATCGGCATAAATTGGTATTTTTCCAGTAAAAAAACAGAAAACTTCCCTTTTTTTAGAAAGGGAAGTTTCAGATTGTTGACATTCTTTTTTTATGAGATTAGTAACGTGATGTATATGCCAAATGGTACACACTTGTGACATTTGAAGAAAGCTTGATATTGTTTGAAGTAAAAGTAACTGGAACGATATCGTAATAATGTGTAGACCAGCCTGCATTATTATATGAACGGTAGCCTGCACCTGCAGGAACTTGAATGGTCAATGAGAATTGTCCGTACTCGTCTGTTGTTCCTGTCGCTGTTTGAGCATATGATTTGATCGCTGCTTCAAAATAAAGCTGGATCGGCTGATTAGGCATGAGGTTTCCGCTTGTATCCTTTAATGTTCCTTTAAACGTAGCTGGATAATACGAACCCACTCGATATTTACTGCCAGAGCCGTAATTGACCATTCCACCGTCTGCGGCTGTAACACTTGTTACTTGTACAGATGCTGGTGCTGCTCCCGTTTCTTCAGCATGTGCAAAGGTTGGGAATACGAGAAGCAATGATAGAACGAAAGCAAACATGATTTTTTTCATCGATAAATCCTCCTTTTATTTCCTACTATATTACTATCGACAGGAATTGGTATTTTTCCAGTATAAAACAAAAGAACTCCCCTTTTTTTAGAAAGGGAAGTTCTTCTTTTATTTTTTCACAACCACTTTTACTGCTTTGCTTTCTCTTTTTCTCACATCTGAAGCGGTCACATACAAAACCGTTTTAGCTTTTTGTGGTTTTATTTGGGCAGTAAATGCGCCCTTGCTATTGGTTTTGACTGTTTTGATGACTTTCTTTGATTTGTTTTTCACTTTAATGGTCAAGCCTGCACCCGCAGTCCCTTTGACCGCTTTACTTTTGACTGTTACTTTGCTCACTTTCGGCTTAGCTGGTGCTTTGCCTTTTTTCACGACGGTTTTGAGCGTCGTTGCGGCCTTTCCTTTTGAAATTTTAATGTGAAGTACCTTGTTTTTGTTCTGATGTTTAATCTTCACACTAAAGGTTCCTTTTTTGCCTGCTGTGCCTTTTCCAAGCAGGGTTTTTCCTCTATACACAGAAATAGCAGCGCCAGCTTTTGCTTTACCTGTCACCTTTTGATGCTGATCCTCCACTTTGCTCACAGATGCATTCAATTCGACAGCACTTAATGCAGCAAATGCATTCAGTCTGCCGTGTCCTGTCATCCAATCGACACCTGGAATTTTCGGATCAACAATTGGTTCCTCGTTTTCATCATAGAAAACGTCGTCTTTTCCATCAATAGATTTAAATGAGATGTCATCTGCTGTACTTTGCAAAAGATTTCTCACTTGATTTGGCTTCAAGGATGGATTTTTAGAAAGCAGTAATCCTGCTGCTGCTGCCACATATGGTGTCGCCATTGATGTCCCGCTAAGGTATGAGACGTTCCCATCAGGCATTAAGCTCGGAATATCAGAACCTGGTGCTGACATGCTCAGTCCTTTGCCATAACTTGAGAACTCAGCGGCAATATCCATACGGTTGCTTGCGCCAACCGCCATTGCGTATTTTGACGTCGCAGGGTAGCCCATTTCTGGTACGCCATCATTCCCACTTGCCACGACGACTAGTACATTTCTTTGTGCAGCATAATTCATTGCATATTCAATCACTCTGCTGTAGTAGCCGCCAAGGCTCATGTTGATCACCTTTGCGCCTTTGTCCACTGCATGCTTGATGCCAAGTGCAATATGTTCTGTATCTCCAAATCCATAAGCATCCAGCACCTTCACTGGAATGATGCCCGTATGTTGGTTGAGACCTGCCATTGAGTAATGGTTATCGGATTTTGCGGCAATGATGCCTGCCACATGCGTACCGTGTCCATTGTCATCAATGGCATCTTTGTTTCGCCCAATGAGATTCGCACCTAAGTCTGTCCGAACAGTCCCGCTTAAATCTGTCAAACGGCTGTCTACACCTGTATCCACAACAGCAATTAATGTTTGCTTCATTTTGCTTGTGCCAATCAGTGTATTCATTTGTTCAAATTTGACGTCAGCGCCTTTTTTCCCACTGTTTTGCGCACTGTTTTTCAGCGGCCACTGATAACCATACTGCGCGTCGTTGCTTAGCGCGCGATAGGTTTGAACAGGCTCTGCAAATTCAACATTCGGCATGCTGGAGAGCTTTCTTGCCGTGCTCTTGATGGCCGCTTTGCCTGCTTTTAGTGTCTTTCCAGCTGATTCTTGACCTGCTGGTACATCATAGACATACATGCCTTTGAATAAAGGACTGGCTGACTGTGATGTCACACGGTTTTCTTGGATGCCGTAGCTTTTCATCTTCTTTTTCGTAGATTGAAGTGTTTGGCCATCCTTTAATTTAAAAATGATCTTATTCGTTTTAACCTTCTCTTCTTTTACAAGCTTTTGTTTCTCTAATACATAACCAGCTGATTTTCCTTCAAGCTGATCAATGCCAATTTTTTGACTGACAGCTTCTAATTCCTTTTTTAAATAAGCCGGACTTGCTTCTTTGAGCATATCAAAAAGGGAGTCGATCGCCTGCTGTTCTTTTTCTGTTACGATATGACCGCTAAATGCACCATTTTTCTCTACGTCACTTAGCAGTGTTTTTAATGTGAGCAGATGATTGTATACCTTTTGCTGCTCTTTTTGATGTTTGATGAGCTTCGATTTGAGAAACGGTTTTGTCTTTTGGAGCAGACGCGAAAGCTTCCGACCTTCTGCTGTTTCATTGAATCGTTTATCTTCGATTGTACGAATCGATTGAAAAATTTCACGCCCGTACTTTTTCTCAATAATGATGATTTCAGGCTCATCCTCTTCAGGGAAAACGGGTTCAGAAGGCGGAAGGTTAGCTCCTTTATATCCGATTGTATATGCCGCATCCTCTTCCTCATCACGGCTGTCTTCCTCTGACCCTAAATAGAGCACTTTGACATAATAGGGACCTGACCATGCATGCGGGAAGTTGATCTCTGTCTCTCCGCTTACTGTGTCTACGCGATACCTTGAATAGGTGTCATCCTTCATCGCTCTGTCCTTACTTGGATAGACCGATACGGACAGCACTTGTTTACTTTTCACAGAAATTTGCATGTGTGTATGTTTTGCCACTTCTTGTGCAGATGGCGTGATTTGATACCATGACTCTTCCTTTTCATTCTGTAATGTACCTGAGATGACTTCACCATTTTTTAACCCAATGGCTTCATTGACACTTGTTCCATGACTGGCAGCTGCTGCCTCGTATCCAGGTAATGCTGCCATACATAGAATAACGGCCATGAGTACGACCACACAGGATTTGACCTGCTTTTTGAACATGAAAAGACCCCCTTATCTTTTATGATACCTTGGAAGAATATCACAGAAATACATTTAGTAGAATCTGTTTTTTATATAATTAAACTCGTTTTAAGCTAGGATTTGAGATATTCAGTCAGCAAGACGGATAGCTTCATAAACTTTTTGCCGTTTCAAACGGAAAATGATGCTATTTAACCATGCTGAAAAGTACATTACAATCAACTTGTAAGCGCTTAACAAACAAGAGAGAAGGGATCAGCTTGTTCCAAAAAGATCATGTTTTCACACAAGTAAACGGACGATCAAAGAATGAGATTTTACAATACATTTCCGAGAAAGCTGAAGACCTTCAGATTACAAACAATCAAGCAGGGCTATTAACGGATTTATTGAAACGGGAAGACGAAGTCTCAACAGGACTTCAACAAGGCTTCGCCATTCCACATACAAAAAGCTCCGCTGTAAAAACGGCTTCACTTCTTTTTTTAGAACTTGAACAACCCATTGAATGGGGAAGCTTCGATGATTTGCCCACAAGCTATTTATTTACACTGCTTGTTCCACTAGAAGAAGCAAATGTCACACATCTGAAATTACTGTCAGGTATTGCGACAAGCCTAATGGAACCTGCTTTTATCGAAAAGATTCAACCAGGTCAAACAGCTGATTACTATTACGAAGTCATTGAACAACAATTGAAAGAGGGGATTACACAATGAAAATTGTCGGTGTCACTTCATGTCCAGCAGGGTTAGCTCATACTCCAATGGCAGCCAAAGCGTTAGAAAATGCGGGTAAACAACTCGGACACGAGATCAAAATCGAACAGCAAGGAATTATGGGACAGGTGAACGGCATTACAGCAGAGGAAGCACAGCAGGCAGACCTCTGTATCATTGCCTCAAATCAGCATATCAACGATGCAGAACGCTTCTCAGGCATTCCCACTGTACGTGTCGAAATCGGACGTGCCTTAAAAAATGCTGAACAAATTATCACCAAAGCCGTAGCACTTGTAGAAAAGAAAAAATCTGAATCTCAATAAACATGAGCAATGCCATATAGAAAGGAGCAAAGAAAATGAAAGCAAAATTAAAAGTCATTGAAGGCCATCTCATGACCGGTATTTCTTATATTCTTCCGGTAATCATCGGTGCTTCACTTATCGTTGGTTTAGCAAAATTGGTCGGGTTAGGGTTTGGTGTTTCAGATTTAAACACCTATAAGGATGCTGGCGGCATACTGCACGGTGCCTATTTAATGGAGCAGGTTGGCTGGACAGGCATTGGCTTAATGAACGTCCTGCTCGCTGGATTTATCGCCTATTCCATTGCAGATAAATCAGGTCTTGCGGCTGGTTTTATCGGCGGTGCCCTTGCCAGCTCAACAAATGCCGGATTTATAGGTGCCGTCATTGCAGGCTTCTTCGCAGGATATGTTGCTCTTTTTGTGAAAAGAAAAATTCAAATTCAAGGCTCTGCAGCTGGGCTCGTCCCTCTGCTCATCCTGCCGCTGATTACCGTTGGCTTAACCGGACTTCTAATGTCAGTTCTTCTAGGCGGACCATTAGGCGCTTTGAACACGGCATTAATTGAATGGATTAAAGGCATGGTCGCTGATGGAACAAGCACACTCGCGCTCGCTCTCATTTTAGGTGCAATGATTGGCTTCGATCTTGGCGGACCGGTGAATAAATCCGCATGGATGGCTGGTAACGCGCTCTTCCTATCAGGCGTCTATCTCCCTGCCATTCTTGTCAATATTGCGATTGTCATTCCACCGCTGGGATACGGGCTTGCGACATTGATTCGAAAACGCAACTTCTCTCCAACCTTTAGAGAAGCCGGGCGAGGCGGCCTTGTTATGGGCATTATCGGTATTACGGAAGGGGCGATCCCTTTTACCCTCGTCAATCCTTTGAAATTGATTCCGCTCAATGTTGTCGCATGTGCTGTTGGAAGCGGGGTCGCTGCATTATTAGGAGTTCATGACATCATGCCGCCAATTGGCGGGCTATACGGCTTCTTCTCAGTCGGAAACTGGTGGGCTTATTTAATCGGAGCCCTTACTGGCGCACTCGTCATCGGTATTGGCGCCAACCTGCTTGTGAATTTCTCTGAGAAAAAAGAGCCAAAAACGCCGGAACATGATCAGAAGCAGAAAGAAGAAGATGATTTTGACCTTGTGCTAGAAGGATAATTTGAACGAAGAAAGGTGTCGTTGATCAATGACTGTCAATGTACATGTGATTCCACATACTCACTGGGACCGGGAATGGTATTTCACCACCTCCCGCTCCCGTATCTACTTAATGAAAAGCGTAATGGACATTTTAGATACCCTTGAAACAGATGAAAGGTTCCATTACTTCATGCTCGATGCCCAGGCTTCCTTATTAGATGATTATTTGAAATGGCGTCCAGAGGATGAGAATCGAATCAAGAAGCTCGTCACAGCGAAACGTCTCATCATCGGCCCATGGTATACCCAAACCGACCAGCTCGTCATTTCAGGTGAATCGATTGTGCGGAACCTGCAATATGGAATTGAACGCTGTCAGCAGTTCGGCCACGTGATGAAAGTCGGCTATGTCCCTGATTCCTTCGGTCAATCCGCACAAATGCCCCAAATTTATCGCGGCTTCGGCATTGTCGATACAGCATTTTGGCGTGGCGTTTCTGACCATATGACGAATCATACTGAATTCAATTGGCGCGGCGCTGACGGCAGTGAAGTCTTTGCTGTGAACCTGCCATTTGGCTACTACTACGGTGGAAATATTCCTGAGAAGGATGAGGACTTACAAGCCTTTTTATCTGAAAAAATTGGTGCGCTGCAAGCAAAGGCCACCACAAAGAATGTCTATTTCCCAAATGGCTTTGACCAGGCACCGATCCGTAAAAACCTGCCTGACTTATTAGAAAAAGCCAATGAGCTTGACGAGAATCATTATCAAATCAGTAGTTTAGAAGATTATATTGCAGCCGTGAAAAAAGAGCGGACATCTTTTGAGACGTTACAAGGAGAGCTTATTCACGCGAAGCATATGCGGATTCACAAATCGATCTTTTCAACACGAGCTGATTTAAAAATCTTAAACAATCAAATTGAAAACTATCTCGTCAATGTGATGGAGCCAATCTTAACGATCAGCTATTCACTCGGACATGACTATCCTCATGACACGGTTCGTGATATTTGGTACCTCATGTTTGAAAATGCAGCGCATGACAGCATTGGCGGCTGTAATAGTGACACGACAAACCAAGATGTCTTCTTCCGCTACAAACAGGCAAAGGAAATCGCCGAGAATCTGGTGGACTTACACATGCGTCTCATCGCTATTCGACTGCAAACAGAGCAGGAAATCACGTTCACTTTATTCAATACACTGCCTTCAACGCGCTCTGAAGTCATTGAAGTCGAAACGTTTATCACAGAACGTCCATTTATACTAAAGGATGCAAATGGACGAACGCTTCAGTACACAGTGAAAAGCAAAACCGATGTCACAGATTATGTGCTGGCACAGCAAATTTCTCTTAACCCAAGTAAAGAAGTGTACATGCCAAAGCAAGTATGGAAAGCCGTGCTGCTGATTGAAGCCATCGACTTACCGTCAGTAGGCTATACACAAGTCAGCATGGTCTTCAATGAATCAAGCGAATCTGCGTGGGAACAAACAGAAGGACGCGTGATCGAAAATACGTATTACCGCATTGCGGCAAATGACAACGGATCACTGGACATCACAGACAAACAAACTGGCAAGACCTTCTCTGAGCAAATGATCTTTGAAGACAACGGAGACGATGGGGATTCTTACAACTATTCACCACCGCGTGAGGATCTGTATGTCACATCAAAAGATCTTTCATCAGCGGACATCTCAGTGTCTAAAAGCGGACTGCAAGAGGAGCTGACCATCAAGCTTCAGCTCACTGTCCCTTATGACCTAGAGGCGCGCTCTCAGCAATCGGCTGCGACTTCACTTCCGATCACAGCGAAGGTGGCATTAAACAAAGACGAGGCTGTCATCCGTTTTCATGTAGATGTCGATAACCATGCATTAGATCATCGCCTTCGTGTTCTTTTTGATACAGGCATCGCATCAAACGTATCACTAAGCGATCAACAGTTTGGTACAATCGAACGTCCAACAGAGCTCACGCAAGAGCTTGAATGGTGGAACAATGAACATTGGGAAGAAAAACCAATCACCATTGAACCGATGCAATCCTTTGTTGCACTTCGTGATCAAGCATATGGTGCCGCTCTGTTGACCGACTGCGTGAGAGAATACCAAATCACAGGAGAAGGTTACACAACCATTGCGTATACACTCTTCCGCTGTTTCGGAAAAATGGGGAAAGAAAATCTCCTTTATCGTCCAGGACGCGCATCTGGGGAAAAAATTGTGGAGACACCTGACGCTCAGCTGCAAGGTGCACTGTCATTCTCATTTGGTATGCACTATAGCAAGGATGCAGTCAGCGAGGGACACTTAGCGCAGCTTGCCAAACGGTATACCACCCCTGTTCAATGCTATGAGCGCGCAGATTTTTTAAACGGTCGTTTAATTTTCTCTTTCCGAGATGAAAAAGAAGACTTACAATCTACTTATAGCCTGCTTGACATCGAGACAGATGGAGCCATTCTAAGCGCTCTGAAAAAAGAAGAGCATGGAACAGGCATTGTCATTCGTCTCTTCAATCCATATTTAACGCGTCAAACAGCCGCTTCAATCAATAGTTCATCTCTACAACACGGAGAAACAGCGAATTTAGGAGAAACACCTGAAGGACAGATACTCAAAGCACAACATGGATCATTACACATTGAACCGCTTACACCTTGTCAGGTACAAACCTACATTGTAAAGAAAAAATGAACATGTAGGGGCGGGATCCATTGGATTCCGCCCCTCTTTAATGGAGGGCATTGATCATGCGAATTGGAGGCATTGAAGCAGGCGGAACGAAATTTGTCTGCGGCTACGGAACAACAGACGGAACGATTGAACACATGACTTCCTTTGCGACGGGGAATCCAGATGAAACATGCCGGCAAGTGATCGATTACTTTACAAAGAATCGTGTTGATGCAATTGGAATTGGGGCATTCGGTCCTGTCGATGTGAAAGAGCAAAGCCCAAGCTACGGGACGATTTTAGACACACCAAAAACGGCCTGGCGCCAATTCCCTTTCCTCTCTACCTTAAAACAAGCCCTCGGGATCCCGATGAAGCTTGATACCGATGTAAACTGTGCAGCACTCGGAGAAGCCCGTTTTTCAACTGAAGCAGAAAAACCTGCCTCCTTGGTCTATATTACTGTTGGGACTGGAATAGGCGGAGGTGCCTATATTGAACATCGCCTTATTCACGGATTGCTGCATCCAGAAATGGGTCATATCACTGTTCAGCGGCATCCTCATGACACATACGGAGGCTGCTGCCCTATACATCATGATTGTTTAGAGGGACTGGCATCTGGACCTGCCATAGAAGGGCGCTATCATACACTGGCACCCATGCTGCCAGAGGATCATCCTGCCTGGTCACTTCATGCTTACTATCTCGGGCAGATGACTGCTAACCTGCTGCTCACCCTTTCACCAGAACGCATCATTTTAGGTGGAGGCGTGATGAAACAGCCAGCTATGCTGCCACTTATTCTTGATGAAACAGACAAGCGGCTTCGCGGCTATTTGCAGCTGCCAAAGCCTTTACATGAAATTATCACAAAACCATCCTTTGATGGATTATCTGGTTTAATGGGCGCCATCGCTCTTGGAACGGATGCCTTACAGGCGCAAGGAGCCGCGCAATGATGATGACGGCAGATCCTCGAACCTATCAGCTGATTCAGCGGCTATTTGAAACGAAGGGGTTCGTGAAGCTGGAGGAGCTCACTGCCTCTTTTCGCTTATCTGACCGCTCTATCCGCAATTTAATCAAGGAAGCAAATGAGTATTTAAAGGAAGCTGGAGCCATAATTAAAACGATTCGCGGAAAGGGATATACTCTTTTAACGAGTGACCAAGACGCTTTCTTACTTTGGCTTCATCAACAAAAACTTCCTGCCCGCTCTCTTGTCCCCGTCATGCCAGAAGAGCGTGTACGATTTATGATGAGAAAGCTGCTGCTTCAATCAGATTACTTAAAAATTGACCAGCTGGCTGAAGAACTGTTTATCAGCCGCATGACGGTCAGCAGTGATTTGAAAAAAGGACGAGAGATGTTAGCCCGTTACGGCATGACCCTTGTATCAAAGCCTGGATTTGGCTTAAAGATTGAAGGAGACGAGCTGCAAAAAAGAACGTGCTATGCAGACTTACTTCTTGAAGAAGAGCCTGCTCTCTCTCATATCACCGAGCGGGAGCAGCTCCATTTTCCTGATATTTCTCTTGAAACCATTCGATCTATTGTGTTGACGAACCTGCATCAAGAGTCATTGCTCATTAAAGACATTGCCTTAAAAAATTTAGTCATTCACTTAGCCATTGCGATTCAGCAAACACGAAAAAACCAGCGGGTATCCGC
This sequence comes from Bacillus sp. Nf3, assembly GCF_003028545.1. NCBI lineage: Bacteria > Bacillati > Bacillota > Bacilli > Caryophanales > Bacillaceae > Bacillus > Bacillus sp. Nf3. Next base: position 60,337 of record NZ_PYUA01000005.1, on the reverse strand, counting down.
TAGTACTGTCCGCACACAAAGATCACCAGTTTTAATGAGAATTGCACAAAAAATCATACAGCAGGTGAGTGACACTTTTTATGTGACCTTATCAGAGGATGAAACAGATTACTTAGTCATGCATCTATTGGCAAATCAAACGTGGAAAGAAGCCGCCCAGCATCAAACAACAGTGGAAGTCCAACAGGCGGTTACAGTCTTTCTACAGCACATTGAAAAAACAAGCGGCCATCGTTTTGCTGATGACAGCATTCTGCAGCAAGACTTGATGCTTCATATGAAGCCGCTATTAAATCGAATCCAATATGGCGTATCCTTACAAAATCCGCTTTTACATGAGATCAAAGCGTCCTATCCTTACCCGTTTGATTTGGCTGTCAGCGGACTCAATGCCTTACAGCTGGTGCGTACACCAAATGAAGACGAGGCCGCATATGTTGCCTTGCATATCGCTGCTTCGTTTGAAAGAAGTCAGCTCGACACCTCGCAAAAAAAGAAAGCCATTATCGTGTGCGGGTCTGGACTAGGGACGGCAAGGCTCCTTGAAATTAAATTGAAGTCAGCCTTTCAGCACGAGCTTGACATCGTTGAGCTCTATTCCTATCAGGATTATCTCATGAGCTCCTCTTTGCCGTGTGACGTCATCATCACAACCGTTCCACTCACATCAAAGGGGAAACCAGTCATTCAGGTCAGTGCCTTTTTTGAACAGCATGATATACAGCGTGTGAATGAAGTCATTCATTTATTAAATGGACACGGGGCACCCTCAAAAGAGCTGATGGCGTTTTTTCAAGAGCGATTGACTTTAATGAATGCTGACCTAAGCAGCAAGGATGAGGTATTAGATATATTATGCAGCCGTTTGGAGGCGCATCAGCTAGTATCGTCTTCATTTCGGCCCTCGGTGCTTCAGCGTGAGCAAATGTCGTCTACCTATCTTGGCAGCGGTATTGCAATGCCGCATCCGCTCATCACAAATGAAGGGACTTCCTCTGTAGCCATCGCACACTTAAAACAGCCGATTGACTGGCAGGGAGACCAAGTATCAATTGTCTTTTTATTAGCGATTCATAAGGATGACGCTGCCTGCATGAACCAATTCTTTGAACAGGCCGTCGATTTACTAGACAATCCAGAGCGCATTCGCGCCCTCAAGCAAGCCAAAACATTTGATGAGCTGATGGATGCGTTGTTCCAATAAGATCAAATAAAAGGCCGCCCAGTTCATGAGGCGGCTTTTGTGTTATTTAGATATACGTAACATCAATCGTAGATGATATTTTTTCCTTCTTCACTTAATTTTTTTAAGGAGCTTAGCATATGATTGATTTCTTCATCGGAATGTCTTTCCCATGAACCTAATTCTGCGACTATTTTCAACGGAGATTTCGATCGATAAGAACGTGTTGGGTTGCCGGGAAATCTTTTGTCCGTCACATTTGGATCATTTTCAAACTCGCCTAACGGTTCTACAATATAAATTCTTTCTTTTGCATTAGACCTAGCTAATTCAGCACCCCATTTGGCTGCGTTTAGTGTTCCGGTGAAATAAATATGGTTCGATTTTTTATCCTGATAATTGGATAAATGCAGCGGTTCAAGCAGATCCCCAATCTTCAATTCCGCTTTTGTCCCATGAAAAAATGGCCCAGGATCTAACACCTTTTGCTTGTCATTCATACAGCCACACCCCTTATCATTTTTGACTTGCGTATAACAGTATACGGCTAGATATGGGCGAGAAACAGTCTATAAATTTCAATAAATTCGGGGTATAATGATAGTAGAGAGTTAGATGTTAACGGACATAAATACTGTAAATAAAAATGGGAATTTCGCATTCACACCAACAATGACGAAAACAAGAATACCTTCCACAGCTGACAGAGTCACAATCACTCCATGGTTCATTGGATATTCCTTCGCAATTAATTTCTGTCCTATATAATTCAAACCATAAAAAATGAAAAACAATAGGAAGAACATATAAAGAATTGTCATCATATAAACAGCCCCTTTCTTATAATGGATATTTAACCAATTTTTACAATATACCATCAGACTATCATGTGAGAACAACTCGAACAATATGATCTTGCCAATAAAGTGAACAAAAAAAAGCCAAACACCCGCATAAGGTGATTGGCTTTTTTATCGTTATTTCCCGATGTTGTCTCCATTTTGCTGAATCAAGGTTTCATACCAATAAGAGCTCTTTTTGCGAATTCTTTTGAGGTCTTTTAAGTCAAATTCGTCGCGATTGACGTAGATGAACCCGTAGCGCTTGGAGCACCCTTGGTGTGTGCTGATTAAGTCGATAGCTGACCACGGGCAGTATCCGAATACTTCGACGCCATCTGTGATCGCCCATTTGATTTGTTCGATATGTTTTTCTAAATAATCAATTCGATAATCATCTTGGATTGAACCATCTTCTTCTAACTTGTCGAAAGCACCCAATCCGTTTTCCGTGATAATAAGCGGCAGCTGATAGCGATCATAAATCTCGCGCATCGTTGAACGGAAGCCGACAGGGTCAATCTCCCAGCCAAAGGCATTTTTACTTAAGAACGGGTTGTTGCCGCCTTTGTAGACGCCATCTTCCCCTGATTTCAAATGCTGATCTCCACCGCGTGCAAATTCGTCGTTGCCATCTCCTTTACTCGCTTCAACCGTTTGTGAGGTGTAGTAGTTAAAGGCAATGAAGTCTGGCTTTGCGCTTTTCAAAATATCCATATCTCCCTCTTCGATAACAGGAAGAATGTCTTTTTCTTTCATGTACGCCCAAGCAAGGTTGTTATAACGGCCAAAGACCGCCATATCAAGATAAAGCCAGTTGCGGATCGCATTGTAATTCGCCGCAGCAAGCACATCTTCTGGCTTTGGAGAAGCCGGATAAATGAGCGCAATGTTTGGCGCCGGTCCAATTTTCGCTTCAGGCAGCATTTGATGACAAAGCGTCATCGCTTTTGCCTGTGCAACGAGCATATGGTGATTCTGCTGATACAGTTCTTTTTTTGGATTTTCTAAATTTGGATCAAGTGTACCGAGCGCTGATCCATGTAAGATCATCATGTTTTGTTCATTAATGGTCAGCCAATATTTCACCTTCTGACCATACTCCTTGAATAGCACCTCGGCATAGCGTTCAAATGCATCCACTGTCGCACGATTTGACCATCCACCCTTTACTTGAAGCGCATGAGGCAGATCAAAATGATACATTGTCACGATTGGCTCAATGTCATAGCTGCGCAATTCATCGATGAGAGAATGATAAAATTCAATCCCCTTTTGATTGATCTCCCCATCTCCATCTGGAATGATCCGTGTCCACGCAATGGAAAAGCGGTAAGCCTTCAAACCCATTTCTGCAAACATCTTCACGTCCTCTTTATAGCGGTGATAGTGATCGCTTGCGACTTTAAAATCCGTTGTGCCTTCAGGATAACTGGCTCTCATGTCAATGACAGAAGGCCCTTTGCCATCCTCATTCCACGCACCTTCTACTTGATAGGCGGAAGTCGATCCGCCCCAGAAAAAGTCCTTTGGAAATGGTGCTAGTGTTGAATATCTCATAATTTCTTCCTCCTCATAATTAAACTAGATGTAAAAATGACTGGCCCGGAGCAATTTGCTTCTCCTCTGTTTCAATAATATCGCTAAACTCACCGGAATTGGTAATAATCACTGGTGTTGTGACTAACAAACCGGCTGCTTGGATAGCTTCAATATCAAACTCAGCAAGCAGTTCACCTTCTGTTACAGTTTGCCCCTGAGTAACCTTCGGGGTAAAATGCTTTCCGCCTAATTGTACGGTATCCAGCCCAATGTGAATGAGTACTTCTGCTCCGCTTTCAGAGGTAAGACCGTACGCATGTCCAGTTGGGAACACCGTTGTCACGACTCCTGACACTGGTGCAAACAGCTTGCCTTCTGATGGAATGATGGCTGCGCCCTTTCCTAGTGCTCCAGATGAGAATGCTTTATCCTGTACTTCCTCAAGCTTGATGACCTCTCCCTTTAAAGGACTTTTCACATGAGCGGCTTTGACTCCATGTTCGTTTTCAATAACTGGCACAGTACCTGCTGCCGGCGTTTCATCTTCATCTACTGGATCTTTAAATCCAATCAAATAGGTTAGGATGATAGAAAGGACGAACGAGACCGAGATTCCGATGATGAACCCTGTAAAACCTTGACCGTAGAAAATCGGAAGTGTCAGTAAACTTGGAAGACCTGACGCAATCGCAATACTTTGTGAATAACCGATGATCGCACCGCCGACTCCGGCAGAGATAACAGCTGCAATAAATGGTTTTTTCAAACGAAGCGTGACCCCGTATACAGCTGGCTCTGTGATCCCAAACACGGCAGAAACTGCTGTTGATCCAGCCAAGGATTTCAGCTTTTTATTCTTTGTTTTCAGCATAACACCAATTGAAGCACCGGCTTGTGAGAATACAGCTGGCGCAGTAGCCGGCTTGATATGATCTTTCCCATGGACTGCGATATTATTTAAAATCACTGGCACAAGTCCCCAATGGATACCGAAGATGACAAGAATCTGCCAAGCCATCGCAATTAAAGCACCTGCAAGTGTAGGACTAAAGGAGAATACTTTTAGTAAAACAGCTGCGATGCCGTTCCCTGCATACACACCAAATGGTCCGAATACGATGAGTGTCAGCGGAACAACCGTGACAAGTAAAATGAGTGGTGTAATAAAGTTTTTAACACTTTCATGAATGACTTTGTTAAAGAAACGTTCGATATATCCCATGACAAACACTGCCAAAATGATTGGGATGACCGTCGATGTATAAGACATTAAGACGACTGGAATTCCGAAGAAGGTCACATCTCCGCCGCCTTTTGACAATTCTTGAATGGTTGGGTAAATCAGTGCACCTGCAATCGTCACAGCGACAAACGGATTCGCTTTAAACTTTCTGGCAGAAGTGAATGCGAGCAATAATGGCAGGAAGTAGAACAAGCTGTCAGATGCAGCAAATAAAATTTGATACGACGTATCTTCAGGAGATAACCATTTCGCGTTGATACAGATGCCTAAGAGACCTTTTAAAATACCTGCACCCGCCATGACACCGAGAAGTGGTGTGAAAATCCCTGATACAATGTCGACGAATTTTCCAAAAAGGCTTGTGCTCTCTTCACCTGATTTTGCAGATGAAGCAGAGGAATCCTCTAATAGATTCGTAAACTCTCCAATTTCTCGATAAACCTCTGGTACGGTATTGCCAATGACCACTTGAAATTGGCCGCCGCTTTCCATGACTGTGACGACACCATTTAACTTTTCAATGGCCGCTTTATCTGCTTTTGATCTGTCATTTAAAGTGAATCGAAGTCTTGTGGCGCAATGCACCAATGAATGAACGTTTTTCTCTGTACCAATGTGTTTGATAATGTCTTCTGCTAATTGACGATGACTCATACAAAAACCCCCTTTTTTTGAAAAAAATACTTTTTTGGGCAAAATAAAAACCTAAACGGGCACCAAAAATAGTCGCAGCTTGCTGTTGCGCTTTTTCAGTGAACGTTTAGGTTTTGCCTGCCGAACAGTCACAATCCTCTAAGACGATCATTGTGAAACCGTATTCTTTTATGTTTATGAGCAAATAGTACCACTCACCTTTTCTCATGTCAACGCTTTCTTTTAAAATCTATCATTATTTTTCTCGTTTGATCAGTCGATTCAAATGAATTGATAGATACAGCATCTCCTCTGATGTGAGATCTCGGTGATAGGTTTGATAGACATATTCTGCGATTTTCTTTGCGCAATCGTATGCTTTCGGATATTTCACTTTAATCAGCTGATATAAATCCTGATCTTCGCTGACAAGCAGTGTTTCATTAATCAAACGCTGAACGAAAAAGCGCAAATGCGTGAGAAAACGATAAAAGTTGAGTGAGTCTTCATCAAATTCCATGTTGAGATGATATTTCACAATGGTGAGAATGGCATTGACTTCCTTTGTGATATTGACCGTCGTATTCATATCCTCATTAAGCTCTGCGTTAATGATATGCATGGCAATAAAACCTGCTTCATCCTCAGGCAGTTCAATATGAAGACGCTCTTTAATCATCTCAAGACATTCCTTTGCGACAAGAAATTCATCTTTGTATAAGCGTTTAATCTCCCAAATAAGCGAATTCTCAATCAGATGATTTTTCTTCAACCGTTCGATGGCGTAATGAATATGGTCTGCCAGCGATACATGCAGACTTTCATTTAATCTTCGGTTCAGCTTTGTATGTGCATATTGGATCATTTCCTCCGTCACCTTGACCACATCATACGGAACCTCTTGAAGCAGCATTTTCATCCGCTCGTGAACGGAATGATCCTCTAGGCGGAAGACTTTATCAATTAACGCTTCATCCACCGGGTCCCCGGGACGTCGCTTGAAAGCGATGCCTCTTCCCATGACGACGATTTCTTTCCCTTGTTCATCTATGACACTAATGACATTATTGTTTAGAACCTTTTGAATCTGCATTTCCAAACACCTCCGTCTATGACCAACAACTTTACTCAAAATATGCTCTCATCTTAACACAACTGTCAAATCACTTGGTGTTTTTATCTGACTTTAGCAATAGTTCTCATCAATATTCTACCTCTTCAATGCTGGTCTGATCGTGCATCAGCCTGCATACAATACTCCTGAGGAGGTGACCTTCTATGAAGGCTTTTTTCTGGTCTGCATCATTTTTATTCTTGCTTATGTTCACCCTCATCATTCTAGGCATCGTGTTCTGGCTGAGTGGACAAGGCTTAGGTCAGCTTTGGAGATATGTGCTCATTTCACTTGTCACAGCTGCCGTTTTGCGCGGCGTCACCACTTGGCTGAGGCAGCATGTGATGCATCATTCATCCAAATAAAAACGGCTGCCCGCAATGTTCAGGCAGCCGTTTCTTTATTCTTTGGTTGCCGCAGCTTCTTTCTGAGAAGCTCGCAGCTCATCATTAATTTTTTTCGCATCCTCTAAAAACTCTGTTTCATATCCACTTTTGAGTGCCCACATATAAAATAGCAGAGCAACCACTGTAATCAGTGCCATGTCCCAGCCATAATGAATGACGTTATAGCCCCCGAATTTGTCACTACCAAGGCAGGAAATCGTCATCATCACAAGCAGGTACACAACCATCCAAGCACCCGCTTTAAAGTTGCGGCCGAAGCCTTTCCACTTCGCTTTTGCTTGATAGTAAAAATAGATAGGGAGACCAATGAGAATAATGAACAGCACTTGACCTGTTAACGGCCATCTTGCCCAATACAGCGTCAATGAGGCAAAAACAAAACCGAGAGGAGCAATGATGCTGAGTCCTTTTACTCGAAGCGGTCGATATAAATCTGTCCCTGTTTTTCTCAGCGTCATGACGGTCACTGGTCCAGTCAAATAAGAAATGAGCGTTGCGACAGAGATAATTTCAGCAAGCACACCCCAGCCTCTAAATAAAAACAGAAAGATAAACGATACGGCTAAGTTAAAAAACATTGCTGGACGAGGCACGCCGTAAATAGGGTGCAGACGGCCAAGCACACTTGGCATGTATTTGTTTTTTTCCATTCCATAAATCATACGAGACGTCGTTGCGGTATACGTAATTCCTGTACCAGAAGGTGACACAAATGCATCCGCATATAAAATCAGAACAAGCCAGTTAATCCCAAGTGCAATGGCAAGGTCCGCAAATGGCGAGTTGAAATTCAAATGGCCCCATCCATTCACAATCATAGATGGATCAACAGCACCGATAAAGGCGATTTGTAAAAGGACATAAATCACAGTTGCAATGAAAATCGATCCGACAATGGCGATTGGAATCGACCGACCTGGATTTTTTGCCTCACCGGCCATATTAATCGGGCTTTGGAAGCCATTGAAGGCAAACACAATCCCTGATGTCGCAACAGCCGTCAGCACACTCGCCCAGCCGTTAGGAGCAATACTTGTTCCAGAAGTAAAATTCTCACTATGAAAACCTACGAATAAGAGCGCACCAATTGTTAATCCTGGAATAACAATTTTAAACACGGTAATGAATGTATTCGCTTTTGAAAATAACCCAACTGTCCAATAATTCAGCAGAAAGTAAATCACAAGAAGCACACTGGCAACCATAAGCCCTTCTGTCGTCAACACCCCTTTTGTAACCAAATGGGTTGTCCACTTTGCCCACTCCCAAGGCCACGAGCTCATGTACTGGACAGAAGCAACCGCCTCAACAGGAATGACAGAAACGATGGCGATCCAGTTCGCCCAAGCTGCAATAAACCCAATAAAAGATCCGTGTGAATATTGCGTATATTTCACCATTCCGCCTGCCTCTGGAAACATCGATCCGAGTTCACTATAAGACAAAGCGATAAATAAAATCACAACCATCCCAATCAGCCAGGATAAAATAGCAGCAGGGCCGGCGATTTGAGCCGCACGCCAAGCACCGAAGAGCCATCCTGAACCAATGATTGAGCCAAGACCTACCATCATTAAAGCGAAAGTTCCCATCCTACGATGCAAATGATTCATGTTCATAACACCTTTCGATTAAAATACAGAGCATGTGTCAAGCAAGCATCTCTCTTTCAAAGCAGCTCACTTTTCATTTTACTGGCAAATATTTCTTCTAATGAACCTTTATCCTTGTTCATTTTTTCGCCTGTTATATTATCTCTCAATTCTTCATTTTCTGAAATAGTCGAACATGCTTATTTCAAAAGAAAGCGCTTTTTCAACTGTTCAATCTATTAGACTGATTAACTACCTTTACCCTTATTTTGAAAAAAACAAAACAAAAAAGATAGAGGAAATGACTTCCTCTCCCTTCTAAACCCCGCCATGTATAGAAAAAAAGGATAGAGGGGGTTCCCTCTATCCTTGTGAAATCGCTTGTTCTTTTTCAATGACAGCTAGTCTCTCTTGAACTTCCTCTTCAGATAAATTGTGCTGTTTCACATACAGGTTCCGTTCGCTTGTGCGGCATTCATGACTGCAGCTGCGCATATATTTATGCTCACTCTCTTCAGTGGCAATCATCTTGCGGTTACATGCAGGGTTCGCACAGTTCACATAACGCTCGCAAGGCTCACCAGTGAAGAAATCTTTTCCGACAACCACATGCTCTGTTTGATTCACTGGTACTGTTAAGCGATTATCAAATACATAGCATTGACCGTCCCATAGCTTTCCTTGTACTTCTGGGTCTTTTCCGTAAGTGACAATTCCGCCGTCAAGCTGAGAGACATCTTCAAAGCCTTCACGCTTTAACCAGCCGGAGAATTTCTCACAGCGTACGCCGCCTGTGCAATAAGTCAGGATTTTTTTTCCTTCAAGAATCTCTTTATTGTCACGAATCCACTCAGGTAATTCACGGAATGTCTCAATATCAGGACGGACTGCCCCTCTGAAGTGACCCACATCAAACTCGTAATCATTACGTGCATCAATCACAACAGTATCAGGTGATTGCATTTGCTCGTAAAATTCGACCGGGCTAAGATGTTTCCCCGTTAATTCTAACGGATTCACGTCATCCTCAAGGCTAAGGTTCACTAGTTCATTCCGATGGCGGACATGCATTTTCTTAAAAGCATGACCATCTGCTTCGTCAATTTTGATCGGCATAGACGCAAAGCGCGGATCTTCTTTTAACGCTTGCATGTACTTGTCCGTTTGCTCAATGGTTCCAGAAACCGTTCCGTTCAAGCCTTCTGCTGACACGAGGATACGGCCTAACAAACCAAGCTCCTTACAGAATGCTAAATGCTCTGCTGTAAACGTCTCTGGATCCTCAATGGGGACATATTGATAGTAAAGTAAAACGCGATATTGTTTTTCCATCTATATAAACACCTCTTAAATTTAATCAAAACATACCATTCTTTATCATACAGGAAATACATACCTAAAGGCAATGTCGGCGGCTTAATTCCATAAAACGGAAGGGTCTTTCTTCTCATATTTATTTGACAGAACTTTCTGTAAAATGAGATGATTTATGAATAATATGATGTAGTAAAGGAGCAATGATGATCCATGATCCAGCCAGAAGATATTGTCAGAAGCGGTCCTAACCAATTTATTTCTCAAAAGGGAATATATCATGAACTAGATTCCCTTGTATCTGCTTTTCAGTCACCTGCTGTGGTGACAGGATATGATTCATACCAAGCTTTTTCACAATACACAAAGCTGCCGACCGAGTGGCCTGTCATTCAGCACAAAGGATACAGTTCACCCAATGCGGTCACACGGATCGCAGAAGAGCTTAACGGGTCGGATGTGATTATTGGCATCGGAGGCGGAACGATTTTAGATACCGCCAAATCAGTTGCAGACGCTCTTCAAATCGAAGTTATCATGGTACCAACGATTCCCGGCACTTGTGCTGCCTCTACACCACTCAGCGTCATTTATGATGAAAAGGGTAATTTCATGAGAGTCGATTATCATAAACGATCCAGCTACCTCACCGTAATTGATCATACTTTTTTGCTTTCCTCTCCTCTTTCCTACCTTCAAAGCGGAATTGGTGATACGCTGGCAAAATGGTATGAAGCGGAAGCGATTATTCGTAACATAAAAGGCGCCTTGCCGCTCATGGTGCATGCTGCACTAAAGCAGGCGGTATATGTTCGAGACATTCTTCTTTCTCATAGTGAAGAAGCGGTGAACAGCTTAAAAACAGGTCAGTTTTCACAAGCATTTGCAGATGTAACAGATACGATTATTACGTTAGCCGGAACAGTCGGAGGCTACGGGGGACGTTATGGAAGAATGGCAGGAGCCCATGCCGTTCATAATGGATTGACATTTATTGAAGAAACGCATCATGTGTTACATGGACAAAAAGTGGCTTATGGCATCCTTGTCCAGCTTGCCGCAGAAAACCGAATGTCCGAGGTAGAAGAATTACTTGAACTCTACCAAACACTTGGATTACCTAAAAATATGCGCGATCTTGGTATTACAACTCAGCTGGACGAGGCGGCACTTACAGTGGCAAACCATGCTGCACGTAAAGATGAAACCTTTTGTTTGATTGGAGACTATGCTAAAGAAAAGATTATCGACGCCATTCAAATCATTGAGACCTTTCAACCTCAAAAAATATCTACTCATGAAGGCAAATAAAAAAGCACAGGCATCGCACCTATGCTTTTCTTTCGATTAAAAATCAAAGTTATCTGGATCTGGACCTGTGCGCTCATCTTCATTGAGCTGATCAATGACACCCATCTCACGTGCGGACAGCTCGAAATCGAAGACTTGTGTGTTTTCGATGATTCGACTCTTCGTCACAGATTTTGGAATGGTGATAATGCCATGCTGCAAGTCCCAGCGAAGAATCACTTGCGCTACTGACTTATCATGTTTTTTCGCGATATCCTGAAGAACAGGATGGTTTAGAAGCTTCCCGCTTCCTAATGGTGACCACGCCTCTACATGAATTCCTTTCGATTTGCAGTAGTCTCGTAAAGGCTCCTGCGTCAGCTTCGGATGCAGCTCGATTTGATTCACCATTGGCACAACTTCAGCCTCTTCCAATAAATCCTCTAAATGATGCTGATGGAAATTACACACTCCGATCGCTCGAACGCGTCCATCCTTATATAGTTTTTCTAGCGCTTTCCATGTTTCTTTATATTTGCCTTCAACAGGCCAATGAATTAAATAAAGGTCTAATACATCTAGCCCCAGCTTGTTCATACTTGTTTCAAAGGCTTCGAGTGTTGATTCATAGCCTTGATCATTATTCCAGACCTTTGTCGTAATGAATAGATCATCGCGAGAGATGCCTGATTGCTGAATGGCTTTGCCTACCCCTTCTTCATTTTGATAGGCTGCTGCTGTATCAATGCTGCGATAGCCCGCTTCAAGAGCGTCTTTGACGGCATTTACAGCCTCATCTCCATCTTTTACCTGCCATACACCAAAGCCTAGCTTCGGCATTTTTACTCCGTTTGCTAATGTGACTGTATCTGTTAATCCACTCATCAAACAAACCTCCGCTTCCTTTTTACTTACCAAGCACTATACCCGAATTTTCTATTGATCATGCATGAAATTCTGACTGATTTATTTGATATATTTTCCTATATCGACTTGATTGGCATCAACGATTTGATATTCGCTGGTTTGATCTTTTGTTTTAGAAAAATCATATATCTCTAAAAAGCTTTGATCATAAAAGACAAATCCATAAATTTCTTTTTCGTTCTCATACACTCTAATCCAATAAGACTCTTTTGAGGCTTTTTTAACCTCATTCGCTTTCTTTAATTTCATACCTGAAAATTCCTTCAGCAGCTTTTGAATATCCTCTTTCTTTTCCACTTTAACGCGCTCATTATCATGCTCAATTTGAATCGAAGTCACCTTGTTTTGATCAATTGAGGCCACATCATCAAAAGAGTATGTTTTTTCATTAATCATAAAATAAAGACCAATTCCTAATAAAATAATGACGACTAAACCAATTATCCACTTTTTCAACCTAACTCCTCCTTCTACCTATCAAAACAGCGAGATCCAGTCATCCTCCTCAGAGAATACCCGAATCCCATGCTGTTTCAGCAAGGCGGATGTCACACCATCTCCAGCTTTTGTCCTGCCGTTAAAATCTCCGCGATAAATCATCCGGCTGCCGCAGGAAGGGCTGTACTCTTTTAACACAACTGCTGTCGCTTTCAGAGACTGAGCCTGTCCCAGCGTGGCCGTCGCACCTTTTACATACATCTCCGTGACATCAGTTCCATGCACATCGATCACGGAGGCGAGGCCCTGTAATACATCATGTCCGTCTCCTCCAATGATTTCCGCGGGAGGTCTTGGCGTGGAGAAACCGCCAAGCAGCTCAGGGCAAACTGTGACTGCCTTTCCCTCTTGAACAAGCTCTTCAATACGCTGATCTAATCGATGGCTGCCATTATAACGAACCTTCAATCCAGCAAGACAAGCACTGACGACAATCATGTATGTTCCTCACTTTTTTTGCTGACTTTAAAATAAATACATACAGGCAAGAAACATATCGTATTCACCAAAAAGGGCAGAGCACAATACAAAGCAGCAGCCCAAATTGATCCTTCAACTCCTGTGATGCCAAAAAAGTAAACAAATAATAGCAAGCTGACAAACAATCCCACGAACGGCATGATGAATGCGTATTTTTTATAATTTTCTATCATTTCTTTATTCAATGAGGCTCCCTCCCTTTCATCATGGCTAAGAACAACGTCAATATATGTTAATTTTACCATAAAAAACCGAAACCCTCATCTCCTTTTGTGCGATGGTTTCGGTTTTTTATCTATATCTTTTCTTTCCAAGCCTTTAAAAAGCGCTCAATGATTTGTAATTCATCCTCATGAAACTGTTGGAGAAATTCTAAATAGGACGTGACTGCTTTATCATGTAGTTCATCATGCAGTGCAGCCAATTGCTGCCCTTCCTCTGTCAAAGAATAATAGACAGATTTCTTATCCCCTTGCCGGTGACAATAGTCCACCATGCCTTTTTCAATTAGTTTTTTCACGGCCTTTGTAATTGCTGGCTTTGATAGTTTCAGTTGTTGAGATAGAAATGTATTGTTTGATTCGTTTGGATTGGCTTGAATCATGGATAAAATGTGAAGCTGTGTGAGTGTCCATTCTTGTTTGAGTGTATCAGTCGTGGTAATCAGTGGATCTGTTGGATCATTCCGTCTCTTTTCCCTATGCATAATCAGATCTTGAATCGCTTTTAATACAATCTGCTCTTTTGTTTCCATCTGAACCTCCACTCTTAACTGGTTAATAAAATGGTACTAATAATTAAGAAAGGAGTCAAAAGAAATGTCGACGTGAGTAAAATAATAGGTCAACAGACCTGAAAATTGCATATGTACTTTTTTACTAGATTCCCCTCATCCTGTCACATGCTATAATCATGGGGATGTCATCCAATTTATCATAATGAAAAGGTGAGCTAAATGAAACCCGAACAACAAATGGCCATTCGCCAATTAGAAGAGAAGATACACCTGTTTTCTTCTGCTGTGAACGGAACCTTTCTCGCAACTGACGATTTCGTTCTATCCAATACTCATATATCGACTGACACGTTCAATTTGCTCTTACCCACATCAGCTCAAATCCAAGATCCGAAAAAAGTGAAAGCAGCCATTGAACACATGCGGTCACAGAAACTCATCTTCAGCACATGGATCGATCACCATTTACTCCATACTAATTGGGCTGACTTATTGAAGGAATATCAGCTTCAAGAGGTCGAACGCAATACCATCATGATGCTTGAGCATACAGGTGATATTGATCCAGTCACATCCTCATCACTTACAATCAAGGAAGTACTTGATGAGCAGACACTCTTTGATTACAAACGTATCTTTATTGAACTATTCGAAGGGTCGACTGAGGCCGCCGCCTTAGAAGTTTATTTCCAGCGTTTTTCGATTGAATCATTACACTCAAAAGCCCGCATGTTCGTGGGGTATGAACACAATAAGCCGGTCACAACAGGCTTATTATTCGAGACAAACGACAGCTACGGCATTTATGATGTCATAACAAGGGCAGAACACCGCGGAAAAGGACTTGGCAGTGACATGTTTCATTACCTTCTAACCCAGACAGAGAATAAACAAAAGTGTGTCATCTTACAAGCATCAGCGGATGGCAAAAATATTTACCAACGTGCCGGCTTCCAACCAATCAGCGAAATGGCCGTTTTTGAATAGAATGGTATTTTGAATTTGAAATGAACATAAAAAAGCTGCCTATCTTTAGGCAGCCATAGATTGTTGACAAAGGGCTAAAATGATCTTGATTTTAGCCCTTTGTCTTCTTTTCAGCGTGATAGAAAACCTTTGCAGCCTAGGAAGGACGAGCACCGGAGCGCAGACCTGACACCGAATGCGAGGGTTTGTCTACACACTGAAGCTGCCTACCTTTAGGCAGCTATTCAGCATGATGCTGACGATCCATATAAAGCGGCGGTCTCTTAAGCGAAATCACCGCACAGCTAAAGGCAATCAGTACAAACACGGCACCGAATTTAGCCAGATCAACAGATGAACCGGTCATCGTAAACATGACTCCCCCAACCGCTGATCCAATCGAAATGCCGATTTGCAAGGCCGATGTATTCAAGCTCTGCTGAATATCCGACGTGACCGGATCAGTTTGAATCAAATAGCTCTGCAAAGCAGGCGTCAATGCCCAGCTGAGCGCACCCCAAAGGACAACCATCACCATAAAGAGCGCGAACACACCCGCTGTATAAGGAATGGTAAACATGACAACCGCAAACGCTATTGTCACAAGCAAAATGGCTTTCCCTGAACCCAGTCTGTCACTCAGCCAGCCGCCAAACCCATTCCCGCCTATAGACGCAAGTCCGAAGATCAAATAACAAATACTAATCCAAAACGGGGTCATATGCAGAACTTCCATCAGAAATGGCGTGAAATAAGAATAAAGCATATAATGCCCTGCAAGCATAAACAAACTAATCAGGTGTGCACTAAAAATTTTCGGATGCCCTAAAGAGCGAATCTGCTCTCTAAGAGGCGTCACTTTTTCAACAGGCATTTTTTCCAATAGAAAATAGATCAGCACCATCGATATGGCAGAAAGAATACTGATTCCTAAAAACATCACTCTCCAGCCAAAGCTCTCAGTAATAAAAATACCGATCGGTACACCGAGAACAAGTGAAGAACTAATTCCTATAAAAATCAGCCCTAAAGCCTTCGCACGATGCGCTGGTTCCACTAATTTGGCAGTGATCGTCAAAGATAACACCACCACAAGCGCTGTGCTCATTGCGATCAATACCCGTGAGATCATCACAAGGGCAAAGGTCGAACTAAAATAAGTGAACACATTTCCTAATGTAAACACCAATAACGCGATTAAATAAAGACGCTTTCGTTCGATTTTGGCTGTTGCAGTCAGCAGCACGGGTGCTGAAATGGCATACACAATCGCAAATACCGTAATGAGCTGCCCCGCTGTTGCCAGAGACACATTCAAATCCTCTGCAAGGCTTGGCAGAATACCCCCAACCACAAGCTCAACTAATCCAACCGCAAATGTAGAAACGGCTAATAAATATACTCTCCAGTTCATGTCTAACATCCCTTCTCTATATCATCGCTTTCACTTTTGATACAGGGTGTAGACAAACAAAAAAACCCTGATTACAAAAAAGGAAAGCGCGCTTTTGTAATCAGGATTTATCGGATCCTGGTAGAAACCCTCAAACCATATTATTGAGGTTATACAAGTCTATTTTTTCTTCAAATATATTAGCATAGCCTTTCATAACTCGCAAGCTGTAAAAATAGAAAAATACTGCCATTCCAATCCCTAAGCAAAAGGCGTCAAAAAGGGAATCAGAACAACTTGCTTTCTCCTTCATTTACAGGTAAACTGATGAAAAATCAACGTACAAGGATCAACGTAGATCTGGAATAGTAACTTGAATCGATCTTTAACAGAGAGGGAACGGTGCTGAGAAGTTCCTACTGACATCTTCAAGTGAACCTGCCGATTTAGTTCTGTTTCATACAGCGGTTCATACCGTTATCATGATTGAGTGTAAAGCTGTGCTTTAAATTAGGGTGGTACCACCAGGAATGGTCCCTAACTTAAAGTACAGCTTTTTTGATTTTTAAAAAGGAGGAACCTGCAATGTCAAAGAAACAATTTGTTGAGAAAATTACAAGCATGGAAGACGACTTTGCCCAATGGTATACAGATGTTGTGACAAAGGCGAGGCTCGTCGATTATTCAAGCGTGAGAGGCAGTATGATCATTCAGCCGTACGGCTTTAAAATTTGGGAGAATATTCGCGACGAACTTGACCGCCAGATTAAAGAAACGGGTCATGAGAATGTCTATATGCCGCTCTTTATCCCAGAGAGCCTGCTGCAGCAGGAAAAAGATCACATCGAAGGCTTTGCTCCTGAAGTGGCGTGGGTCACACATGGCGGTGAATCCGAATTACAAGAAAGGCTCTGCGTCAGACCAACCTCTGAAGTGCTGTTCGCTGAGCATTACAAAAACATTATTCATTCCTACCGCGATTTACCAAAGCTATATAACCAATGGGCCAATGTCGTCCGCTGGGAAAAGACAACACGTCCCTTCCTTAGAACCCTTGAATTCCTATGGCAGGAAGGACACACGTGCCATGAGACTGAGCAAGAAGCGATTGAAGAAACAGAAAGAATGCTTCACACTTACGCTTCTCTTTGCGAAAATCTCCTTGCCATTCCTGTCATTAAAGGGAGAAAAACAGAGAAGGAAAAATTCGCCGGCGCCCGCTTCACCTATACAGTCGAAAGCTTGATGCATGATGGAAAAGCACTCCAAACTGCCACTTCTCATTTCTTCGGGAACGGATTTGCCAAAGCATTTGGCATCGAATTCTTAAACCGTGAAGGAAAACTAGAGCATGTCCAGCAGACTTCATGGGGCTTCACAACAAGAATCATCGGCGCCATGATTATGGTGCATGGTGACGACAGAGGGCTTGTCCTCCCACCAAATATTGCGCCAACCCAAGTGCGTATCGTGCCAATCGCTTCTCATAAAGAAGGTGTGCTGGATCATGCCTACGAATTGAAGGATCGCCTCGCCCGCATCGCACGTGCTGACATCGATGCAAGCGATAAACAGCCTGGCTGGAAATTCAACGAATGTGAAATGCAGGGTATTCCGCTTCGTGTAGAAGTAGGACCAAAGGACATCGAAAAAGGACAGGTGATGCTCGCAAGACGAGACACTGGTGAAAAGCAAGCTGTCACGTTAGATGCACTTGAACAAACCATCACAGCAACGCTTGAAGACATCCAGCAGACCATGTACGAAAAGGCAAAAGAACGATTACATGAAAAAACATCACAAGCCCACACGATCGAAGACATCGAGCAAATTCTTGCGGAAGAAAACAGATTGATTAAAGCCATGTGGTGCGGTGACGAAGCCTGTGAAAACGACATAAAAGAAAGAACAGGTGCGACCTCACGCTGTATCCCATTCGAACAGGAAACCATTTCCGACACATGTGTCTGCTGCGGAAAGCCTGCATCTGATATGGTGTTCTGGGCGAAAGCCTATTAAGAATAAAGAAGCATCTCAGGATGCTTCTTTTTTTGTTAAAAAGACCCAAACACCCATTGACCTCACCTCCACGATCCCCTATAATTCATATTAATATAATCGGTTTTTAAGACTTTAATTGGAGTGGTGATATATGAAACGCTGGCCCTCATTCTTTGCCGAACGCTGCCCTAAATGTAGAACAGCATTAGAAGTCTCAAAGTCCAATGCCCTGCAAGGCAAAGTCGTGAAAACATGTCCTAACCTTCATTATCAAAAAGAGTACCACCCCGCACTAGAAACATATATCGAGCACGATGACGTCAAATAAAAAAGACCAACATGTTTGCTTTGTTGGTCTTTTCTTTATAAAATATCAAGCCAAATTTTAACCGCTGTCGCCGTAATCATCACAGCAAGGGCCCATTGCAAATAGACGGCATTGATTTTCTGACCGACCTTAGCACCAAGCGGAGCGGCTGCCAAACTTGCCGCCATCAACACAATCGCAGGAAGAAGCATGACTTGACCCGTCAATACCTTTCCAGTCGATGCGCCTATCGCAGAAAGAAACGTAATCGCAAGTGACGACGCAATCGTCATCCGTACAGGAATTTTTAAAATAGACAGCATGACAGGCACTAAAATAAATGCACCGCCTGCGCCTAATACCCCAGAAACACTGCCAATTACAAAGGCAATACCTGATGCCAGTCCTTTATGAAAAGTGACTTCTCCCTCTGCGTCTGCACGCTGTCCTTTTTTCGGAATCAGCATGAGAATAACCGCCACAATGGCAAGTAATCCATAGACGAGGTTCATCCCTTTCTCTTGCATAAAATGTGATACATAACTGCCTAATAAGCTGCCCGCCAATATACTGCTTCCCATATATAAAATCAGCGAGCGATGTAAATATCCGCTTTTCCGATACGCCAGTACACCACCCAGCGTCGAAAAAAGCACTTGAATGGCGCCAATCCCTGAAACCTCGTGTGCTGATAATGCCATCACACCGAGAAGAGGCGGGATATAAAGCAGCATGGGATAGTTGATCACAGATCCGCCGATCCCCACCATTCCTGATAAGAAGGAACCAATACATCCGATGATAAAAAGTGTAATCAAAAACGCAAAATCCACGCTGGTCTCCTCCTTTGCAAAAGGAAAAGGGGATCTTCAGCAGATACCCCTACATCCTTTAGGACCCTTTTCTCATCCAGAACTTCAGCACGTGACCTTCTTCTGTCTGCGTGATCAATTCATGTCCGCTTGACTTTGCCCATGCAGCTAAGTCAGCTTTAGCCCCTTTATCTGTTGCATGTATTTCTAAAACTTGACCTTCCGCCAAGTCGTTCATTTTTTTCTTCGTTCGAATAATTGGCATTGGGCATGCAAGCCCTGTTACGTCTAAAATTTCATCTGATGTCATTTGATGATTCCTCTCTTCTTATTTTATTGAACATTACCGAATCGCACAACGGTTTGGACCAATTTCCATTTCCCGCTGCTCTTCATCGTCTGGAGTCAATTTCCCCATGTTGGTATACCGAATGTCTTGATAGGCGTTTGGCTGTGCAGGAAGATTCTTCGTGACCATTTGTCTAAATACATCTTCATCTTCAATGTTCAGTCCATGATTTTCTTCAAATAGAACGCCAAGTTCCTTCCAAACGCTTCCGTCTTCATTCACTTCTTCCATGACCATGAAATGCGCAGGTAAAACAATTAATTCTTTCGAAAGCGCCATATATCGGTCATAAAGTGTTTCTCTCAAATCACCTACCCAGTCCTCCGCCAGTCCAGCAAGATCAGGTCTTCCGATAGAATCAACGAACAGAATATCACCCGAAAGAAGAAATTGATTGTCTACGATAAAAGATGTTGAGCCGATCGTATGTCCCGGGGAATAAAGAGGGTGAATGTCAATGGAAGACGTCCCAATTGTTATCCGCTGTCCTTCTTCAAGATGTTTGTACTCAAAGGTTACCTCTTCTGCATCTTTTGGCGGCAGCCAGTAGGCAGCTCCTGTCTGATCAGCTAGTTTTTTCCCACCAGAAATATGATCCGCATGAAGGTGAGTATCCAGCACATGCGCCACCGAAACATCATGCTTTTTCGCAAAATCGATATAGACCTCCGTCATTCGAGCAGCATCCACAACAGCGGCTTCTCCACTTGACATGATCATATAGGACAGACATCCCTTACCCATTCGTACAAATTGATACAGCTCTCCACCGCCGCTTAAATCACCAATCTTCACTGGCTCGACATGCTCACTCCATGCCTTCATACCACCTTGTAAATAACTGACCGTTCTGCCCGCCTCTGACAGCATCTCCGCCACCATAATAGAGGAGCCCTCTTTGGCACACACAACGAGCACTTCTCGGTCTGTTGGTACTTTCTCGACCATATCCTCTACGCCATCAAGAAGCTCAAAGTAAGGCACATTGATATAATCAACGGCTTTTCCTTCAATCTTCCAGTCCTGTACATCTGATTCGTTTCGTACATCTAACAAAAAGATGGGCTCTTTGTTGATAATCTTTTTTGTTAACTGTTCTGCTGTCATTGCTTTTACAGACATCGTTTTATTCAGCTCCTATTTTTCAATCTCTCCTGTCCAGCTGTTCATGCCTGGCACTATATTCACTAATTGTTGAAATCCTTTTTCTTTTAACTTTTGCGCGGCTAATTCACTTCTTCTGCCTGAATGACAGATGAGGTAAATAAGCGTATCCTGGCTCAATTCTTCTGCACGGTGTTCGACTTCTCCAAGCGGGATATGAACAGCTCCTGGAATATGACCCGCCTCGTATTCATCCAGTTCTCGTACATCTAAAATAAACAAAGATTGATCTTCTTTTACCTTCTGTTGGAACGTATTCAAAGACATTTCCGAAATCATTGACTCCCCTTCTTTCTCTTGCACTCCACCCTTACGTATCAAATGATGAAGCACCTGTCCTTCTACTTTTGTTCCTAAAAATTCGTGGCCGGCACTCTTTGACCATGCTGCTAGATCCGCTGCTGATCCTTTATCGGTAGCTTGCACCTCAAGCACGTCTCCAGGTAATAGCTCATTCATTTGTTTTTTTGTTTTCACAATCGGCATCGGACATGCCAATCCTTTTGCATCTAAAATGACAGTTGGTTGCTGCACGTGATGTCCTCCTTCATATAGGGGTGGGGGTATATTTTTATACGTACTTAATGCCAAGCATTCATACCACCCTTGATGTTTGTAATATGTGTAAATCCTTGCTTCTTCAATATTTTAGCTGCCTGCATACTTCTCATCCCGCTTTGGCATATCACATAGACCTCTTTGTCTTTCGCAAGCTTATTTGCTCGTTCTTTTAGCTGATGTAATGGGATGTTGCGAAATCCTTTAATATGGTTTGTTTGAAATTCTACAGGAGACCGAACGTCAATCAGTTGTTGATGCTGCCTACGCAATTGAGGTTTCATATCGGCTGCATCAATTTGTTTTATACCCTTTACAGGGAGAAAACGGCTCACCAGCAAACCAATGACGATGATGATCAAAAGTGTTTGAATCATGTATTAACACCTCACTAGATAAATAAATTCACATTCCCAATTTCAGCCTCAGCTAAATACGCCGCCACACCAGCATATTGAATATCATCTAATAATTCTTTCTCCTGCAGCCCTAAAAGGTCCATCGTCATTGTACATGCCACGAGGTTAATCTCCTGTTCCTTCGCCATATCAATAAGCTGCGGCAAAGTCATGGCATTGTGCTTTTTGATCACGTGCTTAATCATCTTTGGGCCCATTCCAGCAAAATTCATCTTTGAAATGCCCATTCGATCAGCCCCGCGCGGCATCATCTTGCCAAACATTTTTTCTAAAAAACCTTTTTTCATTGGCACTATCTCATCCTTGCGCAAGGCATTCAGCCCCCAAAACGTATGAAAAATCGTCACCTCATGATCATAGGCTGCTGCACCATTGGCAATAATGTAAGCCGCCATCGCTTTATCATAATCTCCACTAAATAGCACAATCGTCGTGCGTTTTTTCTGTTCTTCCATTCTGCTCCTCCTTTTTCAATTACCCTTAGGGGTATACACAAAATAAAAAATATATACATATACCGGTAAGGGTATATTATAACAAGTAAAAAAATCCGTCAACCTCCAAAGGCTGAAGAATTTCTTACCGGCTTTTCACCAATAGCTCAACCGCTTCTTTCACAAGACCCTCCGTATCCTTGCCTTGTTCAAGACTTTCACGGACACATTGCTCAAGATTTGTACTCACAATCACACCCATTGCACGATCAATGGCATTGCGTGATGCAGACAGCTGCGTCACCACCTCGCGGCAATCCTTTCCCTGCTCCATCATCGCAAGAACCCCTTTAATCTGCCCCTCAATCCGGCGAAGACGGTTCTTCATCTGTTGATTATATTCCATGCACAAGTACCCCTTTCTATTCTTTCTATGAACAGATATTATACCCTAAGAGGTATTTAGTCAAACTTGATGATTTAAAAAAAAGCTGCTGACATGTCACAGCAGCTTTCATTTTTAAGCACTCGCTTCCTCCCTAGAGCGCTTATTTCCCTTGTAGATAAAGTAAAGAGCGATCAGCATAAAGAACAACGCCAATATGCGTTTGAGATCAAGTGAAATCACCAAGCTATGAAACCAGCCAAAATGATCAATGACCATTCCAATGACAAGTTGTCCAGCAATCCCCGCAATATTCGCTGCAATCACGCCAATTCTCGGAACAGCAATTACTGTAAGCAACAAATAAGCCGTTCCAAGAAATGCCGCACTCAGCTGCCACTTCGGAGCATGCAGCAGGTTCAACAGATGTCCGCTCCCAAAGAATAAAATCAGAATGGTCAAAAACATCGTACCCGTTAAAAAGGTCAGAAAGGTCGTTTCAATCGTCCCAGCTCTTCTGCTAAACGTACCATTAATAGAAGATTGGGCACTTAACGTAATGCCTCCGATTAAAGTAAATAAAATCAGTAATAATGCCATATCAATTTCCTCCTAATGAATGAGAATAAGGGCAATGATCATGGAAATGACCGCAAACACCTTCTCTTTGTTTACTCTCGTTTTCTGACTCCCAAGCCACCCAAAATGCTCAATCACCATACTCATCAACAGCTGACCAATAATAACAGCCACCATCGTTACACCTACACCAACAAACGGAACACTCACCACAATAGACGTTAAATACACAACTCCCATCGCTCCGCCAAGTAGTGACCATTTCGGTGCCTTCAACGTATAAGAAAGATCACCCTTTCCAAAAAAGAGCAACATGAGCCCCATGATAATAGAACCGATAAAAAAGTTATAAAAACTTGTTTCTAACTGTCCGATCGACTTCCCAAGCTCCGCATAGATGGCTCCTTCAAAACTAAGTGCCGCACCCGCTAATAGAGCAAGTACATAAAAAATCAAACGCATCATCAAGTCTCCTTTTAATTTAAATATTTATATATCTAGAAAAACAGATGTTAAAAATAGAAAAAAACAGAAATCACACATCCTATTAGATCTCTGTTTTCATATATTGACCGATCTGTTGGATAAATTCTTCATTTCTTCTGTAGTATGTCCACTGCCCATGTCGAACAGATTCAAGCAGACCTGCTTTTTGCATCAAATGTAAGTAGCTAGAAACGGTTGATTGAGAAACCTGTGCCTTTTCTTGTATATCTCCGACACACACGCCCCCCTTATAACTAACCTCCTTCGGTAAATGAGCGCCTTGCTTAGGAAAATGCTTCTCTGGTTCCTTGAGCCACTTTAAAATATTCAACCTTGTTTCATTCGATAATGCCTTAAACACATCAATAGGTTCCATGGAAGACATTGTATATCTAGAAATATCGATATGTCAAGCCATTGCATATTCATCTCTAAATTGGTAAAAAGGAAATAATCAACTCTATAAGGAATATTTCAAGAAAAGAGGGCAACCCATGACTTTACAGCATTATATTGGATCAAACAAAGAACTGCCGCTTGGTACCATTGGTCAAAATCCTACCTATAAACCATTCTCTGAACTCAATATCAACATGTTTGATAAA
The DNA here is from genome assembly GCF_003028545.1 of Bacillus sp. Nf3. Taxonomy (NCBI): domain Bacteria; kingdom Bacillati; phylum Bacillota; class Bacilli; order Caryophanales; family Bacillaceae; genus Bacillus; species Bacillus sp. Nf3. The sequence continues at coordinate 36,081 of NZ_PYUA01000005.1, read as the reverse complement.
AAACAAAAAAAGCCAAAAACCTATCAAAAAGAAGAACTTTTGATAGAAGTATTTGAAACAGAAGAGGATTTCGAAGGCATTCACATTGATGATCTAGATCCTGTCTATGAAGCGGTAAGAAACAAATTCACGCATCCTTTTGTTTATGAATTAGACATCATTCATTCTCTTCGTGCACTTTTTAAATTCATTGAAAAAGAGCTATCAAAAGGAGAAACCATCGAAATCTATTCTTGTCTAAATGAACTCGAAACGAAAGAAAAGGACGCTCAATTGGATGTAGAAATTGACCTAAGCAAAAAACGGTTTGGAAAACATATTGATTTTAAAGGGATCGATGAACTGATTGATATGTTTGAGTTAGAAAACTTACAATATGTACTGGTGAAGAAGTAGAGGAGAATTGATATGGAACATCAAAATGCTGTGTTATTAGAGATTGTAGAAGCGTAACCTTGCTTAAACAAAGATCAATTGAAGTTATTAATAGAAAAGCGCATATAAATGTAACAAGGAGGTAGTTGAAGGAACCAAAATCCCCTCAATTACCTCTGTGCAGATCATCGTAAACTTTTTCAAAAATTTCTATTGGTATTGAATACTTCGTTGTCTTATCATTACGGTAATTAACCACTATATCAATATGATGTTGCTTTTTTTCAAATTCGATAATTGAATTCTCCCATCTATCTCTAACGGAAATAACACAATTACCGTTTTTCTTCTCCTTTTTCTGATAAACATAATCCATTTTATCTCTCCATTCATATTATTTTGAACTAGATAAGCGAATAGAAGGCACGTCTCAATCAGCGATACCCAAAGAAGCTAAATGTCATCATTAAGTTTTAAAAAGTACAAAAATAATTTCTATCATAAATACTTAATATATTTACATTCTAAACAAGAACGATTCCTCAAATCAATTCTTCTCTCCAAACAATAGCTAGCCTTCAATCAAACGTTTTAACTTAAGCTCCGTATCAGTATCCTCAACTGGAGTATAGACACTGCATCTTAAATCAGTATCCCCATACACTTGTAATGAAGTGAGATTAAACAACATTTTACCTGCCTTAGCATGACGAAATTCAATTAATACTTCAGGCGCATAGCTGATCTCATTTTCATTCCAAATTTTACGAAACTCAGGATATGCCTGCTCCATTTCTTCGATAAATTGCTCATACCAGTCATCAGCCACATACTGTCCATAATACGTTCTAAATATGGCGATATATCCTCTAACAAAATGCTCCCAATTCACGGCTAGACTTTTAAATTCCTTTCTTGCGAATAGTAAGCGTATGATATTCCTTTCTGCCGGGATGATTTGTTCAAAGTCCAAAAATACATTAGCTGCTGCTTGATTCCAGCCAACAATTTGACTTCTTCTATCAGATATAATCGTTGGGCAATAACGAAGCTCCTGCAACATTTTCACTAAAGCCGGACTGATTTCCTTCTCATTCTCAATGATAAAGGATTGTTTCACTCCTTCCTCTAACGCTAAAGCGTACAAATATCTCCTTTCATCGTTATTTAATTGTAATGCTCGAGAAATCGCATCTAATACCGAAGTAGATACTTTTATATCTCTGCCTTGCTCTAACCATGTATACCAAGTAAGACTCACACCGGCTAGTTGAGCCACTTCTTCTCTTCTTAATCCTGGTGTTCTTCTACGGGTTCCTACAGGTAAACCAACCATTTGGGGCGTAATTTTCGAACGTTGGTTTTTTAGAAATTCTGATAATGCTTGAAGTCTTGTTTCAGGTTTCATGAAGATCTCCCTTTAAAATATTATTAATTATACTAGGATAAACAACAACTTGTAATAGGATAACACAATGGCTAAAGTTAATAAAAACAAGGAGGGAATGATCATGAAAAGAGTTGTCATTACTGGAATGGGAATTATTTCTCCACTTGGAAATGATGTAAATAGCTTTTGGAATCAACTAATCAAAGGACAATCGGGAATATCTCTCATTGATTCTTTTGATACAACTGATTATAAAACAAAAATAGCCGGAATCGTTCGTGATTTCGATGCAGATAAAATATTGGGAAGAAAAGAAGCAAAACGATTAGATCGTTTTAGTCAGTTTGCCTTAGCAGCAGCCGAACAAGCATTAGAAAATTCACAATTACAGTTAGATCAAGTTGATCTTGAACGTTTGGGCGTATATGTTGGTTCAGGAATCGGGGGTATCCAATCGCTTGTTGATCAAGTGAATGTATTAGATAAACGAGGTCCCTCAAGAGTAAGCCCCAGCCTTGTCCCCATGATGATTTCAAATGCGGCTGCGGCCCAAATCAGCATAAGATTAGGGGCACAAGGGCCATCATTGTCACCAGTCACAGCTTGTTCTATTGGGAACACCTCTATTGGTGAAGCTTTCAATGCGATCCGAAATGATGATGCAGATATTATATTTGCCGGTGGAGCAGAAGCTGCCGTCTCACAAATATCTTTGGCCAGTTTTGGAAACGCACATGCACTATCTACTAGAAACCAAGATCCAAGTCGAGCGAGCCGTCCATTCGATACAGATAGAGATGGTTTTGTGATGAGTGAAGGCGCAGGTATCTTAGTATTAGAATCATTAGAAAACGCAATTCTTAGAGATGCACCGATATTATGTGAAGTAGTGGGATACGGAGCTAGTTCAGACGCTCATCATATGGTAGCATCACACCCAGAAGGTAAGGGTGCCTACTTAGCCATGAAAAAAGCATTGAGAAGTGCAAACATATCAACAGATGAAATTGATGTTATTAGTGCTCATGCAACAAGTACACAAGTAGGTGATCGTTCAGAAGTTCTAGCGATTAAGAAATTATTTGGTGATCGTTCAGGTGAAATTCCAACAACGGCAAACAAGTCAATGACTGGGCACATGTTTGGTGCTGCCGGCGGAGTAGAAGCCATTGCTTTAGTGGAAAGTTTGAGACGAGGAATGATTCCGCCAACTATTAATGTAGAGAATCAAGATCCAGACTGCAATTTAGATGTTGTATTAGAAGCGAGGGAGCTTCCATTGAAATATGGGCTATCCAATTCTTTTGGTTTTGGAGGACATAATTCAGCCATCTTGTTAAAGCATTACGATTGATATAGCTATCAAGGGTTTATAGCCCTTGATTTTTTTCATTTTGAGAATACCTCACAGACAAATGATGACGGGCAACAGCAATCTGATATATTAAATAGAGAAAAGAAAATACTAAAAACATTTAGAAAGGAAGGTGATTCCATGCCAAACAACCAAACAACCAACCCACTCATCCATGAAAAATCACCGTATCTCCTTCAGCACGCTCACAACCCAGTTCACTGGTACCCATGGGGGCAAGAAGCATTCGATAAAGCCAAACGTGAAAATAAACCTGTGCTTGTCAGCATCGGTTACGCCACTTGCCACTGGTGCCACGTCATGGCACACGAAAGCTTTGAAGATCAACAAGTCGCTGACATCTTAAATGAGCATTTCATTTCAATCAAAGTCGATCGTGAGGAGCGTCCAGACATCGACTCTATGTATATGTCTGTTTGTCAGATGATGACAGGGCAAGGCGGCTGGCCGCTCAACGTGTTTGTCACGCCGGATCAAAAGCCTTTTTATGCGGGGACGTATTTTCCAAAGAGAAGTGCATACGGGCGGCCTGGCTTCATCGAGGCACTGACACAATTGCTAGATGCGTACCATAACGACCGAGATCATATTGAATCATTGGCAGAGAAGGCAACAAATAACCTGCGGATCAAAGCAGCCGGGCAGACAGAAAATACGCTGTCTCAAGAGGCAATTCACAAAGCCTATTATCAGCTCATGAGCAGCTTTGATACGCTGTATGGCGGATTCGGCTCCGCGCCGAAATTTCCTGCACCTCATATGCTCTCATTTCTGATGCGCTATTACGAATGGACAGGGCAGGAGAACGCATTATATGCAGTCACGAAAACGTTAGACGGCATGGCAAATGGCGGTATATACGACCATATTGGGTCGGGCTTTTCACGTTATTCGACGGATGAAAAATGGCTTGTGCCGCATTTTGAAAAAATGCTGTATGATAACGCCTTGCTGATGGAAGCTTACACAGAAGCGTATCAGCTCACTCCAAAACCAGAATATGAAAAGCTTGTCCAACGTCTGATTCAATTTATCAAACAGGAGATGATGAATCCGGATGGCTCCTTTTATTCAGCGATAGACGCAGATTCTGAAGGGAAAGAAGGACAATATTACGTCTGGTCAAAAGATGAGATCATCACCCATTTAGGGGAGGAGCTCGGCGCTTTATTTTGCGAAGTCTATCACATCACAGAAGAGGGGAACTTTGAAGGGGAGAACATCCCTCATACCATTTCCACCTCTTTTGAGGACATCAAGGCCTCAATTTCAATTGATGACCATACACTTCACTCTAAGCTGCAAGAAGCCCGACACATTTTACAATCAGTCAGACAGCAGCGACCTGCGCCGCTTGTAGATGACAAAGTGCTCACATCTTGGAATGCGCTGATAATCGCGGCTCTCGCCAAAGCAGGAAGTGTCTTTGATTCAGAGGAAGCGATTCTTATGGCGCAGCAGTCGATGTCTTTTCTAGAAACACATCTTGTTCAACATGAGCGGCTTATGGTCCGCTACAGAGAAGGTGACGTGAAGCATCTCGGCTTTATCGAGGATTATGCGCATATGCTAAAAGCGTATATGTCTTTATATGAAGCGACCTTTGAATTAGATTGGCTGGAAAAAGCCACAGCCATTGCGGAGAACATGTTTGAGCTGTTTTGGGACAAGGGAAAAGGGGGCTTTTTCTTCTCAGGTTCAGATGCGGAAGCGCTCCTCGTTCGAGAAAAAGAAGTGTACGACGGTGCCATGCCTTCTGGTAACAGCACCGCACTCCACCAGCTTCTGAAGCTAAGCAGAATGACTGGACGTCAAGACTGGCTGAAAACATTAGAACAGATGTTCAAAGCCTTTTATGTCGATGTCTCTTCCTACCCAAGCGGACACACAGCGTTTCTGCAAGGGCTCTTGAGTCAATATGCGACAAAAAGAGAACTCATCATTCTTGGGAAAAACGGCGACCCTCAAAAAGAACAGCTTTTACAGGCGCTTCAAAAACGCTTCGTGCCATTTGATATCATATTGACTGCCGAAACAGGGAAAGAATTAGCGAAGCTCGCGCCCTTTACAAAAGATTACAAAACAATCGATGGCAAAACCACCGTGTATATTTGTGAAAACTACAGCTGCCGCCAGCCGATCACCCAAATCGACGAAGTGATGGAACAGTTATTCCACGATTAAGTTTGTCACATGATGACTATGAGAAGACAAAATGAGGACAAACAGATAAAAAACATGTCAATCCGCTAACAAATCGTCTGTACGGTTTTATTTTTCCTCTAAAACGGTTAGAATGCGCACTAGATGTTCTCATACCGAAGGGAGAGAAAATGATGAAAAAGGTATCATATACACTCATCGCTTGTCTGTTATCTGTTGGGCTTGCAGCCTGCTCGTCAAACGATGCCAAACAAGATAAGCAAAACGATTCAGCCAAAAACAAGGAAACAACACAGGCTGATCAAAAAGAGCAGCAAAAGCAAATGGAAGAAATGCAAAAGAAATTAGACGCACAAAAAATCGATGATCAAAAGGTCGTTGCGACCGTCAACAAAGACAAAATCACAGGCAGTGAATACAATAGCGCCTTATCTACTATCCAAGGCCAGCTTCAGCAGTCCGGGCAAGACCCAACTTCTAAAGAAGGCGAGAAAGCAGTCAAGAAACAAACCATTGATGCGCTCGTAGGCCAAGAGCTCATCCTGCAAGATGCTGAGAAGAAGGGCTTCAAAGCCTCTGACAAAGAAGCAGATAAGCAGCTAAAGGAAGAAAAGAAACAGTTTAAAGACAACGCTCAATTCGAAGAAGCACTGAAAAAGAGCGGACTTACATTGGATCAGCTGAAAAGTGACATTGCCGACAGCATCAAGTACAGCCAATATGTCGACAAAGAAATCAAATCAGCCTCCGTCTCTGAGAAAGACGTCAAAGCGTACTATGACCAATACGCAGACCAAATGAAAAAACAAAAGCAAAAAGCACCAGAATACAAAGAGGTTAAATCACAAATTAAAAAACAGCTAGAATCTCAAGAAAAGCAGAAAGAAGTCCAAAAAGAAATTGAAAAGCTAAAGAAATCTGCGAAAATTAATGTGTCTCTGTAACAGCTAAGAAAAAATCCGCCATTGTGCGGATTTTTTTGTTGCTTCACGAACCATTTTTCCAAAATTTATGACAAAAGCCTCATCATAAACGTCTCTTTCATCCGATATGATGGGAGTACAAAAGAAAGCGCTAACAATTCTTTTGTCTCTGAAAAGGTACAGGATCAAAAGCCATTCTCGTACTTTTGCTTCAGTCAATCGGACATCTACAAAAGGAGGATCTTTATGTTTAAATGGTTTAAACCTGCTCCGCATATCGACAGGCTTGATGATGCCAAAACAGACGAGACCTATAAGCGGCTGCGGCTGCAAGTCTTTCTAGGCATCTTTATCGGGTATGCGGGCTACTATTTGCTGCGCAAAAATTTCGCTTTTGCCATTCCATATCTACAGGAAGAGGGGTTCACGAAAAGTGAATTAGGCTTTGTACTCGCAGCCGTATCTATTGCTTATGGTTTTAGTAAATTCATCATGGGGATGATCTCAGACCGCTGTAACCCCAGATACTTTTTAGCTGCCGGACTCTTTTTATCAGCTCTTATCAATATCCTATTTGTCTCTTTTCCGTGGGTCACATCCAGTGTATGGATCATGTTTTTGTTCATGTTCTTAAATGGCTGGTTTCAAGGCATGGGGTGGCCGCCATGTGGACGTACGATGGCGCACTGGTTTTCGGTTAGTGAACGTGGTACGAAAATGTCCATTTGGAACGTCGCTCACAATATCGGCGGGGGGATTCTTGCACCGCTTATCACATTAGGAATTGTACTGTTTGCGACGTGGAAAAGTATCTTTTTCTTCCCTGCCATCATTGCCATTATCGTCTCCTTCGTGATCATTCTTCTCGTACGGGATACCCCGCAATCCACTGGTCTTCCGCCAATCGAGGAATATCGAAATGACTATCCGGCACAACACTATGAGGATCAAGAAAAAGAATTAACAGTGAAAGAGATTTTATTTAAATATGTACTCAACAATAAATTCCTATGGTATATCGCCATTGCCAACGTGTTTGTGTACTTCGTCCGTTACGGTGTTGTTGACTGGGCGCCGACCTACTTAACAGAAGCGAAGGGCTTTTCACCAGAGCATTCACGCTGGTCTTATTTTCTTTATGAATATGCAGGCATTCCCGGTACATTATTGTGCGGATGGATCAGTGACCGCTTCTTTAGAAGCCGCCGCGCACCAGCTGGCGTCATCTTTATGGTCGGGGTGTTAATTGCTGTTCTCGTTTACTGGCTAAATCCTGCTGGCAATCCAATGGTCGATAACATTGCCCTCATCAGCATCGGCTTTTTGATTTACGGACCTGTTATGCTCATTGGACTTCAAGCCATTGATCTCGCTCCGAAAAAAGCAGCTGGCACTGCTGCCGGACTGACAGGCTTCTTCGGCTACATTGGCGGCTCTGCCTTTGCCAATGCCATGATGGGTGTCGTCGTTGATCACTATGACTGGACAGGAGGCTTCATTTTACTGGTTGGTTCTTGTGTGCTTGCGATTGTTTTCCTTGCGATGACATGGAATACAGGAAAACGCGTAGAGCAAGCTTAATGAAAATCACATAAAAGATTCATATCCGCCCAACATGCTCTTTACATCTATTTCTTATGATGAAGGCAGTTACCGTAAAAGGAGGTTAAAATATGAAGAAAAGTAGATTACTTGCTTTCGTGTTGCTCTCTTTTGCTTTACTGTCTTTTGCGTGGGTGCCGGCCACCATATCGGCTCATGAACATCTTTTATCTCCAGATCGTATCCTAACCGTTGCACACCGCGGAGCATCAGGGTATGCACCAGAGCATACCCTGGCTTCCTATAAACTCGCCACAAAGATGAATGCAGATTACCTCGAACTCGATCTTCAAATGACAAAGGATGGACATCTCATCGTGATGCACGACGAAACCGTTGACCGGACCACAAACGGAACAGGGTGGGTCAAAGACCTCACACTTGCCGAAATCAAACAGCTTGATGCGGGCACATGGTTTAACGAAGCCAATCCCGACAGACAAAATGCCAACTATATCGGACAGAGAGTCCTTACATTAGATGAGGTGTTGCGCTATTTCGGAAAACGAGAGAATTATTATATTGAAACAAAAAAACCAGACCTTTATCCGCAAATGGAAGAAAAACTATTGGCCGCCTTAAAGAAACATCATCTTCTTGGGAAACACACAAGAAAAGGGCAGGTTATCATACAATCCTTTAGTCAAGACAGCCTGCTAAAGCTGCAGAAATTAGCTCCACGCCTGCCAAAAGTACAGCTATTAGACAGAACCCAAATGACATCCATCACAGACGATCAGCTCGACTTTATTAAAACGTACGCCGTGGGAGTCGGACCGAATTTTAGAGCTTTAACACCTGAAAACGCCCAGCAGGTCAGAAGCCACGGACTCCTCCTTCATCCATATACGGTCAACAGCGAAGCCGACATGACACGTCTTCTGCAATACGGCGTCACAGGTCTTTTCACCAACTATCCAGATGTCTTTCAGCGTGTCAAAGCTTCTCTGTAAACGACAAAAGCCTCGCGGTTCACTCCGCAAGGCTTTTGATTATTTCACCGTTTGATCAGAAGAAGCTGTTTCAATCGGTTTTCGTTTTCCAATTCCAAATACAAAAAAGCTAAGTGCCACTAAAATCAAGAACCCAATTGCTACAATAAGAGAAATACGCGTATCCTGATTAATGAGCATAAACACAAGCACCATCAGTAAGAAACCGATTGTGAGATAATTCGAAAACGGCGCGAGCGGCATCTTGAACGGATGCTGATCAAGCGCTGCTCCCTTCGCCTTTCTGAAGCCAATATGACTAATCAAAATGACAAACCAAGGCACCATCCCAGGAAGTACACTCGCACTATACACATAGACGAAAATATTTGGCGGTGAAACATAATTCAGGACCACTCCTATGGCTAAACCAATCAGCACAGCGAATGTCCCAAAATACGGTACACCATTCTTCGAAATTTTTGTAAAGAAAGCAGGCGCCTGACCATTTACACCTAATGTATAAAGCATACGTCCCGCACTGAAAATACCACTATTACAGCCTGACATCGCTGCTGTAATCACAACAAAGTTAATAATACCAGCTGCTGCTGTAATCCCGATCTTCGCAAACGTCGCCACAAATGGACTGCCAAGGGTATTCAGCTGATCCCAAGGATACACAGTCACAATGACAAAGATCGCACCGATATAGAAAATCAAAATACGCCAGATGATACTTTTGATGGCATTGGTCAGCGTCTTTTCTGGATTTTGTGCTTCACCTGCTGTAATCCCAATCAGCTCAACACCCTGGTAGGCAGCAATGACGAGCGACAATGCAAACAAGAATCCGGTAAATCCACCTGTAAAGAACCCGCCGTGCGCCCACAGATTAGACAAGCCAATAGGCGTCCCGCCATTTCCAAATCCGAAGAAAATAATGCCTAGACCTGCAACAATCATCAAGATAATCGTCACAATTTTGATCATCGCAAACCAAAATTCAAATTCACCGAACGACTTAACCGAAATCAAGTTGGCCGCTCCTAAAATGATCATCGCAATTAACCCTGGAATCCACGCAGGCAGCTCTGGGAACCAATATTTCATATAAGCCCCAACAGCAATAATTTCAGACATTCCGACAATGACCCACTGGAACCAGTTACTCCAAGCCGTCATATACCCTGCAAGCGGATGAATATATTGATGCCCGAATGTAGCAAACGACCCTGTACTCGGCTCAAGATATAACATTTCTCCCATCGCTCGCATAATAAAAAAGATAAAAATACCACACACTGCGTACGCTAGAAGAACCGATGGACCTGTCCATTGAATGGCCTTCGCTGACCCCATAAATAAGCCAACACCGATTGTGCCGCCAAGAGCAATCATTTGAATATGGCGGGCACTTAACCCTCTCTTCAATTCCTTTTGAGCCACTTTTCTTCCCCCTCATCAACAAACAACATAAAAAACAAAAATCAGAATTTTCATTCTGATTGAGAAACATCAATCTTTCGATGTATATTATCATAATAAATCTACCCTTAAAAAACAATTGTTTTTTTGAGGAAAACACTATTAACAAAATATTCTGACATAAAAAGAGTTTCAAATTGTTTTATATTGATATATTGAATCAAGGGAAGAAAGTTACTTCAATGCTGATGACTTAATAGAAAATGACCACCTCTTATATCAACCTCAAAGGATCTTTGTCCATTCTTATGCACCAAGTTTTTCTGCTCTCGATAACAAAGAAAGTCATTCTGAAAAGTGCCAGATCTTTTCTTTACATAACAAGTAAACCCATCATTTTCTGGAATCGCCACTTTGACATATGCTCCAGTTGAAATAGACTTAAGTGAATGTAGCATGCTTGTAGAATGAATTTGTATCCTTCTACCTGTTACATGCAGATCAACTTCTGAGAAAGCACCCGTCAACTCACCTTTTGACGACGTGGCGTGCAATGACAATGTCTGCGCGGCCAGCTGCCGGCTAGAAATAAGTCCACCAACTGTCTCTAAAAGAAGATGCTTGATTTCACCTGACAGCATCGTCTTTCCAGAAGTTAAATGACCATAGACATTTTCCACCCTCAGCCCTTCTGCCTGAAGATTTGCTCCTTTACAACGAATGGACATAGACTGTAATTGTTTTTTCGGAAGATAAATAGAGAGATCTGTTTGATAAAGGTGCAGTCCTAAGCTGAATATTTTTTTTCGCCTATCTTGAATGACCAGCCGCCCATCTTTTACCTGATGATGCAGCAAATAGCGCTTTGGAAAGACTTGATTGGTCGTTTGACGAATGATGAGATAAGGATGATCATGGTGATGGATACGCACCTCTCCGAGCAGCCAATCAAGCGATAATTCTACGACCAATTCTTCAATTTGAACCGTATGCTCCACATGTCTTCCCCCTTTTTCATCGTGGCTTATCTCGCTTGAAGCCGGGTGATACTGGCCCACAATTCCAACATTACAATGAGAACAGCTGCGACCATGACTCCTGACAAAATGACATTCATTTGATCATTTCCATCAACTGCGATACATACGTTTCCTAAAACAGCACATAGAACAATCGCAGTCATGATCGTCATGAAGGTAGATTTCTTCATTAATCCCACTCTCATCGCAATCATGCCAATACCATTGATACAGCAAGTAAACACTAGGTACGTTTTGATCACATTGAACATCACATCAGCAGTCAGCGCATCCTGAACAATAGGGAAGAACGTTTCAGTAACACTAAACACAACAAATGAAGGAATGATGCTACACAGCATAGCAATCGTAGAAAAACACAGCATCCAGACCAGTCTCGGAAGGAGTGATGCTTTCAAACTTGGTGAATGAGCTTCATAGTCTTTCAATGTATTCACCACTACTCGACAATACATCCATGCTGTGACGATCGAAAAAAAGATCATCCATACTATACTGGTCAACAAATAGATATTCGGATATTGCTGAAAACCTATTTCCTGTTCAACCCGTGCAGCAAATGCGGCAAAATAGATAAACACCAACAGTACAATGCTTGCGATCATACTAGCTTGAATGTAATTTTTCATATGACTTTTTCTTAGCTCTAGTTTTATGAAGTGAAGCATAAGGCATCCTCCTATGAAATGAATTCTCCTTTTGTCTCTTATTTGACCAGTTAGATTTCAGACTGATCATATCCACCAATCCCAGCATAATGCGCTGTGACCTTTTGAATGAATAGATCACTCACCACATCCACTCCAAGCCCTTTCATCATCTGTTGTAAAAACAGCAAACGCTGACTAGTTTCCTGCTGATCACGAGCAAATAGCGTTGGGTTCAGCCATATATTCACGAGAAGCATAAACACTTCTGCCACTTCACCAGGAAAAGCAGTCGTTATCGAACCATCCTCAATCCCTTCAAGAATCAGCTGTTTGATTTTAAGCGCATCCTGATTTACGCCTGCCTTCATTCCCTCCACCACAAATTGCGGGTTTTTGATCTGGTCAACCAAGATCCCATCTATCGAATGAGATTGTGGATCTGCCACAAGCTGCTCTAAAATACGCTGCAGCTTCTCTTTCGCATGCGCTGCCTCTGTATGCTCAATCAAATCTTCAAGTTTCTTAGTCGCATGGCGAAATTGCCTCTCCATCACGGCACGTAATATTTCTTCCTTCGATTTGAAATGATGATAAATAGCCCCTTTAGACATATTCAATTCATGGATGATATCCTGCAAACTTGTCTTTTCAAACCCTTTTTCCTGAAACAGCTTCGTCGACACATCTAAAATTTGCTGGATCGTCTTTTCTGGATATTTATTTCTGGCCAATTAAAACGCCTCCTTTTACATACCGACCGTTGGTATGTATTTTAATCTACTACATGATAAACTGTCAATATCGGTTCTTTATATAAAATAAAAAAAGACCGCTCACACGGTCTTCTCGAGTGCAAACTGAACATCTGCAATGCAGAAGCCTCCACCAGAATCCCTCACTATCGGTGACTCTCGTTGATAGATAGAAATTCTCTAAAATCAGCTGCTATTTCCTTAGATTTCGTATGATGCAAATAATGGCCACCTTTGAAAGTAACAACTTTTCCGTGTTCTACATTTTTCAGAAGATCTTCATGCATTGGTTTCCAGCTTGGTGTTTCTTCCTCCGTTTCATTCGCTAGGTAGAAAACAACAGGGAGATTCTTAGGGAAATGTAAGCGTTGAGCGTTATTAAAATTATTTCTAAAGTTTTCCGCCTCACTAGCTTGGCTTTTATCCAAGAAATTTCGGAAGGTCAGCATTTTAATCTGATCTTTCGTTTGATCATCCACGTTAGGCATCACCAGTTGATCTGGATTCATTTTCACTATCAATCTGTAAAAACCGGATTGATGAAGCAGCTGTAAGCTGGAGACTGGCAATTCATCTGAATCCTCCTGCTTCGGAACACTATTATCAATTCCAACAAATGCTTTCACTTCTTTTTCATATTGATTTACATATTCTAATCCATAAATGCCAAAAATCGAATGGCCCATCAACGTATATTTATGAATGTCGAGCTTTTGCAAACATTCATGAATCTCATCCACAATGTTTTGACTTGTCCGTACTTTATCTGTATCGTCACTTAAACCATATCCAAATGGTTCAATCACTACGACTCTATAATATGGTGATAATTCATTTACTAGCGGCATAAAATCCAGCACTGGTGAAGCAGTTCCATAGCCCGGGAGAAGTACAATCGTTTCTTTCCCATCGCCTTGAATGAGCACATTCATCTGCTTCCCGTCCATCAAAACCTTTTGCCCATAATCTTCTATTTTCCCCTTCTCCCTTTCATTACTAATGAGGTTTACAAAATAAACAGTAGCTAGAAAAACAACCATGACCGTGATAAGAGTACATATAGATATCAACATGATTCTCAATACTTTTTTCATTGGTTTTTCTCTTCCCTTCATGATGAAGAACTCCAGCTTACATCTAGCGATGAATTAATATTTCCTTTCACAATAGATGATACCGATTGTATTTGCGCAAACACTTGATACATACATAAAAGTAATCGCTATATAAAACCATTCTCTTGGAGATGAGAATTGATGGACCGAAGCTTGGATAACAGCAACCAATATATAGGCTAAGGCAATACCTATAATAGAAAAACTTCCTGCTTTCGCTAAAATAAATTGACCTCGTTCATCATGTTTATATTCACGACTTTTCTTAAATTGAAAGGCCGTGCTTATAACAGAAAGGAAAATCAAAGAATAAAGAATGATCGTCGTCATCATTGTTGTTCCTCCTTGTCGACCTCTTGAAATACGTCATACAAATCAACTTCAAATGTTCTAGCAATTTGAAATGCTAGTTTTAAAGACAAAGAATATTTACCATTTTCAATCGCTGCTACCGTTTGGCGAGTCACACCTAACTTCTCTGCCAGATCTTTTTGTGTCCAGTCTTTTTCAGCCCGTAACACCTTAATTCTATTTTTAATCTTCATTTCAATTTCCTTTCTTGAAGGATATTTTATTTAACATAATGTTAAAAATAATTAACATTATGTTAAATAACAATAACCTTTTTTTCTTCTGTATGTCAATTTCACTTGATTCAAAAAAGAAGAATCATCCATTTTGAAAGTCCTACTCAAAATGAATGATTCTCTATAAATGATCTGATCATCTGAATTAAAACACTTTCCTCTGGTAAATCGCAGTAGAAAGCCCCCAAGACAGCAGGTAGAAAAGCATAATCAGCACAGCTGATCCCGTATATAAAATAGGGATCGATAAATTCATAATAAAATCAGTGATCCCACTGAATTGCTCTGCTAAATAGAGAACAACAGGCGGTCCCATAGCAGATAATAGGATAAAGCCAAAGAGCACTGCCGTTGTGATATAACCAGGCTTTAAGATATAAAACAATGGAAACGTACACGCCGCGAACAATAAAAACAACCCGCTGCCAATCGCAATATCTGACAGCGAAAATAGCTTTCCAAACACAAATAATGCAGCACTTGTCAGCACGATCGCAATACTCATATAGAAAATGGCGCCAAGATAACGTGATGCGATAATTTCTTTCCGTGTATAGGGCAAGGAGTTTAATAGAATATTCGTTTCTGCCTTTTCATCATACGCATATGTGTTAAATGGAATGAAGACACTAGCAACTAGAAACGTCAATACTGGATGGACATCCATGAAAATAAAAAATAAGATTAACGGAATAAAAATAAGTAACTGCTTCTTTTGCAAAATCACATCACGCTTAATTAAATGAAACATGAGCAACCCCGCCTTTCAAATAAAACATGATATCCTCAAGCGACGCCGGTTCAATCACAACAGCATCACCAAAAATAAGATTCACTTCATCAATCCGATCTGTTAATGCCTCAAACCCCGCTGCTGTACGCTGAATATGGACAAAGGCCTTTTCTGTATCTCGATCCAATAAATCAAGACTTCCTTTCACAAGCGCATAGCTCTCTGCTACATCATGTATCGACTGTTGAAAGACCAATTTTCCACTTTGTATAAATGCAATATAATCCGCGATCCGGTCTAAATCAGTTGTCACATGCGTCGAGAAAAAGATCGTCCGATTTCCATCAATCATCAACTCTTGTAACGTGCCAAGCAGCTCTCTTCTAAAAACCGGATCTAACCCAGCCGTTGGTTCATCCATGATAATCAACTCTGCATGATGCGACAGCGCAATCGCAAGTGACGCCTTCATCTGCATCCCTTTTGAAAATGTTTTAATCGCTTTATGAAGCGGCAAGCCAAACTGTTCAACATATTGATCAAAAAGCTGGTCATCCCAGCGTTTATAGGCAGGTGCCACAATCCGTTTGATGTCTTTTAAATTTAATCCTGGAAAAAAAACGTTAGCATCGTAAACAAATCCGATCCGTTCCTTAATCTCTTTTTCATGAGTATGATAATCCAATCCAAAAACCTTGATGTCACCTGAATCGGGTTTTAACAAATTCATGATCATTTTAATGGTGGTCGACTTACCCGCTCCATTCTCTCCAATAAACCCTGTAACAAAGCCTTTCTTAACCTGTAAATCGAGATTCTGAACTGAAAAATCCTTGAATCGTTTCGAAACTCCTTTGAATTCAATCACATGCTCCACTCATCTCACTCCTCAAATAAGAACTTTAATAACTGCTGCAATTCATCAAAAGATAAGCCTAATTCTTTCCCGTTTGTGACAACCGCTCCAAGCTGTTCCTCGATCACCTTCAATTTCTTCTCTCTCATCACTTCTACGTTTTGTTCCGCAACAAATGATCCCTTGCCTACAATTGAATAAATAAATCCTGCCTTCTCTAACTCTTCATACGCTCGCTTTGTTGTAATCACGCTAATTTGTAGATCCTTCGCCAGCTTTCGAATAGACGGCAGTGCTGCGCCTTCTGCAAGCTCACCCGTTAAAATCATCGATTTGATTTGATTCGTAATTTGCTCATAGATGGGCTCCTTAGAATGGTTTGAAATCGTAATTTGCATATAAAAACCTCTTTTTTCAGATAGTTGGAACAAAATATTGTATATACACTATATATACATTATATACACACTAAGAGAATATTCAACCATTTTAAAAAATGTTCTCCTCATTTTTTTAAAATAAAAAACCGCACAGCCCAAAAGCCATACGGTTCTTTAACAAAATACTTTATCTCCAATATACCCATTTTCCCATAAGCCACTCCACAGGACCTCTTCTCCATTTTTTCAAATAGAGATAGCTGATGAACAGCTGTGCTGTGTACAGTCCGACAGCAAGAAGTAGCCCAAACATTGACCCCAATTGTCCAAATAGACCAAGTCCATAAGAATAGAAAATCGTTGTACAAATAATCGACTGTGCCAAATAGTTTGATAGAGACAAACGGCCAAGCCCTGCAAGCAGACGTTTCAACCCTTGAGCAGCCTTTGAATAGTAAAAAACAATAAAGGCTTGAATATAACCAATCGTCAGGACATAGGCTCCTAACGTCAACACCATTTCACTCCAAGGAGCATCAATAAACGTCGCACATTTTAAAGCAAGCCCGATGATAATCATCCAAACCCAGCCTTTACGATAAGCCATGCCTCGATCTTCTTTTGTCAAATGACCCTTTTTCCCGATCGCCATGCCAAGCAGTGCAAACGGGCCAACCATGATCGTACCGAAAAGAAACCCTAATATCGGCATAAGCGTAATGGTCGCGATCGCCAGAATAATAGTCACAATCATCATATCGTCTTCAACCGTAATCCGGCTGAGCAAAATATCCCCATAAGCGCCCTTCGCATACACATCGGTTAAAAGATCATCAGTCCCATAAACAAGTTCCATCATGTATGGCAAAACAACTAATGACAACGCACCTAACACACCCGACCAAATAAGCATTGTTTTAATCCGGCTGCTCAAAAACATCATCAAGAAAAACGTACAAGCTCCATAATAAAGAAGAATGTCACCATTCCAAATAAAGATGTAATGCAGCATCCCAAGCACAATCAGACCAAAGCCTCGGCGAACGACAATGGCATTCGTATTTAGTCCCTTAGCCTTCGTCGATTCAATCAGCTTGATAAAAGAATACCCAAACAAAAAGGAAAAAATCGGATAAAAAGAACCTTGGAACAAAATTTCCGTCACATATACACCGAATTCCTGCCCCCAAAAACTCGAATCAAACATTTTCTCAAAATCATAATCATATTGAAAATTAAGCATATTCACGATCAAAATACCTAATAAACTAAAACCACGTAAACTATCAATAAACTCAACCCTAGATCCCTTCAACTCGACAACTCCTTCGGACAATATAAAGATAAAGCATATTTATCATACCTTATTTTTAAAATTAAGGATATATCATCCTATAAAGTTGCTATTTTACTGAAGATATTTTGAACAGGAGTTTCATCATCTTCTATTAATATGTAATATGCTATCTCCATATAAAATGACTTAAAAATTTATAATACAATATCCTGTGATTTCATTTTTTCAATTTCTTTTTTCTTCTTTTGATGAAGCATTCTCCGGCCTCGATTCCATTCTTCGATCAAAAGAGCTAATCCCACCAACAGCAATATGATAAAACCAATATGATGATTTACCTGATACGTGAAATATAACCAACCCATTACTACTAAAAAGATAATAGGAATGCACGCTCCCCACATCAAATGATTTCGTGTTGATAAGAAATACTGCAAAGCAAAAATGCTAACGATTATAAGAAAGTACAAGATTTCATTCATCATCTTTACCCCTTTCTGCTTTATATTTTTCTATTATACCTTTGGCCACTTCTAAACTGATTTTCTCTTCAATTGCAAGTTTTTTTACATATTTAATCAATGTTTCTTGTTCTAACGTGTCATTTAAACGAATTAATTCAATAATTCTGTCTAGACGAGTCCTGACCGTAGGATAGGACACATCATAATCTTTTGCCATTTGTTTTAAAGAGCCTGAACTGAGAATAAATTTTCTGATAAATTCTCTATCTTCAGCATCTACAGCTAGAATCCACGTAGGAATATCTTTTTCCATGTATCCACAACCTCTCTTAGCTAATAGCATAACATATATTAAATAAAAATGATCATAATTTCAATAATTTTTTTAACAATATTAAATTATTTTAAACTTTATTAAAAAATATATGGATAAATGGACTAGATCCATGATATTGTCTTTTTAAGATAACCAAACAATAAATTGGTATTTATGGAGGCTATTATGAATCAAACTTTAGAAAAATCACTTATTTTTTTAGGAATTTCATTATTTATTTTATTATCGATTGGAAGTTTTATATTGCATGAAGGTACAAGAAATAGTGAGGATACAAACAATTTAATTCAAAGCTTCTTACAAGATGAAAACATCACAGGTATCACACCAGAACAAATAATTGTAATTCTTTCGAACGGAACTATATATATGATCATTTTATCTATGCTAAGCAGCTTAGTTGGGGCAATTTCTTTACAAGTCATGAAAAGAAATGTGCGGGCTGCAGGTATTATGTTAATCACAACAGGTATTTCAAGTAGCTTATTAACTGTTTTCTCTGGCTTAATTGGCAGTGCTGCATATTTAATAGCTGGAATGATTGTAATTTCTAAAAATCATTCAGCCACAAAAAATAAAATCCATCTTTAGAGGAGGGGATGTCATGTTTGCAATAGGATTGAAAGAGTTTAAAGTACTGTTTAAAAGTATACGATCCATCCTAATTGTTTTTATCATCATTGGAATTTCAACAGGTACTGCAAAAATCCTTAGTCAATTTAGTAATCAATTCGATTCTCTAGGTCTAAATGAAAATGCATATGTAGGTGGATTAATGGTTTTACTTTTTATTGCCGCTCCACTTTTTATCACAAGTCTCGCTCATAACGCTGTGAATCAAGAGGTTTATTCTCGTACAGTTCGTTTCTTAGTCACTAAGACGTCCAGAAGTAGTATCTTACTTGGAAAATTTCTCGGGAATTTTCTGTTTTGGGTTGTATGTTTAACAATTTCTTTCATTCTAATAATGCCTTTCTCAAACGCATTTTACTTTTTAGAATTGATTCAGTCCATCATCTTTATCTCGTACTTTTTAGGGTTCAGCTTGCTGCTATCTACTATTATTTCAAGCCCTTCAATTACGATGTTTTTAGGCATAACAATATCCATTATTTTGCCGATCATTGGTATGATCAGCATCGGAACTACAAATGTTTTCATTCAAATCGTAAGTTACATCACACCATATTATTATTTCACAAACGATCAGACTGACTTCACTTATATTGTGGTCATATTCCCTGTCATATTTTTACTCATAAGTATCATCACTTTAAGAAAGAGGGATTTATAGTGTATGCACTTAAAACAAAAAAACTAACAAAAAAGTATGGAAATAAGATCGTGGTTAATGAAATAGATTTGACCATTGAAAAGGGAAAAATATTTGGGTTTTTAGGGAAAAATGGTGCTGGAAAGTCGACATTTATTAATATGATAACAGGCATCATTCAACCAACCAGAGGATACTACGAATTATTAGGTTACAAAAAAGCGCAACAAAAAGAATGTTGGAGGAGAATAGGAGTTCTTCCTGATTATTCATCACTTTATGAAAATATGACAGCCATTGAACATATGGAGTATTTCAGCAAAATATTGAAGTTATATTTGAAGAAAGAGGATTTATTAGAACTCCTTGATAAAGTTGAGTTAAAAGATGCTGCAAAATTAAAAACTAAACACTTTTCTTTCGGAATGAAAAAGAAACTGGGAATTGCACAAGCACTGATCAATAATCCAGAACTCATTTTCTTAGATGAACCTACTTCTGGGGTCGATGCGAACTCAGCATTGACAATCCATTCCATGTTGAAAGAAATCGCTGCAAATGGGACAACTATATTTTTAACATCACATAACTTAAATGAGGTAGAAAAATTATGTGACGAGGTGGCCATCATGAACAAGGGTGTTCTTCAAGCGAAAGGTAGTATCGAGGATTTAAGAAAAACCTATAAAAAGAATTTGACTGTTTATATTAAACACAGTGCCATTTGTAAGAACCAGCAGGAATCTTTATTAAGAGACTTGAAGGAAAACGTGGAAAAATGCAAAATTAACGAATTAAATTCCCATCTAGTGATTGAGGACGAAGCAAGAATCCCAACCATCAACAAACTATTCTTATCAAAAAATATTGATATTTTTAGATTAGAGGTCGATGAGCCCTCTTTAGAAGAAATATTTATGAACATTGACAATCCCATTTAAACAATCCATCAACTGTAGATTTATAAACGACATTTTATTAAATCTACAGTTGATAAGAATACTCTTTATAATGATGTCTGTTCTTCTTCTATGCGCATGACAAATTTAAGATAAAACAAGATGGCCAATCCTAAAAAAATAAAGGAAAATTCCCATTCAGAACTAATTGGCACCACTTCAAGAATGAAAATAATCACTAGAACGATACCAACTCCTGCATAGAAAAATGCATTTCTTTTTAACTCTTTATTTGATCGAAACATAACGATCCCCTTCTCTTATTTATTCCAAGTTTATGTGGCGTAATTTTTATAACATATACACATTTAATATTACTCATCCCCTTTTTCCTTTAGCTGAAAAGCGATAATTTTCCCTAAAGCTTCCTCTGCAGCAAAAGGAGTAACGCTGCCTGTTGGATTTTCTTGTTCTTGTTTTAAGCACTCGTACATTTTTTTTTCGATTTTTGATGGATCAATCCAAGAAATACACCATGATGCCCAAAAACAAGTAGGTCCCTCATAACGTTTCGCTAATGGCAGAAGAAATGGCAGACTAGGCTGACCAATCCTCATGAGTGACATGGCAGCTGCCATTCTTGTATCCTCTTCGTCACTTTCTAATAGCTGTGCTAGCGGTTCAGCTGCGTCCCCCGCATCTGCTCCAAATTCACCCAGTACTGCTGCGGCAATATTTCGCAGAGACCCCTTTTCTTTTAAAGCTTCAACAAGCACTGGCACTGCATCTTTTCCTGACTTTCTCAATTCCCCCATTGCTTGAACGATCGTTACTTCATTTGTATTGGCCAATTGTTGAACGGATTGAGACAGCTTATTTTCTGGTTTCATTTACAATCAACTCCTCTTTTTAATGAACCGCACGGTATCGATAACAAAGCACATAAAATCCAGCCCCAGCCGCTAGGGATACAATTGTAGTCAACAAGCCATCAGTGATGAGATAAATGCTAATCATGACCATCGCACTGATCACAGACGCAAATAGCAATGATCGATAATAGGCGGCCAAAGCAAAACTCCTTTCTCGTCTCAGAGGCTGCATAAAGGCAAAGAGTCGTATGACCAAAAACCATATATAAACTCCTCCACCAAATAAGGTCCAATACACAACATCCTGAATCTCAACCAAATAAAGAGAAATCAAGTAGAAAGCATACAGCCAAAAGGTTTGAAACACTTCTAACAGAATGATTTTTTGATATAAAGCACCTGGAAAAAGGTAGAGCACTCCTGTTTGTGCGTGTCTTACAATCCCTGCATAGTATGAACTAAAAAGAACGGATGCCGCGATGACGATCAAGAATAGATTCAGCCAATCTGAAAAATAGGTAAAGACGACATAGTAAGTACCAATTAACAGCATGGTAGATAGTACATGGAAAATCATATACTTTTTAATCAGCAATAATTCAATCCAAAGAAAAGCCCAAACGCCCGTTAATGCTGGAAGTCCCCACCATGTCCTGCTCTTTTTTTGAACGATTGGACTTGATTGAATATGTTTCCCCTCAAATTCCTCCCAAAATACTGCCTCCTTGACTAAAGACTCCTTCATCTCTAAACGATGACTAGCACTGTACATCATCATGAAAGATAGAAACATCACTCCAATAAAAATGAAGACAGAAAGAATGGAGAACTCTTCGATCATACGTCCAACTTGAAACATTAAAGAATCAGCAATGTTCATCAATGAAGGCTGTTTCATCACCAATTGATTCAAAACAAGTAGTGCAAAGCTGAAAAACATCAAGACAAAACCGAGTAAGAGCAAACGCTTGTATACTCGAATGGTTCTAGCACAAGAAACCGCAATCATCCAAGTTTCGACCAAACATAACAGCCCTGTCAGAATGAGTGATTTTCCAAGCAGAAACGGGTACTGCTGCGTCATAAAAAACAAGAGTAGATCGGCAGCTACAGCAGAGAAAATGAGAAGAGCCCCTCTCCAGAAAATGTGATACATCCACACACTGATAACAACCGTCCATAAAGAAACGCCATTTCCATATAACCAAATGATATCGTTCATTTGGCTAGGCAGCCGATTTGTAAACAAGCCAACCCCCGTATAAAGAACAAACAAACAGACAATGATCCATCCCACTGAACTCGTATCCCAATCACCCATACTTGAAACCGCGCTAAGCTGAAAACCAATTGCCGCTATGAAAAGAAGTAAGATCAGAAAAGGCATTTTCTTTTCTTGATTTTTACTGATCAAGCGCCTTTGAGATTTCATCCATAAAAGGGAGAGTGTGTTATTCACTTGACCACTCCCCCAAAAGTTGAATAACTTCTGCCCTCCACTCAACCTGTTCTTCCTTTAATTGAGGAACATCCATACTCTTCATGATGGCACCGTCTCGAATCAATACCACCCTACTGGCTGTATCGAGAACGAACTCCAGACTATGAGTCGACACAAAGACCGACCCACCTTGACTGCTTTTTTGTCTCAGCCAATCCGACAGCCACTGTTTAGACGGAATATCTAACCCGACAGTCGGTTCATCTAATATAAAAAGGGAGGCATCTTGAACAATGGCTCCTGCTAAGACGACACGCTGCTTTTGGCCTCTTGAAAGCCTTCCGCACAGTTCATTCATCTTCTTTTCCATATGTACTTCTTTCAACGATTCATATACCTTTTCCTTGATCTGTTTTAAGCCTTTATGATATCCACGTGCACGGAATTGAACATGTTCAGCAGCCGTTAAGTCTGGATACAAATACGGCTGATCAGGAATAAGAGCTACTTGTTTTTGGACATGAGAATGACCAGGCGGGAAACCCTCTATGAGAATTTCCCCTCCATCTGGTTTATATAGACCTGTTAAACACCGAATCGTTGTCGTCTTCCCGGCACCATTAGGCCCAAGCAGCGCCACAACCTCCCCTGGTTCGATGGAAAATGACAGATCCTCTATCCCATCACCATTTCTATATCGTTTGCTTACATTCTGAACCTCCATGAATGGCATCAAATCTCTCCCTTTTATTAGAGTGATGTATGCTTATCTATGGTGTGTTAAAAATCAAAAACGAATGTCATTAGACCCACTAATTATTAACCCTAATATTACCATATGGAGAATAACAAGGTAATAGAAATGAGGTAATCTATTCTATATACAACGGAAAAATAAAAAAGATTATGTACAAAATAAAAAAAGATTGGGTTGCAGTATCCCAATCTTTTATCTATTCACCCAAAACCATCTCCTGACACGCCCAAGCATCCACCTCTACCTTTAAAGCAGGAGATGCCAATGCCACCACATAAATCATCGTCATACAAGGCAGATGATCGCCTAAAAACTGCCCCATGATTTGTTTCCTGCTCTCAGCATCGAACTCTCCCACGAGATAAAATACTAGTTTCGTTATATCTTCCACAGCCATATCTGCCGCTTCAACGTTTCGCTTCACATTCTCTAACGCTAGTTCGAGCTGCTCCAACGGGCTCTCTGGGATTGTCCCATCCGCTTCCATCCCCACCTGACCTGATAGGGTTAACCACCGCTGAGGTCCTGTTGTTTCTATTTGATGGGTATATGGTGCGACTGGCGGATGAATGGTCTCAGGATTACGTGATGTTCTCATAAATAAAAACCTCTTTTCTGAAAATACAGTCATTTTTTATCATCATATCAAACTTTCTACCATATTCAGATTTTTATGCTCAAAGTAAACCTGAAGAAACAATTGCAACAGCCTGCTATAATTCTTGTCTTCTAAAAAGAAACCATCCAATGAGAAAAAAGAAAACAATCAATATCGATACACCTAGAAGACTTGTAAATGCCTGATCCGAATAAGTCCCCTTATGAATCATCTCTTCGGCTGCACTTGTCACGCCTTTAGGTGCAAACTTCCCTAATGTCTCTTCATAAAATGAAGGAACGGTAAACAGAATAAGATTGATCAAAAGCGACATACCGCCAGCTGTGACAGAACGTTGAAAGAACGCCGAAGCACAAATGGTCGATACCACAATGAGCAATAAATTTGGATAATAAAGAAGTGTTCCTTTTAACACATTGAGCCAATCCAGATGCCCAAATTGAATGTCCACATAATAAACAGAGGCAAGCACCGCCACCACCAAACTAAACAAAGTCAAACAGGCATAGACGCATATTTTTGAAACATAATAACTTGTTCGACTGATCGGTTTCACCATAATCATCGCGGTCACTCCAGAGGCACGCTCTCCAGCGATCGTCCCCATCACGATCATAATCAGGATAAACACACCTAGCGAATCAAATTTACTCAATGCACTCGCCAAAGCCTCTCCAGCACTAGGCTCTGGTATATAAAATGTGGACCCTTCAGGTAAATTAGCTGATTTCGATAGAAAATCTGGCAGCATTTTGAGCGTAATAGGCTGTGTGATCATTAAAATCATAGGAACAAATAAAATTTTATAGCTAGTGAATAATTCCCTAAATTCCTTTTTCAACATCATTATGCATTCACAAACTTCATGAAAATATCTTCAAGCGTCAGCTTAGATAGTCGATAATGGAGGAGAACACCGCCAGCTTCAGTGATCAGACGAGGCAGCTCCTTCAATGCCGTTTGTTGATCTTTGACTCGCACCTGATAAGCGTTTTCTGTCTCAATGCAATCCTCCACCCAATGCCGCTCTTTTAGCAAAGCCACTAATTTCGTATTCTGTTGTTCTAATTGAAATTCAAACACTGGCTGGATATAGTCTTCTTTGATTTGTTTTATCGAAGAGGACATCTCAATTTTGCCGCTGTTGATCATGATAATATGATCCGCCACTCGTTCAATGTCATCTAAAATATGGGTCGACATAAAGATCAGCATTTCATGCTTTAGACGCTCAATCAACGTCAAGACGTCTTTTCTTCCCATTGGATCAAGTGCGGACACAGGCTCATCTAAGATCAGAACCTTCGGGCTGTTGATCAGTGCCTGCGCAATGGCAAGTCTCTGCTTCATGCCTCCACTATAGTTGCCAATGGCACGATCCTTCGCCTCATATATGCGGCAAAGCTTCAACAGCTCCTCTGTTTTGGAGCGAATGATGTTTTTCTCTAAATGAAATAACCCACCAACCCAATGCATCCACTCCTGCCCCGTCATATCCTGATAAAATGCAGGATGCTGCGGACAATATCCAATCACATGACTGATTTGATCCATCTGCTTTGTGACATCCAAACCTGCCACCTTCACGACACCAGACATAGGACGAGCAAGCCCTGTGAGAATCCGAATCGTTGTTGTCTTCCCCGCTCCATTGGCTCCTAAAAAGCCAACACATCCAGCCTCCCCAACAGAAAACGAAACATCTTTTAAAACTTTATGCCGACCATACGATTTCGTCAGCCCATAACACTCCAACATATTCAAGCGAATCCCCCCTACTAAGATTGTTTACGGCCAAAAATCAAATACGCAATAGGACCGGCACTCGCCACAAACACAATCACCAAAGCTCAAACCCATTTCACCTCTCCTCTGATTCTCGATGGGTCTCTTTTCAACAAATCAAACAAACCAATCACCATTAAAATGGCTTGCAGCAAAATAAGAGGTAAAATCATCTTCATATCCATCCACGCCACTCCCTTTTCAAACACCAATTTGTTTTGGTATTACTTCTTTTGACGACATGAAGAGAGAATTCGTTCAAATGGATTTTATTTTTATTAATCGAATGGTCTATAAATATAAAAAAGCCCAGTGAAGGTTATTCACTAGGCTTGCTTGTGATATTCATGACGAATCTCGCAAAATCTTTTCCATTTTCTTTCCCTTGGCTAACTCATCAATCAGCTTATCCATATACCGAATGTTTTTCATGGTTTCTTCCTCAATGTCCTCTACCCGGACACCACAGATGACTCCTTTGATTAAACTGCGAGAAGGATGAAGCTCAGGAGCCTCAGCAAAGAAGGTTTCAATGTCTATCTGTTTATCTATCTGTTCCTGCAGCTTTTCTGGACTGTACCCTGTTAACCAACAAATAATCGTATCGACTTCAGCCTTCGTTTTTCCCTTTCTCTCCGCCTTTGCGATATAGAGAGGATAGACTTTTGCAAAGCTCATTGTGTAGATTTTATGTTTGGTCATGTGTCTGCTCTCTTTCTTCGTTAAATATTTAACTTGTCATGCTTTCTCAAGGGGCCGCTCTCTCATTATGCCTATTTTTTTTATGTTCAAGCCTTTCTATTTAATGCACTTAGTATACATGTCCATCTAAATGAAAATGTGCTATAAAATACAACTTATAAACGATGATATATGCCTTTATTATTTCTTTCATCTTTTTTGAAAACTCTATATTTAAGAAATTGAACAATACAAAATCCAAGGAATACACCTATTGGTCCTCCACTTGAGACAGGACCACCAATTAAACAATAAGAAATGATAAACAATGCAATATAACCAATTATAAAAAAAACAATTCCCCATTTTTCTTTTTTTACGTATCGAATAAAAATAATATTTCCCCCTTAAAATACGTATCTATATTTATGATGACAGCAAGTGGAGATATTGTCCATTAATCAAAGTTCAGCTTAAATCTTTATAATACTAGTTCTTTTAACATAAAAATACCCCTTTAGAAAACGATATCTAAAGGGGTATCAAAAATCCGATCTTATTTAATCCCTACTCCACCGTCACACTCTTCGCAAGGTTACGTGGTTTATCCACATCACACCCGCGGTGAAGGGCTGCGTAGTAAGCGATCAGCTGTAATGGGACAACAGATGCAAGTGGTGCAAGTGCTGGGTGTACAGCTGGAAGGACGAAACGGTCGCCTTCGTCTTCTAGGCCTTTTAGTGAGATGACACATGGGTTTGCTCCGCGTGCAACGACTTCTTTGACGTTACCGCGAATGCTGAGGTTCACGTGCTCTTGCGTTGCAAGGGCAATGACCGGTGTGCCTTCTTCAATTAAAGCAATTGTGCCGTGTTTGAGTTCTCCACCAGCAAAGCCTTCTGCTTGGATGTAAGAGATCTCTTTTAGCTTCAGTGAACCTTCAAGGCACACATAGTAGTCAAGTCCTCTTCCGATAAAGAATGCGTTACGTGTCACTGTGAAGAAGTCACGAGCGATTTGTTCCATTTCATCCTTTTGATCCACAAGGGCTTCCATTGCGTTTGCTACAATCCCAAGCTCTTTCACAAGATCAAAGTCAAGAGATTGACCGTTTAATTCAGCTGCAACTGAAGCAAGGATTGCAAGTACAGCGATTTGTGCTGTGTAGGCTTTTGTTGAAGCCACTGCAATTTCTGGTCCTGCATGAAGAAGCAATGTGAAGTCCGCTTCACGAGAAAGCGTAGATCCTGGTACGTTTGTGATCGTTAATGCTTTATGACCAAGCTCTTTAACTTGAACAAGTACAGCGCGGCTGTCCGCAGTCTCCCCAGATTGAGAAAGGAAGATGAACAACGGTTTTTTCGATAGAAGCGGCATGTTGTAAGAGAATTCACTTGCTACATGGACTTCTACAGGTACTTTCGCCCAGTCTTCAATGTATTGTTTACCGACAAGTCCAGCATGGTAGCTTGTTCCGCAAGCCACAATGTAGATGCGGTCTGCTTCTGCTACTGCGCTTGCGATATCGCCAGCGACTGACAGCTTGCCGTTTTCGTCTTGATATTCTTGGATGATTTTGCGCATAACAAGCGGCTGTTCATCCGTTTCTTTTAACATGTAGTGAGGATATGTGCCTTTCTCAATGTCGCTTGCATCAAGCTCAGCGATATAAGAAGGACGTGTCATGATATCACCGTCAAGGTTTTTAATAATAACCTCGTCTTTAGTAACAATGACCATTTCTTTATCCATTAATTCCGCATATTCGTTTGTTACTTGAAGCATCGCCATTGCGTCAGAAGCCACAACGTTGAAATCTTCGCCGAAACCAACCAATAATGGGCTTTTGTTTTTCGCCACATAGATTGTTTCTTTGTTTTCGTTATCGAAAAGGGCAATCGCGTAAGAGCCTTTTAGTTGAAGAAGCGTTTGACGGAAAGCTTCCTCTGTATCAAGACCTCTATTCACAAATTGTTCGATGACTTGAACAACAACCTCTGTATCTGTGTCGCTTTTTAGTGTGACGTCTTGTAAATATTCGCGTGTCAATTGTACATAGTTCTCGATGACACCGTTATGAACAAGCGTAAAACGGCCAGAAGCACTTTGATGCGGATGCGCATTTAGATGGCTTGGTACACCGTGTGTTGCCCAGCGTGTATGTCCAATTCCCGCTGAAGATGCCACGTTTGCATCAACAACTTCACGAAGCTCAGCGATACGTCCTTTTTCTTTGAACACGTGCACGCCTTCTTCGTTTGCCACAGCGATACCTGCTGAATCATACCCACGGTACTCAAGCTTCTCTAAACCTTTTAATAAGATTTCCTTCGCATCATTCTGACCAATATAACCTACGATTCCACACATAAATATTCTTCCTCCCGATCATGTGAAAGGGACAAAGAAAGCCTACTAAAATAGAAGGGACATTTCTTCGTCCCTCTCTACATGTTTAATTTGGGAGATCATGTGTATTCCCTTTGTACAAAGAGTCACCTCTTTGGTTTAAAGAAACACTTACGGCTGTGATCTCTTTTTGATCAGCCGGGAGGCATCCGCCGAAAATTCGATAACCTCCATCCTCGTCAACTAAGCATCTTTCGTCCGATCGCTTAGTTCGGGCGCTATAATTATAAGAGAGTTCCTGAACATCTACCCTGCCTTTCCTCATAGAATAAAAAATCCAGTAACACAAGGATGATTGTACTATAAGGTCTGACCTCCGTCAATCACAACGTAGAGGGTGATCCCCTCCATTTGAGAAAGTAAGACCTCCATATACTATATGCGATGAGGCTTGCCACGTTCTACCTTTGATGTGCTCTCCTATGTATGAAGGCAGCTTCAAGTTACCCTCACTTATATGATTCGTACAGATCCATCCAATTATGACGTTTTTTCAAAAAAAAGCAAACCGCTGCTAGCGATTTGCTTTCATCTATTACTCAATACCCATTTCTTCTTTCACAACAGCCGTAATTCGAGCTACATATTCATCACACAGCTCTTTTGTTTTTGCCTCTGCCATGACACGTACAAGCGGTTCTGTTCCAGATGGACGAACAAGAATACGGCCGTCACCATTCATCTCTTTTTCGACCTCTTGGATCACCGCTTTTACTTTTTCATTTTCTTCTACTTTATATTTATCAGACACTTTCACATTCACTAAAAGCTGCGGGAACTTTTCCATTTCCGCTGCAAGCTCTGATAATGTTTTCCCTGTCGCTTTGAGCGTATTCACAAGCATGATCGCAGAAAGCATGCCATCACCTGTCGTATTATAATCAAGGAAAATCAAATGGCCTGATTGCTCACCGCCGACATTATAGCCATCCTTTTTCATCGCTTCTACCACATAGCGGTCACCAACAGCTGTTTGAATGCTCTTAATACCTTGCTTCTCAAGCGCTTTATAAAAACCAAGGTTGCTCATGACCGTTGACACGACGGTGTCATCCTTTAATCGGCCTTCATCCTTCAAATAACGTGCACATATGTACATAATTTGATCGCCGTCTACGATATCACCTTTTTCATTGACTGCAATTAAACGGTCACCGTCACCATCAAACGCAAGACCAATATCTGCACCCTTCTCCTTCACAAATGCAGAAAGTGCCTCTGGATGAGTCGAGCCGACACCATCATTGATATTCAATCCATTTGGTGATGTTCCCATTGTAGACACATCAGCATCTAAATCTGCAAATAAATGTGTCGCTAGAGAAGAGGTTGCACCGTGTGCACAGTCAAGCGCCACGTGAATACCTGTGAAATCCTCATCCGCTGTCTGCTTCAAGAATTGCAAGTATTTCTGACCGCCTTCAAAATAGTCATTGACCGTTCCAAGATCCGCTCCAACCGGGCGTGGCAATTGATCGACTGGTTGATCCATCAGCTGTTCAATTTCGTTTTCCTGTTCATCTGACAGCTTAAAGCCGTCACCGCCGAAGAATTTAATGCCGTTGTCTTGAACTGGATTATGTGAAGCAGAAATCATGACACCGGCTTCAGCATCCATTGCCTTCGTTAAATAAGACACACCAGGTGTTGAGATCACACCTAGACGCATCACTTCAGCTCCAATTGAAAGTAAGCCTGCAACGAGCGCTCCTTCCAGCATATGACCGGATACACGTGTGTCTCGTCCAACGAGTACCTTTGGACGTTCTTTATCCTTTGTGAGCACATAGCCGCCAAATCTCCCAATTTTAAATGCGAGCTCTGGCGTTAATTCGCTATTTGCTACACCCCTTACACCGTCAGTTCCAAAGTACTTGCCCATGTTTCAATCGCTCCTTTTTTCCATTCAAGAGGACGCTTCGTCCTCTTTTTTATCTTCTTTGACCGGCTGTCTTTGATTTGATTCTTTCTTTGCTTTATCTTGCGTGGATTCTTCTTTACTCTTCTCATCCTGATCATCTTTATCAGATGATTGATCCTTCCGATCATTTGTAGAAGCCGGCTGATCCTCTGTATCAGTAGAAGTGAGTTTCACTTTGACCTTTGATCTTGATAATGTCCATGTCACATTTTGAGGACCGTTCACTTGAACTTTGACCTCATGGGTTCCTTCGTTCAAGTCCCCTGCATTGATATAAGCTTCAACATCTGAAGCCTTTAGTTTATCAATCGCACTCTTTGATCCCTTTGCTGTTAACGTGATCCGTCCAGAAGATGGGCTCACAAAATCAGATGTGAGATCCTTGCTCAAACCCACGACAGAAATCGGTACATTATCAATCTTTTTTTCTTCAGCTGTTGCAACCTTCACTTTGATCTTTACAGTTTCGGGTGATACCTTTTTCACACCATCTGGCAGGGGAATGTCGGCATCAATCTCCGTATCATCTTTGATCTTGCTTAGGTCCAGCTTGACACCATCAATAAAATCAAGTGCATCCAGTGCCTTTTGAGAGCCGTACACTGTGACCTCACTCGGGCTTGTCTCAATGCTTGAGATGCTAATCCCTTCTGGCAAGCTGCCCGTCCGCTCAAGTTTAAACGGAACCTTTTTGCTCGGACTCGAGATTGGGACTGTAATATCCACCACGGATGGACTTACTTCGACTGGCAGCTCATTCCCACTGCTATCATACACAGTGAGCTTCGCTTCTTTTTCAATTTGCTGATCGACATCCTCTAAGTTCACAAAAGCTTTAATGACAGAAATTTTGTCGATGACGTCCTTTGATCCAGTGACTGTGACCTTTTTCGGATTCACAATGGGCTGTTCAGGAGAATAGCCGTCTTTGATTTTATTTTGATTATAAAATTCGGTTTCAACAGGAAATTCAGCTGTCGTTTTTTCTTGTATCGTCACAGTCGTCACAGATGGATTAATCGATAGTGTGAGCCCCTTCGATACATCTCTTGCCTTCAGCTCCACTTTATGTGTACCTGTCGATAAGTTCTGCATGTCTGCGTAAATTTCAAAATTCTTTGTTTGTCTTGCTGTTTTCACAGCACTTGTTGATCCTTTAATCGTGACATTGACTGTCTGCGGCACACCAGTGACGACGTACTTCTCGTCATCATAATACGCTTTAACAGGAATGTCGGTTAAAGTTGCTTCATCTGTCGTCGATGTTGGGAAAAAGGATTCACCGATTTTTTTCGGCGTGGGCGCTTGCGCTGAATTGACTGCACCATACAGCAATAAAGCGAAGACCAATGCAAGAAGCTTAACGGCCCAGCGATTATTCAAAATCTTATCCATTTTTCTTGCCCCTCCAATACCATTTGGTCGAGGAAGCATCTTTGCTGTTCTTACTAAATTCAGCAATCAGCATTTCTTCAAGCGCTTCTTCTGTCAATTCTCGGTGGAGATCACCATTTCTTGCGACAGAAATGCCGCCAGTTTCCTCAGAAACGATGACAGTTAAGCTGTCTGTCACTTCACTTATTCCAACTGCCGCCCTATGACGCGTCCCAAGCTCCTTAGAGATAAAAGGGCTTTCTGACAGCGGTAAATAGCAAGCGGCAGCTGCAATCTCATCCCGCTTCATAATGACAGCACCGTCATGAAGCGGTGTATTCGGAATGAAAATATTAATGAGCAGCTCTGAACTCACCTTTGCATTCAAAGGAATCCCTGTCTCTATGTAATCATTCATTCCAGTATCGCGCTCAATTGTCAGCAGCGCGCCGATTCTGCGTTTCGCCATATAGTTAATTGCTTTTGTAATTGCCTCGATCGTTTTCTGCTGCTGTTCCTCTACAGGTGTCCCGCTTCTTGAGAAGAAACGGCCGCGCCCAAGCTGCTCAAGCGCTCTCCTTAGCTCTGGCTGAAAAATAATAATGATCGCAAGGAATCCCCACGTAATCGCTTGATCCATCAGCCATTGAAGTGTGTTAAGACCGAGATACGCACTTCCCATCCTGACGAGAACAATGACCACAATTCCCTTTAAAAGCTGAACCGCTTTTGTTCCGCGGATGACCATCATTAATTTATATATCACATACCAAACAACGAGAATATCAACAGCATTACCGAGGTACTGCAAAAAAGGAATATCCCCTAAAGCCATTTCCTCGTCCTCCAGAATTTTCAGTTATTCTTCGTTTGATGCATTTTTTAATATAAAAAGAGCCTATGTATCAATACATAGCGTGGCTATTATACCACATTTTGTTTCAGCAAGGAAAATAGTTGCCATATCTGGCTGACTTACTAGTATGCGTGAATCTCACCAATGTATAGAAAAAGAGCAGCCCCCTTAGAGACTGCTCTTTAAGCCGATTGAGTTACTTTTGCTCCTCTGGCCCAATGACCCGCATTACGTTTTGTGCTGTTGATTTCATTTTGTACCAGATCCAATCAAACACTTCATTAATTTCATTAATTTGACCAGTGACTTGTCCGGCAGAAGCAGTCAACTGTTCCCCATTGACGACGGTGACATTTCCATCAACCTTGCCTTCTACAATCAGCTTGCCATTTTTGACAGTGACATCTCCCTTTACGGTTTCCCCTTTAGGTACGGTCACTGTATCATTTTCAACGACGAGATTCGGCTGCTTTGACACACTGAAATTATGATCGGTATTCCAGCTCGTAAACAAACTGCCTCCCATTAAAATGAGAAAGAGGGCAGCGGCTACCATCAGCGGGTGAGCTTTGATCCATCTTTGAACCGACACACGCTTTTTCTCCTTTGGAAGACCTGCCATCACCTTTGCAGTGAAATCAGATGGTGCTTCTATATGAGATGTACTCTGCACTAGCGCGATGGATTTCTCAATTTGTTGAAAATGAGTACGGCACTCCTCACACGATTGCAGATGGCTTTTTAATTCTTTTTCGTCTTGGGGCTCAATGTCCCCGTCTAAATACTGATGCATAAGCTGGACGATTCTATCCTGACAGCTCATCAAAATCACCTCACTCAAAGGTCTCTCAACTGTTTCCGGAGAGCCTCTCTACCCCTGTGTATTCTCGTTTTCACCGTACCAACTGGTATATTTAGAATCTCACTAATCTCTTTTAACGAGAGTTCATCAATATACTTTAATACGATGACCGAACGATATTTGTCGGGTAATCTTAGAATTTTTTGCTGAATGGTGCTCGATAATTCAAGAGACACCACCTCATCCTCTGGCAAAATGCCATCAGCAGCAATTTGAGAATACATATTTAATCCTTCTGTTCCTGCCACCTCTGCATCTAAATAGTAATCCGGCTTTTTTTTGCGAATACGGTCGATGGTCAGGTTGGTTGCAATGCGGTACAGCCACGTGGAAAACTTACGATTCACATCAAAGCTTTCGATATTCACATAAGCACGAATAAACGCCTCCTGCGCAATATCCTCCGCTTCATGTGCATTCCCAAGCATACGGTAGCACAGCTGATAAATTTTGTCTTTATACAGGTCTACGATGTCTGCAAATGCGTTCTGGTCGCCTTTTTTCACTTGCTTAATTCTCTTTTTAATCATTGTGTCCATAGTATATTCAACCTCTGCCTTCACCGGTCTTTATGTATACGAACCTCTTTCCAAAAGGTTTCATTCTCCTCTAAAAAATAGTGTAACAAATTTTTGACAGTGTGTTACGCTTATCAACCGGTAAAAACCTTAACATATCCTTAAATTTTCCCAAAACAAAAAAGAACGGGAACAAGTCCCGCTCTACAATAGCTTTTCACCCATTAACGATCCAATTAATGCCACAGCCGCTTCTGCTGTTTTGTTTTTCTCATCTAAAACCGGATTTACTTCAACAAATTCAGCAGACGTTAAAATACCCGCCTCCTCTAAAAGCTCCATTGCAAGATGACTCTCCCGGTAACTAATGCCGCCTGCTACCGGAGTGCCTACACCAGGGCATTCCGCTGGGTCCAGCCCGTCTAAATCAAGCGAGAGATGGACACCATCTGTTCTTTCCTTTAGATAAGCAATAGCTTCCTCCATCACCCTTGTCATTCCTAAACGATCAATTTCATGCATAGTATACACTTTAATACCTTTCTCTCGAATCAAAGCCCGCTCTCCTTCATCTAAGGATCTAGCACCAATTAAAACGACATTTTCAGGCTTCAATTTAGGAGAATAACCGCCAATGTTTATTAAATCAGCATGCCCAAGACCGAGACTGACAGCAAGCGGCATGCCATGAATATTTCCAGAAGGAGAGGTTTCCTCCGTATTTAAATCACCATGCGCATCATACCAAATGACTCCTAAGTTTTCATAATGCTTGGCTACCCCAGCAAGTGTGCCAATCGCAATGCTGTGATCGCCACCTAAAATGAGCGGAAACGAACCTGATTGCACAATACTGTCAACCTTCTCAGCAAGCAGCTGATTAGCCCCAGCATTCTCGGTCAAATTTTTTAGCTTTTCACTTGTATATAAACCTTTCTCATCATCTCTTTGTTCAACTGGAATATCTCCGAGATCCTCCACATCAAATGAGAGCGTTTCCAATTTTTCTTTTACGCCTGCACAACGAATCGCACTCGGCCCCATATCGACGCCCCTTCTCGTTTGACCCAAGTCCATCGGAACTCCAACAATCGTGACCTTCTTTTGCTCTCCCATATGTACATCCCCTTTCCGTTCATGCTTATATTTTACTTTCTTGATGCCTTCTGACTCAACTCAACAACATTTTGAATAGTTATACATTCTCTCTGCCAACATAAAAAAAGACACCTTTTTGAAAAAGGTGTCTTAACTGGGCTAGCTGGATTCGAACCAACGCATGACGGAGTCAAAGTCCGTTGCCTTACCGCTTGGCTATAGCCCAAAAATGGTGGAGGGGGGCGGATTCGAACCGCCGAACCCGGAGGGAGCGGATTTACAGTCCGCCGCGTTTAGCCACTTCGCTACCCCTCCAC
>NZ_PYUA01000058.1:0-616 GCF_003028545.1 Bacillus sp. Nf3 | reverse complement strand
TTGAGGCCCGCTTCTGTAGAGTCGAGCCATGCTCGACTCTCCTTCCCTGTGCAGCCGAGCATGGCTCGGCTCTACAAAGGGGCAGCAGCATGACCCCAGGTACGGACATCGGGTAGAGCCGGCCGCTGGCCGGCTGATCGCAACACCTCCGGGGTTGGCTTGCGCATGCGCGCCCCCACGTTGAAGCACCAACGTGTAGGATCGACCCATGGCCCGAGCCTTGCCCCGCACCAATCGCATTCCCCGCCTGAGCCGGTTGAGCTGGCTCATGGGGCTGTACGCGGAAAACTACCGGCACCTGGTGCGCCTGTTCGAACCGGCCGGATTGGCGGCGGGCAGCTACATTTCCTCGATCGGCGACGGTCTGGACGTGCGCCTGGACGTCATCGAATGCCATCGCTATACGGTGGAACTGCGCCTGACCTACGACCTGGCCGACCCGGTCACCGGCGAGCCGGATCCTTCGGCCTATGTGCGGCTGTACCGTGACGCGCGCCAGGCCGAGACCACCCATTGCTATGTGGGCCGCCGCTGGCAGGACACAATGGGCCTGTACCCGCCGCCGGCCGAGCTGATCAGCCACCGCATGCGGATGAACACCTTCCTCGGCAAGTGG
>NZ_PYUA01000057.1:0-619 GCF_003028545.1 Bacillus sp. Nf3 | reverse complement strand
AGCTGCCTGGTCAACCCGCGCGCCGCACACGAGACCGAGCTGGTCTACCGCCCCACCCCCGCGCCGAAGAAGATCGCCGTGGTCGGCGCCGGTCCGGCCGGACTGGCCTGCGCCACGGTGGCTGCCGAGCGCGGCCACCAGGTCACCCTGTTCGATGCCAACGAGGAGATCGGGGGCCAGTTCAACGTGGCCAAGCGCATCCCCGGCAAGGAAGAGTTCCACGAAACCCTGCGCTACTTCCGCCACAAGCTGGCCGAAACCGGCGTGCAGCTGCGCCTGGGCACCCGCGCCGACGCGGCCAGCCTGGCCGGATTCGACGAGGTGGTGCTGGCCACCGGCATCACCGTGCTGCAGGTAGCGGCCAATCCCTACGTTGCGCTGCTGGGCGACGAGCGCACCAGTTCCAGTCGGCTGACCCTGGCGCAATCGATGAATTCGCTGGGAACCACCCTGGCGCCGCTGTTCGGCGGACTGCTGATCCTGTCGGCGCAGCCGCGCAGCGAGCAACAGCTGGCGCTGATGCCCGCGGCGGACGCACTGGCCTACCGCGCCGCCGAGGCGCAATCGGTCCAGCTGCCGTACTTCGGCCTGGCGGTGGTGCTGTTCCTGCTGGCGGCGG
>NZ_PYUA01000056.1:0-620 GCF_003028545.1 Bacillus sp. Nf3 | reverse complement strand
TGTTGGTCTGCACCGTGCTCTACATCGCGATGGCCGCGGTGATGACCGGCCTGGTGCCGTACCAGCTGCTCGGCACCGATGAGCCGGTAGTGACGGCGGTGGCCGCGCATCCGCAGCTGGGCTGGCTGCGCTGGGTGGTCGAAGTCGGCGCACTGGTCGGCCTGTCCTCGGTGGTGCTGGTGATGATCATCGGCCAGCCGCGCATCTTCATGATCATGGGCCGCGACGGCCTGTTGCCGCCGGTGTTCACCAAGATCCACCCGAAGTACCGCACCCCGCACATCAACACCGTGATCACCGGCATCGGCATCGCGCTGCTGGCGGCGCTGTTCCCGCTGGACATCCTCGGCGAACTGACCTCGATGGGGACGCTGATCGCGTTTGCCGCGGTGTGTGCCGGCGTGCTGATCCTGCGTCGCACCCAGCCGGACCTGCCGCGCCCGTTCCGCATGCCGATGGCCTGGCTGATCTGCAGCCTGGGCGTGCTGAGCTGCCTGGCGCTGCTGTCGGCGATGACGATGCACAACTGGATGCTGATGGGCGTGTGGACCTTCGTCGGCTTCGTGATCTATTTCTGCTACGGCTTCAGGCATAGCCGTCTGCGGGGTAAGTGAGGGGTT
>NZ_PYUA01000055.1:0-620 GCF_003028545.1 Bacillus sp. Nf3 | reverse complement strand
GCCGATGGCCAGCATCGTTTCACCCTGCACGATCCGGTGGGTGAATCGGACCATGCCGTGGCCGACGCCGGCAGCCTGCTGGCACCGATGCCCGGCAGGATCGTGGCCACGCTGGTCGCGGCCGGCACCGAGGTCAAGCGCGGCACGCCGCTGGTGGTGCTGGAGGCGATGAAGATGGAGCACACCCTGCAGGCACCGGCCGATGGCACGGTGAAGGGCTATCGTGCCAAGGCCGGCGACCAGGTCGGTGATGGTGCAGTGCTGGTGGACTTCGAGGCCGCCTGAGGGGGCGTGGCCGGGCCCTATGGCCCGGCGACAGCCTGGGCCGCTGACCGTCAGCCCGGCAGCGGCCACACGTGGCCACCCGGATCCAGTTCCGCGGTGGTCTTTTCGGCCTTGCGCCAGCCCAGCCCGCAGATGGCCAGCGCGCCCTCGGCCATCGGCCGCAGCCCGAACGCGCGCCCGGCCTCGGCTTCGTTGATGGCGGCGGTGACGAACGCGCCCAGGCCCTGTACGGTCGCGGCCGCATACAGCGCCTGCGAGACATGCCCGGCATCGAGCGTGACCGCGCGATAGGCCTTGGCGTGGTTGCGGTACTTCCAGTAGTTGCGTTCGAACCG
>NZ_PYUA01000054.1:0-633 GCF_003028545.1 Bacillus sp. Nf3 | reverse complement strand
AACCATTGCCGCTGACCCCGGAGCAGAGTTTCGACCTGCTCGCCCGCTTCATGCTGGAAGGTGATGCCGATGCCGCGGCGCAGGTCGCTGCACTGACCGGCGCACCGGTGCAGGGCGAACGCTGGGAGGATGCGGGGACAGGATCGTGATCGGCGATGCGCCCGCCGACAGCGCGCGCGTCCAGGCAGGCCGCGAGCTTTCGCGTCAGGTGGCGATTGCGCTGCGACAGACCCACTGCCGCAGTACCGGCAGTGAACGCCATGATGGCGATGGACTGCAGATCGCAATCGTGGCGTACACCTGCCAAATGCCCGACTACGCGAGCGTAGGGGACGGAGCAGCGACCGGCAGCCAGGACGACGCGCACGACGACGGCGACCTGGGCCGGGTTCGCCAGGTGATCGCTGCGCTGCATGCGGCCCCCAGGCGCGCCCATGCCGACCGTGTGATCCTGGCCCGCCTCGGCGACGATGATGCCTGGGTCGCGCAGGACCTGCCACCGATGCACCAGTGGATCCAGCGGCTGCTGATGTTGCCGGAGTGAAGCAGCCGCCGGGCCGGCGCTCAGGCACGCACCCTTACCTGTACGGGTTCAGGTAGAGGGCCGGACAGGCAACGCGCCCTGGATGAACC
>NZ_PYUA01000053.1:0-634 GCF_003028545.1 Bacillus sp. Nf3 | reverse complement strand
GTGTGTCGAATGAAGGTTCTCGTGGGTGGTGGCAGTCATCGCAAACTCCTTCCGTCAATTGACGACGTGCAGAGTGTTGCCCGAGCCGCCGTGCGGAAGTGTCAGTGCTGCGTCAACACCACCGGCAGGGTTCAGTTTGCCTGCCGGACTACATTCAGTTACTGGGTCTTGAAGTCGAACGGCACTTCAATGCTGCCCGGAACGGGCTGGCCATTGCTGTGTGCCGGGGTGAAGCGCCAGCGGCGCACGGCATCGGTGGCGGCACGGTCGAGCTCGCGTGAACCGCTGCGCTGGATGACGGTGGCGTTGTTGGGATAGCCGGTGGCGTCCACATCCACGCGTACCACCACGCTGCCCGTCTCTCCGGCGCGCAGGGCAGCGGCAGGGTAGGTCGGCGGTGGCGACTGGCCGGCAATCGGCATCGGCTGGCTGTTGGCGGCCACGGCGGGCGCCGGACCCGTGGCGGCCGGGGCTGCTTCGGCCACCGGGGCCGGCGGCGGCGGGGCGGTTTCCACCAGCTTCGGCGCTTCTTCTTCCACCGGCGCCGGTTTGGCATCGGGCATGTCGCTGGACCCGGCGGCGGCGGCCAGCGGTTCCGGCAGCGGTTCCACCTGGGCGGTCTCCTGCGGGGTCT
>NZ_PYUA01000052.1:0-638 GCF_003028545.1 Bacillus sp. Nf3 | reverse complement strand
CGCTTGGCTGGCCGCTCTTTGTAGAGCCGAGCCCACGCTCGGCTGCATTTCGATCAGATATCGAATAATCGGTTCCGATGCGGATTCATCCACGCATGGCGTGGATCTACCGTGTCGACCAAGGTCGACACCTACCAACAGCCGCGCGGACAACCATCGCAGTTCCCAACAGCTGCAGGAATCTGTCAGAGGTGGGGCGGTGTCGGATTGCGGGGTGTCAGCCGCATGGGCCCGAGGCATGCCTCGGGCGGGTTGGGCAGGACGCCCAACCCTGGTCTTGCCGTGTGCGCAGGACAGCGCACACGAGCAAGGCGCCATCGAGCCTACAGGGACGTACTTGCGGCGTCCCCCGCAACCGGATCCACCCCGCCATCCCACGAATAGCCCGCCGTTGCCGTTGATTCGGCAGGGAGCGGGGTGCAACCCTGCAAAGCACCCCCCACCCTCACTTCACTGAATCGAAAACCGGTTTCGGCACGGCACTTGCACCTGCTCCAGCAGACAACCCCATCCCCTGTTTCTGGAACCGTTGCAGATGTCCCACTCCGTCACGTCGATCCTTTCGCAGATCCGCTCCTATCAGACCCAGATGGGACAGCCGGCGCTCAACCCGCTGGCCGAAGCACCGCGCAGCAATG
>NZ_PYUA01000051.1:0-640 GCF_003028545.1 Bacillus sp. Nf3 | reverse complement strand
GAAACTGTTGCGGTAGGCGCCGCGCTCCAGCGCGGGGCTGCTTAGCAGCTCGGCGATGCCCTGGTCGAGATTGTTCAGCGCCACGTGCTGCACCGCCAGCAGCTGGAAGGCCTGGCCTTCGTGCTGCGGGTGCTGGGCCAGGCGGAAGGTGCTGCCGGCGGCCAGCTGGCGCTCACTACCGCTGCCGCTGTACAGCACCTGGCCCACGCGCAGCGCGTCCAGCCGCGCCTGCGCTTCGGCATCGGCCCAGCCGGCCTGGGCGAAGCGCCCGGCGCGTGGCTGCACATAGACTTCCAGCGCCGGCAGGCTGCCGGCGTCGGCGCTGGACTGCGCGGCCACCGCCGTGACCTGCTCGCTGTGCCAGCTGGCCACGGTACTGGCGTTGGGCACCAGCTGCTGGCGCTCGGCGAAGGCGGTGATGCCATCACTGGCCTCGGCCATGTCGGCGCGATGGAAGCGCACCCGGCCGGTGTCGGGCAGTTCGGCACCCGGCTCGAACACCACCAGCGTGTGCGCGGCCTCATCGCCCTGCGTCTGCTCGATGCGCCAGGCCAGGCCGGCCTCGGCCAGCAGGCGGGTGACGAACGCCCAATCGGTCTCGCGGTACTGGGTGGTGATCGCGCGTACCGGCAGCGCGGCC
>NZ_PYUA01000050.1:0-641 GCF_003028545.1 Bacillus sp. Nf3 | reverse complement strand
CTGGGTGCCATGATGTGGACGTTGCTGCTCCGCAACGACCTCTTCCAGTACACCCACTACCCGGTTCGCTTCAATCGCATTACCCGCAAGATCTACTTCTTCAGGCACAACGGGCCAGACGGTGTGACTGTCGTTCCCTGGGGTTCTCCCTGCGCCTTCTTCCACATCGGCCGTGGCGCGCAGAATCCTGAGCTACGTGACCTTAGGTGCCATCTGCTCGATCGCAATCGGCAGATACAACAGACCTTCACCGTCGGACACTTCTGGCATCACGACGATCACATTCTCGAGCAATGGGCATTGATCTGCCGCTACATGCAGGAGGGCCCGGAATGCTGCTATGACGACCCGTTGGACCGGGTCATCACGCTCTCGGCGGATCCAACGATCCGCAACTGCTGGCTGATGGTCATCCTGATGATGGGCACCGCGCTGATGCCGTTGCGTACCAATCTGATGTTCCCGATCTACGGCGCGCTGACGCTCTGCCGGTGGCTGACCTTCAAGACCTGCCGCAAGCCGGTGTTCCCACCGGAGATCGAGGCAGAGTGCCAGATCGATCCGGAAG
Organism: Bacillus sp. Nf3; assembly: GCF_003028545.1. Classification (NCBI taxonomy): domain Bacteria; kingdom Bacillati; phylum Bacillota; class Bacilli; order Caryophanales; family Bacillaceae; genus Bacillus; species Bacillus sp. Nf3. Next base: position 73 of record NZ_PYUA01000050.1, on the reverse strand, counting down.
ATCCCTATCGACTTCCAGAGCCACGGTTCATGGCGGAGTTCGCGAGTGATCCGGCGATCTATGCGCGCGCGTT
>NZ_PYUA01000049.1:0-653 GCF_003028545.1 Bacillus sp. Nf3 | reverse complement strand
CGGTGGTGTACGAGTTCCCCGGTGGCATCACCAGTGACGCCTACATGGACTTCAGTCGCTACCTCTTCGATCTGGGCGTGCGCCCCAATATCGGGCCGGGCGACAACCAGATGATCTGCACCAGCGAAGTGATGGACGCCGATATGCGGGTGGAAGTCAGGTGCATGGGCCGCAGGCACTGATGCAACAACGCGGGTGACCGCCGCTGCGGTCACCCGGGTGCCCCCTGTCGAATCAGAGGCAGATGCCAGTGCATGCCCTGGCATCTGCCGAAGCGCTTGTGGACCCATCCTCCAGCACAGATGGCGGCGATGGGTGAGTGCGAACTCAGTGTCCGCCGCCGCGTCCACCCACCTGCTCGATCAACGTCCGGCTGGCGGCATTGAGCCCCACCACCGTTACCTCGGCGCCATGCGCGGCCAGTTTTTCCTGCGCGCGTTCCAGCGCGGCCACGGCGGTCAGATCCCACAGATGGGCATCGCGCAGATCAATCTGCACCTTCGGTGCCACGTGCTGGTAATCAAACGCCGCGCCCAGCTGGCCGGCGGAAGCGAAGAACACCTGGCCGCGCACGCGGTAGACCTGCGTGCTGCCGGCCTCCTCGCGCTGCACCTCCAGCATGCGGCCCACCTTGCGCGCGAAGAACAGCGCCG
>NZ_PYUA01000004.1:0-296078 GCF_003028545.1 Bacillus sp. Nf3 | reverse complement strand
GGTCATCAATGTCTTGAAAAATCGTTTTGAGTGCCTTTTTTTGATCCTTTACAATACTTTTGGCATTCTTGATGCCCATATGTACTGCGTTGTCTAAAAAGTGTTCTTCTACAAAGGTATCGCCGCCAAAGCTCGTATCATCAAGTGTTCCAGAAACACCTTCATGAAAGGCTTTTTGCTTATCAATGAAATTGATAAACATGTCAACATTACCCGCTAGTTCTTTATAAAAGCTTTTAATGTTATCGGCACCTTTCCCAGTAAAATTATCACCGAGGTTGGCAACACCTTGTAATGCCTTTTTTAAATCTACCATTTGTTCGCGGAGTTCCTGATAGTGTTTTGCCCTTGTATCCATGGCACTTGTTAGTGCTTTTGCATCAAGTATCTTGCCCAGAAGAAGTCACTCCCTCCTATTCTTTGACAAGGTCAATTTTACCAACAGAGGATTTGTCATGAAATAGGAGTAAAGACACAAAAACAAAACCCAGATTACTATCTAGAGTTATAGGTTACTTGTTTTTTAATAAGTGATATCGAGCTCTTCCTAAAAACACTCAAAACAATTTTGATAGATAAAAGCCCGACCCGATCAAAAGAAACAGAACATTCGTTATTGGAAAAACAAAAAAACTTGCTAGGCAAGGGTTTCAACGATGATTGAACATAAATTCTCTGAAAAAGACTAATTTATTAAGGTTTTATGATAAGCCTTTTTGAAAAAAATGTGAATTTCTGAAGAAAACCGAAAGGGTTAAACCCCAAACCCTCCCCAAAAAAAAACAGACCAGGCAGGGTCTGTTTTAATTTTTTGTTTATACGTTTTGAGAGGTTGTGTTTCGATCGATTTTTTGTGGAATAAAAGTTGTATTTCTATTCGACTCCTCCATTGTTGTATTTCTATTTGATGCTGGTTTAATCAAGCTAGCTGCTTCATATACACCTGCACCTAGAAGGATAATTGAGCTTATAACAATCATTTTTTTAACACTCATAAAGACACTCTCCTTTTTGAATATTATGTTGGGCTTGAAATGCCTTCCTGTAATATTCTGTTGCTTTCTCAAACTTTCCTCTTTTTTCATGAATAACTGCAAGGTTTTTAGTGAATTCTTCAACGAAAACAAACAACTGCTTTTCTTCAAATGTCTGAAGCATAGCTTGAATCTCTTCCTCATCATTACTCTCATATGTTGTTCTTATAGATCGTATTAATAAAATCTCGTGTGGATTCTCTTTATGAGAGACCAGCTTCAAAGCTTTATCCACTAATTTGGATGCTTCGGCATTTTCTCCAATCTTATATAGAGCCCAACAAAGGTTAACATATATGACCGATTTTATATCGTCCATACCATCTTCTGATATTTCAAGGGATTCTTGATAGTATTGGATAGCCTTTGCATACTCTTGTTTTTTTTCATAATTGTTTCCTATATTTAAAAGCACCTTGGCAATCAACCTATTATCCGCTATTTCTTCAGCGATGGAATAGGCTTTATTCAGATGTATTAATGATTTTTCATACTGCTTAAAATCATCATAATTTCCTGCTATGACAAATAAGCATTGAACTTTTCTAATCTTATATAACTCATACTGATCGTAAATTTCAAGCGCCTTTATGATGTGATGCATAGAAACATGAGTTTGTTTCATAATATAGTAGGCTTCAGCCACCTTGAAGTGAAACTCCGCTTGTTCAATATCATCGACAACCAGTGCGAGCTGCCTTTCAGCGATCTTATAATATTGAATAGCCTGTATGTATTCTTTCTTACTAAACTCATACATTCCTCTAAAAAAAGCATTATAGTATTGCAGCATACCAGAAAGTTGATGATTTGAATTTTCGATTTTATCAACCAAATCAGAAACAGAAGGTGATCGTTTTTCTGAAGGCTTAATATAATCAAGCATAAGCTGATGGCGAAAACACATTAGTTGATAGTAAATCAGTAAATCCTGGTCTTCTTCCATCCGTTCAATTTCTTGTTCTACCTCAGCTTTCAAAATCTCTGCATCGGGGACACTGAATTGCCGAATCATTTTATACCATTCATTTATTTTCACACCAACATGTGAAGAAATCACTTTCTCCATCCCTTATTCCCCTTCCACTAATTTCCCTTATATTACATTTATTATCACATGTAAGAGATGACAAAGCACCGAAAAGAAACCGCAAAAAGAACAGTTCATAACATAACGTGACTTTACACATTTCTGCTCACAACAGAAAAAGCAGACTCTACTAAGTCTGCCTTTTTCTATCAAATGACTATACCTTTGAAAATTAAGTATACAATGATTCGCTTAACCACTCTTCACAATGTTCTATAAGCCATCTTAAATATTCCACATATTGACCGGCATGATAGCCGTCACAAACAGCATGATGTACTTGAATGGCGACTGGCAAGATGATTTTTTCTTCTTCCACCTTAAATTTGCCTAACGTAAATATCGGCAGTAAATAAGTTTCATCTGTAGATACATTAAGGTTAAAAGAAGTAAAAGCAATCCAAGGCAGGCTTGAAATATTGAACATATTTTCTGGCATATGAGGTTTCGGAAATAGTTTGTTACTTTCGCTATAAGCTTCAATATCAGCTACACAGCTTTTATAAAACCGAGCAAAATTTTCGTCATAAGGCGTCCAAATACTTGAAAATGTCTTTGTTTCTTTATTTAGAATCGTATAACTAGGATGGAGAAGATCCCAGTGACCAAGTTCATCGTTCACTAGATCCATCCGAAACTCCGGTATTTTTTGCACAGCTCTTGCTAACAAATAAATTTGCACAGGATATACTTTTAGCTTTTTTTCTTTTAATATTGAATGCAATTTCGTGATATCTAAATCGATAACTAGGCTATATGAGCATCGGGTTACCTTCATATAATGATGAAAGTGCTCTTTTCTCGGATAATTTTCATCTATTTTTTTAAACATTTTTTATCTCCTCCTGAATGTGATTTCATGTATTCAGGAGGAGACTTTATCTGTTTTCACCACCACAATCATCCTTTCAAGATATATGTTATGTTTCGTCTATCACTACTGCAAGGCCTTCAGCAACTCTTCGTAAGTCATCTTCCCAAGCGTGAACTGTTCTAGTGCTATATATGTTTTCTCTACTGAGGTATTCATTCTATTATGACATTCATTCACTAACTCTTTTTCATTTGTTAACGGCTCATGTATATGTTCTTTATTTCGAAATGCTTCATAATATCTTATACCAAATATTCTCTGAGACATCGCATTGATGTGAATTCCGTCTGGGTTAGGTGCAAGGCCTTTGGCAGTAACATAATAACAATTTTCATGATGATGTGCATATTTTTTTAGTTCTTCATTCATCAGTTGATATTCCACACACCCTGCGCCAAATGCTGTTTTTCCCAAGAAATCGCCCAAACCTCCTATTACAAGCGGAATGTTAGGTACAGATAATTCAGTTCTTAGTTCATGAAATAATCTTATTATTTTTTCATAGTATTCTTTGTATTTCCCATCTTGGCTGTCGCTTTCTCCTTGATGCCATAATATCCCGACCAATTCGCTATTTTCCTTTGCAAATTTAGCTTCACTTATAGCATGACGAAATAATGCTCCATCCAGCTACCGGCCTATCAAAATGAATAGGCTCAGTCATCATTTTCCATCTGCCATTTCGCAGCATCATAATTCTTTCATTATAAATCGGAGGCACTTCATGTTTGAAGCCGCGCCCCGCCATATTTGATTGTCCAATTAGTAAAAATGACTTCATATCTTTCTCCCTCTTGCTAATTATTTTATCAAATGTGTATTCACCAGAATGTTATCATTTTACCTTTCCTTTGTTTTTTCATATTTGTCTATTTTTGTCGAAAGGATAGTAAAAAGGCATTACTTAGTGTAAGATCCTTATGCATCTATCAATCAGGAGGATCTACTATGAAGAAATATTTTGTATTATTTTTTACTTGTTTACTATTGTTAACAGCTTGTAGCAGTGCAGCATCTACTAAAAAACAGCTCACCACAGACAACATCATTGAAGCTTTCAAAAGTGCTGGGCTTGAAGCAGAAAAACCAACTGACCTTAAACAAAAAGAGTTTGGAAATATAAGAGAAGAAGGAAAAAGGATTCTCATTCCTTCTTTAGGTGAAAATGCTGGTGGAAGGATTTTTAAATTTGGAAATGAAACTGATCTTAACCAGGCCAAATCTTATTATGATGAGTTGGGCAATGCTGGATCTATGTTCTTCTCTCACACATATTCAAAAGGGAACTTCCTGCTTCAAATGAACGGAGAAATGAAGGATTCTGAATTTGAAAAATATAAGAAAGTGATGGATGAGGAAATAAAATAGTTTCATATTTTTTACTTATTGCTTCTTTAATCTTTAACAGAGAAGGGTTCTTTACGATGGTCTCTAATTGAGCTGGATCGAACCGTCACCTCTACCCAGACAAGGTAGAGGTATAGAATTCTGTCATTACTAGTGACACCCTCTAATTCACTTCTACCGTTACTACATAAGCTTTTTATCCTCCGGTATTCCTTCGTTTTTTAAGAACTAAAAATGTTACCTCTTTATTCTTAATCTTTGTTGTTTAAATTCTTTGTTAATCATGTTTTTCATCAATATGCATGCATATTGTACCGTTCAAACCTTATAACAAATAACCTATTTACTTCTTTTATTTACAAATGATAACATTAATTAGAGTAGGAGGAATATTTCTAACAGCTAAAACAAAAATATTGCATTACTAAATAAGCTTACATTCCTTGAAAGCCTAATGTCTAAAATATATTCAAAAGTAGGAGTTTATTATGGAAAAACTAAGTTCTTCTAAAGGTTTAATCTTATCAACAGTTGCAGGAATTTCTGTTTTTATATTCACACCTTTTGCAGAAGCAAATGCTACTAAAGCTCTAGAAAAAGAACAGTCCTTTTCTTATTCATCTGTAAAATTTTCTTTTGAACAATCAAAAGAGCCTACAATAGATGAGATTGCACAGTATTGGAATCTCAATGAAGATGAAACAGTAAAGTTCAAAAAAGTAATAAAAGAAGCTCAATCAAAAACATACGGAGAAGCTACTTTACACGGTAAATTCACTTCGGCTATAAAAGCAATAAAAGGAGCTTATGACCAATTACCAACTAAACTGAAAGTAATGATAGGCGGTGTAACAGGGTTAGAAACCATTCTAATCACTCTCGAACACTATACAGGCGCTCTTGAACATGGTATTTACTTAGGCGCTCTTAAAGTGACTGGAAGTGAAAATGCAGCATGGTGGGTTGCTAAAACCATCATGTTGTTCGTTTTTTAAAATGAACTAAAACACACCTAAATGGAAAACAACAAGGAGGTGCTCGGCTAGTGACACAGGAAAATAAGGCATCCAAAGGTTTGTTAATTACTTTACCCGCCGCTATTATCGCTATTGTGTTGATTTTAGGAAAAATTGATACACCTGTAACAAATATTTTATTTTATGTAGTAGCTTTTGGTGTAATGGGTTTAACTGTTTCAAGCTTAATAAAAGACTACAAAAAAAAGAAAGATTGATTACTTGTCAGGGAGCTGCTTTATGTAGCTCCCTGTTTGTTAAAAACAGGATAATGACTAACACTGAGAAATACAAAAGCCACTCTCGAATATTTGGTTAGTTGGATAGTATTATTATTTGTCGTATTCATTGGCGTTGAAGCGTCTTTTAGAACAAGACATCGAACCGAATAAAGACAAACAAAAAAAGCCCCTTTATATAGGGGCTTTTGATTTATTAACGTAATAATTGAAGTACGTTTTGTGGCTGTTGATTCGCTTGTGCAAGCATTGCTTGAGACGCTTGAGAAAGAATGTTGTTCTTCGTGAACTCACTCATTTCTTTTGCCATGTCAACGTCACGGATACGAGACTCAGCAGCCGTTAAGTTTTCAGAAGATGCACCAAGGTTGTTGATTGTGTGCTCTAGACGATTTTGAACTGCACCAAGTTTAGCACGTTGTGCAGAAACTTGTTTAATAGCTCCATCAACGATTGCTAACTGATCATCAAATCCACCATCGTCATCAGCTGCAATTGTTTCAAATTTAGATACATCGATGTCTTTAACAGACTTACCTGTCTCAACTGCACCATCTGCGTCTGTAACGCCTAAAGCAGCAGCGCTCATATCTTGAATGTTGACTTTAATTTGTTGTGTAGCATTCGCACCAATTTGGAATACTAAAGCATCGCCAGGAGTTGCTGGGACTGCAGGTGTACCTGTACTTGGATCATCTGGATCTGTCGGCGGATTTGCTGGTGTGCCAGGTGTACCTACTCCATTAAACGTACCATTTAATAATTTTTTTCCGTTAAACTCAGTACGATTAGAAATACCATCGACCTCTTCAACAAGCGCTGTGATCTCATCTTTAATTGCAGCTAAGTCTTCACCTTGCTGTGTACCAGTATTTCCAGCTTGAACGACTAGTTCACGAACACGTTGAAGGATGGAGTGAGTTTCAGTCAATGCACCTTCAGCTGTTTGGATAAGAGAGATACCGTCTTGGGCGTTTTTAGAAGCCATTTCTAATCCGCGGATTTGTCCACGCATTTTTTCAGAGATTGCAAGACCTGCTGCGTCATCTCCTGCACGGTTGATTTTAAGACCAGAAGAAAGTTTCTCCATGTTCTTTTGGCTTGCACCATTGTTTGCTGATAAACGGTTTAATGTGTTAAGTGCTGCGATATTGTGGTTAATTCTCATTTCCTATTACCTCCGTGTAATTTTTTTTAGAGAGCTTATCTGTAAAGTCCATTTGGATGAGAAGCTCTTCCTTAGAATTTTCGATTTCTAAGGCATGTGTATAGTAGTAACGCAGAGCACCTTTTGGCTCTCTTACTTTACTACCGTGTGTAACATCAGTTATGGCAATAATCATGAAACCTCCTTCTATTCATTCAAAATGATTAGTCTTGTCACTTTTACGAGACTAGATACCCGCCATAACAATGAGTATTATGTTACCTACTATAGACTGAACTTCCATATATTTTAGTTTGTGGAAATTGTTAAATTCACAAATTAGACACATTTAACAAGAAAAAATACCTCGTCCATGTTGTCATATTGGCTTATGTTAAGCTTGTGAAAAAACCTCATTGATGTATAATACAATTGATGTACGATGCATGAATTGTAGGAGGGTGACCTTTTTGAAAAGAGAAGATGCCTTAAAACTAAGAACAGATATTAAGAAAATGATTATATTAACTGGGGTTTTCGAATCTCAAAATTTGCCGAATGGACCATTTGAAAAACCTCTACCAACTTCTCAAATGATGGCGTTAGAGGAACTAGAGATGGAAAGATTAACTGTTTGGCAACTATCCAATAAACTTAGATTAGAGACTTCAACTGTAAGTAGGTTGGTAGATAAGTTAGTAAAAATGGGGCTTGTTTATCGTGAAGTAAATGAAAAAAATAGAAGAGAACTTTTTCTGCACCTCACAGAAAAAGGGCACATTACTGTTAATCGCTTAAGAGAACAATCCCTTACATTTTATCAACGTATCCTTAATAATTTATCAGAATCAGAACAAAAAATAGTTGTGGATGGTTTTGAATTATTTAATGATTCTATTTCTAAGTCTTTTGATTAGAGTGAGGTAAATCATAACCTTTGGAGGATAAAATGAGTTTGGATTTTGAACGTCCTATTATTGAACTAAAAGAGAAATTTGATGAATTAAAGAAAATGATGAAAGAAAATAATGTAGATTTATCGTCAGAAATTCATTTATTAGAAAAACGTTTAAATAAAATGCAAGATGAAATTTATTCTAATCTTACAGCTTTTCAACGAGTTCAAATTGCAAGGCTACGTAACCGGCCCACGACATTGGATTATATACCTTTATTGTTTACAAACTTTTTCGAACTTCATGGTGATCGATTATATGGTGATGATAAAGCAATGATAGGTGGTATTGCAAAATTTAAAGGAATGCCCGTTACGGTTATTGGTCATCAAAGAGGTAGAAGTACAAAGGAAAATATAGAAAGAAATTTTGGAATGGCACATCCAGAAGGTTATAGAAAAGCGCTAAGACTTATGAAACAAGCTGATAAATTTAATCGCCCTATTATTACATTTATTGATACAATAGGCGCCTATCCAGGGAAAGGGTCTGAAGAACGTGGAATTTCTGAAGCGATAGCTCGAAATCTATTTGAAATGGCTACGCTTAAAGTGCCAATTGTTTGTATTGTAATTGGAGAGGCATCAAGTGGTGGAGCTCTTGGCATTAGTGTCGGTAACCATATCCATATGTTAGAGTATTCATGGTACTCGGTAATTTCGCCAGAAGGAGCAGCATCTATCCTATGGAAGGATGCTAAGTATGCTCCAGAAGCTGCTGAACATATGAAAATTTCAGCAAAAGATTTAAAACAGTTAGGAATGATTGATGAAATCATCCCTGAAATGAAAGGTGGAGCACAAAATGATATCAAATCACAGGCACAAATGATTGAATCTGTGATCGAATCATCTCTAAAAAAATTGACACCATTATCCTCAGAAGAGCTTATTCAACAGAGATATGAAAGGTATAGACAAATAGAAAATATGTAAAGTCCGTATTACATTTAGGAGGATTCTTACAAGATAGTTCTAAATATTTTGTAAGTAACCTCTTAAACCGAATATACTGATACTATTAAAAGATGTGTGATCGGTATGAAAAAGGATTTCTTCCATCAATACTTTTTCTGAAGGTCCTCAAATAATTCCTCATAAAAAAACAGACCCTGCATGGTCTGTTTTCATTTTGCCTATATGTTTTGAGATTCTCCATCTCTCAGTCGCCGAGCCATATCTAAAGCAAAATAAGTCAAAATGCCATCGCATCCGGCGCGTTTGAAAATATTTGCATCAAGCCAACCATTCTGAATAGCTGCCATCAACATTGAATCTTCTTCACTAAAGAAAGAATTTTGTCCATTCCTTACCTAATTTCCATAAAAAACTTAATATTATATTTATTATCACATCCAAGGATTTACAAAGCACCGAAAAAAACTGAAAAAAGCTCCTGTAAAGGAGCCTTGTGATAGTTATAGATTTAATATGAAACTTGTTTATAAAAGTACATCATTGAAAATTATTTATAATGGTACTTAATGCTTTCTTTAGTACAACCTTATCATCATTTGACAAGTTTTGAAGCGCTGTCTTGTTCAGCTCAATTGTTGCTGCTTCAACTTGATCTCTAATGACTAAAGATTTTTGAGTAGCCTCTACTAAAATATTTCTTCGATTGTTTGGATCTATTGTGCGTTCAATTAAGTCAGCTTTTTGCATTTTATCTAATATTCCAGAAACGGTTGAGGCTTCTAAATATACAAGTTCTCCAATTTGTTTAGGAGATAGCTGGCCCTCTCTCCATAGACAGTTCAACACACCATATTGAGCGGGTGTCAAATCACTTTCCTCTAAAAGTTTACTAAAGTACTTGAACACTTTATTTTGACTAACACTTAGTAAAAAATTTATGCACTCTGATAATTCCATTTTATCTCCCCCACATTGACTTTACCTATAATATCATGGTAGTTTTTTAATTGAAATACTTTTGGACCAGAAATATTTTGTTATAATATATTTTTAGAGAGGAAGATACACAATGGATTCATTTAAAGCGATTCTAGTTACAGAAAAAAATGATCAAGTTAGTTATGATCTTCAAAATGTAAGTGTTAATGATTTATCTGAAGGAGAAGTATTAATTAAAGTAGCATATTCTTCAATCAATTATAAAGATATGCTGGCTGTTCAAAAAAATGGAGGTGTAATTCGTAACTATCCAATGATTCCTGGAATTGATCTAAGTGGGACTATCGTTCATACAACAGATCATCGTTTCGTAGAGGGTCAACAAGTGATTGTCACAGGTTTCGCTATGGGCATGAGCCACACTGGAGGTTTTTCTGAATATGCTAGAGTACCTGCGGATTGGATTGTTCCTTTGCCAAATAACTTGACTTTAAAAGAAGCAATGATTTTTGGAACAGCAGGCTTTACCGCAGCTCTTTCTATCATGGCTTTACAGGAAAATGGTATGAGTACGAAAAATCAACCTAATATACTCGTTACAGGGTCAACTGGTGGAGTTGGTAGCATTGCTATACAATTATTATCTAAAATTGGGTACAACAATATTTTTGCTTTAGTGCGTAAAGATCATCAAGTTGATATAGCAAAATCTTTAGGAGCAGCTGATGTCATTTTTGCAAATGAATTAGGCGAGCTAAAAAAACCATTAAACAAACAAAAATTTGACTTCGTCTTAGATACCGTAGGAGGAGATGTGGCTTCTGTGATCATTCCTCAAATTTCTTATGGTGGAAGCATGAGCATGTGCGGGAATGCAGGCGGAATTAAATTAACAACAACTGTGTTACCTTTTATTCTAAGAGGGATCAACCTTCTAGGGATCGATTCTGTAAATGTACCAATCAATAAACGCAAAGTAATTTGGAACGAGATAGCAAACGAATGGAATATCTCCCAAACGACTCTAGTCAATGAGATCACGCTCGATACGTTACCTGAAAAAATTGAAGCCATTAAAAATGGCCAACATTTAGGAAGAACCATTATTAAATATTAAGATAAACGAACTTTATTTATTTAAATTACACGAGACAAATATTGAATGTATTGATGCAGATACCCCATCCCAAACAGGTGGGGTACATCTATTCAAAAAAGAGCGGGACATGCTAGTACTAAAACAACCTCAGATATTTATCATCATGTCACAAACAAATTAGAATTTAACACTGCAGAACACTTTAATCGTTTTAACCTAAAAAAAACAACCTGCAAATAACAAAAAAACCCTTGCTAGGCAAGGGTTTCAACGATGATTCCGACTGGGCTCGAACCAGCGACCTCTACCCTGTCAAGGTAGCGCTCTCCCAGCTGAGCTACGGAATCGGGTTATGTATCAGTTCTGGGCTTTCTGTTACTGACAGTCTCTATTATATAACCATAATAATAAAGCGTCAATGGTTTTGTTTAAAAAAGGTCAAAAAGCCGGTGGCTGTGCCGGCTTTTTTCTCTCCTTCTTTATGATTGGTTCACAAGGACGGGCTTTAGTTGATCAAGTGCTTGTTTGAAGTCGCGTTTGAGGTCTTCTCCGTTTTCAACACCTACACTTAAACGAAGCAACCCATCTGTAATCCCTCTTTTTTCTCTTTCTTCTTTTGGCATAGCTGCATGTGACATTTTGGCTGGATATGACAGAATCGATTCGACTGCGCCGAGGCTGACGGCGAATACAGGTAATGTGACGGCATCCACCAATTCTTTGACTGCCGCTTGGTTTTCTAGTTCAAATGAGAGAACAGCCCCTGCTCCGCTTGCCTGCTTTCGCTGAATATCTGCACCCGGGTGATCATCTAAGCCTGGATAGTATACTTTTTTGACCGCAGGATGTTCTTTAAGAAATGAAGCTAGCTCGAAGGCCGTTTGACTAGCTTTCTCTAATCTGACCTGAAGGGTTTTTAACCCTCTTAACACAAGCCAGCAATCCTGCACGCCAAGGACCGCACCGAAGGAGTTTTGCAGTGAATAGAGTTCCTCTCCCAGCTTCTCATCTTTTACCACGGCTAAGCCTGACAGCACATCACTGTGGCCGCTTAAAAATTTCGTTGCGCTGTGCAGAACAACATCCACACCAAGGTCCAGCGGACGCTGAAGAGCAGGCGTTAAAAACGTATTATCTAAGAAAGTCAAACAGTCATGCTCTTTCGCAATCTGTACGACACCTTCAATATCTGTAATGCCTAGTGTTGGATTTGACGGTGTTTCCATGTAAATGACCTTTGTATTTGATTGAATGCCTCTTTTGACTTCATTCAAATCCGTCATATCCACAAAGGTATGCTCAATTCCAAATCTCGATAGAACTTGAGTGATCATTCGGAAAGTCCCGCCATACACATCTCTTGTGACAAGGACGTGATCTCCCTTTGATAAGAGAAGAAAAGCTGTCGAAATGGCTGCCATGCCTGATGCAAAGGCAAGCCCTCTCGTTCCTCCTTCCAGCGCCGCAATCGTATCCTCTAATGCTTGACGTGTCGGAGTCCCCGATCTCGAGTAGTCATATTGACCAAATTCATCGAAGCTGCTTTGATGAAAGGTGGATGCATGCTGAATCGGTACACTGACTGCACCTGTTGAACGGTCGGTTTTAAACGCATTATGAACGAGTTGTGTTTCGAGTGTCCAATCGTGTGTGGTCATTTGGCGTGTACCTCCTCTTTTACTTGTGATAGTGCCTGTTTCAAATCTGCTTTCAGGTCATCTACATGCTCGATGCCAACAGAGAAACGGAGCAGCTTGTTACATACACCGTTTGCAATGCGAATTTCTTCTGGGATATCCATGTGCGTTTGCGTTGCAGGATACGTAATGAAGCTTTCGACTCCGCCAAGGCTTTCAGCAAAACAAATCGTTTTTAGCTGCTTTAAAAATGGATTGACCCAGTCCTCTTTGGCTACTCGAAATGACAGCATGCCTCCCTTTCCTGGATAAAGGACATCTTGAATTTCTGGCTGCTTTTCTAAAAACTGTGCCAGCTCCTTCGCATTTGCCTCGTGCTGGCGCATTCTAAGAGCCAGTGTTTTCATTCCTCTCATTAAAAGCCATGAGTCAAATGGTGATAGAACCGCTCCAATCGCGTTTTGATGCTGGAACATGTCTTCAGACAGCTGCTCTCCTTTTGTCACCACAAGCCCTGCAAGAACATCATTATGTCCGCCTAAATATTTGGTTGCGCTATGAATGACAATGTCTGCTCCAAGCGTAATCGGCTTTTGCAAGACTGGTGTGTAAAAGGTATTATCGACAATGACCAAAGCGCCATGCTCTTTTGCAACCTTCGCTATTTTTTGAATATCTGCTTCCTGCATCAATGGATTTGTCGGTGTCTCAATAAAGACCGCTTTTGTGTTTGGCGTGATTTTAGAGCGTAAACAGTCTTCATCTGCAAAATCATCATAAAGAAAACGTAAGCCGTACTTTTTCCATTCGTTTTCAAACAAACGGTATGTACCGCCATATAGATCTGATGAGACGATGAGTTCATCTCCGCTTTCAAATAGAGCCATGATCGTTTGAATCGCAGCCATTCCCGAACTGAAGGCAAAACCGGCCGTCCCTTCTTCGAGTGAAGCAATTGCATCCTCTACGAGCTGTCTTGTTGGGTTTTTCGTTCGAATATAATCAAATCCTGTAGATTCCCCTATACCTCTATGTCTGTATGCTGTCGAAAGGTAAACGGGAGGACTGACAGTGCCAGTCACCTCTTCGCTACGGTTTCCAATCTGCGCTAATTTCGTTTCCACATGTTCTGTCATTTGACACCATCCTAAGTAAAAATCTGATTTCAAAACAGAAAACCCCTTCTTCATAAGAAGAAGGGGTTTAATCGCTTCCTCTTATCTTCCAAGCAAAAAAGCTGCTTGCTGGATTTAGCACCTTGGTACATCACATGAAGTGATGCATACCGGTTGCTGAGGTTTCAAAGGGCCAGTCCCTCCACCTCTCGCGATAAGAATGTGTTGTCTGTCTGTTCTAATTCTTAATACTGTAACCCATTAAATCTCATTTTTCAAGGGGGAATGTCATGATTAATTAAAATTTTCTGTATTTTATAACAGAATCGATGTTATACGGTTTGATTGCATGTTAGCATATAGGAACAACGCTGTTTTTCGTGTTACAATGAATGGAAACGTTTCACTTTATGATGAATTTGGTTAGCTGGAGGAATGGATTATGGTGAAGAAAACAGGAATCATTCAAGAAGAAACCTTACAGTCAAAAGAACTTGGGGCGGACATGACCATTTTGATCTATTTGCCAGTCAATTACTCCCCCCTTTATACATATCATGTCATCATTGCTCAGGATGGTCATGATTATTTCCGCCTAGGCAAAATAGGCAGACAGGCAGAAGAATTGATGCAGAACAAAGAAATGGAACGCTCGATTATCATTGGTGTCCCTTATGAAAATGTTACGGAAAGACGGAACACGTATCATCCAGACGGAACAAAGTTTGAAGCGTATAAACGCTTTTTAGCCAATGAACTGGTTCCTTATATTGATGAACACTATCCAACCTATCAAATTGGATCAGGACGTACGTTTATTGGTGATTCACTGGGTGCGACGATTTCCCTCATGACAGCCATTGATTATCCTTCTTTATTTGGCGGGCTGATTTTGCAGTCCCCTTACGTTGACGAGTCGGTTCTAGAAGCCGTCAAACAATCGACAGCCCTTTCTCATTATGCGATTATCCATCAAATTGGGCTGGAGGAAACCGCTGTAAAAACAACAGATGGCCAGGTGCTTGATTTTGTTCAGCCGAATGATGATTTAAAGGCCCTTCTTGAACAATCTGGAGCGGATTATTTATTTGAGACATTCGAAGGGGATCATAAATGGACGTTTTGGCAGCCGCTCATTGCGCCTTCGTTAAAAAGAATGCTCCCATATTCGTTAATCAACTGAATTTTGTTATAATAAACAATAATAAATACTTTCTTATTCAGGAGGGAACATGATGAAATACGGAGTTGTTATATTTCCATCGAAAAAATTGCAAGATATTGCGAACTCTTACCGGAAGCGTTATGATCCGAACTATGCACTCATACCGCCTCATTTAACATTAAGAACACCTTTTGAATTAACGGATCTAGAAGCGGCTGAGGTCGTCTCAACGTTAAGAGATTATGCAAAAAATGCTTCTCCTATTACGTTACGTATTAAAAAATTCAGTTCATTCGCTCCTGTAAACAACGTCATTTATATGAAAGTAGAACCGAACGAGGACATCATGGCGCTCAATGAAAGATTGTACGCAGAGCCACTGGCTGGTACACCTGAATATGCCTTTGTTCCGCATGTCACAGTGGCTCAAAAACTATCAGATGATGAGCATTCAGACGTACTTGGCACATTAAAGCTGAGAAAGATTGACCATGAAGAAACAGTGGATCGCTTCCACCTTTTATATCAATTAGAAAACGGATCTTGGACCGTCTATGAAACATTTATTTTAGGAGAAGAGGGTTAAAGACATTTGAAAACAGTCATCGCAACAGAACAAACACAACGAGAAGATGCATATTACGTTCGAAAAGAAGTATTCGTCAAAGAACAAGAAGTTCCAGTAGAGATCGAAATAGATGAACTAGAGGACAAAGCCACCCATTTTGTCATTTACAATGATGACAAAAAGCCTCAGGCGGCCGCTAGACTGCGGATCATTGAGGGATCAAAGGCAAAGCTAGAAAGAATTTGTGTGTTAAAAGAGGCGCGCTCCTTCGGCCTTGGCCTTAAGCTATTAGAGGCGCTAGAAACAGAAGCAATTGCTAATGGAGCAAAAGAAGCGGTGATGCATGCCCAAGTCCATGCGCTTCCTTTCTACGAAAAGAAAGGCTACAAAGCGGTTTCTGAACCGTTTGAAGAAGCGGGAATCACCCATGTCAAAATGACAAAAACACTGTCTGTTTGACCAAAAGAAAAGCCAGAGCATTCAAGATGCCCTGGCTTTTTCTTTTTCATTATCGTTCGCCAATGGAAGAAAGCGCAATCATTTATATATACGTATTGATATGAACGCCTTTTCCTTCCTCCATAAACATATCTCGTACAAAGCGTTCCCGCTTTTTTTGCTGTACTTTCGTTTCCGCTTCTGTCACTAAGTCCTCTTTTTTCTCCAGCTCTCTGTAAATCTTGTCATGAAAGGTGCGAGTAACCTTTGTTACTTTCGCGTAGTCTTCTTTATCCTGAGGAGCTGGACGATTGATATATTGAAAATACAGATCCGGCTGAATCGGGGCTATATATCCCATCAAGAACGCCTCCTTTGCTTCTCTCTTACTCTACTATTCCCTAATTATGACTGTTTGAAACACGCCTCATTTGATATGATTAGATGTGTTTCATTTTAAGATTGATTGACTATTGGAGGACTAGCTTTGAAATGCGCACGACGACATGATCGAACGATCTCATTACATACGTATTCGAGAGAACATTATCAATTCCTCCATGACGAGGGAAAAAAAGGACAATTATTCTGCCCATATTGCGGACAACCGGTCTTTTTTAGATTAAATATACATGATGAACCTGCCTTTATTCATAAGCACATGTCTCAGCAAGAGATTTGTGAACAAGCTGAAGAACAAGCAGATCATAATCAAACGGCTGAACAAGAGGAAAAGGCTTCCTATAAAGAACTTGGCGGCTTCCGTTTTCCAACCGGCAAACAGATCATCTCGCAAACTAGCGAATCATATGACTGGCAGGAACCAAAGTCGATTCAATTTAGCGACGCCTTACATTTAGAAGAGAATGAACAAGTTCATACGATCGACCTCTTCCCGCATATCACCTTTAGCACACCGCAGCTTCAAGCTGTCACACATTTAGATGGTCCGATGCTTGTGCTAGCTGGGGCCGGCAGCGGGAAAACAAGAGTCCTGACGGCTAGAGCGGCTTATCTCATGTCCCATCATCATATTCCTGCTCACCATATTTTACTCGTAACTTTTACTACAAAAGCGAGCAATGAGATGAAAGAAAGACTGCGCAAGCAATACCAGCTTCATCCTTCACAAGCCAGCCAAGTGGTGACAGGCACCTTCCACAGTCTTTTTTATAAAATGCTGCTTCACGATGACGCAAATAAATGGAACGGCCAGCATCTGATCAAGTTTGACTGGCAAAAGGAGCAATACATTCGAAAAGCCATAATGAATGAAGGACTTGATGAGAAAGACTACCCTACTGATCAAGTGCTGCAATCCATCGGCTATTGGAAAAATGCCTTTTTACCAGGTGAACTTCCTGATTTGAAGGATGAAAAGGAAAAACACATGTGGACGATCTATCAATCATATGAACAACAAAAACGAGATCATCAGCAATTTGACTTTGATGATATGGCGATTGCCTGCTTACATATGCTGACAGAACAGCCTGAACTGTTAAAACGGTATCAAGAACGATTCCAGTATATTTTAGTGGATGAATTTCAGGATATTAATCCAGTGCAATATCGCTTGATTCAACTTTTAGCCGGAGAATCAGAGCAGTTATTTTGTGTAGGGGACGATGATCAAGCCATTTACGCATTTAGGGGTAGCAATCCTGCTTTCATCCTTGAGTTCAAACAGGATTATCCTTCGGCTCAGATCGTCCATTTACATGCGAATTACCGCTCTCATCATACAATTGTCGCAAGTGCAGATGCGATTATTAAGAAAAATCAGCATCGTTATGAGAAGACGTTAAAAGCCGTTCGGGCGGAGAAAATTCCGCCGACGCTCTTTTATCCATATGATGAAGAAGAGGAAGCGACGATGATTGTCGCAGATATTCAGGAGAAAATTAAAAACGGCGCAAAGCCGAATGACTTCTGCGTGCTGTTTCGTACGAATACAGGCGGCCGTGCGATTTATGAACGGCTGCATCAATCGGCCATTCCGTATGAAACGGATGCTGGCGTCAAAGCCTTCTACAGCAGACGAATTGTTCGGGTACTCCTCGCCTTTCTTTCCTTAAGTCAGGATGCAGATGATGTGACCGCCATGAAACAGCTGCTGCCGGTTTTCTTTTTAAAGCAGCAAACGCTGAATACACTAAAGGCACTGACCATCACAGAGGATTGTTCAATGGTAGATGCGCTCGGAAAGCTGACAGATATACAGCCGTTTCAACGGAAAAAGCTGCAATCAATCGTTCCTTTGTTCCGAACGTTACGAACATTAAAGCCATCGGACGCGGTGACATTTATTGAACAAAAGATGGGACTCGGTGATTACTTAAAAAAACGGGTGAACGATACGAATGTACTTGAAAAAGGGACAGATGATGTACGTGATGTGAAAACAGCTGCCAAACGCTTTGAAACGATTGAAGTCTTTCTCGCACATGCCGAACATATGAAATCTGCCGAAAAGGAAAAAACAGATGAACCCGGTGTTCAGCTCATGACGATCCACCGCGCAAAGGGACTCGAATTCCAGACAGTATACATCACTTGTGTAGTCGATGGAGCACTGCCTCATGATTTCTCACTGGATGAACTCAGAAACGGTGATGAAGAAGCGCTGGAAGAAGAGCGCCGTTTATTATACGTGGCCATGACAAGAGCTGAGCAATCTCTTTATCTGTCTGTTCCTTCATTTAGACGAGGCAAAACGGCTCATCGTTCTCGCTTTTTGTATCCTCTTCTAAAGAAAAACCGTGAATTATTTACGCAAAAACAACAGGCCCCCCTTTAAACGGAGAGCCTGTTGTTTATTTTTTGTTATTCATCATTTTAGCGATTGTATTGAAATCAAGCTTTTCTTTTCCACTTGTAATCGATTGAACGATTTTGTCTTCCATTTCTTTAGGTACACGTTTGTTCGCAAGCTGCGCTACTTTTTTAATGACACCTCGAACGGTATTCTCATCTTTAAAGTTGGCATTTTGCAAAGAACCTGCAAGTTTAAACACATCATTCATATTCACACCGGTTTTGTTTTCTACGCTTTTAAAGAATTTATTATCCATTCATTTGCCTCCTCTTTGTGGAGTAATCACCTTACTATATGAAAATAGGCGGGATATGTGCCTATCCTAAAACCTTGTTTGACCAAAGAGAAAGGAAAGCAAAAGGCTTCCCCCTTGCTTCCCTCACCTTCTTACTTTTTAGTAGTTAAAGAAAGAAGCACCAACGATGATTAGAAGGATGAAAAGCACGACAACAAGAACAAATGTTGATCCATATCCGCCGCCGTAGCCACCACCGTAGCCGCCGCAAGAACCGCCACCGTAACCGTAACTCATATTTAAGCACCTCCTCTTCTCCCTTACAAAGTATGAAAAATGCAAGAAATGGTTTGGACGATCACATAAAAAAGTGCGGAATTTTTATTTCTGCTGTTTAAAGACGTAATCTGCCTCTGTATGACGCATCATGAATGCTTCTGTTTCTTTCGCAAAAGCCTCCATCTTCACGCCAAATGCTTTTAAGTGCTCCTCAAGATCATGCGCTTTATCCGATAGATCCATTTCAGCCTTTTCGTGCGCTTGTTCTTTCCCATCATGGGGTTTAGTGAACAAGGAACCGATTAATTGTTCGAATGCATCCATTCTGGTCACCCCTTCTCTCTTACATATGCACCACTCAAAAAAAGGGCAACAAAAAAACCGGATAAATCCGGCTTTTGTTTTTCTCTTCTATTATTGAGGTTTCTTTTTGTTTCCACAGCCGCAGCCAGTTTTCTTGATTTTTTTCGTATATACAGATTGTTGATTTGACTGCGCTGGATAACCTTGAAGCATATGTGACGGCGTTTCAGTTGGTTTCATCGCAACCCTTCCTTTCCTGTTCCATGATAGTATATGCATTTATTGAAAGCGTGTCTGATCAGAATGCCTGTTTATTTCACAAGCTTCGAGACGACCGTTTCAATGATGCCTGCTGCTGCGGCAATCGCTAATAGTAAATTAAGCCACATGCTGATGACAGGAAAAAGTATGTATATCAGAAGTAAGGCAGCAGTGCACCACATGCCAGTACACCAATAACAGCTTAACAGTTCTCCAACCCAAGACCGCAGCCCTTCACCTTTAATGATGATATATGTTTCGACCTCACCTTGTTCATTTACCTCTTCCTGTTCTTCATGAAATAGACGGCGGAATGGCGCAGTAATGGTATCAAACACAATCAGTCTCGTCAGTCTAAAGGATGCGAGGGCAAACACGACAAATGACAAAGCACCGCTCAGAAGCCTCCACCTCCTTCTTTCTTCTTTTTCCGTCCTTTCTTTATATATGCAAGAAAAAAGACCGTCATGATGAATCGAGCGGAAATAAAATTGGGTTGTACTTTTTCACACTTTCCGATTCCACCTTGAGTCCTTGCTGCATTAAATAATGTATAGATAAGAAAGGAGTGAAAGTATTGTCTATTGAAGAAAGTGCTGAAATATTATATACACAACTGTTAAACGAATTAATCAGCAATTATGACGATTTCATTGAGATCAAAGATTCCGAAAATGTCACAATTCATAAAACAGATGTAACAGCTGCACTCTCCCTTCAAGCGACCGTAACGACAATCATTACTCTTTTAATCCAAATTCTTGTACCAGACGATGAATTGGCTGCTGACATCACAGATCAGCTTTTAGCTGTGCAACAAGTGGAAGTCCAAAAGAAAACTGTGATTCAAATCATCAACTGTTATAACATTACGATTACATTATCAGATGCATCCATTATGAACTCCGTCCAAATCCTCACTCAAACATTGAATGTACTCTTAGTAGAAGCCGGCATTCTTTGACCCTTTCTTTTTCTAACATGACGTATGAAAGAGGTGAAATCATCGTGGCTGAAGAGAACGAAAAAAAGGAGTTTCAAATCAATACGGATATTGATCCATTAACAAGTCTTCTTGTCAGTGATGTGTTAAACAAAAACAATATCACTGATGATCAGAAAGCAAAAATTTCAGATGATCAAAGAAAAATGATTTTGAAATTAGTCGAGGACTTACAAAAGAAAGCAAATGATTTCGTAGAACAGCAGCAGGAGAAAAAAAGGCAGGCTGAGGCAGCAAAACAGCCAGAAGAAGTAGTGCCTGAACCAAAAGTACGTCCAAATCGAAATTCACTTCGAAATCGTATTCAGCAGCGTCGTAATGCGCAGCGTAATAACGATTAAATAAAAATGGGTTGCCTGCTAGGGTAAATGCCCGAGACAAAACAACGCATTCCAGCATTTAATAAAGTAAACGGAAGGAGGAATAGAAATGGATTCTAAACCATATTCTTGGGTCGCTCTAGATCGTAACTGTTCACACCACGGACACCACAGATACCACGAACACCACGACGATTGCAACTATGAAAGAAAAGCACTTTGTGACGATTATTATGATGACGAAGATGTCTTACAAGATTTGGATCAAGTAAGCTTCACAAAGCAGACATCTGAAGAGGTCATTATCGTTAGGGACTCTTGTGACATTAACGTATCTTCTGTCGATGCACAGGTTGCAGCATCTATCCAGGTAGCGATTCAAACAGCGATCATCACCATTACAAACATCTCAATCGCAGACGGTGATTTGGCAGACCGCGTCACGCAGGATCTCTTACAAGCTGCTACTCACAAACAAACAAACCGCCAAAAACTTGTCATCGAAAATTCAAGAAACGTTACAGTATCTACAATCGATGCGGACATCTCTATCGCAATCCAAACACTTACACAAACTCTTGTTGCGACAATCGTTGCAATCGGTATCCTCTAATGTCCAAAAGCAGAGCGAAAAGCTCTGCTTTTCCTTTTATAAAAATACAGCAAATATAAATGGTCATTTACCCACACCAACTAGAGGGCGCATACATATGTTGTTAAGGACTAAAGTCAAATACCTTGTTAAAGGAGCTGAAATCCATGAGCTGCGGAAAACACCATGGCCGACATGATGAAAACTGTGTATGCGATGCGGTTGATAAGATTTTAGCAGAGCAGGAAGCTGTAGAAGATAAATGTCCTACGAGCTGCTACAGTAATTTATTAAGCCCAACAGTTTCTGGAAAAGATACAATTCCGTTTTTACTTTTTGATAAAAAGGGCGGGTTGTTCTCTACTTTCGGAAACATCGGAGGATTTGTTGACGATTGCCAATGCTTCGAATCTATTTTCTTCCGGGTTGAAAAATTACACGACTGCTGTGCTACGTTATCTGTATTAAGACCTGTTGATGTACACGGACATACGCTAAGCGTGTGTCACCCTTGTGACCCTGACTTCTTTGGTCTAGAAAAAACGGACTTTTGTATTGAGGTTGATTTAAACTGCTTCTGCGCAATCCAATGCTTAAACCCAGAGCTTGTCGACAGAGTCATGCCATCAAAAGATAAAAAGCATCATCACCACGGCTAAATCAACAGGCCGCTCATCTAACTTGTCATGAGTCAAAGCATCCCCTTCCTTACGAATGACAGCCAATTATGCGGAGCAGTCGGCATAAGTAGCGACCGCTTCCGCATTGGTTAAAAGTAGATGCACGAACCGGCAAAGATAGCTTGTAGATGATAACAGTGCTCAAACACTCAAACAAATTTCCTAGTATAGGAGGGTTGAATATGAGCCGCAAACATTCATGGAACTGTGTAACAGAGGCTGTTGAAAACATTAGCGACTTACAAAATGCTGTCAAAGAAGATTGCCCGACCAGCTGTTACAGCAATCTCCTTTCTCCATCACATTCATTAGGTGACACTGTCCCGTTTGTTCTCTTTACATCCAAATCAAAACCATTCGTCGCATTCGGAAATGTCGGAGAAGTAGATCCAGGCCCTTGCTTCAGCACTGCATTTTTCAGAGTCGAACATATCTGTGATCACTGTGCAACACTCAGCTTGCTTATCGCATTTGACAAAGACCGTCATATTTTAGATTTTACAGATAAAGATTCCTTATGTGATGTGTTCCGATTAGAAAAATCGAAGTATTGCGTTGAAGTAGACCTTGACTGCTTCTGCGCTATCGAGTGCCTAAACCCAAGACTCATCAACCGTAACTGCTAACAAAAAAAGTCCCTATATGGGACTTTTTTCTTTGTTAAAAACCAAGCGGGTGGATGGAAGAAATCTCAGCAATCACTAATTCGACTGGATTTCCCCCGCCTGCTGTACGAATGATCACAGTATCATCTTTTCGATCCATGATGATTCCTCTATATGTTTTACCATCAGCTTCAATCAGACAAAGAGCTCTTGGCATATTATGAGGCAGCCTTGTGAGAAAATCGACTTTTTCATCAATACTCATCTGACTTAAAGGCTTTTTCACTCGTTTTCTTCTTGGTTCTTCTTTTGTTTCATGAAAGACACCTTCTGGCTGGTTCCCCTCTTCTTGCTTTTGTATGAGCTCTGGTTCCTGTATGTTCTCTTGTTCCTGTGTAAGCTCGGTTTCTTGTGTATTCTGTTGTTCCTGTGCATGCTCAGCCTCTTGTGCGATATCTCGTTCTTCTGTAAATTCGGCTTCTTGTTTTATATCTCGATCTTGCTGAAGTGCAGGCGGCTCGGCTTCTTTTTTCTGCTCTATTTCTTGAACCGCAGGCTCCTGCTGCGTGCTTTCTTCGATCTCGCCTTTTGCATTGTGATCACTTTCTGACTGTTTTTCTGATTTTTTTCGCTTTCTCACAATATTTTGCATGGCCGGCTTTGATTCATGATAGCTCGGCTGAACAATATACATCAGCGGCTTTTGATTCTCATCACCTTTATTTGACATACTAATCCCTCCCGAATGATTCATTCCTTATATATATGAACGGAGGGCTCAAATCAGAAGAAAAATAAAAAAACAGCATACCCTTCATCGGTATGCTGCAAGTCATGTATTCGTTTAGCGGGCAATGATATGGAAGCCAGAATCAACATGCAGATTCTCACCTGTCATGCCGCGAGATAGATCACTGAATAAGAATAGAGCTGTATCGCCAACTTCTTCAGGAGTCGTTGTACGGCGAAGCGGTGCACGCTCTTCAATATCTTTCAGAATGGTATTAAAGCCGCTGATGCCTTTTGCAGATAACGTACGAATTGGACCAGCAGAAATACTGTTCACGCGGATGCCTTCTGCGCCTAAATCAGCTGCTAAATATTTCACACTTGCTTCAAGTGATGCTTTCGCTACACCCATTACGTTGTAGTTAGATACAACACGCTCTCCGCCTAGGTATGTAAGCGTCACAATGCTTCCACCCTCTGTCATTAATGGACGTGCTGCTTTTGCTACAGCAGTTAATGAGTATGCACTAATGTTGTGCGCCAAAAGGAAACCTTCACGATTCGTGTTCAAGTATTCGCCAACAAGCTCTTCCTTGTTTGCAAATGCAATGGCATGCGCAACGCCATGAATGACTTGTACTTTTTCTTTAATTTCAGCAAAACATTTTTCGATTTCTTCATCACTTGTCACATCACACGGAAGAATAATTGAATCATCACGCTCAAGTGTGCTTGCAAGCTCTTTTACCGATTCAGCAAGGCGATCTCCAACATAAGTAAAAATCAAACGAGCTCCAGCTTCATGAAGTGAGCGGGCAATTCCCCATGCGATGCTTCGTTTATTGGCAACACCCATCACCACGATATTACGGCCTTCTAAAGAAAAGTTCATATGTAATAAAGCCTCCTATTTTTTCAAGACATAGTATTAGTACCTGATCATAATATTATCACAGATCATAAGAGAATGACAATTTCCTCTGAAAGAAAGTTTCATTTTCGCAAAAAAACCGCCTTCACAAGGAAGACGGTTCGATTCCCTTAACGTTTGATTCTGTTTTGCTGATAAGCAAAATGATTCGTAGGCCCGTGTCCAGATCCAATTCGTAAAGGGAATTTGATCGCTTCATGGACAAAGGTTTCTGCTGTTTCAAAGGCTTCCTTTATCGAATAACCTTTCGCAATTTCAGCTGTTAATGCTGCTGCAAACGTGCAGCCTGTGCCATGTGTATGTGGTGTATCAATATGTTCATTTGTGATTTCAATAAAGCCTTTTCCATCATACAGCAGGTCGGTAATCATCCCATCAGATGGACCATGGCCGCCTTTGATCACAACATGTTTCGTTCCGAGCTCATAAAGGCGCTCTGCTGCCAGATAGCGATCCTCTTTCGTCTGAATACGTAAACCTGATAGTACTTCTGCCTCAGGAAGATTCGGCGTTACAGCATAGCTCACAGGCAGCAAGTGTGTTTTCATCGCAGCGACCGCATCTTCATTTAATAAAGAGGCTCCTCCTTTTGCGATCATGACTGGATCTACAATCAGCTTCATATTATATTGAACCGTTTTTTCAGCTACGATCTTGATCATGTCTGCACTCCACAGCATCCCTGTTTTGACGGCATCTGGCAGTAAATCTTCTGCCACTGCATCTATTTGACGCTCTAACGCCTCAATTGAAAGCGGATATATCCCATGAACACCTAGTGTGTTTTGCGCAGTTATCGCTGTGATTGCAGACATTCCATACACACCGAGCTCCTGAAAAGTTTTCAAATCGGCCTGAATGCCTGCTCCGCCGCCAGAATCAGAACCTGCGATTGTGAATGCTTTTTTGATCGTCATTTCTTCACACCTCTCATTAGCCAATCCATTGATGATAAATCGTTCTTGCTTTGGCAATATCATTGGTTCCATGAACAAGCGCTCTGCCATCTTTAAATAAGACAAGCTTAAATTCATCCTTTTGACATGAAAGCAAATATGGATTTTCAAGCACATCCATCCCTGCTTTCTTTAACCGAAGAGCTACTTCATGTAAAGGTGGCGGTGTTTCTGCTGCACTGCGGATTTGTACCGTATTGCGGCCGCATAGTACATCTGCCTTCGCTCTCTTGTCATATGAAAGAAATGGATAAGTCTTCAGTCCACAGCTTGGACATTGCTTCTTCTTTAAAGACGCGACCGACCGAATGTCAGATCGTTCATTTTTCCATAAATCGAAGGATTTTAATATTGGCGTCACTTGATGTCCTGTTAAATATTTAAGTGCATCTGCCACTTGATATGCGGCCACCTGCTGCACAACTGGACTAATGATACCTGCTGTATCACAAGTCATACCTTGTGCAGGTAAATGTTCAAGCAGACAGTGTAAACACGGCGTCTCACCAGGAATCACAGTAAATTGAATGCCATAACTGGCTACACAGGCCCCATAAAGGAACGGAATTTGATGTTTGACAGCAGCATCATTTGCAATCATTCTTACCTCAAAATTATCCGCTGCATCGACAATGATCGAAGCCCCGCTGACCAGTTCGTCAATATTGTGAGCAGTCACATCAATCACGATTCCTTTGACGTCAACGTCACTGTTTACTTGCTTGAGTCTTTTTTCAGCCGCCACAGCTTTTGGCAGCCGATCCTTCACGTCTTGCTCCGTGTAAAGCTGCTGGCGCTGAAGGTTGCTCCATTCAATATAATCTCGGTCCAAAATGGTGACAGATCCAACGCCGGCACGAACAAGCATTTCTGCACTAGCCGTTCCAAGTGCCCCCGCTCCAATAATGACCGTCTTTGAGTCATTTAGCCGCTTTTGTCCCTCTGTTCCAATTGGCTGAAAAAGCTCTTGGCGTGAATAACGAGTGCTCAAAATGAAGGCATTCCTTCCTGTGGACTGCTCGCTGTCCCATAGTTTTTCAGCGGAATACGTCCTGCCTCATAGCCTAGTCTTCCTGATTCAATCGCCAGTTTCATTGCTTTTGCCATTTTCACAGGATCCTTTGCACCAGAGACTGCGGTATTTAGTAATACTGCGTCAGCTCCAAGCTCCATCGCATAAGCTGCATCTTTGGGAGAACCTACGCCAGCATCAATAATGACCGGCACCTTCGCCTGCTCGATAATAAATGAGAGATTCAGAGGGTTTAGTAAGCCTTGGCCTGAACCAATCGGAGAAGCACCTGGCATGATGGCGTGGACACCGAGTTCTTCTAATTTTCTTGCGAGCACCACATCATCAGAAGTATATGGCAGCACAATAAATCCTTCTTCGAGCAGCATTTCAGATGCTTTTAATGTTTCAACTGGATCTGGCAAAAGAGACCTTGAACAGCCAATGACTTCTACCTTGATCATGTCACACAGACCAGAAGCCTTTGCTAAACGGGCAATACGCACTGCCTCTTCTGCTGTACTTGCACCAGCTGTATTCGGAAGCAGTGTATATCTTGATAAATCAAGCTGCTCCAGAAAATTAGGCTGAGATGGTTCGAATATGTTCATTCTTCTGACAGCAAAGGTTAAAATTTCGGCTTCCGATACGTTCACCGCTTCTTTTTGAACCTCAAATGATGGGTACTTCCCTGTTCCGAGTAATAGTCTTGATGTGAATGTTTTTCCGCCAATGTGCAGCATTGGATCATCCTCCTCCTACAAAATGAACGATTTCAATCGTGTCATTTGGTTGAATGACTACTTGTTGAAACGCTTCTTTATCAATGATTTCTTGGTTCTTTTCAACGATCACCACACGGTTTTCAAGCTGATAGGCTGATAGAAGATCATAGATCGTTCCATTCTCTTGATCGAAGTCAACGATTCTGCCATTCAATTGAATCTTCATACGAATAGTGCCTCCTTTCGTCCAATACGAAATGCGTGAAGCCATTCCTCTTTGACCGGTTTGTCTAATATGAGATCACGAATGATTTCTCCAGTAATCGGCGCAAGTAAAATGCCATTCCTGTAATGCCCTGCAGCAAAAAGAATACGCTTGTCTTCGGGATGTCTTCCGATATAGGGGTGCCGATCGTTTGTCGCCGGACGAAGGCCTGCCCAGCACTTTTCAATCGGCATCTCTTTAATAGAAGGCATCAGCTGAGACGCCTTTTGAATCACAGCTTCCATGCCACCAAGCGTTGGAACAGCCTGCCACTCGTTTGGCTTCATCGTTGCACCGATAACAAGCTTTCCACTATCTCGCTGAACGATATAACAATGATCATGATAAATGGTGTGTGCGAGCGCCGGACCATTATTCCATACAGACACACATTCCCCTTTTACTGGATAAAGAGAATGCGATAATCCGAGCTCTTCAAAAAAACGGCCAGACCATACACCACTTGCGACTGTCAGGTCATCACATGTGAATGTGCCCTTCGGTGTTCTGACAGTTAACACTTCTTTGCCCCGCTTCACTTCGATCACAGGTGTACACTCTTTCACATCTGCTCCGTAGCGGACCGCCGCCTGCCACAAAGCCCTGCATACAGCGTAAGGCTCCACATGCACATCCTCTTCAATCAAACCTGCTCCCAGCATGTGATCTGTGACTTGAGGCATGTATTTTTTTACGTTGCTTGCGTCAAGCCACTTAAACGTAGACAAATGCTGCATCCGGCAAAGGGCCTGCTTCTCTTCTTCTGTAAAGGCGACCTTCATGATGCCGCCTGCTGAAGTCCGAATATCAATACCTGATTCATGCAAAAGATCGACCTTTAATTTTTCGTATAATGCCTGGCTTGCTCTGCCTGCCTGAAAGAAAATATCCTCATGCCCCTCTCCTTCAGCATGTGCACCGAGCATCCCGGCAGCCGCACTTGTCGTTTGCTTCCCTATCTCATTCGCTTCAAATAAGACCACCTGTTTTCCTGCTTTTGCAAGGTGATAGGCGATTGACATCCCTATGATTCCACCACCAATGATTGCAACGTCATAATGCTTTTTCATAAGGATTCTCCTTTACCTCTTCAGAAAATGCTTGTGCCATCATACGTGGCTGATGATGAGCAAAAATCCCAGACATGACAGCGATTCCTTTCACATGAGCGTGTTTCAATTCTGAAACTCGTTCTGGGGTCATCCCGCCGATGGCCACCACTGGAATTGTTAGTGCAGTAGTCAGTTCTTTCACAAGCTGTACACCTCTTGCCTGAAGTCCTGGTTTACAAGAGGTGGCATATACGTGCCCAAACATGACATACTCTGCTCCATTTTTCTCTGCTGCTTTCGCTTCTTCTATCGAATGGACGGACACCCCTGCATGAAGGTGAGGGAATTTTCTTCGCAGCTCCTTCGGCGAAAAGCTATGACCCGGAAGATGCACCCTGTGAATATTGGTTAGCAGCGCCACGTCTACTCGGTCATTGATCACGAGCTTTTCTTTCGGTACACCTTCTAAAAGGAGATTCTTCACGAGATCAACAAGCTCACCTGCTGTTTTAGACCGTTCCCGAATATGGATAAAATCCACTTCAGACGCAATAGCTTTTATTTGTTTGATCAGTTCACCCGCAGGAAGCGAATCATTTGTCACTGCGTGGAGTTCCATTTGCACCAACCCCATCTAAGCATGCTGTTTGCCACAATTCTTTTTGATACGCCATCTCCCAAAAGTGATATTCGTAGTAGCTTGAAATCACAAAATTTTCTTTCATATTGGCGCGTACATGTTCTGGTGCTTTTTCTGCTAGTTCATCAAAGCGGTTCACCTGTTCGAAAACGAGTTCCTTAAACCAATCGCCTCCATATGTCAAAATCCATTCTTGGTAAATTGGATGGTCAGGTGTTGTTTGTTTCAGCTTTTCACCTACCTCATAATAGAGCCAGTAACACGGTAATAACGCGGCTAAAATCTCTTCAAACCGTCCGCTTTTTACAGATCGATACATATGAGAGGTATACGCATAAGCAGTCGGGGAAGGCTTAAAGTTCTCAATGGCTTCATCAGAAATTTGCAGAAGCTCTGTAAATTTCCTATGCAGCGACAGCTCTGCTTCGTACGTGCCCTGGGCATGATACGCCATTCTGCCCGTCGTATGTAAGTCCTCACTAATCGCCGCTCCATATGCCTGCACCTTTGCAAAATGAGTTAAATAATACGAATCCTGCATCACGTAATAGGTGAAACGATCGAGTGAAAGTGTGCCATCCCCAATCCCTTTGACAAAAGGATGCGTAAAGCTTCCATTCCACCATGTTGCTGCAGCCTTTTTACATTCTGTTGAAAACGTCATGTTCCTCTCCTCCTGTTTTTCCATATAAAAAAGCCACTTTCCGCGTGGAAAGTGGCTTGGAATTTGTAAAAAGCATAGTCAAAAACCGCACCACTTCCCTACGCAGGTATGAACCTGTTCAGGTAATGAGGGTCTAAAAGTCGACACTTTTATCTCAGCCCTTTTAAAGGACTCCCCTAGTGGATCAAATATATGATGTTGTACCTCTATCTTAATCAGGAATTGTTCATTGGTCAAGGGTTCATTGTCATTCTAATTGGGCTCTTAGTCCTGCTACATACTCCCGGGAGCCCGATACAAGCACACGGTCGCCGCTTCTAAGGGTCGTATCTCCATGCGGTACTAAGCTGTCTACCCCTCTGAAAATCCGGACAAATACCAAATCACCGGTGAAAGGAAATTCTCTCAGCATGACATTATGATAACGATGATTGTTCATTTGAATTTGATACAAAGAAGAATCCTCATTTGTTAACAAACGAATCGCATCAGGTGCTTCAATCAAAGCTCTTAGCACTGTTTTAGATGAAAGGAAAGTAGAAAACGTATCAATGCCTGCTTCTTTCAATGTCAGCTCTGCCTCAGCTTTGTTGACACTTGCAATGACTTGTTTTGAACCTTCTTCTTTTGCAAATAAAGCAATTTCCTTATTTTTTGTCTCACTGCCTGTTGCGACGACAAGGACATCCTCTTGGCCGACGCCTGCCTTTCTCAGCGTCTCATCGTCGTATTGTTCAATTGATTCGACTTCAAAGATAGAGTCTGCCAGCAGTACTTCCTTATTTTCTTGAAACACATGCAAAATCCGAATGTCATATTCATCCTGATGCAAATCAAGTGTGACAGGTAAGGTCAGCTGATTTGCACCAATAAAGGTCACACGCTTCTTATAGCTCGCCGTTTGTTCTTTTTTAAAGAGCGCTTTAAACCAAACAGGTGTTAAAATACTCGTTAGCACAGCAACTAAAATCAGCGCTCCAGACATTTTATGATCAATGACACCGAGCCGCTCACCAATCGTCGCAGCTGCAATGACGAGAGATAACGTTGAAGTTAATAAAAAGCCGGAGCCGATGACCTTATTCATGTCATACCATTTTTTCAAATAAAGAATTGGGATGAGTTTACTTATAAGCAACGCAATAAACAGCAGCGGAATCATGATCATAATCGTCGGGTCCTTAAACAGTGCCCATATATTCAGATCCACTCCGACCATCACAAAAAAGATCGGAATTAAAAAGCCGTAGCCAAATGAGTCCAGCTGCTGAACGAGCTCTTTATTTGGTGAAAGAAGGGACACAAGCACGCCAGCTAAAAACGCCCCAAGAATATTTTCAGCCCCGAGTGATTCAGATAAGGCAACTAAGACTATAATGAGAGTAAAGATTGCCCTTGTCCCAATTTGCACGGTTCCTTTTGACATTGACTGAAAAATTGACTTTGTCTTAAATACGCGGCCAAATAAATAAAGAAGAATGCCTGCAGCAAATAATAAGAGCAGGAGCCACATGTTCCCTGTTCCATCTCCATAAATGGAGGAAAACACTGCAAGTAAAATCATCGTGACCAAATCAGCAATGACAGCTACAAGCAGAATGATTTGACCGATATTCGTCTGCATCAACTTTTCCTCTTTTAAGGTTGGAACCACTACGCCTAATGAGATGGTAGAGATAATGAGCGTCATTAAAAAGGCATTTTGGATAAACCCTGCGAGTACAAACGCATAGGACAGGATAAAAGAAATACAAAATACCCCAAGAAAAATAATGGTGGCTGCTTTAAATGTATTTGGTTCTTTTAAACCATTTGGAAGTTCTCGTGCTTTCTTCTTTGACTCAAAAGAAGAAAAATCT
Source organism: Bacillus sp. Nf3 (assembly GCF_003028545.1). Taxonomy (NCBI): domain Bacteria; kingdom Bacillati; phylum Bacillota; class Bacilli; order Caryophanales; family Bacillaceae; genus Bacillus; species Bacillus sp. Nf3. The sequence goes on along the minus strand of NZ_PYUA01000004.1, from coordinate 264,568 downwards.
ATTTCAAGTCCACTTAAAAACATCAGAAAAATAAAACCGAGCATGGATAATGTATCTAACCACGCATCATGTTCGACAACCAGTTGAAGACCGCTTTTCCCAATGATGAGCCCCATAATGATTTCAGCTACAACGACCGGAATGGTCAGCTTAAATCGGTGCAATAAAATAGGGGTGAAAAAGGCGACAATAATAACGACAACGAGTGATGAAACAGATGTATGCTCCATTGGCTAAAGCCTCCTAACATTCATGTTTAATTTTATAAGTCTTACGTTAAAGGATTGATTCTAACAATTGCCCAAATGAAATGAAAGCCATTCGTTATATTTTCTAAAATTCAAACTTCTTTATATCCGACGAATGGATGAAAAAAATCAGGAGGAAACCTTATGAAATTCGATATCATTGGCGATATCCACGGCTGCTACGAAGAGCTGCTTACCCTCATACACAAACTAGGATACGAACTCAAACATGGATTACCCGTCCATCCTGATAAGAGAACGCTGGCCCTTGTTGGTGATTTAACAGATCGAGGGCCTCAGTCAGTAGACGTCATGCGATTTGTCATTCATGCCTATTCACACGGCGCAATCCGCTATGTACCTGGCAACCATTGCTTTAAGCTTTATCGCTATTTAAAAGGGAATCCCGTCAAATTGCTTCATGGCATCGAAACGACAGTGAACGAAATGAAAAAACTGCCAACTCATGAACAAAACAAATTGTCACATGAATTTAAGCAGTTATTCGAGAAGGCTCCGCTTTATGATGTACTCATTCCTGATGAGCTGATCATTGCACACGCAGCGATGAAGGAAAAGGATATTGGAAAAAAGCCGAATAAACAGATGCGGTCCTATTTATTATTTGGTGCCGTCACAGGAGAAACATGGCCAGATGGGCGGCCTGTTCGCAAGGACTGGGCAAAGGAATATCACGGAAAACCGTGGATTGTGTACGGCCATACACCTGTGAAAGAACCTCGATTCGTTGGCAGAACCGTCAATATTGATACAGGCTGCGTATTTGGCAACAAACTGTCTGCCCTCACATACCCTGAGCTTAAAACGGTCTCCGTCTCCTCATCTATGCCTTATGACGATTCAAGATTTCAGCATTTCACATTATAAAAAAACCCGGCCCTGCGCTGCAGGTGACCGGGTTTATCTAATTAAAAAGCAAGGATTTCATATCATCAGGAAGCGGAGCTGAAAATGTCATTTGCTCACCTGTCATCGGATGAGGAAACACAAGGGTTTCACTATGCAGTGCCTGCCGGTCTATTCGCTCGGCCCTTCCGCCATACAGCGTATCTCCGATGAGCGGATGCCCAAGAAATTGCATATGCACACGAATTTGATGTGTTCTCCCGGTTTCAAGCGAGAGAGACACATCCGACATATTCAACTCAGCGATTACCGCTCGCACGGTATAATGCGTCACTGCCTCCTGCCCAGTATCATCAACCATCCGCTCGATGATACTATCCCCTTTTCGGGCAATTTTTGCAGCGATGGTTCCATGTTTTTCTGTGATCATGCCATGTGTAAACGCTCTGTATGTTCGCTTAACCGCTCCACTCTTTTGCGCCTTAGATAAAAGGCTGTGGGCAAAGCGATGCTTCGCCACAAGCATAACGCCAGATGTATCACGATCAAGACGGTTCACTAAATGAACCGTATGCCGAACAGACTGCTTGGCATAATGGTGCAGTAATCCATTCGCAATACTGTGCTCGGGGTGCTCCCGAGAAGGGATCGAAGGAATATACGGCCTTTTATTCAGCACAAGGACATGCTCGTCCTCAAATATAATATCAAGCGGAATCGGTGCAGGCTTCAGCCCTTCACTCACTTTTTCCTCGGGAAATAAAATGGTGAGCCTGTCCCCTTCATACAGCTCATATCTCACGGTAACATGCTCTCCATTAATGAGGAGGTCACCGCCATCAAACTTAATATCCGTCAGCATTCTTTTCGAAATGCCAAGATCAATTAAATATTCCTTTAAAAGCAGCCCTTCTTCTTTGGCTGTCATGGTTTTGTTTAACGTAAAGTATTCCAGCGGGAACAACCTCTTTCTTATTCTCCTTTTCCGATAAAGGAATCTTGCACCCTTTTCCAAAACGGAAACGGTCTAAATCTAGCAAAACGGACATTCTCATCTGCCACCCGGCATTGAATGGATTTGACGTCTTTATGAAGCAGCGTCAAATGATCAATCGTCACCTGAAAATCGACATCATTCCTCGGCTTAATCACACAAGTATGGTGGTCAGGCAAAATAAGCGGTGAACCGACCGTCCGAAACACTCTGTTGTTGATTGAAGCCATTTCTGCCAGCTGAATGGCTCTAATGGAAGGATGAATAATGGCGCCTCCAAGTGCCTTATTATAGGCCGTACTGCCTGATGGAGTAGACAAACAAAGGCCGTCACCTCTGAATGTTTCAAACAGCTGGCCTCTGATTTCAACATCTGCCACAAGTGTCCCTTCCATGCTTTTAATCGTACATTCATTCATTGCTAAATATTTCTCTTCTCTGCCGCCGTCGTTGTATCTGACAATGACCTCTAAGATCGGATATTCCACAATATGATAAGGCGTTTTCGCAATGGCTAAGACGAGTTTTTCAATTTCACTCGGCACCCAGTCAGCATAGAAGCCAAGATGACCTGTATGAACACCGACAAAGGCTGTTTCATTCAGACGGTTGCTGTAGCGGTGAAAGGCATAAAGAAGGGTGCCGTCTCCACCAACCGTAATGACAAGATCCGGTTCCTCTTCATTTAGTTCCATGCCAAAATCCAATAAGTAGGTCTGAATTTTACTTTTGAGCGTGTCAGATACAGAATTCCCTTTTGAAGAAACTGCAAATTTCATGAATTCTTCTCCTTTTTCACCTTGCTGCTATGAGAGGGCAGCATCATATTTGATCAAACTGGCTCAGCTGTCGTTTTTCTTTTTCCGGGAAAATGCCACTTGTGCTTCTTGAATTTCCCCTCTAATTTCGGACATTTCTTCATCGAGACGAGATGCTGCCTCAGATGCTCTTTGAAGGCGCAGCTTGACCTTCTCCGGGATATTCCCACTATATTTATAATTCAGAGAATGCTCAATGGTCGCCCAAAAGTTCATCGCAAGCGTACGAATTTGGATTTCGACAAGGAGCTGCTTCTCTCCGTTGATCGTTTGCAGCGGATATAACACAACAAGGTGGTAAGAGCGGTATCCGCTTTCTTTATGTTCTGCAATATAGTCGCGTTTATCTACAACCACAAAATCTTTACGTGACTGGAGCATTTTTTTCACGACTTGTATATCTTCTACAAACTGGCACATAATGCGAAGCCCAGCAATATCCTGCATCGTTTCAATCTCATGCATCGGGATGTTTTTACGCTTTGCCTTTTCTAATATGCTGGCAACGGGTTTCACTCGGCCTGTGACAAATTCTACTGGTGAATGGTCATCCTCGAATTCATACAGCTTTCGAATGCCTTTTAGTTTCACTTTTAATTCTTCGACTGCTTGTTTATACGGTGCGAGGAATTGATCCCATTGTTTTTTGTCCATGAAACTTCCCCCAATTCCATATACCTAATTATTTCAGAGGAATGTGCTTTTCACTTTCTCTTCCATATCTCCGTAATTGGCATTGTCTTTAATATTGTCGATTAAATAATGTAATTCCTGTTGAAGCTGAATGAGTTCCAGCGAATATTCATCCGATGCCAAATAGACAGGGATGTCACGATTCATTGCTTCTTTTAATGGAGCCCATGTATGTTCCCCTAAAATAAGATACGAAAAGGACTCCTCGGTTTCAAGTATGTAAACGAACGCAAAGTGATCAGAATCAACAAGCATTTGTCCTGATGCTTTTGCTTTTTGGATTTGCTCTTCTGACTGGATTGTCAAAATCAGCCTGTCTTCTTTTAAAGTTGCTTCTGTGATTTCAATTCTGTTTTGCATCATGATCTCCTTTACAACAAAGTACAGCTTTATTTTATCATATCAAGTTCAATATTGATAAACCGAACTTTTGGAGAAAATCCTGTTTTTCTCTTTTAAATGATCCTTTCCTACGATTCTTCATTCAATTTGGTCCACGCCTAAAGAAAATAAAGAGAAAAAAACAGTCTTTTACATGGTGAACACACTTCATGTACAATAATCATATTTCCTCTAAATGAAAGGTTGATGTCAAAATGGCACAGGAAATTGAAATAGAACTAAAACAATTATTAATGAAAGAAGAATTTGAACAGCTGAAACTGCATTTTCAATTGAAGGATGCGGATTTCCACACGCAAACCAACTATTATTTTGATACACCTCAATTTGATATAAAATCTCAATTGGCTGCATTAAGAATGAGAGAAAAAAACGGTCAATGGGTGCTCACATTAAAAGAACCGCACGAAATAGGCTTGCTTGAAACCCATCAAACGATCGATCCCCCATCACAACTTAACGATTTTGAGCTGCCAGAAGGTGAAGTTGCGGACAGATTAGCCCACCTGAACATTCAAAAGGATCAAATTGTGTACTTTGGTTCACTTGAAACGTCAAGAGCAGAAAAAATGATCAAAGAAGGCTTAATTGTTTTGGATCACAGCCGATATTTAACAGTAGAGGACTATGAACTTGAATTTGAAGTGAGCGACCTGGAAATCGGACAAGCCGCTTTCTCCGCATTGCTCCGCAAATTTCATATCCCAGTACGAAACACGAAAAACAAAGTCGTTCGTTTTTATGAAGAAAAAATGAAAACACAGAATAGATGAATTCCTTGAAGGAGGAACATGATGAACGTTAATCAACTTCAATCCTTTATGCAGCTTCAAGCGCTTAAAACGTTACAAATAGATCCAGCACAAACGCAAATGTCTGCGGGTCAAGAATCGAATGCCCAAGCTTCATTTCAGTCGCTGCTGCAAGATTTTTTAGGCGGATCAGAATTATCACGTCTCCCGCTATCCATTTCTGCTTTTATGGGCACGGACCCATCAACGGCTCCGAACACGCAATATGCGCGTACAAACCCATATTTATCTGCGATTGCCGGCAGTGATCAGCTTGAGGCTCAATCTTTGTATGCAAATGACAATCAATTAAATACAGCGAATGGCATTGGAAATGTCTTAAACAACAGCTACACACCGCCGCTTCAAAAAGCTGTCTCCAGCGGCTCATCATCAAAAGAGATTAATCAAATCGTGTCACAAATGGCTCAAAAGCATGGGGTTCCCGAAAAGCTGATTCACGCAGTCATTAAGCAGGAATCCGGCTATCGCACGAATGCTGTCAGCCATGCAGGTGCGCTTGGTCTCATGCAGCTCATGCCATCTACAGCTAAATCACTTGGCGTCAACAATGCCTTTGATGCTGCACAAAACATTGAAGGCGGTACGAAGTATATAAAACAAATGCTTCAGAAATATAACGGAAATATCTCACTCGCCTTAGCTGCCTATAATGCAGGTTCAGGAAATGTAGATAAATACGGGGGCATCCCTCCATTTAAAGAAACACAAAATTATGTAAAGAAAATCACAGCCCAATATTTCGCTTAAACCGAAGAGAATAACCTCTTCGGTTTTTTGTATGTCGCTTTTCCCCCTTTTTTGACTGAATGTGTTATGATATGGTCAATTGATCACGGAACCCGCCCCACTCTTTATTTCGAGCAGACCAAAGCTGTTTGTTTGTGGAATTGAGATGAGGTTGTTAAAATAAGTACAAGAATAGAAACAATAAAATAGAACAAACTGAATATCACTTTTGAAATAAATGAAATGCGCAATAGGGTGAGTCATCCTATTAACTACGAGTAAAAGGAGTAGTCAACATGGTACAATCGTTTAACGCACCTTACGAAGCGGTTGGAGAGGAACTTCTATCGCAACTTGTTGATACTTTTTATGAAAATGTAAAGTGTCATCCTTTGCTTCATCCTATTTTCCCGGATGACTTAAAAGAAACAGCAAGAAAACAAAAACAGTTTTTAACGCAATATTTAGGCGGACCACCGCTTTATACAGAGGAGCATGGCCACCCAATGCTGCGGGCGAGACATCTCCCTTTTCCGATTACTGAGGAGCGGGCGGACGCATGGCTTGAATGCATGGAGGATGCAATGGATCAAGTAGGACTAACCGGCGATATTCGTGACTTTTTATTTGAACGGCTTTCTCTGACGGCTCGTCATATGGTCAACCAAACACCTGAAAAGGATGGACGATCTTGAGCTGCAATTCGCACGATCAATATTTCTCACACTGTCACGGACATCCTCAAAAGCCGATTGAAATCTATGTATTCATTGATCCTCTAAGCCCAGACTGCTGGTTATTAGAGCCATCCATTAAAAAATTGAAAATGAAATATGGCCGTTTTTTCACTTTACGAACGGTAACAAGTTCTAGTATTAATGCATTGAATCGGAAAAGAAAGAAACATTTACTGACTGAAGCATGGGGGAAATTTGCCACTAAAACGCAGACCAAAAAAGAACAAATGCTGTCTGAACAAATTGTGACATCACCCTACCTCGCCTCACTCGCATTAAAAGCAGCGGAGCTTCAAGGAAGAAAATGCGGAATGAAATTTTTGCGTCTCATTCAAGAATCGCTTTTTTGCCATCAGCAAGATGTCACAAGTGAGCAAGTGCTGATAGAAAATGCAAAAAGTGCTGGTCTGGACATCGAGGAATTCCAGCGCGACATTCATTCTCAAAGTGCGGTGAAAGCACTACAATGTGATATGAAAATTGCAGCTGAAATGGACGTATCTGAGCTTCCGACCTTCGCCTTTTTTAATACCGTAAATGGAGATGAAGGATTAAAAATTTCAGGTGCCTACTCTTATGATATATACGAGGAAATCCTTTTTGAAATGATTGGTGAAAAACCAACACCATCTGAACGGCCTCCAATTGAATGGTTTATTGCATACTTTCAATTTGCATCCGCAAAAGAGATAGCCGTTGTTTATGACCTGACGCTTGAAGAAGTTGAACGAGAAATGAAGAAGCTGGCTTTCGCTCAAAAGGTAGAACGTGTACAAGTGCAGCAAGAAATGTTTTGGCGTTATAAAGAGAATGACCACCATACAGATCTTGATGTATATCGCTGTGAAAATGAACATGGGTGCTGACCCATGTTTTTTCTTTACTCTAAAAAGGAACGTTTGTTCCATTTATAGACACGAAGAAACCGCGCCGGGATAAGCGCGGTTTCACTATGTCTTAACGACAACAAAGGGGATGGGAGAAATTTTTCACGGTCAAACAAAGGGGTAATGTTTGTATGTGATTAATTTCACATCTGTAGTATATCAAATTTTGTCGACTTATGACAACAGATATGCTAGATGTTCATATTTTTGTCACAAAACATAAGAGGGTTGTCACTTTCATATAGTGAAAGTAACAAAAAATGGGGGGATTTACATGCGCAGCACAACCATTGGACTTGTTGCCATTGGCTTATGTTTCTTTTTAAATATATTAGGCTTAATGAAAATGCTTCCTCTTTATGTGACGTCTCCACTCTTATTTGCTGCGATTCTTTTTACGCTTTACCGAATGAATCACCGTAAGACCTTTAGAGGTTTTAAAGGTTGATCATTAAAAAGGATTGGCCTCTGTATCTGAAGAGGTCTTTTTTATGAGAAAAAAACTCCTGTCAAAAGATGAGCTGGCACTCACACGTCTGACAGAAGTCTTTTCATTACTCACCTGTTTTGGAGATGAGCTCTTCCATTTCTTTCAGTTTTTCTTCAAACAATTGGCATGCTGCTTCAATTGGTTCTTTAGAAGCCATATCAACCCCAGCTTTTTTCAGCACATTGATTGGATAATCAGAGCTTCCTGCTTTAAGGAAATCTGTATAGCGCTCTACCGCTGGTTTTCCTTCTTGTAAGATTTGCTTGCTTAATGCCTGCGCCGCACTATAGCCTGTCGCATATTGATACACATAATAGTTGTAATAGAAATGAGGAATTCTCGTCCACTCTAATCCAATTTCCTTATCAACCACCATGCCGTCACCAAAATACTTCTTGTTCAGGTCATAATAAAGGTTCGTCATAAATTCTGGCGTTAAAGCCTCTCCTTCTTGTGCTTTCACATGAATAAGATGCTCAAACTCAGCAAACATCGTTTGTCTGAATACTGTTCCTCTAAATCCTTCTAACAAGTGGTTTAATACATACAAGCGCTGTTTTTTATCGTCTAAATGATTCAGCAGGTATTCGCCTAGTAACGCTTCATTTGTAGTGGAAGCCACTTCAGCTACAAAGATACTATAGTTTCCATACGGATATGGCTGGTGTTTTCTTGTGTAGTAGCTGTGGACAGAGTGCCCAAATTCATGAGCCAGCGTAAACAAATTATCAATGTTATTTTGCCAGTTCATGAGGATATATGGATTTGTACCATAGCTGCCAGATGAATAAGCACCGCTTCGTTTCCCTTTATTCTCATAAACGTCTACCCAGCGATTTTCGAGTCCTTCTTTTAACACGGACACATATTCTTCTCCTAAAGGCGCTAACCCTTTCAGCATATAATCCTTTGCTTCATCGTAGGTGAGTTTCATGCCAGCATCTTTCACAAGTGGTGTATACAAGTCGTAATTGTGCACTTCATCAAGCTTTAATACCTTTTTGCGTAATTCAATATAGCGGTGTAATAACGGTAAATATTGATGAACTGTATCAATTAGATTGTCATACACTTCTTCTGGGATGCTGTTTCGTGATAGTGCTGCTTCTCTTGCCGATTTGTAATTTCGTACTTTTGCATAAAAATTATCCTTTTTAATTGAACCGCTTAGTGTAGAAGCAAGTGTATTCTTATACTGATCATACGTTTTATACACAGCTTTAAAGGCATTCTTTCTCACTTCACGATCATCACTATTTAAAAATGTGATAAAGTTGCCGTGGGTAATTTTCTTTTCCTCCCCATTCTCATCCTTTACAGAAGGAAACGAAATATCGGCGTTGTTAAACATACTAAAAGTAGTAGATGAAGATGAAAGTGGTTCAGAGGCCTCAGCTAATAAAGCTTCTTGTTCCTCACTTAAAATATGTGGACGCTCTTTATTAATTTCTTCGAGAGCATGTGAATACAGTTTTAATTCTTCTTTTTCCAGAATAAATTGCTGCAATTTATCTTCTTGAATTGATAAAATCTCTGGAACAATATAAGCAGATGTACTAGACAGCTGTGTAAATAGATTCGACGCTTTATCATTTAACGCCTGAAAGGATGAATTCGTTGTATCTTCATCGTATTTCATGTGAGCATATGTATAAAGCTTGCCAAGCTTTTCAGAAAGTTGATCCTGAAAGGTTAGGGCTTCATACAGGACATCAGCAGAATGGGCCAGCTTGCCTTTAAATTGTGCCAGCTTCGGAATTTCTTTTTTGACCGCTTCGAATTCCTTGTTCCATGCATCGACGCTTTCAAAAATATCTTCAAGGCGCCATTTGTTTTCTTCTTTTACTTCGCTTCTGTCTGGTAGATGATTGTTTTTGTTTTGTGAAGTCATATGAATCCCCCTTGCATGAGTTGTGTTGAACCAACCTTTCGGAAAGTGAAAGAAATTGGTGTTGTATTTATCTTCTTTGTTTTGAACTATATTTGTCAAATCATATGCAGAAATAAATACCAAACAGACTAAAAAAATGAGAAAAAAGCGTTTCTTTCGATTCAATAGCAGCACCACCTTTTTCTTATCATGATCAAAGTGGTCATGAAACATGCTAATGAAATAAGAAAGCATCTCGTTTTAGCACTTCATCAAGTGTTTGTATTGGCATTTGATTGGACGATACTTCATAATTACCCTCTTTCGTCATATGTAAAAACCCTTGTCTTACAAGCGCCTTTACATATGCAGTGACCACCACTTTTATTTCTTCTCTTGACACATCACTATATCGAAGTTTCACTTCTTTCATCTGCACACACCGGTTGATTTCTTTCATCAGCTGTTGAATCGTTACTCGCCTGCTTCCTTTTTTCCTCATCATCCAATCATAGAGACATCCCTGCCAAACATATACGGGACTTGTAAAGATATACGCTTCTTGCACCGGGATAAATAATACAGTCGGCAAAAAAGGAAATGCTGTTTGATGATGCTCATAAAAAATATCTCTCAAACGTTTGCTTTCATTTGATAAAATGCGAGGAGGACGCTGCCTAAATTGCTGTATACATTTAAGCCATTGTTGGTTTACTTGACGCTTGCTTGAGGGCGGAGATAGGAGTGCCGGTATTTTGCTGTATGCTGAAGGTGGTCTGACAGTCATTGCCGCACATATTTTCGTTGGTTGAAACACGAGAAATTGCTCAAGATGGATGAACCTATTTTGAAGCGGGCAGAAAAAAAGCAACCGCCTTTTCTCTGATTCCCTTAAAATTCCCCAATGAATGGAGGAGAAAGAAAAAAGCTGGGCAGATTTTCGTTTCAAACGATTTGCCCCTATTATCCATATAGGAAAGAGACCTGCTTCACGGAGACCTGCTGTTCTTCTGCGCAGCTCCTGCCGGGAAATATTAGCACATTGAAATTCGAATGCATAGGTTTCATTTCCTATAGAGACGGTCACATCAGGACGCTGATGAACCTTTGACATATACTTTTCCAGCGCCGGGTTATGTCCAAGCCGCTTCAGCCAATTCATAATGGCTTCCTTTCCCGCCTGATGATAAGCCGTTTCGCCTGAGGCTAACGAACATGCTGTCAGCTGTTTATGCGCAAAATGATAGACACGATGCTCCCCTAGCTTTAATTGCACCTCTTCCCTACATTCAGGACAATAAAATTTGCACGTCGTTCTTACATGCTCCAGCCGGCTTTTCGATAGATGATGTGTAATTCGGATAAGCTTACCGTTATCCATCATTGCTGCATTCATTCAGTTCGCCCCTTGCTCTTTGATGACCGTATTATAGCTTGTTCGTCTTTAAAGAAGCGAATAGACAAAATGAATTTTTATCGTGTCAAAAGATGATTTTACTGATCATTTCCTTAGTAAAATAAAAAACCCCCCTTATAGAAAAGGGGGAAAATACAATCTTTATAAAAGTGGTGATAATAGTCTTGCTGTTGATTCAAACAGTCTGACCCTCAAAGGTCTCTTTGCGAACTCTTCTGACACAATTTCATGTGACTGCTCTAAATCACCTAAGAAATCGTTGACAAGCTTCTCTGTGCTTTTCGTTTTATAGAGGAAGGCATTCACTTCAAAGTTCAAATGAAAGCTTCTCATATCCATGTTTGCCGTTCCAATCGAAGCCAGTTCATTATCCACAATAATAAATTTACTATGCATAAAGCCTTGATCATACTCGTACACCTTCGCCCCTGCGTCAAGAAGCTCCGGGAAGTATGAACGAGACGCATGGAACACAATCCGTTTATCTGGATTCTTTGGAGCAATAATCCGGACATCTACTCCGCTCAATGCGGCAATTTTCAATGCGGACAAAATATCATCATCCGGAACAAAATACGGTGAAGCGATCCAAATGGACTTTTTAGCGGAGATGATCATAGAGAAAAAGAGATTTTTAATGACCTCCCACTGCTTGTCAGGCCCGCCAGCAATCATTTGTACGCCTTCTGTTGTACTCTCAAGGTGGCTGAAATCTTTGAAATAGTCCACACCTGAGCATCTTTCATTCGTCATATAATACCAATCCTGCATGAAAATCTGCTGGAGGTCACGAACAGCTTCACCCTTAATCATCAGATGTGTATCACGCCAGAATCCATATTGTCTGCTTTTGCCCATGTATTCGTCACCGATATTAAGCCCGCCGACAAATCCCACTTCTCCATCGATGACAACAATTTTTCTATGATTTCGGAAGTTAATTTTATTATTTAAAAGGGGGAGCCTTACTGGTAAAAATGGAACGATCTGAACGCCAGCCTTTTCTAGGTCAGCAATATATTGACGAGAAAGCTTTAAACTTCCTACATCGTCATATAAAAAGCGGACAATCACGCCATTTTTCGCTTTTTCAATGAGAATGTCCTTTAATTCTTGGCCAAGTTCATCGTGGCGGAGAATGTAATATTCTAAATGAATGTGATGTGTTGCTTTTTTGATCTCTTCAAAAATATGAGAGAATGTTTCTTCACCATTGGTTAGGACTTTAGAGGACGTGCGATATGTAATAGGGGTATGTCCAAGTCTGTGGGCCAGCTTAAATAAAAGCTGCTGATGATCACCCATATGCGTCATTTTTTCAATCGCTTCTCTATGAATACGTTCATCTTCCTGGATTAACTGCTCATCCAATACCGCTTTCTTTTCAAATAGCCGGCGCTTTTTGATATTGCGTCCAAAGAAAATGTAGAACAAAAAGCCGAATAACGGAAAGCTGCCCAGCAGGACAAGCCATGTAATCGTGTGAGACGGATTCCGGTTCTCCAAGAAAATAACAAATCCGATGAAAATAATCGATAAAGTAAATAGAACACTGACTGAACTTAATACACTTACCGCTAAATCACCGGCAATCAATTGGACAATTAAATAAGCACCTAACGTAATGATTAGAAAAAATAGAACTTTGACTACATTTCTCATTTCATTTTCTCCTTGCCGATCTCTTTATTTACCTATTCATTCAGATAAAAAAGTCGATTCCTCTATAGAAATCGACTTTTTGCTAGTTACGAGAAGTGCTGTTGAATCGTTTCAAGGGCATTCCCTTCGATAATCAGCTGACCGTATTCTTTCAGTCTGTAGATGCTGACAACTGATTCATGAGCATATTCAAGCAAAATGCTGAGCTTATTCTCCACTTGCTCATCTGACAAATCCTCGTGGAAGTCAACATATAGATAATAACGGTTTTCAAACGAATATAAACTTGTGGTAAAATCCTGCATATTTAATTGAGAAAGTGCAATCAAATCTTCAAAATCATCCATTTTCAACACGAATTGAAGTTGAAGTTTTTTGTCCTTCTCATTATGGTCTTCTTGATCTTGCTCTTCTTTATGAAAATCATCAAGCAGTGCGTCTAAGCTTTCTTCATCTGTTTGATCTTTTTTATCTTCTGGAATCGGCAATTCGAGCTTTTGTCCATCTTTAGAAAGTTGGGCTTTTGTCACGACAATTTCAAGACCTTTGTCAAGTGCCTGTACTTGAATCCAAAGCGGTCCCTCTACTGCAAATTCTTCTTCTTCGTGCACTTCGTCCATTACTTCCCAAAACAGCTCTTCACTGCGCTCACGATTATACCAAATCTCTTCACGGTCAAATCCGCGATCTTCAATATCACCGTAGGAAATATAAAATTTTACTGTATGTTCATTTATTCTTTCGATTTCCATTTTGCCAACCTTCCCTTCTATATAAGATGTTGAAGGGACATACAAGCTCCCAATTAATAGTACTTTACTACACTTTACCCGTTCCGTCTACATGTTAACCGTTTAAAGAATTGAGGTATTGCTTCGTATTCTCTATTTTATGATAAAACATGAATAAAAGAAATAAAAACGCATTTTTTGCAGAGAAAACTTGCAGAAACATATATTTGAATTGTCTTCATATATTGGTTGTACGAGCTCTATTTGGGACATGAGGTGAATTAGATGGAAACAGAGTGGATCGTATCCTTACTGATGATTATTGGCATAGACCTGATTTTAGGCGGAGATAATGCGCTCATCATTGCAATGGCCAGTCGAAGTTTATCACATGATAAACGCAATAAGGCCATTTGGATCGGCACACTTTTAGCCGTGCTGATGAGAATTACAATGACTGGTGCCGCCGTTTATTTATTGACAATCCCTTATTTGCAGTTTATTGGTGGTCTTTTTCTCCTTTATATAGGATACAATTTGTTAATTGAACAAAAGAAGGAATCGATTCGGATTAAGAGCAGCGGCTCCCTTTGGCGTGCGGTGCAAACCATTGTGATTGCTGACCTCTTTATGTCACTTGATAATGTCATCGCAGTTGCAGGTGCGGCAAAAGGCAACATGCTTCTGACCGCTTTTGGCCTCATGATTTCTGTGCCGATTATTATTTGGGGAAGTAAGCTGATTCATGCAGCTTTGACCAAATTTCCGTTTCTTTTATACGGAGGAAGTGCGCTTTTGGCCTTTACTGGCGGAGAAATGATTGTGCGTGATGTGAAATTGACTGAATTTATGTCACAGCATGCAGCGCTTGAATTGTTGCTTCCGTTTTTAACCGTCATAGTAGTCATATTAGCCAGCCTCTTTTACGAACAAACGGCTGAAAACAAATAAAAAAAGCTGCCAAATGATCGGCAGCTTTTCGTGTTTATATTAGTTAGCAAGTCGTTGAGCTTCTCTTAGTTGGAATGTACGAACCGTTCTTGGCAAGAAACGTCTAATTTCATCTTCATTGTATCCAACTTGTAATCTTTTTTCATCCAAGATAATTGGGCGACGTAAAAGACCTGGATGCTCATTGATTAGTTTATACAATTGTTGAAGCGGCATTGTCTCAACATTGACATTTAGTTTTTGGAATACTTTTGAACGTGTTGAGATAATTTCGTCTGTACCGTCTTCTGTCATTCGAAGAATTTCTTTGATTTCATCGATTGAAAGAGGCTCAGAAAAAATGTTTCTCTCTTGATACGGGATATTGTGCTCTTCTAACCACGCTCTTGCTTTTCTACATGATGTACAGCTTGGTGATGTGTATAATGTTACCATAAATCTTCACTCCTCAATTTGTAGAATGAATATTGATCTGTATTCTTAAATTAAAATTGTTCTAAATAAGTAATCTTTATAGTGATTATACTATAAAAAAGTAAGTGTGAACAGATTTTCTTGCAATTTTTGTGACAAAAACTAGACAATTTCATTCATTTTGTGGTGCTGCTTGATGTCAGAACATTCTCATTTAGTCGAGATGATCGAAAATATTTTTTTGCTTTCTATTTTCAATGATCTTCAATACATCATCAACATCCTCATACGATTGTCCATACCATTCTTCATCTTTATACGTATGGATTCGTTCATAGGTCTTCCTCATGGCTTCCATGATCTCTTCCTCATGATTTGTAAGAGGCGACCAATAAAGAATTTCCATGCGGTTCACTTCATTTGTTGCAAGTGACCTGCGTTTATAACCAATTGATTCTGCATGCTTGAAGTGCTCTCTTTGGTAAAACTTTAGGCGTTTTGCAGTATCTGCATCATCTTCATCTACAGGCTCGACTTCAAGCAAGATCGGTTTCTTTTTTTCCTTCAGCTTATGGATCAGCTTTGATCCGAGGCCTTCACCTCTTGCATCTTTGGAAACAAATAAATAATCAATAAAGATGAAAGAATCAAATTCGGCGTACATCATCACATGATGAGGTCCTTCCTCCTTATGATAAATATCACTTCTTTCCTTTAATAAAGCTTCCATATGCTCTTTTGACTTCATTTCTTCTATCGGGAAGTATTCACTGAGCTTTTCATACCAATTCATGGATCTGCTCCTTATGCTATAGTTAAGAACCACTTCCTTAGATATTCCCGATTTCCTGCTATTTAAACGCCTGTACTAGTAAGACGCAGCAAAGTCTTCAGTAGTTTCACTTTTTTTCAATTAACGTAAAAAAAGTTTTATAACGAACGATTCATGACGAGTTGAATACAGACAAACAAGATCAGTGTCATCATGATTTGAAACATGATGAAATAAAGATATTTTACGCGCCGTGCTTCTTGCTTCTGACCGCTTGTTTTTCGGTTAAGCATATATTCCACTGAAAAAGACACAATCCCAATGAGCACCATAAACACGAACATCCACTTACCTCCGTTTGGCTTCCTGAAAAAAGACGTTGAAAATAGTATGAATACAATGAGAACATGAAGCAATGAATAACGATAGGTTTTCCAATTGTACATTTGATTTCCTCCGGTATTTGCTTGTACTTAACTAAAAATTACCATCATCTTGTTTTTTTGTAAAATAAAAAAAGAAGCACTGCATTAGCAGTACTTCTCTCTTCTTATGATTGTTTCGCCTGAAGCTCTTTGAATTCTTCCTCTGTGCAGCTCACAAAGTGACCTGGCTTCACTTCACGGAACTCGGTGTTTGTTCCTTTGTGAACAGATGGATCATACTTGATTCGTTTGCGGTTACGCTCATAATCAGGATCTGGAAGCGGAATCGCAGACAGCAATGATTTTGTATATGGATGAAGCGGGTTTTCGTATAATTCATTCGCTGGTGCCAGCTCAACCAATTTTCCGAAATACATCACGCCGATACGATCGCTGATGTATTTTACCATGGACAGGTCATGCGCAATGAATAAATACGTTAAGCCTTTTTCCTCTTGAAGCTCTTTCAATAAGTTGACGACCTGCGCTTGGATCGACACGTCTAATGCAGAGATTGGTTCATCGGCGATGATGAAATCTGGCTCTACTGCTAATGCACGTGCAATTCCGATACGCTGCCTTTGACCACCTGAGAATTCATGCGGATATCTGTTCGCATGCTCTTTGTTCAAGCCAACCGTTTCAAGTAATTGGATCACACGCTCTTTACGCGCCTTTTTTGTTTTCGCAAGACCATGAATATCGATGCCCTCTGCAATGATATCAAGCACTGTCATTCTAGGGTTGAGTGAAGCATATGGATCTTGGAAGATCATCTGCATTTGACGGTTGAATTCAAGCATTTTTTGTCTTGATTTCTTCCCGTGTACATTTTCCCCTTTATAAAGAACTTCACCATCTGTCGCATCATAAAGTCTAATAATCGAACGGCCCGTAGTGGATTTACCACAACCAGACTCACCTACAAGACCAAGCGTTTCACCTTTGTAAATATCAAATGAAACCCCATCTACTGCTTTCACAGTTCCTCTTGCTGTATGGAAATGCTGCTTCAAATTTTTAATTTCTAACAGTTTTTCTGCCATGCTATTCACCCTCTTTTACTAATACAGGTTTTTCGTAGCTACCTTCTAGTTCACGCATTCTCGCCTTTACAGAAGCAGGCGGTTCAACTTTAGGTGCATTCGGATGAAGTAGCCATGATTTCACATAATGCGTATCTGATACTTTGAACATTGGTGGTTCTTGTTCGAAGTCAATTTTCATTGCATAATCGCTGCGGAGTGCAAATGCATCTCCTTTCGGCGGGTTTGTCAGATCTGGCGGTGTTCCTGGAATAGCAGTCAGCTTTCCTTCATCTCCGCCATCAGTGTCAAGGCTCGGCATTGATGCTAAAAGTCCCCATGTATACGGATGCTTTGGATTGTAGAAAATTTCATCAACAGTCCCTGTCTCCACAATCTGTCCTGCATACATAACAGCTACACGATCAGCAACGTTTGCAACAACACCTAGATCATGCGTAATAAAAATAATCGAAGTGTCAACCTTTTTCTGAATTTCTTTCATTAATTCTAAAATTTGTGCTTGAATTGTTACATCAAGTGCAGTCGTCGGCTCATCGGCAATCAACAGCTTTGGATCTGCTGCAAGCGCCATGGCGATGACAACCCTTTGTCTCATCCCGCCACTAAATTCGTGCGGATATTGTTTAATTCTTTTTTCAGGCATTGGAATTCCTACAAGCTCCAATAGTTCAATGGCTCTTTTTTCAGCCGCTTCTTTTGAAATTTGTTCATGCTTGAACAGCACTTCTGTAATTTGCTTCCCGACTTTCATCGTTGGATTCAAAGACGTCATCGGATCTTGGAAGATCATTGAGATATCTTTTCCTCGAATGGTTTGCATTTGTTTCTCGGTTTTCTTGACAATATCTTGGCCATCAAACAGGATCTGTCCGCGCTTGAAATAACCCGGCGGCATCGGAATTAGTCTCATGATAGCTTGTGATGTCACACTTTTACCAGAGCCAGATTCACCTACAATAGCCAGTGTCTCGCCTTTATTTAAGTGGAAGTTCACACCACGAATGGCTTGAACTTCTCCACCATATGTTTTAAATGAGATTGCAAGGTCTTTCACCTCTAGAATACGTTCACGTTCCATCCTAATCACTCCTTATTTACGCAACTTCGGATCTAAAGCGTCTCTTAGTCCGTCTCCAACCACGTTAAAACCAAACATTGTAATACAGATAAATGCGGCTGGGAACCATAATCTCCAAGGGTAGTACGTCATGGCTGGAATTCCGTCAGACGCCATTGTTCCCCAGCTTGCTAATGGCTGAGGTACACCAAGCCCTAGATAGCTTAGGAATGCCTCTGTGAAGATAGCAGAAGGAATCGTTAATGTCATCGTCACAAGAATTGGTCCCATTGAGTTTGGAATTAAGTGTTTAAATAAAAGTCTAGATGTTTTCGCACCTAATGTTTGTGCTGCAAGAACGTATTCTTGACTCTTTAATTGTAAAACCTGTCCCCGAACAATACGTGCCATGTTAATCCAGCCTACGACTGTCATGGCGAGGATAATCGTTAATAATCCTTTTGGCAGAACAACCATCATTAAGATAACCATTAATAGTGTTGGAATTGCCCATAAAACGTCTGCAATACGCATCATCACTTCATCTGTACGGCCGCCTTTGAACGCAGCAATACTTCCCCAGATAATACCGATGATTACGTCAAGGAGCGCTGCAGCAAGACCGATGAAGATCGAAATTCTTGCCCCTACCCATGTACGGACAAACATGTCACGTCCTAAATCATCTGTACCAAACCAGTGCTCTTTTGAAGGCGGCTGGTCAGCATTCAATAAATCGGTCGTAGAGTAATCATATTTAGAAAAAATCGGAACAAAGATGGCCAGCATCACAATAATAAAAATGATTGTGAGTCCAACCATTGCAAGTTTATTGGCACGGAAGCGAAGCATAGCATCCTTCCATAAAGATAGACTAGGTTTAGAAATTTTTTCAGATTCTGCTGCGTCAGCTGTCGCAGGCACAAATAAATCTTTTCTCATCTCTTCCATGTGTTAGACCCCTTTCTTCGCCTTCGTCAGTTTAATTCTAGGATCGATAATACCGTAGAGAACGTCAACGACTAGAATACTGACTAATAGAATAATACTGTAGAAGACTGTAACACCCATGATGACGGTGTAATCACGGTTTGTAATGCTTGTGACAAAGTGAGAGCCTAATCCAGGAATACCAAATATCTTCTCAACGACAAAACTACCTGTTAAAACTGAAGCAGCCATTGGTCCCATGTATGTGATAACAGGCAACAATGCGTTTCGGATCGCGTGTTTGATCGTCACAGCTGATTTTGTTAATCCTTTCGCTCTAGCCGTTCTAATGTAGTCACTATTTAGTACTTCAAGCATACTTGACCGTGCAAGTCTAGCGATAAATGCCATTGGCATGAAGGAAAGTGCAATAGAAGGTAGTACGGTGCTGGCCCAAGACTCCCATCCTGCAACTGGGAAGATCGCTATAATGCTTGCCTCAGATGCAAATACATATTGTAGTAGCGCCGCTAAAATGAAACTTGGAACTGAGATTCCAAAGATCGTTAAAATGGCAATCGTATAGTCTTGCCACTTGTTATGATAGAGCGCTGCAAGGACCCCAAACAATACACCAAATGCTAATGCGAGGAGAATTGCCTCAATTCCGAGGGTAAAGGAAACGGGGAATCCAGAACTGATTAAGTCATTTACGGTTTGTCCTTTATATTTAAATGAGGGACCAAAATCTAATTTTGCAACTGAACCTAAGTAGCTTACATATTGAACAAATAAGGGCTTGTCCAATCCGTAGTGCTCGTTTAGGTTTGCTTCAATTTCAGCAGGAAGTTTCTTCTCTCCAGAGAATGGACCACCAGGTGCTGCCTGCATGAGAAAGAAAGTTGCAGTTACAATAACAAACAGTGTGATTAAAATATATATTAATCGCTTACCGATATATTTAAGCAACGGAATTGCACCTCCATGATTTTACAACAATTTCTCTAATCAGCAAGAAAGGTATATGGAGAGACATCCTCCATATACCTTAAGATCCTTGCCGTAGATCTCTTACACTATGACTCTTACTTTTCGAAATGTGCCCATTTGTATTGAACATCACCTAGTCCAGATACAACTACACCTTTAAGTTTTGGATCTTGTACCCAAAGCTGAGTGTAGAAGTAAATTGGTGCTACAGGCATATCGTTGATGATGATTTCTTCTGCTTTTTTCAGCATTTCTTCACGCTTTGTTTTATCTGTTTCTTTTGCAGAATCATTCAACAATTGTTTGTACTCTTTGCTTTCCCATCCAGTGTCGTTGTTTCCACCGTCTTTATCTTTGTAAAGCTCAAGGAAGTTCACTGGATCGTTGAAGTCACCTAACCAGCCCATACGTCCGATTTGGTAGTCTCCACTGTGGATTTTGTCGATGTATACGTTCCACTCAGAGTTATCAAGTTCAACTTTCACACCTAAATCTTTTTTCCACATTTCTTGAATTGCTTGTGCAATCTTTTGGTGGCCTTCATCTGTGTTGTAAGAAAGTTTCAATGTTGGAAGATCAGAAACAGACTTATAACCTAATTCTTTCGCACCTTTTTCAAGAAGTTTTTTAGCTGTATCTACATCATGATCTTTGAAGTAGCCAGTTTTGTTGCCTTCGAAACCATTCATTGTTGGTGGAACGATTGCCATAGCTGGAACTTGTTCACCTTGCGTAATTTTGTCAACGATCGCTTGACGGTTGATTGAGTATGCAAGGGCCTTACGGATGTTTGCATTGTTTAAAGGTTTTACTTCTGTGTTGAATTTGTAGTTATAGATACCAGCGATCGTTTGGATTTTCAGACCGCCTTCTTTTTTCAATGTTTTTAAAGACTCAGTTGGAAGGCTTCCAGTTGGAGAACCAGCCCAGTCAAGCTCGCCTTTTTTGAACATGCTAAGCTCAGTGTTTGTATCTTTGATCATAGACATGTTGATTTTTTTCAATTTCACAGTATCTTTATCCCAGTATTCATTGTTCTTTTCAAGCGTGATAGAACCGCCATGTTTCCATTTAGAAAGAACGAATGGTCCGTTAGATACGTAGTTTTCACCAGCATTTGTGTACCAGTTTTTATTCTTTTCAGCCACTTTTTTGTTGACTGGCATATACGTATAGAATGCAGTTAGTTCAGTAAAGAACGGTGTTGGGTTCTCTAGCTCAACTACAAGCGTTTTGTCGTCTTTAGCTTTAATGCCAACATCAGCAACTTTCGCTTTCCCTTTGTTTGCTGCTTCAGCACCTTTAATATAGTAAAGCTGGTAAGCATATTGAGATTCATTTTTAGGATCTAATGCCCATTTCCAAGCATATTCGAAATCTTTCGCTGTAACAGGGTCACCATTAGACCATTTTGCATCACGAAGTGTGAATGTGTATGTTTTACCATCAGCACTTGTTTTGATATCAGAAGCCATTGCATTTTCTGGCTTTCCTTCAGCGTTAATTCTTGTTAATCCTTCAAAAGTCTGACGGATGACACTACCTGAAGTTGAATCATTTGCCAATCCCGGATGTAGAGAAAAAGGCTCAGTGGAGATATTCACATTTAATGTTGTTTTAGCCTCTCCAGAACTGCTCGTGCTGTCGCCTGATTTGTTTCCGCTGAAACCACAAGCGCTTAATACAAGTGTGAAAATAAGCATTAAAGTAACAACAGACCAACGCTTTTTCAACTGTATTCCCCCTTATAATATGTTTTTAGTTCAAAGGTCTCGATAGAAGATGAGATTCAGATTTAAGAAATAGAGTAAAAAAGTCCCTAAATAGTCCACTTTCTATTTCTTTTGTTTTTTCTGAATTTTCACTATGTAAAGAGCCTAGCACAAACGTGTGAACAAATTCATTATAATGAATAGAATAATTTATTGCAATATCAATTTCATATATTTTTTAAAAACGTAAATGGGGATAAAGAGGGATTTTTATAAACTAAAGTCTCAATCACTTCAACAAATTAAAGCGTAAATTGATTAAAATAATTTAACAAATTCAGCAGGAATAATGTTTTATACATATAATTAATCATCCTTTTTTAAAAAATTCTGACAGATATTTGTTATTTTATCTAAAATTTTAAGTGTCTATAGGCATGATGAGAAGGTCACATAATGGCTTCGTGACTTTTTCATGGTCATCCTTTATAATAGATAGACATATTGTTGCGATGAAAAAGAAGAGTACATATATTCACCATTTACAGAGAGTCTGCGGCTGGTGTGAGCAGATAATGGCATGTATGGAATGGGCTTTGGAGCAGCTAACCGAACACTTCTAAAAAAGTGAGTAGGCTTAGACGGAGCAGTCTCCGTTATCAACGTCTTGAGTGATTTCTATGTGAAATAACAAGGGTGGTACCACGGTTCATTCGTCCCTTTTCTGTTGAAAAGTGACGGGTGGGCCTTTTTATATTGAAGAAAAGAGGTTTTAGTATGACAAAGAAGACAATTTTTTCTGGCATTCAGCCGAGCGGTTCTGTCACATTAGGGAACTATATTGGAGCAATGAAGCAATTTGTCGATTTGCAGCATGACTATAATGGCTATTTTTGTGTCGTAGATCAGCATGCGATTACAGTGAGTCAGGACCGATTAGCTCTCCGCCAAAATATTAGAAGCTTAGCAGCTCTTTATTTAGCCGTTGGACTTGATCCAGAGAAGGCGACATTGTTTATCCAATCAGAGGTACCTGCTCACGCCCAGGCAGGATGGATGCTGCAATGTGTTGCTTATATTGGAGAATTAGAAAGAATGACCCAATTTAAGGACAAATCCGCTGGTAAGGAAGCGGTTGTTTCAGGCCTATTAACGTATCCCCCATTAATGGCAGGCGATATCTTATTATATGGTACTGATTTAGTCCCTGTTGGAGAAGACCAAAAGCAGCATCTTGAATTGACTAGAACGCTTGCTGAACGCTTTAACCGAAAATACAATGACATCTTCACTGTGCCCGAAGTGAAAATTCCAAAAGAAGGCGCTCGGATAATGTCTTTAACAGATCCAACGAAAAAAATGAGCAAATCCGATCCGAACCAAAAATCCTTCATTACCTTATTAGATGAACCAAAGCAGCTTGAAAAGAAAATCAAAAGTGCTGTGACGGATTCAGAAGGCATCGTCAAGTATGACAAAGAGAACAAGCCTGGAATTGCCAACTTGCTGACGATTTATTCTGTATTAGGCAACATATCGATTGCAGAGCTGGAGCAAAAGTACGAAGGCAAAGGATATGGTGAGTTTAAAGGAGATCTTGCGAACGTTGTCGTAGATGCTTTAAAACCAATTCAAGATCGTTACTATGAACTCATTGAATCACAAGAGCTTGATCGTATTCTAGACGAAGGTGCTGAAAAAGCAAACCGCGCAGCAAACAAAATGCTGAAAAAAATGGAGAATGCGATGGGTCTTGGCAGAAAACGCAAATAAAAAAAGCTTGCAGCACTACTCGCTGCAAGCTTTTTCTAATTTACTTTTGATTCGTTTTCCATTTCCCAAAGTTTTTCGAAAAATGGCTGTCCTTTAATCATTTTTTCACAGAAGGCTAAATGATTCTCTGACCACCCATCAATCGTTTCATTGTAAAGCATGTTCCAAATCTCTTCGAATGACATTCGTTTGATTTGGTTGTACATGCGCGGGTTCCATTCCGTATACCAATACGCAATCTCCGCCCTGTTTTGGAGCCCCTTTAATTGATCGAGCGCCATAAACATCAGCTGCTTCAGCTGTCTTTCTTTTCTCGTTAATCCGCTGATATGCTGCGGCGGCAATGAAAGGATGTGGTACTCCTTTGTCGATTCAAGACTGTCCTTAGAGAATTCATATTCTTCTGCCTTCACATCTTTCACCATTTCATAGACCAATTGCTCCTGCCTTGGGATCAAGCGGCTTTTTCTCACAGGAATGGAATACCCAATCGTATCCACGGCAATGATTCGTATGCCGTCTGTGACTACAAAGCAATACTCTAATTTACGGCGCTCATGATTTTTTCGAATATATGATTTCTCAAATACGGACTCTAGCAGCGTCTTTGGCAGCTCTGAAAGATCATTCTCTATGTAATCAAACAAAGGACTCTGCACCTTAAGTAAAGGCACTTGATCTAACAGCTCAACACTGTCCTCCTTACGCCACTCATGAAAATGACACACATTGTAGCCATTTTCTTCCCCTTCAAACCAATTCACCCATACGTCATGAAGAAATAACATAACCAATCCCTCACTTTATAAAAACTGTTGTCCACAGTATGGGCAAGGGATAGAGAAATTATTCCAACTTTATCAAAACTTCAAACTGGATGAATGACGGCTTCGTGTCTTTATTTCATTCAGGAAACGGAGGGCGCACGCAGAGCCCCTTTAAACCTTACTTCAGCTTTTTAGGATCAAGCGCATCTCTCAGCCCATCTCCTAAAAAATTAAAGCATAAAACAGTCAGCAAAATGAGTAAACCTGGGAAAAGCGGGTACCACCATGCTTGCACCATAATCGAGAAATTTTGTGCATCTTGCAGCATGTTACCCCAGCTTGCCGTTGGCGGCTGAATACCAAAGCCAAGGTAGCTGAGCGTTGATTCAGCTAAAATGACAGAGCCTACTTTTAATGTAGCTGACACAATAATAGGACCGATACAGTTCGGTAAAATATGCGAAAAGATGATGACATGATTTTTCGTTCCAATGGTTCTTGCCGCGAGTACGAATTCTCTTGTTCGAAGTGATAAGAATTCACTGCGGATGAGCCTGGCGGTTGTTGTCCAGCCTGTCAAAGCAAAGATTAAAATCAATTTATCAATGCCCGGTTTGAAAATGGTGACGAGCGTGATCAATAGAAAAATGTCTGGAATCGACAACACGACATCCACAAACCTCATTAACAAGGAATCAACAAACCCTTTGAAATACCCCGCGACCGCGCCAACGACAGTTCCAATAGTGATTGCACCAACCACCGAGACGAAACCGACCAATAAAGAAACGCGCGCGCCATATAGCACCCTTGAGAAAATATCGCGGCCAAACTTGTCTGTGCCCATAAAATGCTCAGCACTTGGCGGCTGGAGCCGCTTCAATAAATCTTGATGCTCTGGTGCATATGGAGCGATCACTGGAGCAAAAATGGCAGAAAAAATAATGACCAATAAGATCACGGAGCCGGCAACCGCCAATTTATTTTTGAAAAATTTCTCGCAAAATAAACGCAGCATTGTCTCTGGCTTTGGCGGAAGGCCCTCCTTTAATTTGATATCAACAGGAGGTGTTCCCATATTAGGCTGTGCCAATAGTACTTCAGCTCCCTTCTAATATTCAATACGCGGATCAACGATCGCATATAAAATATCCGCTATTAAATTTCCAACCACCACGAGCACTGCGGAAATAACGGTCATCGCCATAATGACCGGATAATCTCTCGAAAAGGCAGAATCAATGAACAGCTTTCCGAGTCCAGGCCAGGTGAAGATTTGTTCCACCACAACCGCGCCGCCAATAAAGGATGGTATCATCAATCCGAAAATCGTTATGACAGGCATAAGACCGTTTCGTAAACCATGCTTAAAAATAACTTTGTTTTCTCTAAAGCCTTTCGCTCTTGCGGTGCGAATGTAATCCTGCCTCATGACATCAAGCATACTCGACCTTGTATACCGGGTCAGCCCTGCCATATCAGCCGTTGCTAAAACAAAGGCAGGTAAAATAATGTGATGGAGCCGGTCAAACACATTAAAATCGGCATTCATGGTAGAGACTCCTCCAGTTGGGAACCAGCCTAGGTTCACGGATAAAACCATAATGAGGATAAGACCAAACCAAAAGTTTGGAATAGCCAGTCCGATAAAAGATGTAACCGTAATCCCATAGTCAAGCTTTGTATACGGACGTTTTGCTGAAAGAACACCAAATGGGATGGCGATCAGCAGGGCAACTAATGTAGAAAAAATCATGAGGATGAGGGTATTTGGCAGCCGGGCAAAAATCAAATCAGCCACGGGCGTTCCCTTTTTGACAATGGATGTGCCAAAGTCACCTTGAAGCATATTGCCAAGCCATTTCATATATTGCACATATTCAGGATCATTCAAACCGTACTTATCAATAAAGGCTTCCCGGTCTGCCGCACTAATGGTAGGGTCCATCATGAGTGACATCGGATCGCCTGGTGCTGCTTTCATAATGGCAAAGGACAAAATGGTAATCCCTAATAAAATAGGAATAGAGAGCAATGTCCTTCTAATGATATATGTAACCATATGCACAACTCCTTTTTCATCGGATCGCCATTCTGTGAAAAAAAGGCTAAAATGATGTTATTTTAGCCCTTTGTCTTCTTTTCAGCGTGATATGAACCCCCTTGAATTCTCGTGCTGATACGGGAGCGCGATTAGCACCACGCAAAGACCTGACACCAAATGCAAGGGATTGTTCTCACGGTGAAAGGGGAGAATCCTCCCCCTCTTCACTATCAGCCTACTGTTCAAGCCACCATTTTTCGATTTTGTAATACTCATCTTTCGGGTGGTAAGAATAGCCTTGAAGATTAGATGGCATAGCGCGATGTGAGTTAGCATAGTAAAGGAACGTATACGGCTGATCCTCTGCGATCAGTTTATAAATTTTTTCATATGCCTTTGAATAATCTTTTCGATCGCTTAATTTTTTAGCATCAACTAACAGCTTATCGACCTCTTTATTTTTATACCAGATGTTATTTAAGCCTTTTTCTGATTGGCTCGAGTGGAAGATGCTAAATTGATCAGGGAATGTCGCAAGACTCCAGCCGAGCAGCAGTGCATCATAATCCCATTTAGGTGCTGTCGTCTGCTCAATGAGTGCACTGAATTCCACAATTTGCGGCTTTGCTTCTACACCAATCTCTTTAAGCTGCTGCTGGACAACGACAGCGATATCTTCACGAACTTTATTACCTTGGTTGGTCTTTAATACAAAGGAGAACTTCTTGCCATCCTTATCAAGATAGCCATCTCCATCTGTATCCTCCCATCCCTCTTCTTTCAGCATTTTTTTCGCTTTTTCTTGATCAAATTCAAACACTGGAACATTTTCATCCTTTGGATAATTCCAGGACAGCGGACTTTCTGGAATGTTGGCTACTTTGCCGTCTCCATCTAGCACTTGGTCAACAATTGTTTGACGATCAATGGCATGTGTCAGCGCTTGGCGGACCTTTTTACTTTTAAAAAGGTCATTTTTCTGGTTCCAGCCAATGTATGAATAATTCAGGCCTAGGTCAGATTCAATTTTAATGTTGCTGACTTTTTCAGCTGTTTGCAGCTCCGCTCCTGGTACAGCAAAGAAATCAATATCGCCTGCTGACAGCTGAGCAATGGCTGCATTTTGGTCAGGAATCGTTTTAATCGTGACGGTATCAAGGTATGGACGTCCATCCCAATAATCGTCAAAGGCTTCTAGTTTGACGTAGTCTCCTTCTTTCCATTCTGCAAATTTAAATGGACCTGAACCGATTGGTTTTTTTCTGTTAAATTCGTTTTCACCGAGGTCCTTTATAGGCACATCACCTAAAATATGCTTAGGTAAAATGCCGTAGCTTCCTAGTGTGACATTATAAAAATAGGGATCTTTTTTATTGAGCTTGAATTCGATCGAGTAGTCCCCTGTCTTTTTAACAGACTCTAATACTTCAAAGCCTGATCCGCGCTCCCCATTGTAGTCCTTATTGATTGGAATGCTGTATGTAAACACAACATCATCAGCAGTCAGTTCTTCCCCATCATGAAACTTCACACCTTTTTTAATGGTGACATCAAACTGCTTGCCATCATCCGATTCTTTAATATCCTCTGCCAGCGATAGCTGAGGGTTGAGCTTTCCGTCTGTTTGAAGTAAGAAGCTGTAGATTCTTTCCTCAATATCAGAGCTTGCCACATCTGTAGAATACAGAGAGTTAAATAGTGTTGGCTCTGCAATTGAACCGATGACAAGATCTCCGCCTTGTACCGGTTTACCTGTGGATTTCTTTTCGCTGTCTCCTGACGTCTTATTTCCACCAGAACAAGCAGCTAGGATTAATGTGAAAATCAGCAGTAAACTGACCAATATGGACTTTCTATTTCTAACTTTCATAGACAATTCCCCCTATTCTTTTTTAAAAATAATGACAGAATCCTGTGTCATCCCCCCTCTCAAAGATGAGATCATACAAGCTTGATCAAGCGTTGTAGAGGTGGCAGGCAACAAAGTGGTTCGTTTTTAACTCCTGAAATGCTGGTACTTTTTCTTTACAGATTTCTTTTGCATGCGGGCATCTTGTGTGAAATACGCAGCCTTTTGGTGGATTTGCAGGACTCGGCAGATCGCCTTGCAGCATAATGCGTTCTCTTTTCACCTGCCCTTTTTTACGGGTGACAGGAACGGAAGAAAGCAAGGCCTGTGTATATGGATGGAGCGGCTCATCGTACAGACTATGTTTATCGGCAAGCTCCATCATTTTGCCGAGATACATGACGCCGACTCTATCGCTAATATGCCTGACCACACTTAAATCGTGAGAGATAAATAGATAGGTAAGATCAAATTCCTCCTGAAGTTCCTCCATTAGATTAATGACCTGCGCCTGAATGGATACATCAAGTGCTGATACAGGCTCATCTGCGATGATCATGTCGGGATTCATGGCAAGCGCACGAGCAATGCCGATTCGCTGCCTCTGCCCGCCTGAAAATTCATGGGGATAGCGGTTCGCAAAGCTTGGATGAAGGCCTACCTTTGATAAAAGCTGTTCTACTTTTTCATTTCTTTCTTTTAAGGAATATAAGTGATGTGTTTTGTAGGGTTCTTTGATGATGCTTCGAAGTGTTTTTCTAGGGTTGAGTGATGCAAAGGGATCTTGAAAAACCATTTGGATGTTTTTTCGTGTAGATTGTCTTAACTTTGATTCTGATACGCGCGTGATGTTTTGCCCTTTAAAAAAGATTTGACCGTCAGTTGGTTCATATAGACGAATCATCGTCCGTCCTAATGTGGATTTACCGCATCCTGACTCCCCGACAATACCCAACGTTTCACCTTTATAAATCTTCAAGTCTATGCCGTCAACAGCTTTTACTGCACCGACTTTTTTCTGAAAGATGCCCGCTTTAATCGGAAAATGTTTTCGAATCTGTTTCAGTTCAAGAATCGTTTCTTTCTCTGGTAATTCCGTTATTTGTGTTTGATTTTGAGCAAGGGTCATGTTTGATCTGCCTCCTCATATAAGAAACATCTGACGCTTCTGCCATCTTCAAATGTTCTCAGCTTAGGCAGTTCACCTAGGCAGCGTTCCTTCACTTGCGGACATCTAGGAGCAAAGCGGCAGCCGGCCGGAAGCTGATCTGGCGCAGGAACATTCCCTTTGATCGCTGTTAACGGCTGGATGTCTCCGTCAATAACAGGAATTGATTCAAGCAGCCCTTCTGTGTAAGGATGAAGCGGCTGTTCAAACAACTCTTCGACGGTCCCATTTTCAACAACCTGTCCGCAGTACATGACAATCACTCGATCTGCTACTTCAGACACGACACCTAAATCATGTGTGATAAGAAGAATAGAAGTACCAAAGGTAGAGCATAAATCTTTCATTAATGTGAGTACCTGTGCTTGAATGGTCACATCCAGGGCTGTTGTCGGTTCATCTGCAATGAGAAGCTTCGGATCACAGCTGAGCGCTATGGCAATCATTACTCTTTGCCGCATGCCGCCTGATAATCGATGCGGATAATCTTTCATGATTTGCTCCGGACGGGAAAAACCAACAAGCTTCAGCAGATCAACCGCTTTTTTGACCGCTTCTTTTTTTGAAATTTTTTTGTGATAGATGAGGATTTCTGTTATTTGTTCTCCGATGGTTAAGACGGGATTAAGTGAGGTCATGGGTTCCTGAAAGATCATAGATACTTCATTACCACGGATGCTGCATAATTCCTTTTCACTATATGTAACAAGGTCCTTTCCATCAAGTTTGATAGAACCGTCCATAATTTTCCCACCAGTTCCATGAATCAGACCCATAATGGATAAGGACGTAATGCTTTTGCCAGATCCAGACTCACCGACTAATGCGACAGTTTCTCCTCTGTTGATGCTGAAATCAACGCCATCAACAGCAGGTATCGGTTCCTTTTTTCGAAAAAAATATGTTTTTAAGTTTTGCACTTCAAGCAGCGTGCTCATTCATTCGCCCCTTTCTCCAAAGATCAATAGAATTCAACCTGAATATTCCGTCTTTTTAAAATAAAAAGAATTATTTGTATATTATTACATCGCTATGACGAAATCAAGAAGTATTTAGTAAATTTGTAATATGTCTCTTTTTATGTGAATTACTCACTTTTTGATTCTATCGCCTTTAAAAAAGTTTCTGACGGCTCTGCAATCATAGACTCCTCGCTGATTCGGTGCTCATTAAAAAATTTTTTCACGATATAAAACCCAGTGGCGTAACCAAGCATTTTAGGGTAGTTCCCTTTTCCATAAAGAAGATTCTGTATCAGCCTTTCGTCGTCCTGGACTTTTTGATTAAGATGACTGGATACCCATTTCTTGTACATGCGATGAAGCTGGGATTCGCTATAGAAGGTGGTCCATTTCGCTGTATAGCTTTCTCCATATCTATGATACACAGCATATTCAGCGAGCCCCTCCATCATGATTGTATCGAGGAATGTAAAGTCTTTTTCTTCTTTTGAGAGAAAATGCAGCCTGCATACATGGTGATATTCGTGAGTCAGCAATGTACCGATTCGCTCCTTCGGGGTATTTGGAGACAAAAAGAGAAAGACCTTGTCATCAAAGGCCATACCGGATTGATAATAAAATTGCTCTCTGATTTCTCTGCTGCTCTCGTTGACAGGTAAAATAAATACGGGAATGTCAGGACCTTCCCACTCTTTTTGAAGCGTTTGGTATTCTTTCATGACAAGCTTGAAGTACCCTTTTTCTTTGAGCTTGTCGATCATGTTTTTACACGAGCTCCAAGATCGAACCATCCCGTGATGCTGCAGGTGAGCGAGGATAGACGACCATTCTTTTTCCTCTGCCCCTTTAAAATAAGGAACAAAGCGCGCCGCAAGCTCCTGAAATGATGATGATTGATGAATGAGATATTGTGTATTGATCAGACCCATACCGCTGAACACCTCCATTTTCATCATATGCAAAAAAGCGGCGATCTGTTTATCGACCGCCGCTTTCTCAGGAAGTATTACGCTTCGTATTTTTTGAAAATAATTGTCGCATTATGCCCGCCAAAACCAAGTGAGTTACTTAAAGCAACTTGTACTTCTTTTGAACGTGCTTCATTTGCTACATAATCAAGATCACATTCTTCATCCGGTGTTTCAAGGTTAATCGTTGGAGGAATGACGCTGTCTTTAATCGCAAGAACAGAGAAAATAGCTTCTACTCCGCCTGCTGCGCCAAGTAAGTGACCTGTCATTGATTTTGTCGAACTGATCGCAAGCTGATTCGCATGCTCTCCGAACACTTCTTTAATCGCCATTGTTTCAAATTTATCATTGTAAGGTGTGCTTGTTCCGTGGGCATTGATATAATCAATTTCTTCCACAGACAAACCTGCATCTCGAATCGCTTCTTTCATAGCGCGGACGCCGCCTTCTCCATTTGGAGCTGGTGCTGTGATATGATATGCATCTCCAGTTGAACCATAACCAACGATTTCTGCATAAATGGTCGCACCACGTTCTAACGCATGCTCAAGTTCTTCAAGAACAATAATCCCTGCTCCTTCACCCATGACAAATCCGTCACGGTTTTTGTCGAACGGACGGCTTGCTGTCTTTGGATCAGGATTTGTCGAAAGGGCCTTGTTCGCACAGAAACCTGCAAACGACATTTTTGTTAATGGCGCTTCCGTACCGCCTGTGATCATTGCATCTGCATCTCCGCGCTGAATCACTTTAAATGCATCACCAATTGAGTTTGTACCTGTTGCACATGCTGTCACTGTACAAGAGTTAACCCCTTTTGCGCCAAGTGCAATCGAAATTTGGCCTGTCGCCATATCTGGAATCATCATTGGAACAAAGAACGGACTTACGCGTCTTGCCCCTTTATTTGAATACACTTCGAACTGCTCTTCAAATGTTTCAAGTCCGCCAATACCAGATCCAACCCATACACCAACACGAGGTGCGATTTCATCTGTGATTTCAAGACGTGAATCTTCTAGCGCCTTTTGAGCTGCAACGACTGCATATTGCGTGAAGCGTGCCATTTTTCGCGCTTCTTTTTTCTCCATGTAATCTTCAATGTTAAAATCCTTTAATTCTGCAGCTACTTTTGCGGTATATTCACTTGAATCGACACGTGTGATCGGTCCAACCCCTGATACACCCGCTAAAGCATTTTTCCATGTTGATTCTACATCGTTGCCAAGTGGTGTCAAAGCACCTAATCCTGTAACAACTACTCGTTTCTTATCCATTAATTTGTGCACCCCACTCTTTTATCGGCCCCATCGCATAGCGATTGCGCCCCACGTTAATCCGCCACCAAAACCAACCATTACAATCACATCGCCGTCATGAATTTTTCCGGCTTCGATTTCTTCACATAGTGAAATTGGAATGGATGCTGCTGACGTGTTTCCATATTTATGGACTGTTTTCGACATTTTTTCAACTGGCAGCTCTAAGCGTTCGCGTGCTGCTTCCATAATGCGAATGTTTGCTTGATGCGGAATCAAGAAGTCAACGTCTTCTTTAGATAGCCCAGCTTTTTCAATGACGTTTACGCTTGATTCGCCCATTTGTCTTACAGCAAATTTAAATACTTCTCTTCCATTCATGATTGTATGATCTTTTTCATCTAAGTACAAGTGCTTCCCGCCGCTTCCATCGGCTCCGAGTTCAAATGATAGTATTCCTTTGCCTTCGCTGACTTCTCCTAACACTGCAGCTCCAGCTCCATCTCCGAACAATACAGCTGTATTGCGGTCATCCCAGTCGGTAATGCGAGAAAGCTTTTCAACGCCAACAACAAGCACATGTTTGTAAGTTCCTGATTCGATAAATTGTTTTCCAGTAACAAGCCCATACATAAAGCCAGCACACGCAGCGCTAATATCCATTGCACATGCTTTATGTGCACCGAGCTGCTCTTGAATCATACAAGCGACTGTCGGAAATGCTTGATCTGGCGTGACTGTCGCCACAAGAATCATATCGATATCTTCTGCAGCCACATCTGCGTCAGCTAATGCTTTTTTTGCAGCAGCAAGCGCCATATGAGATGTATTGACATCATCAGATGCAATTCTTCTTTCTTCTATACCTGTTCTAGTACGAATCCACTCGTCAGAAGTTTCAACCATTTTTTCTAAATCATGATTTGTTAATACTTTTTCAGGTATATAGCGGCCAAGGCCAATAATTCCAGCATTCATTGAATAAGACTCCTTTTACTCATACGAGCATGTGATATTGTGATCTTATATTAGTATCTGGTACTAATTTTACCTTATTTTTTTCTCCTTGGCAATACAAACGTCTAACCTTTCCTCTCACTTTTTTCATAGATTAATGATATACCAATAATAGAAAGGAACATGTGATATGGCGCAAAAAGATATTTTCTCAACGATGATGTTTGGGCAGCCGCTTGAAAAGGAGAAAAAAAAGACAGAAGCAAAGGAGGAACGTGCGGAGACATCTTCAAGTGATGACTCAATTGACTACATGCATGTCATGAATCAAATTGGGAACATTATGAACTCCATTGATGAGCTGAAGCCTGTGTTTAAAGATGTTGGTCCTATGATTAGTGCCTTCAAGAAAAAATTATCATAAAAAAAAGCCACTATTCTGTGGCTTTTTCTGATTCTGCATCTGCTTTTCCAAGCTCGTATGCTTCCTGCATGACAGATGTAAATAATGTTAGTAGCGGCTGAAGCGCTTCAGGCTCAAGCTGAATCCCTGCTTTATCTAATTCTTCCTTTGCCTGCGGAAAATACTTCATAGCAATTTGTAAAAATTCCATCGATTTTTCGTGCTGCATGATCGTCGTCTCCTCACTTTTCATTTGGCAGTTTGCCAGTTTTTTTGTAAGATGCAATATCACTTTCAATGTCTTTCACAAAAGCGTCGTCAATGGTGGTGCTAAATTTCCCCATCTCGATCACTCCTTCTTTAAAATCAAAGGAGTACTCACCTTGTTCATTTAGCTTGCCTTCATTAAATTTCTTTGCAATGATGCTGTACGCTTTATCAACATGCTGGACAGTGCTCGTTAAAACCGTATGACTTCCGAGGTTGGATTGATCGGTCACGTACCCGATCGCTGATAAATTATCGGTTTTGATTTGTTCAATGACAGGGATATTATAACCATCACCTGCTGGATACACAACATCTACACCCTGCTTTTTTAATTTTTGATAGAGCTCCACCGCTTTGTCAGCATCATCCCAGTTTTCGACAAACTCTGCTAACACTTGTACATGTTCATCTTGATATTTTGCCCCTTTGATAAAGCCGTCTACCTCACTTTGCCAATCATATGTAGCAAGAATACCAATCTTTTTTGTTTTAGACATATGTGCAGCTGTCATGCCTCCGAAAAAGCCCATCGCTTCACCTTTAAACGTCACGTTTGTGACATTGTCCGCCTGAGGCTTGTTTCCATTGACCGTAATAAATTGTATGTTTGGATAATCTTCACTGATCAAGTTGAAAATTTCACTGTATTCATTGCCATGGCCAATAATCAAATTGACTCCTTTTTTATGGAATTCTTCAATGGCATCAACGATTTTCTCCTTGTCGACCATTCCTTCCTTATAATAAACATCTACACCAAATGTTGATTGGATACTTAATAAGCCTTTATAACCTTTCGTTCCCCAAACTTGATCATTGATCGTATCGGGGACGAGTAAACCCACCTTCTCAATTTTTCCTTTTAAAGGCGCCTGCGAGCAGGCAGATAATAGAAGAAGGAACGAAAAGATCATGACAAGCCGCTGGTACTTCATGCCATGTTCAACTCCCTTTTGCAACATGCAGTGATGAACCTGTATGTTAAATATAGGTTTATTTTATACTGAAAAAAGATAAGATGGAAGATCATTCTTGCTTTTTGTCGAAAAATGTTGAGTTTTGTCTTTTCCACTCAGCTATCATATCTTCTGCTTTTTTGTCATCTGTTTCGCTTTCTACCTTCAATTCATACGTCATGTCCTGTCTTTGACCTGTGTCCGATGCCCATTGTAACAAGTTCTTCGCCACATCTTCTACAAAAAATGAATCATCGCGCTTTGTTTGATCTTCATTGAGTGTCCATGGTCCGAACATGTGAGGAAGAATCACTGCCGGTACATTCTGTTTTGTTGATTCGTTTTCAGGTTTATCAAAAAGAATCCGGTACATGCCATGCTTTGCTTTGATGTCTTCCTGTCTGTTATGCGGTTCCTCTGATTGAATAAAAACGAGGTCATACGTGTCTTTGCTATCCTGAAGGTCAATGACACGAACGAGATCATTTCTGCCCAGCCACATCATCCGCTCTTCTAACAGTCCTTTTTGTTCTTCTTTAAGATCATGAGGACGCGTGATATCCACTTGAATGCCCTCTTTCATCATATATTCACAAAGTGTCAGGCCAAAAAACTCATCTGCCCCTATGATCAGTCCTGTTTCCATGTTCATGTCCCCTTTTTTAATATCGAATAAAAAGAAGAGCCCTTTCTATGAAGGGCTGTTATCATCCTATTCATCACAATTCTCTTTCATGCGATTTATAAAACTTGTGAATGGATTGAAAGATTCTTCTCGGATGATCAAACATATGCAGTGTGAGATCGATCTGACAATGTTCTGGATTTTTCATATGCTGATCAATAAAAGGCTTTGCGTGAAGTTCATATGCATAAGGTGCGCCGTTTAGTCTTTGCCATATATGAATCGGCACATGAGCAGAATGAACAGGGCAAGAAGGCAGCGGATACGTTTCAGCTTCCTTTTCAGAACAGCCATAGCTCTCTGCTAACTCTTTGATCAGCTGCTTGTAAAAGAATTTGTGTTCCTTTTCTCTTTCTCGTTGTGCATCCAGATTCAGACATG
Organism: Bacillus sp. Nf3; assembly: GCF_003028545.1. Lineage (NCBI taxonomy): Bacteria > Bacillati > Bacillota > Bacilli > Caryophanales > Bacillaceae > Bacillus > Bacillus sp. Nf3. Next base: position 228,466 of record NZ_PYUA01000004.1, on the reverse strand, counting down.
GATTCATCATCGCAATGGACCTTAACACTTCGGGCATCTCCTCAGCAAGGCTCATGGCAACAAGTGCGCCCATTCCCTCTGCAAGCACATGAATTTCCCGGTTTAATATTTCTTGTTTTAATGTGTGATGCACGAGCTGCTTGGCACTAAAAACAGCATCTTCGCATCCCCAGTGATTCCCATGAAGTTGACTATTAAACAATGTATATCCTTCATCCTTTAAGGCAGTTAAAAGCTGGTTTCTTCCATAATGCTGAAGCCAGAATGATGTATTTTCCTGCACAAAGTGATTTCGGTCACCGAGGATTAGAATGCCAAAGCCATTTGGTTTTTGAGGAAGGTGAATGATGTTCCACTGGGAACCAAGCTGGAAAAAACGTTCGCTTACACCCATATGGCCAGCCTCCTTTCAGTGATTCTGCTTTCTATGATATGAACAACAACTCTTGTAGGAATAAGGAAATCCCCTAAAGACAGAAGAATTCTTTTTATTTTTATAGCAGAAGGTCTAAAAATGGTCACATAAAGGCGGAAAACAGTCTTTTCCCTTCACTTGCATCTATGGTATGATAATCAATAGATTGTTACATAAAGGACGGTGGGATTATGCATTATATTATCACCCTCATTTGGACTTTTCTGCTGACACATATGGCTGGTTACATCGTTGCCTCTATGAATGGAGCTGCTTATGATTTTACGCTCACTTCCATTCTTGCAGTTGTGTTTACGGTTATTTTATTCATCTTTGCTGAAGTAAGTCCAATGAAAGAAACGGAAAGTTCAACAAAACACTCTTAATATGCAAGAAAACGATTTGTGAAAAAGAGCTAAAATGATGTTTAGCTCTTTTTTCTTTTTTTCTGCGTGATTAAAAAGCGGCATGCTAAAACCCCCTGTCTATAACATTCAGGGGGTTTTTATCGTTTACACCTCGACGGTTTCGGACTTTTGTTTGTCCGCTGTCAAATGGCTTTTCGCAAGCCCTGTAAACAGGAAGATCGCGATACCTGATAAAATTTCAAGGATTCCTCCGCCAGCAATGACGGGTCCCGCTCCAAATCTTTCTGCCAGAACGCCTGATACGACAGCTGCAAGCGGGAGAAAGACATTTGATGACGCATTGATCACAGCATATACTTGCGGCTGATCCTCTTGGTCAACAGACGTTTGAATAATGACCATTTCTGGTACATTGATCGCACTGACAGCAGCTCCGAAAATAAAGGAAGCAAGCAGAACGACCGGCAGCCATGTACTCATCCCTGTCATAAAGAACGCGGCCCCTTCAATCATGCCAGCGACAATAAAGAACAAACCAAATCTCTTAATTTTGACCTTCGCTAGAGCAAAGCCCATCATAAACGCGCCCACTGCGGCAACGCCTCTTAAAATGGAATACACCATGGAGTCGCTTTGCAGCGCTTCTGCTACGTATACCGCTGAGAGCGCCTGCCACGGAGCTGCTGCGACATTCATTAAGATACAATAAAGTGTGAGTGCAAATAAAATGTGATGGTTTTTGACAACGAGAAACCCTTTTTTTAAGTTATACAAATATGTATTCTTCGCTTGTTTAATGCCTGCTGCTTTTTCTTCATCGGTTTTCTTCAGCTTAACCCCGATAATAAACAGGCCAGAAATAACAAATAAAGCAGTGGTGATCAGCAGGGTATCAGCAGGTCCAATCAATTTAACCAAAAGACCAGCCACCATGACTGCTGCAAGTGCAACAATCTCAAAAGAAGATTGCAGGATCGCATTTGCTTTTTGAATGAGATGCTTTGGAACAATCTGCGGTAAGATGGCCACCGAAGCTGGATTATATGCTGCACCTGTTGCCGATTGAATAACCATTAATGAGATCAATAACCATAGAGGCAATAGATGCGAAAAGTGCAGAAGTGGAATAATGAGTACAATTGTTGCTCGAACAACATCTGAAGCGAACATCCATTTAGACAAATGATGCTTTTTCATAAGAGGTCCTAATATTGGGGCTAACAAAGATGAAGGGAGAACAGTTACTGCTAGAAGAAGTCCTGTACCGAGCGCTCCATCCCCTCTTAAAATCAATAGCCAAAGGACGGATGTAAAAGCAAAACTTTCCCCTGTGTTTTTAATGAGTCTTGATATGAATAATGAGGTGAAGCGTTTATTCCAAACACTTTCACTGAGATTCATCTTTTCCATCACACAAATCCTTTCAACAATATTTTCCAATTACACATTATAGTTTAATTTCCATACTATTTATTTGAAAATTGGAACTTAATTGCTTTTTATTATAAAGAAAAAAGAGGCATGACACATGCCTCTAAAGTCTTATTCATGCTGACTCTTAGTCAATTGCTTACGGCTTTCTTTGGTAGGTCCAAACACGATTATGGTTCGAGTTATCAGGAAAGACATCGCCTGCTTTAAGTTTAATCTTTAAAGGATCTTTCACCATACTGCCAGTTTCGCCGATCTCGATATACACACCATTATTTGGTGCTTTATTCCCTGATTTAAATTGATGCTGCTGACCCATTTTCATCCTCCTTTCTCGATTGATGTTATTATGTCCCGTCCCTTGCCTCTCCAATCCTTTATGCAAAAAGTCCCTGCTCATACGAGTCAGGGACACTTTGATTTATTTGGATGGTTGATACATAAGTTCTTTCATTAACGCTTTTTGCACATGCAGGCGGTTTTCTGCCTGTTGAAATACTTTTGAGTGCGGCCCGTCAATAATATCTGCCGTCACTTCTTCGCCGCGATGCGCCGGGAGGCAATGAAGGAAAATATAGTCCTTTGCCGCATGACTTATCAGTTCGTCATTGATTTGATATTCTTTAAATTCAGCAAGACGTTTCTCTGTTTCTGCTTCCTGTCCCATGCTTGTAAACACATCTGAATAAATAACATCTGCATCTTTTACAGCTGCAACAGCATCTGTCGTCACGGTCACTTCTGCGCCTGATTGTTTCGCAAACTCACGGGCAGTGTCTGTTACTTCTTGAAGTGGTTCATAGCCTTTTGGTGATGCAACCGCAATGTCACAGCCTAGCTGTGCACAGCCGACCATCAAGGAGTGCGCCACGTTATTTCCGTCACCGATATAGGCCACTTTGATTCCTTTTAACGTGCCTTTTGTTTCTTTAATCGTTAATAAATCAGCAAGTGCCTGACATGGATGTGAGTAGTCCGTTAAGCCATTAATGACTGGAATGGACGCGTATTGTGCAAGCTCTTCAACCTTCTCATGCTCAAAGGTTCGAATCATAATACCGTTGACATAGCCAGACAGCACCTGCGCTGTATCACTGATGGTTTCCCCTCTGCCAATTTGCAAATCATTTGAACTGAGGAAGAGCGCATGTCCTCCTAGCTGCGTCATTCCCGCTTCAAACGAGACACGGGTTCTAGTCGAAGATTTTTCAAAGATCATTGCTAACGTTTTCCCTTTGAATAAATCTTGATATGGGTTTTGTTTCATTTCTTCCGCTTTTTCAATTAAATAAGCAATCTCATGGATTGAGAAATCTTTTAACGATAAAAAGTCTTTTCCGTATAATGCCGGTTGCACGTCGATTTGACTCATGCCGTCACTTCCTTTTTATATAATTCATGGAGCGATACTGGTGACACATCTCCATTTTTCCCTTGCAGGAATGCTTGAACAGTTTCATATTCGGTTAGGACTTGAACGCCGTGTGTGAGTGCTTTTACACGCTGTTCTTTTGCCTCTTCATCTTCTCCTAAATGAATATGAAGGGATTTATCTTCATTCTGCAGCCAGGATTCAAAGCTGCCAGTCCAGACGTCAAAGCCTGCATGTTTTGCTTCATCTATCAATTGCTCACTGCCTTGTATAAAGAGGCTTCCTTTTTTCTTCCAGATAGGCGCAAACACTTTTTTCAAGGCGCTTTCGGCGTTCTTGCCTACACACATTCCTTCCCCTGTCGCTTTCATTTCAGGTGTCAGCTTGAGGTCGATATCTTGAATGGCATGGGATGAGAACACTGGGAATTTGACCGCTGTCCCCCCTTTGTTTTTCGTTGCAGGGTTTAGCTCTTCAAGCGCCGCACCAGCTAATAATTGAGTGGCCATTGGGATCATATCAATGCCCATTACCTTACTGACGACTGGCACAGTCCGGCTTGCCCGCGGATTCACCTCTAATACAAGCGCCTGATCACCTTTGATGACAAATTGGATATTCATAATGCCCTTGAACGCTAATTTCTTCGCTATTTGTTCAGACGCGGTATGCACCTGCTGTTTGATGTCTTCACTGATCGAGATACTTGGTAAAATAGCAAAGCTGTCACCTGAGTGCACGCCCGCTTTCTCAATATGTTCTACGATCGTTGGAATGAAGGCTGTTTTTCCATCAGAAATAAGATCCACTTCAACTTCTTTTCCAGTGACGTACTCATCAATTAAGATTGGGTATGGCAAATGATCTGGCTGATCCAGCAGTGACGCCAAATGTGCTTCTGACTGAACAACGATCATTCCCATTCCGCCAATGACATACGATGGGCGAATTAATACAGGGTAACCGATGCTTTTCGCATGTACGAGTGCTTCTTCTTTTGAATGAGCCGTATCTCCTTTTGCGTGAGGAAGGTTCAGTTCATCAAGAAGCTGATAGAATAAATCACGGTCTTCAAGTGCATCCAGCGTAGCAAAGGACGTACCTAACAACGTGACACCGGCTTTTTCTAAGCCTTCTGCGACGTTGATCGCAGTCTGTCCGCCAAATTGGACAATGACAAAATCAACTTGTTCTGCTTCCACAACGTTTAGGATGTGCTCTAATGTAATTGGCTCAAAATATAAACGATCTGCAATCTCATAATCAGTACTGACTGTTTCTGGATTGTTGTTCATCATGATGGTTTCAAACCCAAGCTTTTGCAAGGTAAGAACGCCATGAACGGCACTATAATCAAATTCGACCCCCTGCCCGATTCGAATCGGACCTGAGCCAATGATAAGAGCACGCTGCTTTGTTTTTTCTTGATGCTCACCATCACTTTTGCCAAAGTAGGTGGAATAGAAGTAATTCGTTTTTGCATCAAATTCCGCCGCACATGTGTCGACAATTTTAAATGAAGCAGCAATCCCGTACTCTTGACGGAGCTGCCTGATTGACTCTTCCGTTTGACCCGTAAGAAGAGCAATCGTTTCATCAAGGAAGCCTTTTTCTTTTACCTTTTTCAATGTATCTTTTGATAGCGCCCCCTTATGATCTTTCAATTCTTGTTCGAGCGTGATCATATTCTGGAACACATGTAAGAAGAATCGATCGATTTTCGTCGTTTGATGAATCGTTTCAACCGTTTCTTGTCTTGAAAGAAGCTCCATAACAGCAAAAAACCGGCGATCGTCTGGTGTTTTGATGAGTTCAAATAATTGTTCTGTCGATTGCTCTTTCAGTTCTGGCAGGTGGAAGCCCTTCGTTTTAATTTCAAGGGATGCAACTGCTTTTTGGATGGCTGATTCTAAATTCCGATCAATCGCCATGACTTCGCCAGTGGCCTTCATTTTTGTGCCTAATTGCCGGTCTGCCTGTTTAAATTTATCAAACGGCCAGCGCGGGAATTTCACGACAACATAATCGAGTGCCGGCTCAAAACTAGCATAGGTTGTGCCTGTGAGCGGGTTTTTCAATTCGTCTAGCGTATACCCCACCGCAAGCTTAGCTGCCATTTTCGCAATTGGATAGCCTGTTGCTTTTGATGCTAGAGCGGATGAACGGCTGACCCGAGGATTCACCTCAATGACAAAGTATTCTTTACTGAGTGGATCAAGGGCAAATTGGATGTTGCAGCCGCCGACTACATCCAGCGCTGAAATGATTTTCAGGCTCGCTGAACGGAGCATTTGATAATCCTGATCCGTTAATGTTTGGGAAGGTGCAACGACAATTGAGTCTCCTGTATGCACACCAACTGGATCAATATTTTCCATGTTGCATACCGTGATACACGTATTTTGACGGTCTCTCATGACCTCATATTCGACTTCTTTAAAGCCGGCTATGCTTTTTTCAACCAAACACTGGTGAATCGGACTCGCTAAAAGAGCTCCTTCAATGAGCGGCTTAAACGCCTCTTCTGTTAGAGCGATTCCGCCGCCTTTACCGCCAAGTGTGTATGCTGGTCTTAGGATGACTGGGAAGCCGACTTCTTTTGCAAATTGAAGGGCATCTTCCGCATTATCCACAATTTCACTATCTGGCACAGGTTCGTTCAAATGCTTCATGAGAGCACGGAATTTCTCTCGATCTTCACCGTTTTCAATTGTTTCAACTGACGTTCCGAGCAGGGTCACCCCATGCTTTTTCAGCACACCGGCTTTTTCTAGCTCGACAGCAAGGTTTAAAGCCGTCTGTCCGCCAAGGTTGGCTAAAAGACCATCTGGTTTTTCCTTTTCAATGATTCTTGTCACTGAATCAACTGAAAGCGGTTCAAAATAGATTTCATCAGCAAATGACTCGTCTGTCATAATGGTTGCTGGGTTATTATTCACTAAGATGACTTTGTAGCCTTCTTCTTTTAAGGCCATACACCCTTGTGTTCCTGAGTAATCAAATTCTGCTGCCTGACCAATGATGATTGGACCAGACCCGATGACTAGAATGGTTTGTATGCTTTGATCTTTAGGCATGTGCGACTTCTCTCCTTGCTTGTTTCACTTTCTCAATAAAATCATCGAATACCCATTCACTTTCAGCAGGCCCTGGGTGTGCTTCTGGATGAAATTGAACTGACATAATCAGCTTTTCTTTATGAATGAATCCTTCTACAGATCCATCATTGACATGAAGGAATTTCACATCCACTTCTTTGTCATTCATGCTTTTTTCATTCACCACATAGCTGTGGTTCTGACTTGTCATAAAGACACGTTTGGATTCTGTATCCTGTACAGGATGATTCGCTCCCCTGTGGCCAAATGGCAGCTTATACGTATCTCCGCCAAGTGCAAGAGCGATTAATTGGTGACCTAAGCAGATTCCAAGTGTCGGGAATGTCATCATGATGTCATGAATCGTTTTTAAATACGGTGTCATGGTTTTCGGATCTCCAGGTCCGTTTGACAGCAGAATCGCATCAGGTTTGATCTCAAACACCTTTTCCATTTGTTTATATGGAATGACGGTTACTTTACAGCCGCGCGCTGCAAGCGAATCTGCAATTGATTTTTTAAAGCCAAAATCAATGAGCGCCACATGTTCCTCACCGCTGCCTTGTGTGTAGATCTTGCTATCTGTCACCTGTGCGACGACATTGTCTTGTTTCATTGCAGGCGGCGTTTCGTTTTCGTCTACACTAAGCACAGCGTTCATCGTTCCATTTGCCCGGATGTTTTGCACGACTGCACGCGTATCTGTATGTGTCAGAAGCGGAATATTCCACTTTTGTAAATAATCTTTTAAGCTGACCGCTGCAAGATGATGTGAAAAATGCTCTGCTGCCTCGTAAACAACCACCGCTTTTACTTGAGGCTTTTTGCTCTCAAAGTCTTCATGGTTAATGCCGTAATTTCCGATCAGCGGATATGTGAAAACAATGATCTGACCTTTATAGGAAGGATCTGTGAGCACCTCTTGATAACCTGTCATACCTGTAAAAAAGACCACTTCACCTGTAATGCCAGCTTCTCCTGTCAGATCTCCTTCAAAAGAGGCTCCATCTTCTAAATTTAAATAACCTTTCATGCTTATGTCACCCCAAAATTGAATAATTAATGATATAAATGCATTTTTATACGTTTATTTGTAAAAAAATTTACACCGAAACTGTTTTATTAGCTAATACTTGAACAATTGCTTCGATCGCTTGATCCAGCTCTGCTTTCTTCACATTCAGCGGAGGTAATAAACGAATGACATTTGGACCAGCTGGTAGCACCAGCAACCCTTGTTCTCTAAGAGCTGAGATATAGTCACCGACTGGCCGATCACATTCAATACCTGCCATCAATCCTTTTCCCCGCACTTCTTTTACAATATTCAGCTGTTTGACATTTTGCAGCTTTTCTAACAAGTAATCGCCCTTTTCTTTCACTTCTGAAAGAAACTCTTCTTGGAAAATTACATCGAGTGTTGCATTCACAGCGGCCATGGCAAGCATATTTCCACCAAATGTTGTACCATGTGAACCTGGGGAGAATGCATCTCCTAGAGTTTTTTTCCCTATAACTGCACCAACTGGAAAGCCGTTTCCTAACCCCTTTGCTGCAGAGATAATATCAGGATCAAGACACGTCTCTTCGTACGCAAATGCTGTTCCTGTACGACCGATGCCCGTTTGAATTTCATCTACAATCAGCAGTGCTTCATGCTTTGTGCAAAATGCTTGAACTGCTTCTAGAAATTCTGGTGTCGCTGGATTCACTCCACCTTCACCTTGCACAACCTCCAGCATCACCGCTGCCACATCATCGACTGCACAGGCTGACATAGCGTCTGGATCATTAAACGGTACATAGTGAAAGCCTTCTAGCATAGGACCAAAGCCAGTTTTGATTTTATCTTGACCTGTGGCAGCCATGCCAGCATACGTGCGCCCATGGAAAGAGTGCAAAAATGTGATAATATTTGTTTTCCCTGTCGCTTTACGTGCTAATTTAATGGCACCTTCATTTGCCTCTGCTCCGCTATTGCAGAAAAACACGAGATCCCCTGAACTGTTTGCTGCCAGTTTTTCTGCTGCTTTTTCTTGCAGACCATTTTCAAACAGATTCGACACATGCCAGACGTGATCAAGCTGTTCCTTAATGGCTTGATTGACCTTTGGGTGATTGTGGCCTAAATTTGTTACTGCAATGCCTTGGATAAAGTCTAAATATTTTTTTCCATTTGTATCGACTGCCCAAGAACCTGCTGCCTCTTTAATCTCAACATTCCACCGTCCATAGTTTTGAAAAAGATGACTCACAGGACCGCCTCCTTTTGTTTTACGATTCTTGTGCCTTTAAAGGTTTCTCCTGTAAAGATACTGCCTTTGCCATTTACGATCATCACTTCATCCACATCACCTGATAAAGCACTCAAAGCTGATTGTACTTTTGGAATCATTCCCCCGGAAATAATGCCTTCATCAATGAGTGAAAGGGCTTCTTGTTCGGTGACGACATCTAATAGTTCACCATTTTTTAAAATGCCTTCAACATCTGTGACAAACATGAGCTTATCAGCTTTCATGGCTCCGGCGACAGCTGATGCTGCTAAATCAGCATTCACATTTAAGGTTTGGCATTCTTCCGTCATAGACAGCGGCGCAATTACAGGAATGAATTGTTTCTCCATGAGTGCTTCCGCCATCTCTGGATGAACTTCTTTGATTTCGCCAACATACCCGTAAACGTCTTGATCAAGGAAATCGGCGACAAGCATCTGCCCATCTTTACCGGATACGCCGACAGATGATATATCATGCTTTGCGAGCTCTGACACAAAGTATTTATTGACTGTTCCCGAGAGAACCATTTCGGCTACTTCTAACACAGGCTTCGTTGTTTTACGCTGACCGTCAACAAATTCTGTTTTCACCTCTAATTTTTGCAGCATGTCGGTGATTTCAGGTCCTCCGCCATGCACGATAGCCAGCTTAAATCCAGCAGCTTGAAGCGAGCGGACATTCTCATAAAAGGTATCTGAAAGTTCTCGAATGACACTGCCTCCACACTTGAACACGATCGTTTTATCCATGCCTATCTCCTTCTTTATGTGCGATAGCTCGCGTTAATTTTCACATAATCATAGGTGAGATCACAGCCCCAAGCTGCTGCTTCACCATTTCCCTCACTCATTTGAATGAAAATCGTAATCTCATCCTGCTCTAGATATGCTTTTGCTTCCTCTTCTGAGAATGGCTGCGGTTCATTGTGTTTGAATAAACATTGTCCGCCTAAATAAACTTCTACCTCTTCCGGAGTGACGGAAGCTGCGCTATGACCAATGGCTCCAACGATTCGACCCCAGTTAGCATCCGTACCATATACGGCGGTTTTGACAAGACTTGAACCAACGATTTTTTTCGCAATGATGCCGGCTTCCAAATTATTTTTAGCACCAGCGACTTTCGCTTCAATTAATTTCGTTGCACCTTCTCCATCTCTCGCAATCTCTTTGGCTAAATCCTCACAAGCTAGTTTTAATCCTTCTTTAAACAAAGGCCATTCTGGATGCTCTTCATTGAGTACATCGTTTTCTGCCATGCCATTTGCCATCACGAGCACCATATCGTTTGTCGACGTTTCTCCATCGACGGTAATTTGATTAAAGGTCACATCTGTAATGTCACGAAGCGCTTGCTGTAACGCTTCCTGTTCGACATTTGCATCTGTTGTGACAAAGCCAAGCATTGTGGCCATGTTCGGGTGAATCATGCCAGAGCCTTTTGCTGCGCCTGAAATGATGATCTCTTTTCCGTCTATCGTAAGGGTGTATGTTGTATTTTTAATGACAGTATCTGTCGTTAAGATCGCTTCTTCAAAATGGCCTTTTTCGGCTTTTGCTTCTTTTAACTCGGCGATGCCCTTTTTGATTTTATCCATATCCAGACATTCCCCAATGACACCAGTAGAAGAAACAGCGATGTAATCAGGTGCTACACCTAACATATCTGCACAGGCTGCCTGCATGTCGTACGCGTCTTTTAATCCCTGCTCACCAGTACATGCATTGGCGATGGCACTATTGACAATGACACCTTTTAATTGTCCTGTCTTTTTTAAGCTTTGTTGTGTGACTTTGAGAGGCGCAGCTTGAAAGTGACTTTGTGTGTAGACCGCTGCACTTGCTGCTGGTACTTCGCTGACGATGAGGCCAAGGTCTTTTTTTGAATAGCGCAAGCCAATGTGAATCCCCTTCGCTTCAAAGCCTTTTGGTGATGATACGTCACCGTCTATTTTGACAATGCTTTTTTCATTCAATTCGATCATGTTTGTTGTCTCCCCTGTTCTCTTATGGATAAAGAGGTGTCATTGTGAGGCCCGCCTCTTCATGTAAGCCTTTGATGATGTTGAAGTTTTGAACCGCTTGGCCGGCCGCGCCTTTCATGAGATTGTCTATGACCGACACGATTGTAAGTCTCCCTGTTCGCTCATCTAAATGAAAGCCAATGTCACAGAAGTTACTGCCATATACTTCTTTCGTTTGTGGATAAACGCCGTGATCTCTCACTCTGACAAAATAGGAATCTTCATAAAAGCCTTTCATTCGCTTCATCAATTCTTCTTTTGTGACATCGGTTTTTAATTGTGTATACATCGTCGCCATAATCCCTCTTGTCATCGGGACAAGATGCGTAGAAAATGTGACGTTCGCCGTCTGCGGATTCCATTCTCTTAATATTTGCTCTATTTCTGGCGTATGCTGATGCTCATTCACCTTATAAATTTTAAAGTTATCGTTTAGTTCTGAAAAATGCGTTCCAAGTGAGGCAGATCGTCCGGCACCGGACACCCCTGTTTTTGCATCTATTATAATCATAGATTCATCGATGACATTCTGTTTGATGAGTGGTGCTAAACCGAGAAGAACTGCGGTAGGAAAGCAGCCCGGATTGGCAATCACTTCAGCTTGTTGAATTTTGTCACGATTCAGTTCGGATAAACCGTACACCGCTTGTTGAACAGATGCTTCATCCGCTGCCCTTCGTTTATACCAAGCTTCATAGGTGGCTCCATCTTGAATGCGCAAATCACCTGATAAATCAATGATCGGCACTCCTTGATTCATAAGCTTTGGCGTCAGTTCACTTGATACGCCTGCTGGAGTCGCTAAAAACACAGCATCTGTCTCTTGCACAATAGCAGCCGGGTCAATGGCTTTTAATGTTTGGTCAGTAATCGTTGTTAGATGTGGATAAGATTGACTGTATGATTGCCCATCACCACTTGATGAATACAATATACATTCCTCCACATGCGGGTGATGCTTGAAGATACGAACCAATTCCGCACCACCGTACCCTGTAGCACCTATAATACCTATTTTCAACGTCAATACACCCTCTTGATCTTTGTGAAATTATTTAACATTATAACATGTATAAAAATTAATTCAATTGTATATTTAATATTTGTTTTCATTTTTTTTCAACAAAAAAACCGCATATCTTCACGAGACATGCGGATTTATCTTTCGTTTTTGATATAGATGACCATGAGCGCACTGCATAAATATAATATAGAGCTTGCATAAAAAATGAAGTAAACGGTAAAGAAATCAGCGAACAGACCTCCAAGCATAATAGCGATGGATGAAAAAAGGGCTGTCCAAAAATGATAGTGACCGACTTCTTTCATTCTTTTGTTCTCTGTTGTGAGGTCCGTGACGAGCAGTTTCTCTCCGTGCTTTTGAAAGCCGCCAAGCGCACCAAGTGCCAGCTGAATCATATACACTTGCTCCACTTCTGTTATATGCGGAAAAAGCAGCAAAAGAAACGCCATACCGAACGAATGAATGATTAAAAAGAGCCGCCTGTCGGTGGTTTCGGGCAGTTTCCCTAAGAGTAAATGAATAAATGCTCCGCTTAAACCAAACAGGCCGTAGGCAAGACCAAACTGTGAATAGCTTGACCCAACATTTTTAATAAAAAGAATGTAAAAAGGGAAAATCAAACTGCTGGCGAAAAACAGCAGACTTTGTGAGTAAACGAACCATTTCATTGCTTTTGCATTCATTGTGTATTGTACCTCTCATAAAAGTAGTTGGTGAACGTGCCATCTGGATCTGCTTGTTTTTTCTTTTGGAAGAATACATCGGTTTTAGGATACGCCCGCTTCATTTGCGCTTTCGTTTGATAAGGCATATACGGTAAGTAATAGCTTCCATCGTGCTGCAGCGTGATATCTGTCATTTTTCGAATGATTCGCTCGGCTTCCGCCTTCTCTTCTTTTTCGAACCCGTAATTCACTAAAAGCACAAGTGCAAACATATCTTGTTTCGCATAGGAGAGATCCGCTTTTTCATTTTTTTGTACATAACGTATTGTGATATTCATTAGATTCAAATCTTCTTGTTGTAAAAAGGATCTCATGTCATCAATGTACGCACGAAAACGGTCAACTGGGACGAAATATTCCTGCAGCACATCTGTGTCAGATTCATTTTCATATTCTAAAAAGGCAGAGTCAGAACGCATCACATTGTTTCTTGTGATCAGCTGATCATTTTGACTTAAGAAATACTTTTTTTGCAAATTCCAGAGCAGATCTTTTCCCATATCAAATCTTCTTGAAAGGCCGAGCATAAATTTCAAAGGCATGACGAGTTGGTCTTCTTTCAGCTCTTGATATGATGCGATCCCTTGTTGTGAAGTGAGTGAATAATTCGTCACATACATCTCTTTCAAAAAGTTTGATTTCGCTGTTGAGATTCTGGCAAGATGCATGCGTACTTCTTTATTGTGTTTGACATGCTTTTGAAAATAATCCGTATACTCATCGTAACCCAGAGAGGTTGTCTCCATTTTATATAGTTCATCTTTTGTTAAAGAAAGCTCCACATCTAAAATGACGCCGAATAAACCGTATCCCCCAATGACGGCAGTAAATAAATCATCGCCTGGCTTTACTGTGACAATCTCACCGTCTGCTTTTAACAGCCTGAATGAGCGAACTGTGTCAATGAGTGACCCGTAACGAATGTCACGTCCATGTGCGTTTGCACTTAAAGATCCGCCAATTGTAAAGATATTCTGCGATTGCATTACCTTCACAGCAAGACCATATGGATTCACATATTTTTGTATATCATCCCATGTAGCGCCGCTTTGAACCCGAATCGTTTTCTTTTTAGGATCAAACGCTAAAATCTGGCGGAATTCCGTCATATCGAGCACGATGCCGTTTTCATAATATGTGTGGCCGCCCATACTATGCTGTTTACCGGCAATAGAAATCGGCAGGTGTTTTGCTTTTGCTTCTTTCAATACTTCTTTTAACGTGTCTATTTCTTTCCCTTGAACAACTTTTTTGATTTTGACAGGCATGAGATGACTAACATCAGTAAAAGCCTCAAGATCCTGTTTTTTGTGTGTTTGGCCTTCTCGTATAGTGATTGATACAAAAAATGCAGTAGCATATACGATCAAAAGAACGACCCATAGCCATTTTCGTTTCATAATAGGTACTCCGTTCTATAAAATTACATCCATTATATCCAGCCATTCTCTTCCTCCACCTTAATTTTTCATAAAAAAACCTGGCATGAGTTTATCTCATACCAGGCATTTTTCATTTTGTGCTTATTGAATACCGAGCGCGATTTTTGCGTATCTTGACATTTTGTCTCGTGTCCAAGGCGGATTCCATACGATGTGAACTTCTGTTTCTTTTACTTCTGGAAGATCACTTAATGCTTTTTTGACTTCATCCACGATAATTGGTGCAAGAGGACAACCCATTGATGTTAAGGTCATGGTGATATCCGCTTTTCCATTCTCATCAAGATCGACATCATAGACAAGTCCAAGGTTGACGATGTCAACATTCAGCTCAGGGTCAATCACCTGTTCTAGGGCACCTAAAATATTTTCTTTCAATGCTTCATCCATGATATCCACTCCTTTTTCCATTAGTATAACGTACTTTTTCTTATGACTAAACGTTTGTGCTTTTCAGATGAGTCACAAACCAGTCAATCGTTTCAAACATCGCTTGTCTTGAGACCTTATGGCCAGCTTGTCCATCAGTGATAAAGCGAATCAGGTGCGGATCCTGCTTATATTGTGTGGACGCTAACTCATCGTATAGGGATTTTGCGTGCCGGTAAGGGACTACAGGATCATTTTCTGCATGCCAGAATAACAGCGGTCTTTTGTTTAATCGATCCGTTTGCAGCGTTAAATCATATGGGCGCAGGGCGTCTAATTGCAGATGAACCTCTTCGTCTGTAATGTCTTTCATCAACCCTTTGTGACGCATGTCCATGATCTGTGCTTTTAGAAACGTCGTATAGTTCGGACTCCCCATCAAGCTGACAGCGGCTTTGATCCAATCATGCTTGGCAAGTGCGCCAAAGGTGGTGATGCCGCCCATGGAAGTACCTGCAACGCCTATCAAATCGGCTTCAATCAATTGTTTTTCTTGAAAGTATGTTTTGAGTATATCGATTTCACGAATTTCGTTCAGGACAATTTCCCAGAACTTTGATGCCAGTTCCTCTAAGTTGAGGTTTTCTGATCTTACACCATGATAAGCACAGTCAGGCAAAATGACTCTCATGCCTTTTTCCGCCAGATGGAAGGCGAAGTGTAAATTATGCTCTCGTGCACTTGTAAATCCGTGAATAAAAAATACAAGCGGCAGCGGTTTGTCTTTATTTTCAGCTTTTACGATATGTAAAAATGGAATATCGCGCGTAATTTGCTCATCAATGGTGATCACAGCCTATGAATCCTCCTTTATCATTCCCGTCTTTGTTTATTTTAACATGTAGACAACAAAGATGTGATAAAGATACACTATAGAAAGAGGCGCTAACATGAATTGCCTCCTATCACTTACAGATCAAAGGAGATTTTATGGAGACTAAACCTTATCTAATCGCACTTGACCTGGATGGCACATTATTAAAAGATGATAAAACCATTTCTGCGCACACACTTGACGTCATTCAAAAAGTGAGAGACAGCGGGCATCACGTCTGTATATCAACAGGCCGGCCATTTCGATCCAGCTCTCCTTATTATCAACAATTACAGCTTGATTCACCAATTGTGAATTTTAACGGAGCGTTTGTCCATCATCCTCTTGATGAGAAATGGGGCAGATTTCATACGTCACTTGATCTTCAAGTGGTCAAACAGCTTGTAGACATTAGTGAAGAGTATAAAGTGCATAATGTGTTAGCTGAAGTGTTAGACGATTTGTATTTCCATTATCATGATGAAAAGCTCATTGATATATTTAATATGAATGCAAACAAAGTCACTGTTGGAGACCTAAGGGACAACCTTGGAGAAAATGTGACGAGCGTGTTAATTCATGCAAAAGAAGAGGACGTCGGAGCTATTCGAAGCTATTTATCAGATGTTCATGCAGAAGTGATTGATCACAGACGCTGGGCTGCCCCGTGGCACGTGATTGAAATCATTAAAACAGGCATGAATAAAGCTGTTGGATTGCAAAAGATCAGTGATTATTACGGTGTTCCTAAGGAGCGGATTGTGGCATTCGGAGATGAAGACAATGATTTAGAAATGCTTGAATTTGCTGGATGTGGTGTGGCAATGGGCAACGGAATTGATGCCGTGAAACGTGTCTCAAATGAAGTCACTGATACGAATGAACAAGACGGGATTGCTAAGTTTCTAACGAATTACTTCTCGCTTTAATTTTTCCATTCATACATAGCAGATGGAAGCGGGCATACTACCGTTAGACAGGTTGTCCTGTCAGCTTGTGTAAAGGGGCGGATTCCGAATGGGTAAAAGAAGCAAATCGAAACGCTTTATACAACAAGGTAAAGATTCAGTCAGTCTTCATGACGCACGTTTTCCTTACCGTTCGACACTTGAAGAAGCGTCAGACAGAGGAAATATGAAGACTGATGCTTCTGGAGGTTCATTGTGAGAAACGAACTTTTTGATCAAGCCAAATCATTTACTGAAGAAGCTCTTACTTCTTCATTTTCATCTGGGTTAGAGCGTCAACAGGCAGTCAAACGAGCGAAAAATGCCGTATCCTCTGCATTTGCCAATTCAACAGATGCAGAAAGAAACCAGCTGCATACCTTCCAAGACTTGCTTGATGATCTCTGACATAAAAAAGCTGTCCACATTTGATGGACAGCTTTTTCTAATTCCCATGCTTATTTGACTTGGAATGTTTTCTTCTCCGTGATTTGTTTCAGCCCTTCTGCTTTTCCTTTAAACGTTACAACCGCTTCGTATGTTCCGGGCTTTACACCGTTTGACCACTTGTCTTGAAAATCATAGGCCTCGCCTTTTTTCAGCACAAAAGTTTGGATGGCCTGTGTGAACATACGGTCTTTCGAATAGCGATATTGTTCGTTCCCGTTTTCGTCATACACACTCAGCTCGAATTTTTGGCTTGTGTTAAAGGTAAATTCAATATCTCGATCTGATTCATTTTTCAGTGACATGTTAAATTGAACTGAAGAACCTTTCTGGACGGGGTCTACTGTGAGTACAACCGTTTTTTCTCCCATTTGACCGGAAACCTCCTTGTCTGGTTCATCCTTTTTTTGTTGTCCACAAGCGGCTAAAAACAATAGAATGAGAAGAAGTACCAACCCTTTTTTCATCTGCTACCCACCTTTTAATCTCGTCTGAAAAATCCAAGAATATTGGTTGTCTGCACAATATTTGTAAAGGCTTTTGGATCGACTTCTTTAATAATTTGTTCAAGTTCATACAGCTCATACCTTGTAATGACGATCACCATCATTTCCTTTTGCTCGTTGGTGAATGCGCCTTTTGCAGGTACAGTCGTAATACCTCTGACCATTTTTCCGTAAATGGCTTCTTTGATTTCATCTGCTTTTTTCGTCACAATCATCGCGGTCAGCTTCTCATGTCTTGTATGGATGGCATCAATGACCCTTGTGGTCACATATAATGTGACAAGCGTATATAATGCTTTCTCCCAACCTTGTAATAATCCTGCTGTAAAAATGATGATTCCATTTAAAATGAAGAAATACGTGCCAACTGGTTTGTCTTTCCATTTCGCTAATACCATAGCAACGATGTCGAGTCCGCCTGTCGATGCCCCGTATTTGAGCGTGATCCCAATTCCTACTGCGGATATGACACCGCCAAACACAGCATTTAATAAAATATCGTGGGAAACACTTGTTTCTGGTAAAATGCCAAGAAAAATGGTTGTTAGTGCAACACTGATGATGCTGTACAAAGTAAAGGAACGGCCAACTTTCATCCAGCCTAAAATGCCGACTGGAATGTTTAAAATAAATAATAGAATCCCTGTTGATACATAAAATGGCGCATATTGATCGATTAAGCTGGATAGCAGCTGGGCTACCCCTGTAAAACCGCTCGCATATACGTCAGCTGGGATTAAGAATAAATTCAGTCCAATCGCATTGAGTAATGCACCAATTACGACGACAATGAGTTTTTTTGCTTCTCCAATGAACATGTTGTCATTCCTCCACTTACCATTCTCTCTATGGTTTTCCCTAAAATTTAGAATTTGAACACGAAAAGATGATTTCTATGATATAGTTAGGCTAAAAAGATGTAAAATATGGCTTATTTTTTTAGAAAGAAGGGATTTATATGACTGTTCATATCATAGCAGACAGTGCTGCTGATCTGCCTCTTTCTTATTATGATGAACATAACATAACACTCATTCCGCTCCGCGTGTTGCTTGGCGAGCAGGAATTTGAGGATTTGATCACCATTGAACCAAAACAAGTATTTGATGCGATGAGACAAGGAGCCAGTCCAAAAACGTCACAGGCTTCACCAAACCGGATCAAGGAAGCCTTTGTTTCTGCCGCTCAAACCCATACATCTGCCATCTATGTCGCTTTTTCATCAGAGCTTTCAGGTACATATCAGACAGCTATGATGATGGCAAATGAAGTGAAGGAAGAATATCCTGATTTTGATTTACGAATCATTGATTCTAAATGCGCTTCACTCGGCTATGGGCTTGCTGTCAAACACGCTCAATCACTTGCCATTGACGGAAATACAATACAAGAAATTGAAACGTCTGTAAAGCATTTTTGTGAATCTTTACAACATATTTTTACTGTAGACGATTTAACGTATTTAGCAAGAGGCGGAAGGATCAGTAAAGCGTCCGCATTTGTTGGCGGTTTGTTAAGCATTAAACCCATTTTACATGTCGAAGATGGAAAACTCATCCCACTAGAAAAAATCCGTGGACGTAAAAAGCTGCTGAAACGCATTATTGAACTAATGAAAGAACGCGGAACGGATTGGCCTAATCAAACGGTTGGCATTAGTCATGGTGATGATCCTGCACTTGCAGAAGACATGAAACAACTGATTGAAGACGAATTTCATCCTAAAGAAATTGATATTCATATCATCGGCGCCGCTGTGGGATCCCATTCAGGACCTAGCACGCTTGCGATCTTTTTTACAGGCAAATGATCATAAAAAGCACCCTTCCCTGATACAACACGGGAAGGGTGCTTTTCTTATGAAAGTTTAAATCGCTGGACAGTTTCATTTAACCTTGCCGTCATACTCATCAATTCTTCGACTTGTTTGTTCATTTGATGGAACGATTGCAGCTGTTCATTTGCTGAGGCAGAAATTTCTTCGCTGCCAGCTGCTGTTTCTTCTACTACTGCACTAATATTTTCAATCGAGTGCAGTACTTGTCCGCCAAGTTCTGTTGATTGGATAATTTGGTCATTTAAGACCGCCATTTCTTGTTTAATATGCTGCGCTTTTGTTTCTATATCTTCAAAGGAGTGTGAGGTTTTGTCCATCGCATCCTGCTGCTGAAGTGAAAGCTTGACCCCTTCTTGAACCGTTTGACTAATGGATTGAATCCCTCTTTCAATATGACTGACCATGTCAAAAATTTGTCTTGTTGCATTTGACGATTCATCGGCAAGCTTGCGAATTTCATCTGCTACAACGGCAAAGCCTTTTCCAGCTTCGCCTGCCCTTGCCGCTTCAATGGCTGCGTTTAAGGAAAGTAAGTTTGTTTGATCCGCAATGTCAGAAACCGTTTTGGCCATGGCCGAGATTCCGCTGGCGTATTGCGTGAATTCTCCTGCTGATTCTTCGATTTGTCTCGTGGCATGTGTATTTTTTTCAATCGCTGATTTTGTTTCTGTTAACGTGTGCTTTCCGCTTTCTACGGCTTCAATGGCATCCTCTGTACTGCGTATGACCGTTTGTGAGCGTTCGGAATTTTTACGTCCATGCTGGTCCATTTTCTCAATCAAGCTGACGCCATGCTGGAGATCTTCTGAAATCGCTTGTGACCCATTGGCCATTTCGTCTGTTGAGACAGATACTTGATTGGCAGATTCCATCATCTTTTTATTTTCATCATTCAGGTGGATCGAGAATGTCTCTACTCGGCTTGAGACATGGCTAATTTCTTTAATCAAACTAATCAACTGATCTGTCATTTGATTAAAGGATTCATTCAAGCCGCCGATTTCATCCTTACGCTGAATATCTGTCCGCTCCACAGCAAGATTCCCTTCTGCGATCTGCTTTGCTCTGTAGGATAGTGATTTGATAGGTGTCACGATGGATCGCGTTAACCCCATATTCAAAAAGACGGCAATGACAATCAGTGTGAGGGCTGAGACGAGTGCACTTGTAATAATCCATTGTACATTGTCTGCTGCATCCTCTAGATTTTGTTTATACGCTTCTTCTGCTCTTTTATTCATCGTATGCACATCGTTTAAAACGCCATCAATTCTTGCTGCCACACGTCTTGCATCCGAGGCGTTTTTTTCACCAATGGCATTGTTTGCTTCTTTGGTCCATGTGTCATATTTTGAATTTAACCTTGTTAATGCCTCTTTGTTCAAATTTCCTGCATACTTGTTTAACGTTTGCAGCTGTTTTTTTGCTGTAGAAATATCGTTTTGAACGATCTCTAGCTGTTCATCTGAAAGTGTCATCGAATAATTGGTCATCGCTTGCTCGACACTTTCAAAGCTTGCCTTCGTTTTTTGTACGTTTAATAAGGTTTGGACATCTGCTTCATTTGATGATTGGATCTTTGTCATGCTGACAATGATAAAGGCAATGACACCAACTGCTAAAAGAAGTGAGATAAGTGAGTTGAGTAAAATTTTGACGCGTAAACTCATGATGCGCCCCCCTCTTCTTTTAGAAGCGTCTGCTTCAGACCATTTAATTTATTGGTCAGTGTGTCAGCATTTTTTAAGATCCGAATTTTTGCCATATCGATTCCATCATTGCTTAAGTCATAGACAACATGTCCGCTTTTAATTTGATTGTTCTTAACGACCTGTTCGCTGAATTGATAAACCACTTCATCGACTTTTTTCACCATAGATGAAATCACAGCTTTTTCCGCAGTATAGTACTGATCGCTGTCAACACCAATGGCATATTTGCCTTGCGATTGCGCTTCTTTTAATACACCAACACCTGAATAACCGGCTGCAGCATATAAAACGTCTGCTTTCTTTTTGATCATATCTTTGGCTATTTTACCGCCCTTACCTGCATCACTAAATGTACCGGCATAGGTAGATAAGATTTTGATTTTTGGATTGACTGATTTGGCGCCTTTTTGAAACCCTTTTTCAAAACGATGAATGACGTCTGCATCAACACCGCCAACAAATCCAATGACATCGCTTTTCGTTGTCATCGCAGCAAGTGCACCTGCTAAATAGCTGCCTTCCTCTTCTTTAAACGTCACAGAGGTCACATTTTTCAGCTCAGATACGGCATCGATCAGAAGAAACTGCTTCTTCGGATATTTCTTTGCGACTTTTTCTAGGTCTTCTTGCATACTAAAACCTACACCGATAATGAGATCATTACCATCTTTTACGAGTTCTGTCAGCCCTTTTTCATATGTATCAGTTTCTGCAATTTCTCTATAATCAAATTCAATGCCAAGCTCATCACGTGCTTTTTCTAATCCTTTAAATGATGAATCGTTAAATGATTGATCACCAAGACCATCATCTGTGAGCATAACGCCAATATGCTTCGCAGTTGATTTTGGCGACCCCTCCTGTTGATTACCGCATGCGGCGAGCACCATAAGCATGGCTGCCATCAGAAGCAATGAAATCTTCACTTTCATCCAAAAACACACTCCTTTTATCATCCTTACTCCTTTTTTATCGGATTTGAGGGGCGTTGTTTCAATGATATAGTGAAGGTTTTCATGACTTTTTTCATAGAAAAAATCCATTATTTAAGACAAAAATAAAAAAGTGAGCAAATGCTCACTTTTAGATCATTGACAAAGGGCTAAAATAAACTTTATTTTAGAACTTTGTCTTCTTTTCAGCGTGACCTGAAAACCTTTGCAGCCCTAGGAGGGACGAGTACCGGAGCGGAGCGAATTTGACATTCGTGAGCACCGGCACGCAGGACTGACACCGAATGCGAGGGTTTGTCTGCACGCTGAAGTGAGCAAATGCTCACTTTTTCTCGTATGTCCAGCCTTCTTTTTGATAAACGAGATCATTTTTCATCAGATGACCTAGTGCTCGTTTAAAGGCTGCTTTGCTCATTTGAAATCTTTCGCGGATATCCTCTGGATCACTTTTGTCTCCGTAAGGCATGGCGCCGTTTCTTGTTCTCATATAGGTTAAAATTTCTTCTGCATCGACAGATAATGCATCCTGTTTTCTAGGAAGCAGAGAAACGTTCACGGTTCCATCCTCTTTCACTGCAATAACGCGTCCTGTAACGGTCGATCCTAGTCTTGGCTCTTCCTTTCGTTCCGTGCGGTGAATAAACCCTCGCACGCCTGTATCTGTCAGCATAAAAGAACCTGTCGCAATTAAACGATAGATTGTTCCAGTAATTTCTTTGTTCATTAAGGTTTCTGGTGCCTCAGTAAACAATTCACTGATCACGTCTTCTGTGGCTGGTTTTGCGAACATTCTGCCGTAACTTGTGACTTTCAGCATACAGTAGAGTTTGTCTCCTTTTTTAGGCCATGCTTCCTCAAATGGCGGGAGGTGTTCTGTTGCCACAAGTGCATCCTTTGACAGTCCAACATCGACAAATGCGCCCATGTCTTCTACCACGTCTACAACTTCTACCCAGCCATATGTATGTGCGTTAATTGTAGGAATTTTCATTGTGGCAGCGAGTCTTTCTTCATGATCTACATATAAATAGACCTCTACTTCATCTCGGTCATCAAGATCCTCTGTCATTTCACTGCGGTGTAAGAGGACCGAATCTTCACCATCTGTCAAAAAGTAGCCGTATTCCATTTCGTTCTCTATTTGCAAGGTCAGTTGCTCACCTGGTCTCATGTTCTCTTCCTTCCTATCTGCCCATAAAAGAGCGTTCGTTCATCTTTTGATTCACTTTATTCTACTATACTTCTCCCCGCATGAACATCTCTAGTTCTGTTAGCTAAAGTGGACAAACTGGTCACGATTTATACCGCAGCCGGCTGAACTCTTTGCCTCATCTCTTCGATAAAGTTTCTTCTTCGCCTATTGGCATGATAAAATAGACGCAATATCAATACTTGGAGGTCATGTGTGATGGCAAAAGAAAGCTCATTTGACATTGTATCGAAGGTCGAACTGCCTGAGGTGCAAAACGCTGTTCAAGCAGCGCTGAAAGAAATTAAAAACCGTTATGATTTTAAAGGAAGTAAAAGTGATATTTCTCTCGAAAAAGAAGAACTTGTTCTCATTTCTGATGATGACTTCAAGCTTGAGCAGCTAAAAGATGTACTTGTGACAAAGCTGATCAAACGAAATGTGCCAACTAAAAACATCGATTACGGAAAAACCGAGCATGCTCTTGGCGGTACAGTACGCCAGCGTGCGAAGCTGATCAGCGGGATTGATCAAGACAACGCTAAAAAGATCAACGCACTCATCAAGCAGTCTGGCATCAAAGTGAAATCACAATTTCAGGATGACCAAGTGCGTGTGACAGGGAAAAATAAAGATGATTTACAAGAGGTTATTTCTCTTATGCGTAAGGCTGATTTGCCGATTGATGTCCAATTTATAAATTTTCGATAAATTTCAAATTTTCCATTGATTATTTCTGCATTTTTCGTTACAGTTGATGGAAGTTCAATTCATTGACATGTTCATATTGCTTTCTTATCAAGAGAGGCAGAGGGACTGGCCCTGTGAAGCCTCAGCAACCGGTGTAGTAGAAATCTATTTTCTATGACCAAGGTGCTAAATCCAGCAAGCAACTGCTTGGAAGATAAGGAGAAGAATTACGATACAGCCAAAAAGTCTTCTTCTTATCAGAAGGCTTTTTTTGTTACATAGAAATAAGGAGGAATACAATGGGCTTATTACAAGACTTACAAAATCGCGTACTGATAGCTGATGGAGCGATGGGAACACTTTTATACTCTTACGGCATTGACCGCTGTTTTGAAGAATTAAATTTATCGAAAGAGGATGAAGTGAAACGCGTACACGAAGCATATGTGCAGGCAGGCGCTGACATCATCCAAACGAACACATACGGTGCGAATTATATTAAACTATCCCGCTACGGCTTAGAGGAAGAAACGAAACGCATCAATACAAAAGCGGTACAAATTGCAAAAGCAGCCGCTGGCTCTGCTTATGTTCTCGGAACAATTGGCGGCATTCGAACGTTTAACAAAA
This sequence comes from Bacillus sp. Nf3, assembly GCF_003028545.1. NCBI lineage: Bacteria > Bacillati > Bacillota > Bacilli > Caryophanales > Bacillaceae > Bacillus > Bacillus sp. Nf3. Next base: position 204,135 of record NZ_PYUA01000004.1, on the reverse strand, counting down.
ATGCCTACTCTATAGAAGAAATCAAACGAAGCTTTAGAGAGCAGCTGTACATCCTATTAAATGAAGAGCCTGACGGATTATTGCTTGAAACGTATTATGACATAGAAGAAGCGAAGGCTGTTCTCCAAATTGCTCGCAAAGAAACGACTCTCCCGATTGTCATGAATGTCTCTATGCATGAACAAGGCGTTTTGCAGGATGGTACCCCGCTGAAGGATGGTTTATCTGAGTTATCATCTCTTGGTGCAGATGTCGTCGGCATCAACTGCAGGCTGGGCCCTTATCACATGATTCAGGCACTCGAAGGCGTTCCACTTTTAGAAAATTCGCATTTATCAGTCTATCCTAACAGCAGTCTCCCCTCTCTTGAAGAAGGCAGACTCGTCTATGATACAGATAACGATTATTTCCGAAAAAGTGCACTTGAATTTAGAAATCAGGGCGCACGCATTATCGGAGGCTGCTGTGGAACAACACCTCAGCATATTAGCGCAATGGCTGAAGCGGTCAAAGGTTTAGCACCGATCACTGAAAAAGAAGTGAAAGTGTTAAAAGAAGAAATCATTTCCATCCAAGATCAGCGCACTGAACCAGGTCTTGATGAGCTGGCTGTGAAAAAACGATCGATTATCGTAGAGCTCGATCCACCGAAGAAGCTGAACTTCGAAAAATTTCTCGTTGCTGCAAATGAATTAAAGAATGCTGGCATTGATGCGTTGACTTTAGCCGATAATTCTCTTGCGACTCCGCGCATTAGCAATGTCGCTTGCGGCGCATTATTAAAGCAGCAGCTTGATATGCGTTCTCTTGTTCATATCACATGCCGCGACCGTAATTTGATAGGGCTACAATCCCATTTAATGGGGCTCGACACTCTTGGATTAACCGATATTTTAGCGATCACAGGCGATCCATCTAAAATTGGAGACTTCCCAGGTGCAACATCTGTGTATGATTTAACCTCCTTTGATTTGATTCGTCTCATCAAACAATTTAATGAAGGCCTTTCTTTCTCAGGAAAGCCTCTTGGCAAAAAGACCAATTTTTCAGTGGCTGGCGCGTTTAACCCAAATGTGCGTCATATTGATAAAGCGGTCAAACGTCTTGAGAAAAAAATCGAATACGGCGCTGATTATTTTATTTCACAGCCTGTTTATTCTGAAGAACAACTTGTGAAAATTCATGAGGAAAGCCGCCACTTGGATAAACCAATTTACATCGGCATTATGCCGTTAACAAGCAGCCGAAATGCAGAGTTTATTCATCACGAAATTCCCGGCATCAAATTATCTGATTCTATTCGTGACATTATGGCTAAGGCTGGCGAGGATAAAGAAAAGCAGCGAGCAGAAGGTTTAGCGATTGCCCGCTCTTTATTAGATACAGCCTGCGAATTGTTTAATGGCATTTATTTAATTACTCCTTTCCTTCGATCAGATTTAACAGCAGAACTGACCACCTACATCCATCAGAAAGAAAAGGAGTCTAACATCCATGTCAACTATCACTGAACAGCTCAAGAAACGCATCCTCGTCCTTGATGGTGCAATGGGCACAATGATTCAAAACGCCAACCTGACAGCAGAGGACTTTGGCGGAGAAGAGTATGAGGGCTGTAACGAGTATTTGAATATGACAGCCCCTCACATCATCCGTGCGATCCATAGGGAATACCTCGAAGCAAGTGCCGATCTCATTGAAACAAATACGTTCGGCGCGACAAAGCTCGTCCTTGATGAATATGGGCTTGGCCACCTTGCCTATGAACTCAATGTTCGAGCTGCACAGCTGGCAAAGGCTGAAGCAGACCGTTTCTCCACACCCGAAAAGCCTCGTTTTGTTGTAGGCGCAATGGGCCCAACAACGAAAACATTATCTGTAACAGGCGGCACAACCTTCAGTGAGCTCGTCAGAAACTATGAAGAACAAGCCCGCGCTCTAATTGACGGAAAGTGTGATGCCCTTCTTTTAGAAACAAGCCAAGACATGCTGAATGTAAAAGCTGGTTTCAAAGGAATTCAGGAAGCCTTTCAGAAGGCAGGCATTCAATTACCACTCATGGTATCAGGTACGATTGAACCAATGGGCACCACCCTGGCAGGTCAGGATATCGAAGCCTTTTATATCTCTCTTGAGCATATGAAACCCATCAGTGTGGGCCTGAACTGTGCGACTGGTCCAGAATTTATGACAGACCACATCCGCACGCTCTCCTCCATCGCAAAGTCAGCGGTGAGCTGCTATCCGAATGCTGGTCTCCCAGATGAAGAAGGCCAATATCATGAATCCCCTGCTTCTCTTGCTAAAAAAATCGCCGCCTTTGCTAAGGAAGGCTGGTTAAATATTGTCGGCGGCTGTTGCGGAACGACACCTGCACATATTCAAGCATTGTCAGATGAAGTACGCACGATTCAGCCGCGTCATATCACTCGCGAATCACCGCAGCATACCGTATCAGGAATTGAGCCCCTTATTTATGAGGATTCAATGCGTCCTCTTTTTGTAGGTGAACGGACCAATGTCATTGGTTCTCGCAAATTCAAACGGCTCATTGCGGAACAAAAGTTTGAAGAAGCAGCAGAGATTGCTCGTGCTCAGGTGAAAAATGGCGCTCACGTCGTTGATGTGTGTCTGGCTGATCCAGACCGTGATGAGGCAGCAGACATGGAAGGCTTTTTACAAGAAGCCATGAAAAAGGTGAAAGCTCCTTTTGTCATTGATTCAACGGATAAACACGTGATTGAAAAGGCACTCACCTATTCTCAAGGGAAAGCCATCATCAATTCTATTAATCTTGAGGATGGCGTGGAACGTTTTGAAGAGATTCTACCTCTTGTGAAGCTATATGGCGGTGCACTTGTTGTTGGCACAATTGATGAAATAGGAATGGCTGTGACAGCAGAACGAAAGCTTGAAATTGCTATACGTTCGCATGATTTGTTAACGAAGAGATATGGAATTCCTGCAAGTGACATCATTTTTGATCCGCTTGTCTTTCCCGTAGGCACTGGAGACGAGCAATATATTGGCGCCGCTGAAGAAACGATCAAAGGCATTAAAATGATCAAGGAAACCCTGCCTGAGTGCCTCACCATTTTAGGCATCAGCAACGTATCTTTCGGACTTCCGCCTGTTGGCAGAGAAATCTTAAACGCCGTCTATTTGTATCACTGCGTGCAAGCAGGGCTTGACTATGCCATCGTGAATACGGAAAAGCTTGAGCGCTTCGCATCCATTCCAAAGGATGAAATCAAACTAGCTGAAACCTTGCTTTATGAAACAAATGACCAAACACTGGCTGAATTCACCCAATTTTACCGCGGCAAAAAGAAAACGGAGAAAAAACCAAAGGTCTCCTTATCACTTGATGAAAGGCTGGCGCTCTACGTCGTCGAAGGAACGAAAGAAGGTCTCATCGATGATCTATCCCTTGCTTTGGAGCAATATGAATCGCCGCTTCATATTATCAATGGTCCGTTAATGCAGGGAATGGCTGAGGTTGGTCGTCTTTTTAATCAAAACGAACTGATTGTCGCCGAGGTGCTTCAATCGGCAGAGGTCATGAAAGCATCTGTTTCGTTCCTTGAGCAATATATGGAAAAGCAGCATGCGAGCGGGAAAGGAAAGATTCTTCTTGCGACCGTAAAAGGAGATGTCCATGATATCGGGAAAAACCTTGTCGACATCATTTTGAGCAATAACGGCTTTCAAGTAGTCGACCTCGGCATCAAGGTGACACCTCAAACATTGATTGAAGCTGTGCAAAAGGAAAAACCAGATATGATCGGATTATCAGGCTTACTTGTAAAGTCCGCACAGCAAATGGTACTAACCGCTCAGGATCTACAAAAGGCCAATATTTCTGTTCCTATTTTGGTCGGCGGTGCTGCCCTTTCTCGCAAATTTACGAAAATGAAAATTTCGCCTCATTATGATGGACCTGTTCTTTATGCAAAAGATGCCATGGACGGTCTGTCATTAGCCAATGAGTTAAAAGCGAATCCACTGCAATTTCAAACAAAGCCCGAAGAGGAGCCAGCGGCACCTTTCAAGGAGAAAGAAGGAAAGCAGCCGAAAGCTGTCATTGAATTACTAGAAAAACGCGTAGCCCTCCCTCAGGCACCGGTATTTACGCCAGAAGATACCGCACGCCATTATGTGAGGGACATCGATTTGCATCATATTATGCCTTATGTGAATGAACAAATGCTCATTGGTCATCATCTCGGCTTAAAGGGAAAAGTCAAAGCCTTATTAGCTGAACAGCACCCAAAAGCATTGGAATTAAAACAGCTTGTCACAGACCTTCTAAACGAAGGCAGAGAGAAAAACTGGTTTGCGCCAGCATTTGTGTATCAATTCTTCCCTGCCGGTTCAGATGGAAATGATTTGCATATTTATGATCCCGAAAAGCCTGACCGCATCATTGAAACGTTCCAATTTCCAAGGCAGGTGAAGCTCCCGTACCGCTCCATTTCTGATTATGTACGGAAAAGTGATGAAAACGAGAAAGATTATATTGCCTTATTCGCCGTCACAGCCGGCGCGCGTATACGTGAAGTCGCGCAGCAATTTAAGCAGGAAGGAGATTATTTAAAAATGCATGCTGTCCAAGCTCTGGCACTTGAGCTTGCAGAAGGATTAGCTGAAAGAACCCATCAAGTGATTCGTGACAAATGGGGCTTCCCTGACCCAGTCGATTTTACAATGGAAAAACGATTTCAAGCGAAATATCAAGGGCAGCGCTATTCCTTTGGTTATCCAGCGTGTCCAAATCTTGAGGACCAAGAAAAGTTGTTCAAGCTGCTTCAGCCTGAAAAAATCGGCATCCACCTGACAGAAGGATTCATGATGGAACCTGAAGCATCTGTTTCAGCGATTGTCGTCTCCCACCCTGAAGCTCGATATTTTAATGTTCATTAACTCTAGAACCTCCGTGATTGGGGGTTCTTTTTCGTTATAAAAATGGAATAAATATCAATTTTTACAATAATCCACCGATAATATAAATGAAAGAAAATGAATGAATAGGAGATGTTTGTCATGTTTAAAAAGAAAATTGGTTTTTTACTGCTTGCCGGCCTCTTCATCGCTGCCTCTCTCTTCCAATCACCTGCACTAGCAAGTGAAGCATCTACGAAACAAACAAAAAATTATACAGAAGAATTGGAGCACCAGTATCCAGACAGTGATTATGCCAACAATGATACGATGGAAAAAGCTCAGTTCCTGCAGCCTTCTCTTTATTTGAATAAATCTTATTTATATCACGAGGGAAGTATTTCTTCTATAAATGACGTCGACTTTTACCATTTCACCAGTTCCAAATTTGATGGTGCGGACGGTCGTTTTTCCATTAAACTTGTGAATGTAAAGTCAGGAAATGATTTTGATCTCTATCTTTACAATAAGGACGGCGCGCTTGTGTCTTCCTCTGTGCGGACATACAACCAAAATGAGATCATTCATATGCCGAAAATTGCCGCCAGTACGGATTACTACCTAGCGGTTAAGCCTAAACAATTACTAAATGAAGAAGATAAAATGTACCGCATTGTCTTTGATAAAAGCATTGAAAAAGCAACACTCAAACGATATGGGTCGCCAGCCACACTCAACAGCTTCAATGAAGCCGGCTCTCCAAATTCTAATTTTGATTTAAGCAGTCTGCCGCAGGATGCTGTCGTAACTGGTCTTTCATTAGAGGCTGATAAAGGCAGTACCAACGCACACAATTATGTTTTCACCGTTTCTTCTTTAAAAGGCGGAGCAGTGAATGTACCTTGGAACGGTCAAAAGGTTGATATCTCTTCCTATAAAACAAGCCAGGTTCCAGCAAAAGACCGCTTTTTTGTTTCTTTCAACGCGATAGAGGTCCCTCAGCTTATCGGTGGACGATTAATTAAAGTAGGCGTCGTGTCGATTAAAAACTTGCAGCTCACCTTCGAATATGAATACAACCGTGACCTGAATTATTAATAAGAGGACAAAAGGAAAAGGATCTCCCTTTTCCTTTTTCTTATGCTTTCTTATGGTACGATACATATAGATGAAATCAGCTAAGAAGGAGTTGCGTGTATTGGAAAACGTTGTACAACGAACATTAACACTCGATGACATACCCGATCTTATCGCATTGTCAAAAGAGGTCGACTGGCCTGATTACAATGCGGATGAGCTTACATCTCTTTTAACAAACGGATATTTTACTGGTTTTTCAACAACGGATGGACAAGTCATCTCATGTGCGGGACTTTTCCAATATGATAAAGCAGCATCAATTGGTGCTGTGATTGTATCTGAGACGCATCGCGGCTTAGGCCTTGCACGGAAAATGATTGACACCCTGCTTCGCCGGAGCAATCAAAGCGTTCCTGTCGTTTTAACCGCTACTGTACAAGGACAGCCCGTTTATGAAAAAATCGGATTTCAAACGGCCGGCTACATTCATACATACAAAGCACAGACCACGAATCCATCGGCTTTTCGTGTGTCAGGTGGGATTCACCTTTCTCCTGCTGATGAAGCGGACCTTCCGTCTATTGAAGCACTTGACGAAAAAGGTGCAGGTACCAATCGATCAAGCTTTATAAGAAAGCGAATGGATCGAGCATCGTTCCGGCTGATCGCACAGAATGAACATCATGAAACAACTGGCTTTGCATTTGGCATCGAAACCCCTGCTAATCTCATGATTGGGCCGCTTGCAGCAAACGATGAACAAACCGCTCTCTCGCTCATCCAATCACTCATCTCGTCTTATTCAGGGGCAATTCGTTTAGATATGCAGGAAGAAACAGCTGAGCACCTGCATGAAACACTTGTTGAAGCAGGATTTACGAAAACAAACGTAGCCCATTTTATGATGATTCGTGGGAAAGAAAAACTAAATGATCCCGCCCTATTCTATTTCCTCGCCTCTCAAGCATTTTCTTAAAAAACAAAAAAGCTGTAGACACTAGATGTCTACAGCTTTTTTATTACTTCTCTCCAACTGATGAAAGAACATGAGCGAGTGCATTTGTGACCTTCCCATGCTCTGATGCATGCGGGCGGTCATCACCATCTCCATAGCCGTAATCAATCATTCGATTACGATTTAAGCAAAGCTTTGTCAGCTTCGGCTGGAATAGATCAAATAATTCAAAACGGTCTTTTAGCTGTGGGAATTGATTTTGATACTGCTGAATTTCTTCAGCAAGCAAACGCCAAAGAGTCGTTTCATCTAACAGATCGTGATTGTCTAATACGTTGGATACATAGCGCAGATTGCAAATAAATAATCCTGTAAAAATAAATTGTACTAAACCTTCTGGCGGCTCACTGCGCAGCACTTCTTTTAAATCTTCTTCTAGTGAAGCTAATTCAGGCAGCGGCTGGTCACTTATATTCACATCATCAACGAAATCTTTGATCGCCAAACGATGCGGCTGATGATTTTTTAACACAAGAATTGTATTTTGCCCATGCGGTGAAAAGACTGTGCCGTATTGATACATAAAGTGTAAAAGCGGCGGCATCACGACATGGAAAAACTTCGCCATCCATTCTTTTGCGGAGAGACCTGATTTTTCAATCAGCTGCTTGATATACGGCTCTCCTTCATGATCCTCATATGTGAGTGCCGCAAGTGTAACAGGGCTCTCCCCTTCATCTAAGTACGTATAAATGCTTTCTCTAAAAATGACACCGAGCATCTCGAGATATTGATACGGCGCACCAGGCAGTTTGCTGTAGTATGGATGATCGACATTGATACTTGCATTCTCACCTGGTAAAATGACGCGGCACACATCAGATAAAAATGAGTCTTGATCGGCAATCCCTTTAATATGCGCTGTAATGCGCGGGGCAATGACCGTACGTTCTGATGGGAGTCCACGGTATACAAGTGTATTTAAAATACTCATTGGCAGTTTAATATGATGCTTGCCTTTGTTTGAGATATTTGTAAAGGTTCTGATCGACTGCTGCGGGATATATTGATCCAGCCCCTCTCCCAAATACACAATCCGGCGCAAGGCCAAATCTTCCGGGAAATGCTGAATAATCATATGCGTCCACTGCCACTGATGAACAGGCATCATATAATAGTCAGCTGCATTCAGTCCTTCATCCTTTAACACACGTTGAAATTGACGAATCGTGACTTCATCTAATTCTTTGGCGATCACCTGCTCATAGTTTTCTTGATCGACTGCATGGAATGTCGCAAGTTCCCTGTGAACAGCAATCCAAGACAGCTGCACACATTCTTGACGTTCTGGTGCATAGGCTAAGTAATCATCGTAGCTGAATCCTATACGTCCTTTGTTATACACAATCCAAGGATGGCCTGTCATTTCTCCTTCAATCCATGCATAATCCGTATCTGTCAGCTCATCCGCACGAAGCGCTTTTTTCGACAGCAAATGGACATCGGCTAACAAAGTATGGTGAAGCTCTTTGATAAGATGGCCTGTTGTGTCAGAGGACATTGGAATGATCGGCTGAATGTCTAGTAAAAACACAATGGCACTGACATCCTTTGACCACTTTCCATCCTGACAACACTCAATTGATTCAGCGATTGTATCAAAACTATCAAACAACCGAGGTTTTGCCAGATAACGATATTTCTTATGTTCATGAATGATTAATTCATACTGGGCAATGCCATCCTTACGATCCAGCTCGACAGGATGAAGCATGTCCTCATACATGTATTCGGACAGCATTTTTGCCACCATTCTCTGGTTTGCCTTTTTCCAAGCAGCAGGATTCACCGCTTTTTTCAATTCGTCTTGTACACTCATCGCTTCATCCTCCTTAACCTTTGATTTCTTCAAATGTGTGTGCGTTCTTGTGTGTACCAAATGTCTGGAAGACGTGCTTTTGATAAAGTGGATACACGGTTTGACGAGCAAGTTCATTGATGATCACACTGTTTCGATAAGCCCCCAGCCCCAAATCTGGAGCGCCGACCCCATGTGTATGAAGCTCTGCATTTTGTACAAAAATATCATTTTCACCCATCGTATTTGTTTTCAAACGATATTCACGTTCCACTTGGAAACGTCCTTGATCATCCCATTGAATGTGGTGAGAAATAGGGTTGATAAATGGCGGCAGAACGGATTGATAGCCAGTCGCCAATACAACAATATCTGTCTCATGCGTAAAAGATTCTTCCTTGACCCACTGCGAGCAGGAAAGTGATAATCCGCCCGCTGTTTCCTCAATCAAGTTGACCTCCGTCATGGCTTGAAGCACTGTGTTCAGCTGCGTTCCGCAGGCAGAACGTTCATAAAGCAAATGATAAATATCACGAATCATTGCCGAACTGATGCCTTTATACAGCAAGTCTTGCTGTTTTAATAACGCATCCTTTTTTGTTTGCGGAAGCTCATAAAAGAAATCAATATAGTCAGGGGAGAAATACTCAAGCCCTAGGTTTGAATATTCCATTGGGAAAAATCCTTTTGACCGTGTGAACCAGTGAATATCCTTCGCTTCATCATCTGATAAAATGTCATAAAACACTTCTGCCGCACTTTGACCAGAGCCGATAACTGTGACAGATTTCCCTTTGAAACAGCCTTCTTTCTTTCGTTTTAAATAGTCAGCTGAGTGAAAAACCTTCTCTCCTAAAGCTGGCTGGAGCGATGCTGGCACTGCGGGCTGCGTGCCAATTCCCAAGACAAGATGTTTGCTTTCAAACACCTCTACAGTTTGGTCCTTTACATGACGGACATGCACTTCATACCGCTTTTCCCCTGACTTTTCAATCAGTGAGACAGATTCGACGTTCATGCCAAATCGGCAAGAGTCTAACTGATCAGCGACCCAGCGGCAATAATGACTGTATTCCTTGCGCGGGATATGGAAGTCCTCTAGAAAGTAAAATGAATACAAACGGTTTTGTTCCTGCAAATAGTTGAGAAAGCTATATTTGCTTTTCACATCTGCCATACTGACAAGGTCCGCTAAAAATGGGACTTGCAGTGTCGTCCCTTCAATGAGCATCCCTGGGTGCCAGTGAAAGACTTCACTTCTTTCAAAAAACAAAGCGTCGATTTCATTTACCTCTTCAGATAATGCGGCAAGTCCGAGGTTAAACGGGCCAATGCCGATCCCAATTACATCCACTATATTATTTTGCTTGTTGAACCGCGTCATGGTTATACTTCCTTTCGAATCGTTCTCGATCACAAAACATCAAAAGACCTGTTTTATCCGGTAAAGTGACTGGTTTTACACGTTCAAAGCCGCATTTTTCAAATACATGAATCATTTTTTCATTGCGAATATCCGGCTCAGCGACGATTTTTTCTGTTCGTTTGTTCTGATCAAATTGAAATGCTGTCATTGCCTGAAGGAGCGGCGTAGCAAATCCTTTTCCCACATAATCCGGCTCCCCTATTAACAGGTGAATGCCTTGATCATGCGGAGAAGGCTCATAGTAGGATTCAATGATATCTCCTTTCACATTGTAAGCCTCAAAATAACTCATTGGCGTCCCATCAATCGTGCCTAAATAAAGGGTTTGATGCGGATCATGTATTGCCTGATAAAAATGCTTTTCAAAATCAGGAAACGGAATATTCAAATGCCAAAATGGGTGAACATACTCTTCTTGCATCCACTTATGGACAAGCTGGACGTCTCTTTCATATTCAGCACGAATAAACCTAATACGATGCCTCATCCAATCAGCGCCTCCTTATGTAAAAAGAGCGGATTCAAGACAGCTGTGTAACGAGACTGTGTTTCCAGAGATCCTGTCAGCTCATCCATATCTTCAAATCGTGTCAGCAAATTCGCTTTTGAAGGAAGTTCTTTTGAACGGAGAAGGCTGTTTGTCAGATCAGAAGCTCCGTACATCTCCTCATGAGCAAGCAATGTATCTCTCACGAGTGCCAGCAAGTCTTCTTCCTTTGCTAGTCCTTCTGTGCCAAAGCCATTAATGAGACCAAATAAATGATTAAAGAAGAAATAATAACGGAGTCTCTCAACGGCGACATCATCCGCACAAATGGTTTCACTTCTTACGCTCAAGTTTTGAACTAGATTTGCTAGCTTATCTTTTTTTGATTCACTATAATAGTAGCCTTGATTGTCACGGTAATAGAAGGTGTCTGGATAACCATCCTTCATTTGCACAACAGCATTTTGCTGATGGGCCTCGAGTGCAAGACCATACGTTTCAAACAGCCAGAGCATCGGCTTTAACGAAATGGTTAAGTATTGTTTAAACCAATCTTGGCTGACCGCTTCTGTTGACCGGCCTTCTGCATCTGCAAGTTTATAAATAATTCCTGCTAATCTTGATTTTCCTCCATACGCATGATCCTGACACAGCCCAGCAATTAAGCTTGCGCCTTTTTCACGATGCAAGAATGGATTTTGACGAATGACCACTTCAAAGCCAGATTCCGCTTCATCTCCTTGAATAGATAGATATGCAGGATCTTCAATGACCCGGAATCCAGAGAATTTTTCATATAAAGAAACGCCTAATTCTGTTTTTAAGATGCGGGACATCTCTACTCCTCGATCCAGTTCCTTTTGTTTATTGATGCGTAACGAGTTCGTAATTTTCACAGGAACAGAGAATTTGAGCATGTAAGCAGAATCCTTTTGATAGACCGTTCTAAAGGATGAGGTCGCAGTGTATTCAGACCCCAGCGGTCCTAAATAAGTCAGTTTCCCCTCCTCTATATACCGCTTCACGAATGCCTTCTCCATGACCACTTTGACTTGCAGCGGATGAATTGGAATGAGCACATATTCTCCGTTTTCTGTTAACCTATTCAGTCTCTCTGTTTCTTCTGGCACCTGACGCGAAAGCTCTTCTAACATGAGGGTTGCCGCAGGTTGTGAAATAGATGAATCCTGAAGCACAATCGAATGGTGCGCTTTAAAGTAATGAAGCTGGAAAGCCCCTTTCAGCTCAGGAGAATAGACGGCTTCCTCCTCTTCTGTCATCCCTTGTCTGCTTTTTGGTGTAGGATGTGTTAAATGTCCTAAAAGAAGTGACTGTTCAGCCTCGATGTACTCAAAATCAGCTTGAGATAAAGCAGCTTGATCACTTTCTCTTTCCCTTAAGAATCGTTCAATATTTCTGCAGCTTAAAATGATGCGAAGCATGAATTCATCCTCTGCATCTGTGCGGCCATATGCAATGAGAAGCTCCTTTGAACATAAAGCAACAAGTGTCGTGTAATCGACGATCGTCCCCTCTTGCTGGCTGCCACTCGGACGAAAGCGAATTGGAAAATCAAAGAGATGGCGGCCTACAGATGAAAAATATCGGATCGGAATCACAAGCTCAAGGTCTTGCTTTGCTAGTTTTGCCACGAATACAAGCGAACCATCTGCTTTCGTCTCTTTTTTTGCAGATCGATCGATTCCTGTTTCACGTAAAAAACAGTTTAAAAAGCTTTGCATAGTTGCATTTTCAGCCATTTGTTTATATTGACTCAACGTAGTACCCTCCCGGATTGAATATGAGCGATCCCGATATCAACGATGTCAGAAAGGATTTCCTCAATATGTGTGATTGTCGTTCTCGGATTTAACAAAGTGAATTTCAAGCATGTTTGACCATCCACCACTGTTTTTGCAATGACAGCAGTTCCTGATGTGAATAGCGTTCGATGGATGATTTTATTGATGTCATCCGCACCCTTAAATCGAAACACTACTGCATTGATTTCTGGCTCAGGATTGATCACTTCAAGGTGATCATTGCTCTCGATAAGTGCAGCCACATCCTTCGCAAAATCAATGGTATGGTCAATCATGTCACCAAACCCTTCCTCCCCAATCAGACGAAGAGAAAGAAGCAATTTCAGTGCATCAAACCGGCGCGTCGTTTGGACAGATTTATGGACGAGATGTAGTATTCCATCCAGTTCATCTTCTTTTGGATTAAGATAATCTGCATGATAATTGATCAAACCGAAATGCCTTTTATCCTTCAGCAGAAATGCTCCGCAGGAGATCGGCTGATAAAATTGTTTATGAAAGTCAATCGTGATGGAATCAGCCAGCTCAATACCTTCTAATTTATCTCGGTAGTTTTCACTTAATACGAGCGCTCCACCATAGGCAGCATCTGCGTGTATCCACAGACCGCATGGTTTGACGATGTCATACACATCTCGAACCGGGTCAATACTGCCAAAATCAGTCGTCCCGCAAGTCGCCACTAGCGCAAAAGGCAGGAGATCCTGTTCCTTTAACTCAACAAGTTTCTTCTTCAAATCGTTGAGGTCCATGCGGTGATGCTCATCTGTCTCTATCAGAACAACCGCCTGCTCCCCTAAGCCTAGCTGGGATGCAGATTTTTTCACAGTGAAGTGAGCATTCTTAGAGCAAAGAATTCTCATGCGGTGAGCCTCACTCGGCAAGCCTTTCTGCTGAACATTCCATTGCCATGTGTTTTCACAAAATGCATCTCTTGCAAGAAGCAGCCCCATGTAGTTTGATTGGGTTCCACCGCTCGTAAATGTCCCATCTGCTAGATTTCCATAAGAAAACTTCGCACATAGCCACTTTAAAATTTCCTCTTCAACCAAAGATGCAATACCGCTTTGATCAAAGGAATCCATTGATTGGTTAAAAGAACTTACTATCACCTCTGCGGCAAGCGCAGGTATAAGCGGCGGGCAATGCAAATGTGCCAAGCATTTAGGATGCGATACATCAACCAGATGTGGCAAAAGGTGCTGCTTTATATCTTGAAAGACAGATTCAATTGATTCGCCAGACGGTTGAAACTGAAATAATGATTCGACACTAGCCGCTAATTTCCCAGGCAATATTCCACTGTATGGTCCTTGGTCTTTTTGCCATTGGTCCAGTAAGCTGTCGATAGATGTATGAAGAGCCGCTTGGAAGGACTCTCTTCCAAGCTGGCTTTGATTGATAAATAATGAATCCACAGAAGCTTTAGTTGATTGCATCGTATACGGCCTCTTTGAAAATAGCGATAACTTGTTCAAGCTGTTCTTCTGTCATGATCAATGGCGGTAAGAATCGAATGACGCTGCCGAAACGGCCTCCTGTCTCTACAATTAAGCCTTTATCGAAGCAATTCTTTTGAATGAGACTGGCTAGCTCAGGATTTGCTGGATAACTTCCATCCACATCCTGCTTTTCATTTGGATTAACTATTTCAGCACCAATCATTAATCCTCTTCCTCGAACATCACCGATAGCAGGTACATTTTTTTGAATGTCTTTTAGATGAGCCTGCATGCGATTCCCTAACTGGTCAACATGATCAAGCAGATTCGTTTCTTTTATAAATTTAAGCGTAGCGGTTCCTGCAGCCATTGCCATTTGATTTCCTCTAAATGTGCCAATGTGTGCCCCTGGATTCCATTGATCCAAATCTTTATCATAAATCACAACTGAAAGCGGCAGGCTTCCACCAATGGCTTTAGATAATACAATGACGTCCGGCACAATTCCTGCATGTTCAAAAGCAAACATCTTACCTGTTCGGCCAATGCCTGATTGAACCTCATCGATGATGAGCGGAATGCCTTTTTCATTTGTGATTCTTCTCATTTCTTGCATCCATTCAATAGATGCTGGAATTGAGCCTCCCTCACCTTGTACTGCTTCAAAGATCATACCTGCTGGCGGAAGAATACCACTTTCAGGATCATTTAATACACGCTCAATATAAGAGCTGGAAATGCGGTGTGAATCTTTCCCGCCAATTCCGAATGGGCAGCGATATTCATATGGATAAGGCATGAAATGCACATCTGGGATTAACCCTTGCACTCTTTCCTTTGGAGACAAATTCCCGCTTAATGACATCGTGCCATGTGTCGCACCGTGATAAGCACCGTGGAAAGAAAGAATGGAACGATTTCCTGTCGCTGTCTTGACTAATTTAATCGCAGCTTCTATGGCATCACCGCCAGTTGGTCCACAAAATTGAATTTTTGCTCTCTTTGCAAACTCTTCTGGCAGGTGAGAAAAAATTTCATTCACAAACTCTTCTTTAATTTCTGAGGTTATGTCCAACGTATGCAATGGCCTTTTTTCATGAAGCATACGTTCAATCGCTTCTATCACAACCGGATGATTGTGGCCAAGTGCAAGTGTTCCTGCGCCTGCTAGACAGTCATAAAACTCTCTGCCATCCGCATCTGTCACGATCATGCCCTCGGCTTTTTGCATGGCTAATGGGAACCGTCTCGGGTAAGACCTTGCATTAGATTCTCTTTGACTTTGCTGCTCTAAAAATTGCTGATTTTTAGAAACGGTTTTGATGGACATAATAAAACACTCCTCCAATTGATAAAGATTATCATTTTCATTTACTAGCCTAGAGGATGTAAGATAGGAAAGTCAATTGTATTCAAAAAGATGATTCTAAAAGCATATGAATGCAATATTCTCTTTTTAATGAGTATTTTCGAGTAATTTTTACAAACCTTACTGCCATAAGGAGATGGAACGCATGAGATGGATTGACATTGAAAAAAATTACAAATCATTTTTCCTGGTTCATTTGTTCTATTCAATTCAAAGCACTCATTTTATGCAGAAATTTGGATGAAATGAAGGTAGAAAATTGAAGAAATCACACTATTTTTTCTTGATATAAATGGTTTGGATGGTATAATTTCTCTGAAACATAAGGGGATGGAGAGGGGAATTTTGATGATTTTAACAAAGCAAGATCTTCACCATTACTTAACGCAGGATAAGAAAGCATTAGCTATCACGCGCAGAAGGCCAAAATGGTTTGGGGACGATATATGGAAATATCAAAGGTATTTACGAAAATATGAATACTATTCTAATAGCGGTGCTACATTGCGCAAATGGTTTTACCGCTATTTACATAAAAAGAAAGGGATGCAGCTTGGCTTTGATATCCCGATTGGCGTCTTTGGCCCCGGCCTTAGAATCAATCATACTGGCCTCTTAATTGTGAATAAGCACGCAAAAATTGGGGCATTTTGTGATATTCATCAAGGGGTGAATATTGGTCAAAACCATTCCGAAAAGGATGTACCAACCATTGGAGATTACGTATGGATTGGGCCCGGTGCTAAGCTGTTTGGAGACATTTATATCGCAAATCATATCTCAATTGGAGCAAATGCCGTGGTGAATCATTCCTTTCATGAAGAGGAGATCGTTATTGCTGGTGTGCCGGCTCAAAAGGTAAAAGAAAAAGGCCCTTCTTCATGAAGGCGCCTGATAAAAAAGAATTACACCGATTAAAACAGAGATGAGTAGCATGAGATAAAACAAGATGGTTAAAATCAAGATCGTCCAGCCCAGCCCCTTCCTCTCTGTCTTGATCAAATAAATACCGAGTACGATGGTACTAAAAAGCACGCCTAAAATGGCCCACAGCCATTTGTCTTTGTGATGCTTTGGCGCATCAAACCATAAATAGATAGCAACAGCAAGTGAAACGAATAGACCCGTTATTCTCAAGATTAAACTCCCCCTTATTATGTATACGCGCTCTCTATGATGCGTTTGAGTATCCGATGATCAGCAACAGGAAGTAAAAAACATAGACTAGCATAACAATAGAATAGATGATGATGGACACGATCAGAACTGTCCAGCCCAATCCTTTTCTTCCTGTTTTGATGAGGTATATCCCAAATGCAAAGAGCCCGAATAAAAGACCTAAAATAGACCATAACCATTTATTTTTCCCATGTTTTGGTGCATCTATCAATAGATAGATTGCGACTAGAATAGAAACAAACCATCCAGTTATCCAGCCCACATTCTTCTGCCACCCTTCTTCAGTTTATTCCATTATATGATTCTTTTCTCCTAAAAAATAATGATTCAGAGGATATTGCGCGGGAGGCTTCGCCATTCTTCTCTCAGCATTCCGTAGCGCATCGAATCATAATACTCTCCTTGATAATAACGGACCTTTCTCAGTCTCCCCTCAAGGACAAATCCGCATTTCTCTGCGCACCGCATCATCCGTTCATTCCCTGACCAAGTGGTTAGACCAATTCGAGGGATATCAATATGCGTAAATAATACATCAATCCATAGATTTAATGCCTTTGTCCCAACGCCCCCGCTCCAAAAGCGTGAGTCATAAATGACAATGCCGCATTCAAGCCACCGTGTACGTTCATTCTCCCAATAATATGATACGGTACCTTTGATATCACCGTCTATTTCAATACCATATAGCTTTTGGGGAATGGATTCATCCTGTAAGTAACGTTTCTTAAATGCAGAAAGCGGGATTTCGTGTTCATAAAAATAAGGGGCATTCCATTTTCTATAGGACTGGTCTGGTGCTTTAAATTTTAAATGCCACACCGCCTCTAAGTCCGTTTCGGTTAATGGACGTATGTTCACAAGCTCTTCCTTTTCTCTTTTCATCTGTTCACGTTCCTTTACTTTGTCGTTCTTTTTGCTAGATGACGGTACTCAATCGGCGTCATGCCTTCATTTTGCCGAAACAGCTTAGAAAAATAAGTAGGGTCGTCAATGCCTACATGCTCTGCAATGGCTGCGATTTTTTCATTTGTTGAGGCGAGCATGCTTTTAGCTTTTTCGATCTTGAGACGATGGCTGTACTGGTTTGGCGTCAATCCATACACCGTCTGCATACACCTTGTCATGTAGTCAGGATGATAGTGCAGCTTCTCTGAAAGCTGCTCCATATGCAATTTCTCCATAAAGTGATGCTCAAGATAGTGAACTACTTCTGATGCGACAGTCTCCTTTGCACTTGGAATATGGAATGCTTCCTTTTGCAGGTGAATGAGCAGTTCCTCAAATATAAGCTGTTTTTTCAGCGGAAGTTCAGATGCATCATGATTTAGTGCGCTCATCGCTGAAAGGTGTTTTTCTAACACACTTCGTCCCTTCACTTTTCCTAAACGAGGCAGGCTAAATTCGTATGTTGCCGGCTTTTCGAAGGTGGCTTGGTTTTGTTTCATATCAATCCAGTGTTCTCTCGGCCGGTTCGTCAGCTCAAATCGATCAATTGAGAAATGCAGCCACTCATAGTAGGTATCCTCTTCACATGGCAGATGTCCGCCATGTGACAGGCCCGGTGAGAGAATCATATATTCACCTTCTTTTACGTGAAAAGCCTCCTCGTCCTCTGTCATCCATAGTTCACCTTTTGTGACATAGAGAAGATCAAATACAGCGAAGGTTCTTGAGATATGTCTTTCTCCTTGATGAAATATCCCTTTACCTGAAGCTATATAAATAGGAAACGGCGGTACAGTAAATGTAATAAATCGATTCATATTCATCCCCTTATGAAGTCGTATTTCTCCAATAAGTTTCGGTTTCATCTCTTCTTATTATAGTCGATGCAAGGTACACTATAAATCGGATTTATACGAAAGGGGGCTTTGTGATGAAATCTCAAACCCTGTCATATGAAAAGGTTCAAGTCAAAGATGAGAAAACGCACCCTTCATTATTTGCATTAACTTGGCCTATTTTTATCGAAATCTCTTTATATATGCTCATGGGGAGCGCTGATACACTTATGCTCAGCCAATACTCTGATAACAGTGTGGCCGCAGTAGGTGTAAGTAACCAGCTCCTGAATTTATTAATTGTCATGTTCAGCTTCATTACAACAGGAACGACCATTGTGATTGCGCAGCTTCTAGGAGCTGACCGCAAGCAGGAAGCGACTCAAGTCGCCTATGTCTCACTAGGGACCAACTTCTTGATCAGCTTTGTCATTAGTCTCCTCATGTTTATGTTAGCTGTTCCAATTCTGCACATGATGGGCTTATCAAGTGAACTCATGCCGGATGCGGCGGTCTTTTTACAAATTGTCGGGCTGCTTTCTTTTATTCAAGCGCTTATTATGACGTATAGTGCTATTTTAAAAAGCTACGGATATACAAGAGACACGATGTATGTCACCATCGGAATGAATTTGCTAAACGTTGCCGGCAATTATTTGGTCATTTTTGGTCCGTTTGGCTTTCCGGTATTAGGTGTCATGGGTGTTGCCTTTTCAACCTCGCTGGCTCGATTGATCGGATTGATGGCGATGATTCTCATTGTCCGCCGCCGAATTGGATTGCGCTTTTCGCTGAAGAGCATGTTTCACATCCAGCGGACGCATTTAAAAAGGCTGCTGAAAATTGGCATTCCTTCTGCTGGAGAGCAGCTTTCTTATAACGGCTCTCAAATGATCATTACCCTGTTTATTACATTTATGGGGACGCAGGCTTTAGCAGCAAAGGTCTACACTCAAAATTTGATGATGTTCATTATGTTATTTGGTGCAGCGATTAGCCAAGGCACACAAATTTTAATCGGGCGCCATATTGGGGCGAAAGAATTCGATGCGGCCTACCGCAGATGTATGAAAAGCTTATACTGGGCCATTGCGATCTCTCTTCTTTCTTCCACTGCTTTATCTTTATCATCGACGCATTTGCTTACGTTTTTCACTAGCAATCATGAAATCATTCAAATCGCCGCCACACTTCTCCTATTGACGATCATTTTAGAGCCGGGACGCTCTTTTAATATGGTCATTATTAATTCATTGCGGGCTGCTGGTGACGCGAAGTTTCCAGTGTATATGGCGATGATTTCAATGTGGGGAATTGGGCTTCCGATCGCTTACTTGTTAGGCATTCAGCTTGAAATGGGGCTCATCGGGGTTTGGATTTCTTTTATCGTGGATGAATGGGTCAGAGGCATCTTTATGTATAGGCGCTGGCGTTCCAGGGTATGGACGGAGTATCGTTTTTCTTCCACATAAAAAGGACTGCGGGGTGCAGTCCTTTTTTACGTAATATCTTCTAAAATAAGTGCTTTTTCCTGTTTTGAAATAAATGCTCGCTCTGTAAAGACGCGGTATTCGTTTTCTCTTGTTTTATCTAAGATGGCTTTATAAAAGTGGGCTGCTGCTTTCACCGGTATACGTGAATATAACGGGAATTCATGAAGATGGTCAAAAAACTCCTCGTAGTATGCCTCTGCCTCAAAAGCAATGTACTCCCAGACGTGCTGAAAAGCTTGATTGACAATCCCTTCCTTCAATTCTTGCTCTGTGTACCCGAATTGATCCATCACTTGCTTTGGCAAATAAATACGGTCTCTTTCAGCCTGATCTTCGCCGATATCTCGAAGAATGTTGGTTAGCTGCATAGCGATCCCTAACGAAATGGCTGCTTCTTTTAGCTGCTCTTTTTTACGCGGTGCAATAATGGGAAGGAGCATGAGTCCAACGGTACTAGCAACATGATAGGAATAGATGAGCAGTTCATCTAACGTTTCGTATCGCTGCTGCTCTAAATCCATCTCCTGTCCTTGGAGCAGGTCACGAAACGGGGCTTCATCCATCCGAAACTCTTGAAATGTATGCTCTAGCGCCACCCATATCGGGTCATTCCGGTCTACCTCACCTTGTAAAAATCGATCAAACGTCTCCCGAAAGGATGCAAGGTCCTCTTGTGGCGAAGGCGACTCATCTACAATATCATCTGCTCTCCGGCAAAAGGAATACACGGCCCAGACGGCCTGTCTTTTCTTTTTAGGCAGCATGGAAAAGGCCCGGTAAAACGTTTTTGAATGGGTTTGAATGGTTTCCTCACACACTTTTAATGCTGTTTGTACATCAACCACTTAGCTTCACTTCCTTTCTATCATTCAAATCTTTTAGTAGTACAGAAGCCATGAGCTTCGCACTTTGCATCACGATCGGCACCCCGCCGCCCGGATGGATGGAAGCACCTGCCGCATAAAGATTGTCTGTCTCACTGACCTTCACTTGCGGGCGGAAGACACCTGATTGGAACAAATTAGGCGCAAGTCCAAAGCTGCCGCCTTCAAACAATCCTTCTCGCAAGGAATCATTTGGTGTCCTGACCTTTTTCCAGACAATCGACTCTCGCAATCCCGGAAAACCTCTTTTTTCAAGACGATCCACCATGTTCTCGACAAAACCTGTCTCCTCTTCCCAGTTGATATGATCTCCTGAAGGAACGGGAACGAGCATGTATAGAACACTGCAGCCATCTGGGGCAAGAGATGGATCAATGATCGATGGATTAAATGTATAAAATGACGGGTCTTGAGGAATCGTTTTCGTTTGAAAAACCTCTTTCATATGCTGATCAAAGTGTTCTCCCATAAAAAATTGATGAACAGGTGCTTCCTGATACATCTTATTTAAACCAAGATACACCATTACACAGCCAGAGGACGGCACGTATTTTCGGCGATCTTGTTCGTCTAAACCAAACTGTTTTAACGCAGCTGGATAATCTCCATTGATCACAAATGCATCAGCGGCTACATGTTCATCATTCACTTTTGCTTTGACTGCCCGTTTTCCCTCAAACTCAAATTGCGTGACTTCTTCATTTTTTCTTACATGCACACCCATTTTGATAAGCTGCCCTTCCAATATATCTACTAAACTTGCATAACCGCCTTTTAAATAGTAAATTCCATGTGCGTGCTCACTATATGAAACAAGCGAATAAATGGCCGATGCTTCATACGGGTTTCCCCCAACATAGAGGGTTTGAAGTGCGTATGCATCTCGCAGGCGTTCGTCTGAGAAATATTTTTTCAGAGCGCTTTGTACCGTTCGATACGCCTTTAATTTCATTAAAATCTTCATATTGGCTTTTGTAAAAAATGTACGTTTTTCGTGAAATGATTTTTCTAGAAAAGCTTTCTGCCCTTCTTGAAACCGGTCCGTCATTTCTTCCATAAACCTCTGGAACCCTTGATCTTCTTTTGGAAATACACGTCTGATTTCATCTAGCTGACGACGTGCATCAGAGTATTTCGTATAGGAGGTTCCATCTTGATATTGAATTGTGTACAGCGGATCAAGCTGCAACAGATCAAGAGATGATTCGTCAATTCCTACCTCATGTAAAATGCCTTTTAACATGTCAGGAAGTAGGACAATGGTCGGACCTTCATCTACTTTATATCCTTTCTCACGTACAAAAGCAAGTCTCCCGCCAAGCCGTTCATTTTTTTCGACAAGGGTGACATCATGTCCCGCTTTTTTCAAATAAAGCGCTGAGATCATTCCGCCAATACCGCCACCTGCAATCAATATATGTTGTTTCATGAGGCGCTCCCCTTTTCTTGATGCCGCATTGTTTTGTGTGAATGTTTCTCTTTTGAAAGAATGGCATTTGTCGTGATACGCGCTGATTCTAAAATGGTTGGCAGTCCGCTTCCTGGATGTGTTCCTCCTCCAACGAGCCAGCAGTGCTTTAATTCATCAAATTCATTGTGCGGCCTTAGGACCATCATCTGCGTGAGCTGGTGGCCAAGGTTAAATGTAGCTCCTTCATATACGTAAAGGTCTTCCTCCCATTGCTTCGGTGTGATCATCCGCTCAACTTCTATATGCTGCCTGACATTCTGAAAGCCGGTTTTCCGCTCCAATGTATCCAGCACTAGCTCTCTAAATTCATCTTGATGCGCTTCCCAGTCAATACCGCTTTGGTTATTGGCAACTGGAGCCAGCACATAAAGAGCTGATTTTCCTTTTGGAGCAAGTGAGTCATCAGTTACGCTTGCATTTTGTATATAAATAGACGGATCATCTGGCAGCTCATATGTTTTCGTAATGCCTTTGACGAATCTAGCATAATCATCGGAAAAAACAATGGTATGATGCGGCTCATCATACATGGTATCCAATCCTAAATAGAGCATAAAGGTAGAGCATGAGAATTTTTTCTTTTTTAGTTTTTTCTGACTGTATTTCTTTAAAAGACCTGGCTCGACAAGCCTTGTCATCACATGTGCAAAGTCTCCATTGACGACAACCTCATCTGCTTGTATTTCTTCCCCAGATTCTAAACGAATGCCTTTTACTTTCCTTCCCTCCGTGAGCAGCTTTTCGACGCCAGCTGACAGATGAATCTCTGCTCCAGCTTCAACCGCCGCCTTTGCCATCGCTTCTGACAGCTGATTGACACCGCCCTTCGGATGGAATACACCTGTATCATGCTCCATAAACGAAAGAATTGAGAACGCACCAGGGCATTCCCACGGCGACATTCCTAAGTACTTTGATTGAAATGTAAAGGCATATTTTACTGATTCATTCGAGAAATAGTCTGACAGTACATCATACAAACTTTTATTTAGCGAAAGCTGTGGAAGTGCTTTGATCACCTTCGGACGAAGGTAATGATGAAAGCGGTCCATTTTACTTTGTAAAATTGGTGTGAGCCGATCCATTTTGCGCTTTGTATCCTTCATAAATCTTAGATATCCTTCACCCTCACCAGGTGCAAAGGCTTCTAATCGTTTGTACATTTCATCGCGATCCCTGATCATATCCAGCTGATTGTCTTGAAAAATTAATCTATACATCTCTTTTAATTCAATCACATCGATATAATCATAAAGATTTTTACCAGCAAAGGTGAACAGCTCCTCTGCAATATGAATCATGCTGAGAAAGGTAGGACCTGTATCAAACGTGAAATCACCAAGCTGAAACTTAGCATTACGTCCGCCGACAAAGGACTGTTTTTCGTATACATGAACTTCATGTCCTTTGCTTTGAAGCATCATAGCTGCCGCAAGTCCCCCTGGTCCCGCTCCGATCACAATGATTTTCATTATCCTTTTTCCTCCAAATTAATTCACTTTAAGTTAATTATACAAATTAAAAAGACTAGATCAACTTTTGATGTGCTCAAAAAGTCTCATGTTATGTATCAAAAAAGCCGGCTTCCTTTCAACAAGTGCAAGAAAGCCGACCCTCTATTACGCTTCTATATCAATTCGATACGTTTCAAACCAATGATGAATCTGTGCTAGATGGGCAATCAACTGTGGGCCCTTCATGAGCTGGCCATACCAAGGCACATGAAAGGAAGCTCCTTCCGTTTCAATCAGCTGCTTTAATTGATGTGGATCTAAAAATTCGTGAAGGACAGAATCTTTTTGTGCGAGACAGTTTGTTAGCATCGCTTTCACAGCCTGAGTATAGGCTGGATGATGTGTTTTCGGGTAAGGACTCTTCTTTCGATAAAGCACTTCATTCGGTAAAATTCCCTCTAATGCTTTTCGTAAAACCCCTTTTTCACGATTTCCATGCATTTTCATTTCCCAAGGAATATTCCACACATATTCGACAAGGCGATGATCTGCAAATGGCACACGTACCTCAAGACTAGCCCCCATACTCATTCGATCTTTTCGATCAAGCAGTGTTGTCATAAACCAGATCATATTTAAGTAAAAAAGTTCTCTCCGGGCTTTATCGACTCCAGTTTCTCCATCTAAAAGAGGCGTTTCAGCCACCGTTTCTTCATATTTGCTTTGCGCATATTCCTTAAGTGACAGCTTTTTTTGCCACGAGTCTTGCAGGAGCTGAGTTCTTGCTTCTGTCGATCTCATCCAAGGGAAACTATTTGTTTCATTTGCCATGTGAAACCAAGGATAGCCGCCAAAAATCTCATCAGCACACTCACCTGATAAACCAACAACGAAATCCTTTTTAATTTCTCGGCAGAATATAAGTAAAGAAGAATCGATATCTGCCATCCCAGGTAAATCTCGAACCTCAACCGCTTCCTTCAAATATGCAGCCAGCTCTTTTTGCCCGATGATACAGTTGTGATGATTCGTTTGAAACGCTTTGGTCATTTGATCAATCCATGGGCCGTCAGCATTTGGCTGGAATTGACTTGCTTCAAAGAATTGATCATTTTCTTCGTAGTCAATGGAATACGTATGAAGCGGTGCTTTCCCTATTTTCTCAAAGTGCTTAGCGGCAATGGCAGTAATGGCACTAGAATCGACGCCGCCAGATAAAAATGTACATACAGGCACATCAGAGACAAGCTGTCTTGTCACGGCATCTGTAAAGAGATGCTTAATGTGCTGTGCGGTGTCATCAAGTGAGTCAGTATGCTCCTTGCTTTTGACATTCCAGTATCTCCACACGCGCAGGCCGTCTTTTGAAAAGGTCAAGGCATGTGCAGGTCTCAGCTCTTTTACCCCTTTAAACACTCCTTGGCCTGGTGTTCTTGACGGCCCTAAGCCAAAGATCTCCGACAGCCCTTCATGATCGACTTTTGCTTTGATATCAGGGTGAGCAAGAAGTGCTTTAATCTCTGAACCAAATAAGAAGGAATGATGACGTTCTGTATAGAAAAATGGCTTGACGCCGAGCCGATCTCTCCCTGCAAATAACAATTCACGCTCACTATCCCAGATCACAAATGCAAAAATGCCATTAAAATGGGAGACACACTCTTCCTTCCATTCTGTATAGGCATGAAGAAGAACTTCTGTATCAGAATGCCCAAGAAAGCGGTGCCCCCTTTTTAACAATTCCTTTCTTATATCCTCCGTGTTATAGAGCTCTCCATTGTATACAATCGTATAAGCATGGTTTTGATGTGTATATGTCATCGGCTGCTTTCCGCCTTCTACATCTACCACCGCTAACCTTTTATGCCCGAAAAGAACGTGCTCACTTTTCCATGTATTTGTATCATCTGGCCCTCTTTTAGATAATGTATCTGTCATTTGATTGATTACATGATCCTGTTGGATGAGCTGCTTTTTAAAGTCTGCCCAGCCTGTAATTCCACACATCATCATCAGCTCCCATCCGTTTTTCCTCAAGTGTTCTCATTCAGCCTTTCTTAGTTTATGCATCGTCTCCTTGATAGTTGATTTGTCCTTTTTTCCCGGCGTATAGGACAGGCTTGATTTGGTAAGAAAAGAAAGAGGAAAGGAGCTTTTACAAATGGAGAATCGAATGAAGCAGCTTGAACGCTGCAGCAGAAGATGGTGTAACGGGTATTTGCTCATTGAAAACGGACATTGTCTGATTGAAGATGAAGAAGGAGAGATCATGCTGCCAGAAAGTCTTCAAAGCACAATGATCTGTTTGAAAGAAAATGACCGATGGACAAAAGGAGAATTGCTTGGTTCCATGGTTCTTCGTGAAAACGGGCAGCTAATAGACGTACAAGGAGGAGAGAAAATTCTATATACGGCGTCCCTTGCCAAAGGCTGGCTCGATCTTCTCATGTTCGTACCAGAGAACGTCTTTGATCACATCCTTGAGCAGGTAGAGCAGCTTGGTTTTTCCGTCTATGATTGTGTCTTCTCTTCCTTTCATTCATTACAGCGCGTCTCTTTCTTTCAGTTTTCGACAGATACGCAATCACTTGCACTTCAATGTCACCATGACCCTGCCTCCAGTCACATTCGTTTTGAATGGACCACTTCAGATGGACAACGGATCGTTTCACAATTTGATGCCACATAAAAAGGACACTGCTTCATATAAGCAATGTCCTTTTTATATTAAAAGATATGGAAACCGATCGGCAGACGTAAACCGAGAAGAATGGTCACAATCGCAAATACGATAAAACCAATCAACACACCAGTCGCCGATTTTCCTTTTTTCTTGCGCACTAGGACCATTTCCATGAAACCGATCACTAGGATTCCGAGAATCATTTTTCCGATATACTCGCCCCCGAAACCTGGAATTTTCATTCCTGTGCGAACATACAGCTCTACGCCTGTTGCGATAATGATCAAGTAGAATAAGCGAACGATCATGTGCACAATTTTAGCGCCTTTGTCGTTTTTACCTGCTAGAGCAAAGGCTACGAAGAATAAAATAATCCCCAGCACCCATGCTGTGATATGTAAATGTGTTCCCATTTGTGATTTCCCCCTTTATCAGAACAAGTACCTTCTCATCGTACCACGAAATAAGTCGAACACAAAGCGACAATCCTGTGTCATCACGTGCTTTATTTGACGTGATTTGTCAGCGTACCAATCGGTTCAATCGTGATGTCAATTCGATCTCCAGAAGCTAAAAACTTAGGCGGTTCAAAGCCCTTCCCTACCCCAGAAGGTGTACCTGTTGCAATGATGTCACCTGCTTCTAGCGTCATCCCTTTTGAAAGAGTGGAGACGATGTTCTCAATTGTGAAGATCATTAATTCCGTACTGGCAGACTGACGAACCTCTCCGTTTACCTTTGTTTCCACATGGAGCGCACCATGATCCTCGATCATTGATTTATGAACGATATAAGGTCCTATCGGGCAGGTTGTATCTAAGCTTTTGCCAATGAAAAATTGTTTGTGTTTTTTCTGCAAATCTCTTGCCGTCACATCATTTAAAATGGTGTAACCGAATATATAATCTTGGACCTCTTCAGGAGCAATGTTTTTCCCTGATTTGCCCATCACGATGGCAAGCTCCCCTTCATAATCCAATTCACTTGTCACATCTTCATGAAGAAGAATCTCATCTTCGTGTCCAATGACAGAAGTAGGTGCCTTTGTAAAAATCATCACGTCTTTAGGAATATCCGCCGCACTTCCCATTTCCATAACATGATCTTGATAATTCTTTCCGACACACATGATGTTTTTAGACGGCTTTGGAATCGGGGCATGGAGTTTCACGTCCGAAAGCGGATATACATAAGAGCCGCGGTCTTCTTCTTTTTTCTCAGCCCAATCAAGAAGCTGCCCCACATGTTCTACAAACTTGTCCCCCATTTTGATGCACTCAGATAAAGAGTTTGGCAGAGTCTCAAGCTCAAATAATTTGGCTTCTGCCTTTTTGACGTCCATCACCCATTCATCATCAATGACTACCCCAATAAACATGCTGCTATGTATCTCACCTGTAAAAAACTTCATGTCTTCCCCTCACAATCTTCATTTCGCTAAGTTATGATGTCTCATTTTATTTCTCTATGAAATAAAAAAAACCCTTTTTTATCATACTCTCTTTTAAAAAGGGTTTCAAAAATGATGATTGAATGCCTAGCGGAAACGGCGGTATTCCCACATATTCCCTTGATCCCATTTACGCTCAACATTTCCTGTTCTTTGAGAACGATGCTTCTTCTTTCCACATCTATGGCAAGATCGGCTGCGTTTATGGTGATGAGAACGTTTAGATCGATGACTGCGGCGTGACTTGCGGCTCTTCTTATGATGCGATCTGTGCTTGCTGCGATGTGACTTGCGGCAGCTTTTCTTATGATGCGATCTGTGCTTGCTGCGATGTGATTTGCGGCAGCTCTTCTTATGATGCGATCTGTGCTTGCTGCGGTGTGTCTTGCGGCAGCTCTTCTTATGATGCGATCTGTGTTTGCTGCGACATGACTTTTTCGGTTCGCTCTTTTTGCTTCTGTAAGATTTCTTGCTTTTATATGACTTTTTACTCTTCATGCTTTTCTTCGAACGATAGCTTTTCTTAGAGCGATAACTTTTCTTTGAACGATAGCTTCTGTAGCTTTTTTTACTGCGGCGTGATTTACGGCGTCCACCACCACCAAAGAACCAATGACCGCGATTTGAATGACGAGAACGAGCTGACTTATGCGAACGTCTCGATTCTGGTTCACGATCTAAGTGATGATCACGTCCCTCACTTCGAAGTGAAGCCACTGCATGTTCAATGTGTGAATGATCAAATGTACTCACGAACAATTCCCCTCCCAGTCTATGCTGCGACAAAACAAACAGACAAAGCTGTTTATCTTCTCTGCTTTATGTTACGAGACTCGGTAGACAAGTGTTCGTGACGAATGCCTCTTTCCTTTAAAACTCCATGAATACCTACCAGCCGGTACAGGACATTCCTTCACTTTCATATTGTAAAGAAGAGCATATAGGAGGCTGATGAACGTATGAACACGGAATCTTTAAAACAACTTGATATGTGGATTCATCCAAAGGACCTGATTGAACTAAAAAAAGACATTTGGAACGATGAACCTGTTGAAGCTATTCTGAAAACAGGCCAAACCAAATCACATATTTATGCTTCATACCGCGGTTCACACATTAGAAAACTTAAGAAAAAATCCTATCAAATTGAATACCGAAAGCCAAAACAAAGACAAGGCGAATCCATCTTTCATTTAAATGCAGAGTACAATGACCCTTCGTTTATCCGAAACAGACTATCCTTTTATTTCTTTGAGCAGATGGGGGTGCTTAGTCCAGCTGCTTCTCATGTGTTTCTCACCATAAACGGAAGAAAAGAAGGCATTTATTTGAAAATAGAATCCGTCGATGAGTTCTTTCTTCAAAAACGGCAGCTTTCAGGAGGCGGCATTTATTATGCGGTTGATGACGACGCGAACTTCTCCCTTTTGAGTTCTTTTGATAAAAAGCCAAAAAAGCACCTTCTTCTCGGATACGAGAAAAAAACGGGGACGTCTCAACATGATCAGCAGCTGAGCGAATTTATTTACTTTCTCAACACAGCAAGAGATGACACTTTTGCAGAAAAAATTGAACAATACCTAGATGTGACACAATATTTCCGCTGGCTCATCGGTGTGGTATGCACACAAAACTTTGATGGTTTTGTTCATAACTACGCTCTTTATGTGAATGAACAAGGGCGGTTTCAAGTACTTCCTTGGGATTATGATGCAACATGGGGTCGTGACATTCATGGAGAAGAAATGGCGTTTGATTATATCCCAGTAAACGGCTTTAATACATTAACTGCTAGATTACTAGATATCCCTTCGTTTAAAGAAGCCTATTACACACTTTTCCAGCATGTACTCGATACACATTTTGTAGAAGACCGGCTATGCCCAATCATCGAGAAATGGCATGAATCGATTGAGGACCGAATTGGAGATGATCCATATACGAAAGATCGAAAAGACATCCTGCCATCTGAACGAGACTTAATCCGGCAGTATATCAACAAAAGACGACGTTATTTACAGGCTGAGATCAGAAAAGAGAAATTTGGCACGTAAGAACACTTTCGAATTTTGTCACTTTATTACTCATATTGACGAAACAGCTTTTTTTATAGAAAAATAGGGTATACTAACCATATCCTTCTATTTGATAAAAAATGTGAGAGTTGGCGTCCGTTATGATCAATTATGAAATTGAACAAAAAAGATTACATTTAATTGAGACTGCAAAAAAATTCGGGATGAATGCCGAAGAAACCATCAGATGCAGTCAAGAGCTTGACATGCTCTTAAATAAAGGCATCAAATCCACCTCTAAAGATTGCTCAAAAAAAGGGTAAGCCATACATCTAATTCCTCTCATGAAAAGCTTTCAAAAAGACAATCACACATTAAAAGACCCATCATAAGCTATGGTGAAACGCCCAAATCAAAGTGCCCTAATTTTATAAAGGATGTGCACCGCTATGCCGGCTATTGTGGGAGCCTTTAAAGTAAATGCCGTCGGAACGAGCGGAGTCGT
This sequence comes from Bacillus sp. Nf3, assembly GCF_003028545.1. Classification (NCBI taxonomy): domain Bacteria; kingdom Bacillati; phylum Bacillota; class Bacilli; order Caryophanales; family Bacillaceae; genus Bacillus; species Bacillus sp. Nf3. Next base: position 173,896 of record NZ_PYUA01000004.1, on the reverse strand, counting down.
TCATGTTGGAGACTGTATCACCATTTCTCCAAATAGTCAGGTTAAAACGTTTGCTGGCGCAGGCAGTTTTAATACAGGTGATCAATTGCAAATTAGCAACTACAAAAGTGTGACAAATACGTACGACAGTGATGTCATAGATCAACCGCTTGTTGGTAACTTGTAAGGAGTGAGGATCCGTTGAACTTCTATATTAATCAAGCGATACAAATTAATTATTTACGTGTGGAGTCTGTGAGTAACTCCTCTGTTCTGCAAATTGGGAGTGCTGGATCCATCAAAGCCCTTTCCAACCTGTATAACACGGGAAGCTACGTAGAAGCAGCGCCTGCCGCAGCAGGTACACAAGGAATTGAAGAATCTCAAGGCGCAAGCACAGCACCTTTTGTACCGCTTCAGTCACCAACAACTTAAGTCATCTGCAATCCCCGGAGGTGTAGGTAAATGTACGATTATCAGAGCAACGCTTCACAAGTATATGGCATCATTCAAAAACAATCGCAACAAATCATGATGCTTGAAAAAAGGCTTAACGAGCTTCAGCAGGAAATGCAAATGATCAAAGATAAACCGACAACGAATATAGAACGGATTGATTATCAATTTGATCAACTGAAAATCGAACGGCTGGAAGGGACGCTGAATATCGGCCTCAACCCATCTGATCCAAACAGTGTTCAAAACTTTGAAGTGGGCCAAACAACAACCCCGGGAATTGGAATGATGCAACAAGAAATGGCTGATCAATTTTTCAATCAAACACGGCAGCTTGTCGATGCATTTTTAAATGAAGAAGCTCCAGAACTTCTTGAAGAACTAGAGCAGCGATATGAAGGGTCCCTCGATGAAAGCAACAAACACCATATCATTGAGGACATTCGCAAGCAAATTGACAGCAGGATCAAATACTATGCGGGACAGCTGCCTCACCGGGAAGATATGACACCGTTGCAGCGTTCAGAGCAAATTGCTGAATATGTGAAGCATGATGTAAAGCGGGCGATTGAGCACTTTTTAGCCCATATTCCAAGTGAAACGAAAGGAGAGGAAAACGGATGAATTTCACAGTTGTCAACCGCAATATTGAGACTGGAAGCATTAAAGTAGTCGGGGTATCGTCTTCTTCCTTATTTATCATCGGGGACACAGATCATGTACAATTATCCTCAATTTTCGATACACCGCCAGAATCTCTGATTATTGGCCCGTTTGTTCCTCTAGCACCTCGATAATGATCAAGCGCACATCTCAAGTGAAGTTCTCAAAGGTGAATTCTGTCGGGATTTCGAGTGTGGTTCAAATCGGTGATACTCAGGAGCTATGTCCGAAAGTCAAGGTGTTAGCTGTTCAACGAACCATTAGTTTGTTTTATGGCTATGAAGCAGAAAATTTAGATGCGAAAGAATTTGAAGTGTATTATGAGCCTATTCCATTGATGCTGCCAGAACGATCAGTGAGAACAGCCTTTTACCATGAAAAGCCTGTGATTAAAGTGTCTTCCATCCATGTAGAAGGGGTATCATCGTCCTCTGTCTATCAAATCGGCTCTACTTGTCGAATGAATGGCGTTGCGCGAGTGAAGCATATTAGGGAGCTGTTTAGCAATGATGAAAGTCCGCAAAACTCACAAATGGACCTACCTGCGCATATGATGGTGATATGACTTCGAATAAAGGATGTCGATTATGCCAGCAATTGTCGGACCCATTTACATTAACTCTATTTCTGGAGGCGTCGTAAACGTCGGTGACTCATTCTACCTGTCGCCTAAAAGTTCGTCAAAATCTGCTTTAGGCTCTGGAGCGGGGAATACCGGAGATTTCTTGATATTAAATAATGGCATTAGCGCCACCAACTATGTGGATCCTGACTTAAATGATCAGAATATGGTAGGTAATGCATGAAGCAGCTCCTCTACACCTATTTCAAATAGAGGAGCGCTTTTTTATGCTTATTTCTTTCTGCGCTGTCTCGATTTTTTCGTTTTAACCAGCTTGCTTGCCGGCTGTTTCCGAATCCATTTGATGTACGAAGCAAGCTTTTCATCCTGCCTCAGTGCATCAATTGTGTTCAAACGTGCGGCAAGCTCCTGGTTTGTAAAAAGGGCATGTACTTGTTTATGACAAGGGATGCACAAGAAGGCAGTCGGTAAAAAAGCACCACCCTCTTCTCTTGGCGTTAAGTGATGTTCTGTGAGCAGGACATCTTGTCTTCCGCACAGCTCACATAATCCAATTGTTTGCTTTGCCACCGTGTCATCACCTCAATCTTTACATTAATTCCATTGAGACTGTTGTCCCTTTCCCACTTGGATCTGCTGGATGGACAATCAGTTTCTTCGGCAGCCGCATTTTCAATTCTTCCACATGGCTGATGACACCAACAGCTAAGTTTTGGGATTGTAATTTCTCTAATGCGGTAATGACCGTATCAAGCAAGTCTTGATCAAGGGTACCAAAACCTTCATCAAGGAAAAAGAATTGCAGCGGAAACTCACCTCTCAGCTGAATCTGCGCTGAAAGAGCTAGTGCAAGCGCAAGCGACGTCAGGAAGGTCTCCCCGCCGGACAAGCTGGACACTGGACGTCTGACACCGCCATTCGCATCATCACGCATGACAAAGCCGCCTTCGGAATCCACCTCAATCGCATACCTTTGTCTTGTCAAAATACCAAGACGGGCAGATGCATCACGACTGACACTTTCCAGCTGTTCTTCTGCTAAGAACTCAACAAATGTATTTCCTTTAAACACGGTTTGCAGCTTATCGAGCCGATCAATTTCTTGCTGCAGCTCCGCTAAGCGTTCATGAATACTTGCAAATCGCTGGTGATTTTCTTCCGTCACACGCAGATGTTCATAAGCAGAGCCGCTCATCACTGTTGCTTCTTCCAATGCCTTTTCTGCCGCTTCTTTCCTCAGTTGAATATCAGTCCACTGCTCTTCATCTAGTGACTCATCTTTCAGCAGTTCAGAAATTCGCTTTAAGTTTGCGGCACATTGCTTTCTTTTATCCTCAAATTCATCAATTTCTTGTTTAACTGATTGACGTACTGCCTGATTCAGGAAAGCAGATGCAATCTCTTGAGGCTTATCAAAAGGAGAAGACTCCGATTCTTTATCCCATGCTGCTCTTGCTTCTTGTTTTCTTCGTTCAGCCTCTTGAAGCTGACGTTCACTGCTTGAAAAATGGCTTTGTGCCTGACTAAAGAGCTCCTGCGCATGCTGTAATTGCTTGTACGATTGCTGTTCCATTTCATTGAGACGAACAAGCGTGTGTTCAACCTCGATCAGTTCTTCAGAAATAGTGACAGCTTTTAATGGATATCGCCCTAAATCTGTTTCATATTGATGAATGAGCTTTTGCTGACTTTCCAGCTGATGCGCTAGTTTATCAAGTTCCTTCTCCACATCGTATATGACTGTTTGCAGCTGTTCTTTTGCCTGCTGTTTTTCTTCTAAAAATGAAATGCTTTTCTCAATCCGCTCTTTATAGCCTTCCGCTTGCTGGTCCTTTTCATCTATTTGCTTTTGCATCTCTTGTACTTGATGCAAAGTAAAGTGCGGGAAGGCCTGTTCAAATTGAGATGTTTGCTCTGAAAGCTCAGATTGAAGCTCCTTGATCAGCCCGTCTAATTCTTCGATACGCTGCTGTTCAAATGTCATTTGATCTTTTATCTTGTTTATCTCTGCTGCTTGATCATGTGTTTCATCCATTAAACGAGCTCGTTTACGATCAACTTCTTGAATATCTTGTTTCAAGCCTTTCCATTCTTGCATGAGATACTGCAAGGACTCCGGATTTTGCACTGCTTCTACTGCTGCCGCAACTTCCGCACCTGGAGCTTTCTGAGATAAAAAGGCAAATTGTTTTACTAATTGATTAGCGTGCGTTTCCAATAGCTGCTTGGCGGCATACATGTCTCTTGTGTATTCCTCTGCCTGCTTAAGCTCTGTGTCCATCCGTTGAATCACTTCATCGATTTGTGCCACTGTTTCTTCATGGTCATTGTTTTCCAATGCCTTTGAGTCATGATGAACCGATCCACAAACAGGACATGGCTCACCATCTACAAGCTCTGCCGCTAATTCTTTTCTTAATTCCGCCGCCCTAACAGCATCACGCTGTTTTAATTTTTCGAGCTTCTGACTTTGTTCTCTTTTACTCCATTCTGTAAAAGCCCGTTCGAATTCACATACATAGAAATAGAGCTGTTCAATCGCTTGAAACGATTGGTCTATTTTTTCATGATGGTCTTTTTGCTGTTTTTGAAGCTTTTCAAATGCTGCTGCGGTCTGTGTTGATCGCTTTTTGAGCTCCTCCATCTTTTGTTCTTCCTTGTGTATGCTTTGATGTATTCTTTGAACATTTTCGCTTAATCGCAAAGCATCCTGTACACTTTTCCGTTCTTTTACAGAGACTTGTAATGGCTCCAGCTCACGCTTCAGCTGTGTTTGTTTTGCCAGTGCACGTTCTAACAATGATTGGAGATTGTCTGCTTCTTCTTTTTTTTGTAATAATTGCTGCGCTGTATTATTTTTTCTCTGTTCGATTGCCGTCTTTTCCTGAAGAGCCGCCTCTTTTTTTCGTTCAATTTCCTTTAGCTGAATCAGCTGCTCTTTCTTTTGGAGGAGTTCTGGCTCAGTTTCTATTTTCTTTTGTCTGGCTTGCTCATAGTTCTGCGTCATTTGATCATAGATCGTTCGTTGATGCAGAAGCTGATTTTCTGCTTCCTGCTTCTCTTTTAATGCTTGAGAAAGCTGATTTTCAGCCTTTGTTAATGCATCCGCATAGGGCTTTAATGCCTCTGCCTGCTCAGCAATATGAAGCTTGGCCCTTTTTTCTTCCATTGATGGTGCCAGTTGATTCAGATGGTTTAGTTCCGTCTCATAAGCTTCTTGTTCCTTTTGATACTGCCAAATTGTTTGCGCCTTTGTAAAAACAGTGAACGCTTCATCCCGCGCTTGTTTTTTCTCATGAAAAATAGCCTTTGCCTGCTCTGCCGCTTCCTTTGCCTTTGCGAGCGCCTCTGGACCAGCTTCACCTAAACCATTCAGCTCAGCAAGCAGTTCATTTTTTTGTCCATACTGATTCTGCGCCTTTGCACGCAAACGTTTGACGAGCTGATCCCCATACTTTTCCAGGTTAAACAAACGCTGAAGCATTTGTCGTCTATCGGCTCCTTTTAAGGAAAGGAATTCTGCAAACTTCCCTTGGGGCAAGACGACCGCACGCGTAAAATCATCAATGGTTAACCCGAGTAATTCCTCTATTTTACGATTGACCTCACTCGCTTTATCTGCAAGGACTGTCTGCGTATCACCAATTTCAATCAGACGGCATAGTGTCGTTCTGACTTTCATTTCATCCGCCCGCTTAAAAGCACGTTCGACTTTATAAGAAATATGGTGTTCCTTCTGCAAAGCGAACGTAAAGGAAACTGACAGTTTCTCTTCCGCTTGGTTCAAAATACCATGTGTATTATTTAATGCCCGTTCCACTTTGCCATAGAGTGCCAGGGTCATCGCGTCTAATATGGACGATTTTCCGCTTCCTGTCGGTCCAAAAATGCCAAACACACCTGCATCACATAATGAGCTAAAGTCAATTGTTTGCTCTTCTCTGAAGCTATGAAGTCCTTTAATGGTTAGCGTAATCGGCTTCAAGTCGCTTCCTCCTCTTGCATTTCATTGGCGAGCTCCAAAAACAGCTTGACTGTTTTTTCATCAGGAAGTCCGCCGCCTGTCTGGCGCTCATAAAATTTCACGAACCGCTCTTCGATCGAGAGCTTTTCAACTTGCTTTTGTTCTTCCAATTGCTGCAGTTCTTTAAATTTTGGTCTAATATGAACAAACCCGCTATGCTGCTTTCGGAGCTGATGGATCTCTTCTATGGAGAGCTGATCTGTTAAATGAATCTCTAAATCAATCCATGCCTGAAGATCCCGTTTTTCATCCAGCCACTCGTGTACTTGACTTAGTCCCTCTGTCGCCTTCCATTTCACAAGTGGTTTTCCGCTTGATAACAACACTTCTTTCCAGCTTGCTTTTTCATTAGGTTTTGCCTCAACAATCGTGACTGATTTGGCATATCCTGATTCAGAAAAGCTGTAAGCAAGAGGTGACCCGGAATAGCGGGCGATCGTTTTGGCACGCTTGATGGTTTGCGGCCGGTGCAAATGACCAAGGGCCACATAGCAGGCTGCTTCTGGCAGACTTTCAGCCGCAACGGTATATGCACCGCCTACTTCAATCGGTCTTTCTGAATCTGTTTGACTTCCTCCTGCCACATAAATATGGCTCGTTGCGATATTGACCGTATCGGATTGAAATTGAGTGCTTAAATGCTGGAATGCTTGCTGTATTTTTAAATTGTAATGATCACGAAGCACTTTCTCTTCAAATGTTTCAGCCAGCACCTCGTTTAGTCTCGCTTCAGACGGATAAGCGAGTGCTGCGATGGATAAACGTTCACTCGAAGAAGGAACATCGACGCGGATGATATCATTTGTCGGATATCCAATTAAATGAATTCCCTGATCATTTGTTAAAGGAGATGCGGCGGATAGTCGATCCGGATTATCATGGTTGCCTGAGATGACCACGACCTGACGTTTTCCTTTATCAGATAAGGCGGATAGACTTTCATAAAAAAGCTGCTCTGCTCTAGCAGGCGGATTCACTGTATCAAAGGCGTCTCCAGCCATGACAATGACATCAATGTGTTCGTCTTTTACGATTTGATACAGCTCATCTAAAAACTGTGCTTGCTCATCAAGCCGGCTTCGGCCTTCAAGGGTTTTTCCTAAATGCCAATCCGCCGTATGCAGAATCCTCATGTGATTCACCTCTCATTCGAAACATTTATAATGAAATTTCTATATTCCCATCAAAGAAATAAAGAATTTTCTCCTCTAATGTTCTGTTTGTTAAACGTTCTACTGCTTTTGCATATAACGCTATTTGAGTTTCATAGCGTTTTTTCAATATAGGCACAGCTGCTTCAAGGCCGTCTGTAAATCTGCCTTGCACTCTATCGGTTTTATAATCTAGTAAATATAGCTTTCCGTCCGTTTCAAATAAACAGTCAATCATCCCTTGAATAAGGACAGGCTCCCCCTCTGCATCAATATGGCTGTATACCTCTTTAACAGGTAATACCATACTAAATGACACTTCTCGTTTTACCCAGTCCGCTTTTCGCAGCTTTTGACCAATAGAAGTAGAGAAGAAGGCTGCAATTCCTTCTTGATCAATTGACTGGACTTGCTCATTTGTTAGCAAGTCTCGCTGCTGTAAGGAATCGAGCAGCTGCTGTATACGTGAATCATCGTAGGGCTCGTCAGAAGGAAGCACAATATGCTGCATGACTGTGTGCATTGCGGTGCCTTGCTCTGCGGCAGTGAGTGCTTTTTTCTTAATGAAAGCCGGCCGGTCATACAACGTGGCACGAGCTTTTCGAAGAGAAGAAGGAACACTGTACTCATCCTGTATTTCTTTCATTCTCTTTATCTCGGAAACAGACTGCTTTGTGCCGACTTGTGAGGCCGCTAGATATGGGTATCTCCATGAAAGTCTCTCTGCTACTTTCTCATCAGCATCACCATATTCTTCAACAGGCAGACCCTCCATCAAAGCTTGTACCACCTCGTCTTGCTGCTCCTTTTCAAGTGACATATCTTCTTTTAGAAGATCGGAAGCTTGAGTAAATGAGATTGTGAATGCTGATGGATGCGAAAGAACAACATCACCTGTTTCTTCTAAAATAGATGACATTGCTTGGTGACGGATGAGAGCAGGACCAATAAAATCTAAGTATGTTTTCGATTGATAACGTTCAAAATCAGGGAGCAGCCAATCTTCTCCGGTTGCAGCATTTTGCCATTTGCTTAATGCTTTCACCTGATTTTTGACAGAGCCGACCAGAAATAATTTTTCCTTAGCCCTTGTGAGCGCCACATATAGAACTCTCAGCTCTTCAGATAACAGCTCTTTCCTCATCTTTTTTTTCATCGCTACAAGCGGTAATGTTGCATAACTAATTCTCAGCTCAGGATGGATATACTTGCTTCCAAAACCTAGCTCTTTATCAAGTAAATAGGACTGGTTTAAGTCCATCATATTAAAGTTCCTGCCGAGTCCTGCGGTAAAGACGATTGGAAATTCTAACCCTTTACTGCTGTGAATCGTCATCATGCGAACAACATCCTCTGTTTCACTGAACGTTTTTGCCGCACCAAGATCATCTCCACGCTCCTGCATTCTTTCGATAAAACGAAGAAAACGGAACAGTCCTCTAAAGGCAGCTTTTTCATACTGCTTTGATCGATCATAAAGAGCGCGGAGATTCGCCTGTCTCTGCTTGCCTCCAGGCATCCCGCCAACGTAATCTAGATACTGCGTATCGCGGTATACTTCCCAAATCAATTCCGCTACTGAATGATTCATCGAGAAATCACGCCATTTACGCAGCAACCTGAAAAATCGTTCTAGTTTTTTGCATGTAGGGTGATCTGAATGAGTCACACTCATAAATGCCTTCACAGCATCATAATAAGTGCCTTTTTTATCACTCGTGCGAATCAGTGCCATTTCATTTTCGTCTAAATGGACAAGTGGTGATCTTAATACAGCTGCAAGCGGGATATCCTGGTATGGATTATCGATGACTTTTAACAGCGAAAGAATGACAGACACCTCTGTTGCTTCAAAATAACCGGAAGAAAGATTTGCATACACAGGGATTCCCTGCTTCTTCAATTCCTCCATCATTTGCGGGGCCCATGGCATAGAACGAAGCAAAATCACTATGTCCCGATACTGCAAGTTACGGGTCATTTGCTGTTTTGCATCGTACACTTGAAAGGGCCTCTCCACCAATTCTCTTATTTTTTTAGCAATGACTCTCGCTTCTAGTTGTACGGTCTCTAGTTCTTCTCGCTCTTCGTCAGTTTCTGCTTCCTGCTGATCTAAATGGACAAGAAGCATTTCTGTCGTTGTATCTTCGCTTTCTGGATAACTCGCTCCAAGCTTTAATTCAGCTTGTTCATCATATTCAATTTCTCCAACTGTTTCCCCCATCAGCTGTTTGAACAAAAAGTTTGTACTGTCTAACACATCTGAACGGCTGCGGAAGTTTTTATTTAAATCGATTCTCTTCCCTGTTTCTTTGCCGTCTGGTGTAAATTGTTTATATTTGTTTAAAAAGAGCATGGGCTCAGCCAGTCTAAAACGATAAATGGACTGCTTTACATCACCAACCATAAACAGGTTGCCGTCTGCAGCATATTCCCCTTTAGATACAAGTTTTAAAATCGTTTCTTGTACAAGGTTTGTATCTTGGTATTCATCAACGAGTACTTCTTCAAACTGCTGTTGATAGTACTTAGCCGCTTCTGTTTCGATCAAATTTCCTTCCGCATCCTGCTCTGCTAAAATGCGTAAGCAATAATGCTCTAAATCCGAAAAGTCCACGATTGATTTTTCTTGCTTCGCTTTTTCGAAACGCTGTCCAAATTGGATGACAAGCTCCACAAGTGTTTCGACCACCGGCTTCATTTCAGCTAAACTCTTCAAATGCTGGGCTGGACTGCGCATAAAGTATTCATCTTTAAGCTTTTCTAATTGTTTTTTTGCTTGATTACGTGCATCTGTGGCTTTTTCTAACAGCACAGGGTCATATTCGTCCCCTTTACATGTTTTGAGCCTTTTAAAATTGATGTTTGGCACCAGCTCGTAAAGCTTCTCAAAATCATCTTGGTGCCTGATTAATTCATTGACTTGCTCTAGATCATCTATAAAATTTTCTGCTCTCGGTGCCGGGCCGCCCGGTTCTTTTGATAGGGCGAGAGCTCGTTCAAGTAGTTCCAGACAGCTTCGAAAAACGAGAGAAAGGTCCTCTTTGATATATGGGTAAAACGGTAATTGTTCTACTTTTGTTTGAACATCTACATCATAAAGAGAAAGAAATGCCCTCATCCATTGCTCAGGTGAAGGGTGAGATCTGGAAAACTCATAAATTCTCTTCACAAGCCATTGCAAGTCTAAATCATGACGGTCAGAAGTATAGCGATCAACCAGTTCAAAGAACGATGGCTTTCCAGCCTTATATTCATCCTCAAACAGTTCATCCAACACTTCATCTCCTAATAATTCTCCTTCTGTTTGATCAGCCAAACGGAAGCCTGGATCAAGGTCAATTTCATAATAAAAGGTGCGCAGAACCTGCAAACAAAAAGAGTGCAAGGTAGAAATATTGGCACGATTCATGAGCGACAGCTGTCTTCTCATATGAAGAGACCCGGGGTTTTTCGCTAATTCCTTTTCAAGTGCTTCTGTGATCCGATGCTTCATCTCTGCCGCAGATGCATTTGTGAAAGTCACAACGAGCAGACGATCCACATCAACTGGATCTTCTGGACGGGTCATTTTTCGAATCAGCCGTTCAACCAAAACAGCTGTTTTACCTGACCCTGCTGCCGCCGCAACAAGGATATCTTGTCCTTCTGAAACGATGGCTTCCCACTGGTCATCCGTCCAAGTACTGTTATTCGGTTTTGGTATTTGCATACTGATCCCCTTCTTTTTTGATCCGGTCTATCACAACATCATCCTTTTCAGATGAAAGCACTCTAAATTCATTATCCTCTATCGATTCATCAAATTGGCAAATAGACTTAAATGAACAAAAGCGGCATGGTGTTTGATCCTTCAATTTATATGGATTAATGGCAACTTCACCATTTGTAATTCTTTCGCCTGCTTCTTCAAATGTACGCCGAACGTGCTGTGTGAGTATATGAAAATGATCTTCACTTAAAACAGCAGAGTCAGAACGGAAAGATCCGTCCTTTTTCAAACCTGCTTGAATGACTTGTGATCTTCCTGATTCAAGCGTTTGATCCATTAGCTTTACCGCTTCTACATCTTCAAGCAATAGACCTTTCATTTTAAATTTCTTGAATATTTCCTGCTCAATTTCATCCTCTGCGAGCGGAATCGGTGCTTGAATGAGCGGATCATGGATATGGAAATATAAAATGCCAGCTGGCGTTGCTTCTACACCGAGCCATTCCTTCGAATACGTAATGGTTAAATCTAAGTAAGTGAGCATTTGCAAAGCCAGCCCATAGTATACCTCTGCTAGATCAAGACCTTTCTCACTCGATTTGTAGTCGACGATTCTCAACAGAAGCCCTTTTGAACCTTCTGCTTTATCTACTCGGTCAATTCTTCCGACAAGCTCCATCGTGCAGCCATTTTTCAATTGAAAAGTAAACGGCGGAAGAGGTCCTTGGCCGCCAAACCCTAACTCAAGTCCAACGGGAGAAAATCCACTCACTCTTGCATGCTCACTCAAGATAGAAGAGACCCGAATCAAGATTTTCTGGAGTTTTTCTTTAATATAAGCATGCCGATTAGAGCTTAATAGGATTTCCTTTTGAAGACGCGGAGCAAGCTGTTCGATTGCATGTCTTGAATAGTTGACACAGTCATCCTTCGTTAAGTTTTTCCAATCCTTTTTTTGTTCAACAAGCGTATCTGAAATATGCTTTAAAGCCGAGTGAAACAGCTGGCCGATATCGGGTGCTTCCAATTTATAAAATTGCCGGTCCTTTAGTTTTAACCCGTGGGAAGCAAAGTGAGAAAATGCACACGCATTAAATTTCTCCATTCTTGAAACACTGCCTTGAATGTGATCACCGTAAAGTTCTTTTGTAACGTTTGGTTTTAAGCGCTTCGCTCGATTTGTAAAAAACAAACTCGACAAGATGTTTTTTGATACATCCCGATGAGTTGACGTTATCAAATAATTATAAACACTCCACCATACACCACTGATGGGATATTGGTTGAGCCATTGCTGCAGCTGCGAGACAGTATACGATAACGAGACATGCTCATTCGCTACAAATTTTAATTGCTCCTCGTCATCCAGCTGTTCCGGGTCTAACACATACAAAGCATGCTCATGATTTGGCATAAGCTCCTGACAATACTTGATAAGAGTCGAGGGCAATAGAGAGCGCCCCTCTTCATCTGACACTGAATAAGACAGATACAAATGATGAGATGGACTCGACAGCGCCTGGTAAATTAAAAATTGCTCATCTAGCAGCCGTTCCTTTCCTGTCTCTGCCAGCTCTGCTCCTGCTCGTTTTAACCATTCCCTGTCATCCTCAGACAAAACACTTTCGTCAGAAGGGCGTGCGGGAATAACGCCATCATTTACCCCAATGATAAACATACACTTCACTTGATACATTCTTGATAAATCCATACTTCCGATAAATACTTGGTCGAGTGAAGGCGGAATTAAAGCGAATTTTAAAGAGGCCAATCCTGTATCCATCATCTGCTGGAATAAAGGAAATGAGAGCTCCTCCTCACCGAGCATTTCAACAAATTCATCCATTAATTGAATAACAGCATCCCATACTTGTCCATGCTGCATGGCTTCAGCTAATCTACCTGCTTCTTCTGCTTCCAGCCTAGCTTTTTCAAGTTTATCCGGCACTTGTATTTCCTCTAAAAAGACATAGACTGCCTCCACCATGTCTTTTACCTTTTGCGCTTTTTTCAGCCTTTTTTGCAATTGGAAAAGCGGAGGTGCAATCCACTCCTTTACATCATTCAGCATCTGTTCCATTTCAATTTCTTGATCTGTTTGTCCAAAATCCTCATCTAAAGATTGGAATCGTCTGTAGTGGAAACGGGAGCCGTTTGTCCAGCGTTCTCCTTTTACACCATAAGCAATACAGTAGTTTTCAAGCTGATCTGCCTGTTCTCTCGCTTTGTTTTTGGCAAGTTCGAGCGGAAATAAGAACTCTGTTTTCACGCAGCGAAACACGGCCTCATACCGCCAGTTTCCTTTTATGACATCCAAGCTCGAACGAATCAATTCAATAAGCGGATGATACTGCATTGATTCATTTCCATCAATAAAAAAAGGAATATCGTAATCTCGAAAAACCTCTTTTAACGTATCTTTATAGTCATCTACATGCCGCGCGACAACAGAAATATCTCGCAGTCTAAGTCCTTCTTCTCTCACTAAATGAAGAATTTCTCTCGCTACTCCCTCAATTTCAGCTCGTTTACTCGCACTTTTAGACACTGTGAGATGAGGGGTTACTTCCTGAAATGGCTGCACCGGTCTCTGCTCATATTGGCGTTCTAAATAAGCAAGATCTGGCGTATGAAGATGCCGGTTATTTCTCTCCAAAATGTGCTCAGAAATGGCCGCTCCGCACTCTTTGGCAAGCTGATAGAGCTGGAAATACGTTTTACCAGTCATACGAAATAAATCAAGTTCATTTGGCTGCTTATCATGATAGGAACGATCCACTGTGAACGCAGCCGTTATTTTCTCAGCATGAAGCAGAAGCTGTTCAATGACGAGAAGCTGCTGCGGTGTAAATTGATAAAAGCCATCTATATAAATATGTGCTCCTTTTATTTCTTCAGATAAAGGAATTTGCTGCGTAAGAAGCGTCAAATAGTCTTCTGAGTGCACATATTCATCTTGTAAATGCTGCTCCATCTGCTGATAAAGAACATGCAGATCATGCAATTTTTCGCCTGCCCGTCTTTCTTCTGTATACTCTGAATGCATGCTCGATAATGAAATTTTTTCAATATCCTCCGGCAACATGCAGTATCTTTTGAACTCAGCCATCGTCTTTTCGATTTGCTCGACAAATCCCGGCTTATCGCTCGCTTTTTTGAATACCTTAAACTTTTCTTTCTCTTCTTCAATCACTTTTCTTAAAAGCATTTGAATTCCTGTGCTTGTCACAAATTGCCGGTTCGCTCCGCCAGTCTGCTGTAAAATAGACCAAGCAAGACGCGTGAAACTAAATACTTTGGCCCTGATCATCCCGCCAGCTTCAGACGTTTTTGCAAGCTCGTATTCCATTAAGAATGTCATTTGATCCGGGACTAAAAAAATGATTGGCGGACCCAGCGGATCTAGCCGAAGCTGTTCTTTGATTTCCTCTAAGATTGCAGTCGTTTTTCCACTCCCCGATCTGCCTGCTAAAAACTGAATTTCCACGCTCCACAACACCTTTCTTATGTACTCATATTCTAGCGAAAATAAAAGTAAATAGCTATTTTCCCCTTCTCCTTCCTAAAAAGATATAGGCACCTTTCCTAACTCTTCTCATATCATAAACCATCATGAACTTAAAGGAGGCTGGCAATATCATGTATTACGGTTATTATGACTACTCGCCATATGACATGCGCCAAAACACAAGAATCATTTCAGACCTTGAAAAAGCGATCAATGGTGAATATTCTGCGATCCAATGCTACGAAAAACTTGCCCAAAGAGCTAAAACTCCTGAGGCAAAAAAAATCATTCAAGAAATACGCCAGGATGAAGTCAGACACTATCAACTATTTTCAAAGCTATATTATTCTTTAACAGGTAAAAACCACAAACCAAGTGTAACAGAACCTTGTCCAGATCAATTTAGAGAAGGGCTTCTTTTCGCATTTAAAGATGAACAAAGAACGGTCGATTTTTACTTAACGGTATCAGATTATGTCCGGGATCAAGGAACAAAAGAGCTGATGAAACGTATTGCTCAAGATGAACAGCAGCATGCTGTATGGTTTTTATATCTTTTAACGCACCATGTGTCTTAGATAGTCCTATTTTAATAGGAGATCGTATGTTCCGTCAAAAAATGAAATCGTCTTTTTGTTCATTCAATCTATAAAATAAAGGACTATTTTCAGCAAACCTCTCATCTCTTTCATTTTTTCAAACGTGAAAACGACAATTTGATAAATAAAAAAACTCCTCTGCCACACATAGCAGAAGGAGTTTTTTTCATGATCGTTTAATGAAATTTTGCTTCATTGTTTTGCTGCTGATGTTTTAGCAGCCCATCAATGGATAGCATCTTGCTGCCGCTAAGTGTTAAATAAAGCGCCATGACAAGCAGTGATAGTTCAAATTCATAACCGCCAACAAATCCTTTAGAAAAACCAACCGTCATAATCGCCACAGCCATAATTGGTACAAATAGCGCTGCGAAAATACGTGTTCCTAGACCTAAAATCAAGGCGATACCACCGACCAGTTCAATTGTCTTCACAATATAGGCCATAAATTCCGGTATACCGATTTGTCCAAAGAATGCCGCTGTTCCTCCCAGACCTCCTTGATATGCCTGAAGTCCGTGTAGAAAGAAGATCAAACCTAAAATAACACGTACGAAAAGTGTTCCTATTTCTTGATTCGTTTTCATATAGTGATTTCCTCCTGTTTTTACACTACATAATGTAATGTTAATTAGTAAAAAAAAATTAGTAATTTAGATTAAGCATAATCATCAAGACCACCATGAGAATGGTTGATGTGACAATGGGAATGATGGGTACATTGAAAGGAATATTGTATGTTGGATTTAAGATCTTTTGTATTCTTAAATTCAATGCCCGATCTCCAAAGGATACCGCAAACTTCGTTTGTTTTTGAAACTGAGTTCTCTTTTTAATGAGTTTCAAAAGGGCTTGCCCTACTCCAAGCTCAGTGCCTGTCTGCCGAATCGCATAGTCATCTGCGATCACTTCACGAAAAACGGAATAGCTTTGTCTCATATGCTTTAACACTGGAATGTACCAAATAACTTTTGTGAGCATTGAGAATGTGAAGGCCTTTAAAGGATCATAGCTGTATTTGTGGTGCAATTCATGATGAACAACAGCGTCAATCTCCTCTTCATCCAGCATGTCCATGAGAGACGTTGATAAATAAACCTTTGGGTGAAGCATACCCATGGCAAAAGCAAGCGGTTCATGACAATGAAACACAATGATGTCGTTTGCGTATTTCTCAGATAAAGATTCGGTCGACTGGTGATCGACTGCAAGCATGAGATTTTGCTTGAATTGAATGTACGTTTTGATTTGCTTCGTCATATAGAAAATCGCAAATCCCAGTGTGTAGAGGACTAAAGCATCTAGAAAATATTTCAAAGGAGTGAATCCATAGAATTCGAGAACAGATTGGCATACATGAATGAGATTATATGCTTGATTCCAGCCAAAAAAGCTTGAAAGCACGTAATACCCCATCTGATAAAAAATCGTTAAACCAATCAATATACCGCCTAAAAATAGCAGGCTCGATTTCATTTTATTCATTTTGCTGCTCCTCTTTTTTGGATGCCAGCCTTGCTTCAAGCACTTTGAGTAATTCAGGGTCAGCACTTTCAATTGCATCCACCATATGATTCACTGCCAGTGGACCAAAATCGTCCATCAGTCCTTGCGTAATCCATTTTGTCTGCTCATTTAGAAATTCTTCTTTTGTTAAAATGGGGTTATAAATAGATGAACGCCCCTTTGTTTTCTTCTCCACAATTCCCTTTTCGGTTAAGCGGTTCAGCACAGTCATCACCGTGTTGAAATTAATCGGCTTTTCATCTGACAGCTTCTGCTGCACTTCTTTAATCGGCATATCCTTACCTTGATAAAGGATCTCCATAATTCTTCCCTCTAAAGGACCGAAAAAACGATTCAATCCCTTTTCATTATATTTAAAAGAAGGAATTTTCATGTTATCACCTCACACTAAGGATTGTAGTGTAATTGAAAATGATAGTCAACTGATAACAAAAATAGGGGAAAATCGTTGTATATTTGTTTTTGTTTTTGGTAAAAATTATATCTTCACTTTTATTAAGAAGCTGTCGGGTTTTTGATAAGATAATCTTATGAAAATGGTAAAAAAATTCGTATTTTATTTATAGAGACTTTTGTATTATAGTGAAGATAACAACATTTCACTTACTGAACAAATTTATAGGAAGAAGGTTTACATGTGATGAAACAAGGAAAGAGCCTTCGAACCGATCTCATTTTGATCGCAATAAGCGGTTTAGGTGGATTTCTTTTGTCTTTAACAGGAATGTCTATTGGCTGGATGATCGGTACATTAATCACAGCTGCCTTTATTGCCATGCGACGTCCCACCCTGTTTCAGCGCAAAGGAAACAACACCTTGCGTATTCACAGCAGATGGCTACTCCTTGGTCAATTTATTCTCGGAATCGAACTCGGACAGAAAATGAACATGAAAGTTCTTCATATTTTCGCTGAACATTGGCTCCCTGTGAGTTTCATGCTCGTTTTTTCTATTCTACTGGCGATGCTCTCTGGCTTTGCCTTATGGAAGCTGAGTAAAACAGATATGCTGACCAGCTTTGTCGGCACAGCACCAGGCGGTTTATCTGCTATGCCAGGGATTGCCCAAGAGGTTGGAGCAAATACAGCCGTTGTTAGTCTCGTACAAACAACACGTGTATTAATGGTGGTACTCACCATCCCATTTACGGTGTTCTATTTAAATACAAAAAATCCAGCGGATGCAGCTGCAGGCGTTCAAGGGAGCGCCTTTTCATCCGGTGTTTTCACCCTGTCAAATATCTCGTGGACTGCTGCACTTATTTTAGGTGCCTGGCTTATGTCACGCCTGGCGGTTCGTCTTCACTTCCCTGCCCCTTGGCTGATTGGCAGCATGTTAGGAGTTGCTGCTCTTCAAGTAGGTGCAGGTGCGCTCATAGGTCATGATTTGATTCCTTATTGGCCAGCACAAGCGAATATCGCATCACAGGTATTTCTAGGTGCAACCATCGGTTCAAAAATGAATAAACAAATGTTTGTCGGACTAAAAAACACGTTAATTGTAGCCGTCGTCAGCTCAGCTGGACTAATTGCTGCAACGGTTCTCAGTTCAATTGCCATTGCTGAGGTCACAGGGATTTCTGTCATTACAGCCATTCTTGCTTTTTCGCCTGGCGGTATTGCAGAAATGGCAACAACAGCAGTTACACTCCATGAGGACTCAACCTTTGTAGTAGCTGTACAAGTCGTTAGAATCATTCTTGTCATAGCTATGCTGCCACCGTTTTTTCGATTCTTACATCATGTCTGGGCAAAAAGACATCCTGATTATAAAGCCGCTAAATAAAAAAGAGAGACGCTTTGCATGTGCAGAGCGCCTCTTTTTTATTCATCCTGATTTCTTTTGACACCAACTACTTGATCTTTTGAAATCGTTCCAAAATGCCGGCTGTCAAAGCTATGTATTCGGTTATCTCCGATCACAAAGTAATGGTTTTTTTTGATTTTATCTTGTCCTGTGATGGCTTTCAGCTGAAAATCCCCTGTCAGGACATTCCCCATTTTATGTTTTTTCTGCTCTTTTAAATAGGGTTCTTTCCATTTTGCACCATCCACAAATAACTGATCATCGACATACTTGATCGATTCTCCCGGGAGCCCAATGACCCGTTTGATCAAAATTTGATTTTTTGGTCCGTGAAATAACACATAATCAAACCGGCTAATTTTCGTGAGTTTTGGCGAGAACTTGTTGATTAATAATTCTGTTCCATCTGTAAATGTGGGGTCCATACTAACCCCTTCTACTTTATACTTCACAAACATGAAATTCTTTACCTGGAACAATAAGACGATGCATGTAATAATCATCAACCATAACAATGGCTTCTTTTTCATTAAGAGCCTCCTTTGTCCTCACGCTTGCTCATTCGAATGTTCAACCTATTTTCTACTCTCTTTCCAACATACCATAATAAAACGATAACTAGAACCGCAAAAACACTTCTTAACGGATTCTTTACTAAGGCAGAAAGGTCATAACCAATAAAACTAATGATAAAGAGCATGACACACTTACCAGCTAAAGCAGCTAATGAAAATTGCCACATGCTAATTCTTGATAAGCCTGCGACCACATTGACGGCAGCAGAAGGTGTAAAAGGAAAGCAGAGTAAAATAAATAACGGACCAAATCCCCGTTTCTCTACCCAAAGCATTAATTTCTTAATGGAAGGGTGTCTGCTAATAAAGTTCAGCATTCTCATCTGTCCAAATTTTCTGATCAGTAAAAAGACAAGAATAGAACCTGCACTTGCACCGATCCAGGTTAATAAGAATCCTTCCCAAAGGCCGAATGCATTTGCATTTGCCACCGCAAACGCCACGAGTGGTAAAAAAGGAAGAAATGCTTCAATCAGAGGAAGCAATATAGCAACAATTGGTCCAAAGGCCTTGTAGCTTTCAAAAAATGATGTGATATTTTCATGAGTAAATAGAGAAAGAAATGATGTCAACTTGTTTGACTCCTTCAAGGTTTGTCTACATTTCATTTTACATGGAAAACATAAAAATATACAAATAAATCCCACTCGCCCCCCCTTGAGATTGTTTGACTCATTCGATATAATAAACAAGAACATTTGTTCTATTTATAAAGAAAGCAGGCTTGAACATGACGAGACTATCAAGAGTACAGCTTCAAATGATGGAACAGGCCATCTTTCTTCCTATGGTCATCTCCATCCTCAATCGTGATCTGACACACTTAAAACAACATCAAACATTTAAACTAAATGAACCATACATTCAGCTTGTGACCTCTGTGTTAAAGGAAGCACAGAAAGCACTTTATGAACTGAAGCAGCATTTACGTAAAGAAAATATGAAAGTACAGCAAATTGAACACGATGAGGGATTTACAACGTATCTATTTATCATAAATGGCTATGAAGAAAAGCATAAATACTTTAATCCGCGTATACGTCACCGGGTAGAGGAACTGCTGACTCGATATTTTCTCCAACAAACAAACGAACTATAGGCTGAAATGCAGCGCGTTACACATGCAAAAAAAGCCTGCCGAGGCGGCAAGCTCCTACTTATTTATGATAATTCAAGCTGTTTTCTCAGCTCTGTTCTGACTTCGTTTAATCCTGGTCCATCTAACTCAAAATAATACACATTCCCAGTCTGATAATCATGACCCTTTAGCTGAATGGTATCTACTGATTTCAATGAGCTCAGTAATGGAAAAAGACCGATGAACTGTTTCATGGAAAGATTTGTTGAGACATTATCACCAAGCGTATCAATGATGTTGTCGTATGACGGGATCGAAGAAATCGATTTAGATTTTTCAAAGATGGCTTGAAGTGCTTCCATTTGGCGCTTTCCGCGCATGAGATCACTGTCTGCTTTTCTCGTTCTCACAAAGGCTAAAGCTTCTTCGCCATTCAGTCTATGAGTGCCTGTCTGCACTTGAACTTTTCCTTTTGAATCCTTTTCCATCTGTTTTACGATGCTTTCATCTTCAATCGTTACATCAATTCCGTTTAGCTCATCCACAATGTCTTGAAATGCCTTAAAGTTCCCTGAAATCACATAGTCTACAGGAATGTTCAACAAGTTTTCGACCGTTTTGACTGACAAATCTGCACTTCCAAACGCATGGGCGTGAGCAATTTTATCATATCCTCTTCCCGGTATATCCACATAAGAATCACGAGGAATACTGAGAAGCTTAATGGTTTTGTCTGTTCGGTTCACCGCCGCCAGTAAGACCGCATCACTTCTTGCTTCGTCTACCGTTTCACCTGGACGGCTGTCAATTCCAAGCAGCAGCACCGAAAAGCTGTCTTTTCCTGGATCAAACGCTTTTACACGCTTTTGCGAGGTGTCTCCTCTTTCTAATGATACTTGCGCCTTATTCGACGCTTTTGAAATTTTATAATATGCGTATCCAGTCACGGACACTGCCATCACCATGACAAATGCCATGATAAACAGCACGGCTTTTACCCAAGGCCTTAGTCTTCTTTTTGATCTTGTTTTTTCCTTCATCCTTTCCGAACCCTCACTCTATCTTAGTCTATCAATGTAGGTCCCACTATAACATATTTTGATGAAAGTTTCCTTCATACAACATATTTTTATGAATCCACAATCTTAAACATCAGACAGCTCACCTATTTACAAATCAAAATCAAAAAAACAGCCTGCGGCAGCGGCTGCTTTTTCCATCATGATTGAATATCAAATTGAAATTGTCCCTTCAGTTCTTCTTCTGCTTCTTGGAATAACTGACGCAAGCTCTCAGCATAATCGCCAAGAGCGTCTTTGCTCGTTTGAAAATTCACCCATGTCAGTTCTACTGGAAGATTCACCTCTCCTGTTAAACAGTCCCAAAGGGCATCAAGGTTTTTCCCGTAATAATCAGGAAGGTGTAAAACTGTTTTTAGCTGATCGTGAAGCTCTTCTTGCGACCTGCACACTGCGCCGTCCAGCTGCACTTTTTTCATGTTCATCTTCCCCTCTCCTCTCTATATTTTAAACGAATTGGAAGAGAAAGAGAAAGATAGGCACCTTACTTTTGTTTCTGTCTGACACCTGAGACGAATAGAATGAGGCAGGCAGCCACAACGAGTAAGAAAAAGAGGATTAATACGATCTGAGTACCGTAAATATCAGCGAAGAGGCCAACAAACACACTTGGAATACCAAGACCTAAATAAGCAAACAAGTAATAGCCTGCAACGGCTCTAGCCGCCTCTTTTTTCCCTCGCTCAACAATGAGCTGAAGTCCGCCTAAATAAGTAAATCCATAGCAGGCAGTACCCGCCAGCATCGTTCCGGCAAGCACAAGGAAGATAGATCCGCTGTTTGCACCGTATAGCAAGAGGCCATATCCGCATGGAAGACAGATAAACCCCAAAAGAAGCGCTGTGCTGCTATTCATCTTGCGCACAAAGGGCTGCATCAGGACACCTGCCATATTAATCAAAAAGAGAGCCGGTCCTACCCACAATTCATAACCATTTAATTTAAGCTGTGCTGGCAAAATTGAAATGACAAGGCCGCACACCGACCACGCGATAGCAATGGCTGCATTCGCCGGCATTGTTCCTTTTGGAAATCTTGGCATGTTCATCATCGGTTTACGTGAATCTCCTTGGACAGGCGGCACGAAAAAGAAGACACCCAAAATAGTTAAGAACAAAAAGGCCAGAACAATCCAATAGCTAAGCGGCGTGAGCGACACACGCTGAAAAGAAAGAAGTGCCGTAAAAAGAGCACCGCCCCCAAATCCAACCGAACTGCATAATGCAATAAAAGTTGGAATCCAGCTTGATTTCTCAGGATATAAAGCAATCAAATATGCGGTGCATGTTCCAACGCTAAGACCAAGACCGACACCTTGCAGCAGCCGGGCAGCAAAAAGCATCTGTATGGAAGGATGTACAATCATCAACAAGGTGGCACATAACGAAAAGCTAAGCGCAACCAATAAAATCGGTTTGCGTCCAGCCCGGTCAGAAATGCCGCCAAGAAAAAGCAAAACTGGAATGAGTCCGAAGACATACGCAGCAAATACAAGTGCTGTTGCCGCCTTTCCGTACCCTGCTTGTTCTGCATACGCCGTATAAAGGGGCACTTGCAGATTCACAGCAATCGTAATCATAAAAAGACCAAGTAAAACGAAAATAAACGGGATGATGGATAAGTGTGCCGTTTCTTCTTTGGATGCTGGGATCATTTGACTCTCTCCTCTATATCATTACATATGAGAACAGTGTACACACCATTTGGCTTACTTCCTACATCCAAAAACAGCACTATTGACCAGTCCATAATTCCGTGTCATCATCATCTTATGTTGTGAAAACGAGAGAAGGTGCACGATGTATATTCATTTAGACCGTTCAAGCGCTACCCCGCTCTGGCAGCAAATCGTGAATGAGATCATTCAAAAAATTCATTCACAAAAACTGCATCCTGACGATCAGTTAACACCGACAAGAGTGCTCGCACAGGAGCTTAATGTATCAAGATCAACCGTCCAGCTTGCCTACGATGAGCTGCTGGCAAGAGGCTACGTCAGCACATCTAGAAGAGGCGGTACAAGGGTCATTTCAAGTGATCAATATACAGCTTCCCCTCCCCATCAAAGTGAACCGCCTTTCTCACCTCCGATAAGACCTCACTTTGAAGAAGCTGAAAAACAAATGGATCATTGGCTATCAGCCAATCAATTTCATGAGAAGCTCGATATTGATTTTCGTCATCAGGAACCGGCGATCGATGACCACTTTCAAAACATATGGAAACGCTCGCTCATGAAAGCATTACAGCGATTAGACATGAAGAATTGGGGCTATTCCTCCCCGCATGGATTATGGGAAGTGCGTTCAGAAATACGCCAATATTTATCTGTTGAGCGCGGGATTGAAGTAGAAGAAGATCAAATGGTGTTAACAGGTGGCACTCAGCAAGCCATTGATTTGATTTCACAGGTATTGCTTAAAAAAGGGGATACAGTAGCTGTTGAAGATCCAGGTTTCCCTGGGGCAAGGCTGTCGTTTATGCATCGTGAAATGAACATTCACCCTGCACCAGTGGATGAAGAAGGAATGGTGGTGAATACTTTGCCCCACCGAACAAAACTGATTGCTGTGACGCCCTCCCATCAGCGTCCAACTGGTGTATGTATGAGTGTAAACAGAAGGCAGCAGCTGCTAAAGTTTGCTGTCAGCCATCAGTCTTATATATTAGAGGATGATTTTGATGGAGATTATCGTTACCATGGCGGGCCGCTCCCTTCCCTATTTTCAGAAGCACCCGAGCATGTGATTTACATCTTAAGCTTCTCAAAGGTGCTGGCGCCTGGCATCCGGCTT
The DNA here is from genome assembly GCF_003028545.1 of Bacillus sp. Nf3. Lineage (NCBI taxonomy): Bacteria > Bacillati > Bacillota > Bacilli > Caryophanales > Bacillaceae > Bacillus > Bacillus sp. Nf3. The sequence continues at coordinate 150,360 of NZ_PYUA01000004.1, read as the reverse complement.
GCTGCCATTATCGGCTCCAAAGCAATCATAAAAGAAATTGCCGTACTGCAATCACTCATTCAAAGACAGCTGCCCATTATGGAACAAATCACACTCGCTTCTTTTTTCAAAGAAGGAGAATTCACGCGGTATGTCAGGCGAATGAGACAGCTGTATAAAAAAAGACAGGCAGCCATGATGGAAGCCCTTCTCGCACATCACTTTGACAAACACTTCCGTATCTATGGAACCGATACGGGCCTTCATGTCTTTTTAGAAGGAGCGCCAGACTTTGATGAAAAAGGAAGCATTGAAGTAGCAAAAGCAGCTGGCGTTGGCATTTATCCACTAAGTCCTTATTGTTTTGAAAGCAATCGAAAAGGATTACTGCTAGGATTCGCCTGTACAGACGAAAGCATGATTCAAGAGGGCGTTCGCCGTTTAAAGAAAATACTTCACATCTAAAAAAGCCTGGAAGTAAACCTTCCAAGCCTTTTTAGGATGATTGCTGAATCTGACCTACTTCTTCAATAAATGCGGCTGTCTGCTGCAAGCCATCCTGAAAATGATGGGTAGCGGATATAAACAGCTTTTCTTGATCGGGATGCTTCAAGAGCTTCTCCACCTTACTAACCCCTTTTTCAAATGAAGCAAGGCCTGTCTTTAATTGTTGATCGGCCTTTTGATAAGCGGCTGGAACTTCTTGATGATCAAGCCCTTTTTGAATCACACGATCAAATGCTTTCGTCGCTTCTGTCAATTTTTTATTTGTTTGAATTTTTCCATGTCCATCTGAGATAAACTGATCGGTCATCTTTTCATATGATTCATTTAACTCATCCATATAAGATTGAACCCATTGTTCATAAGCAGCTTCTTTTGCGTCTTGTTTTGAAGGCGATTGACCTGCTTGCTGACAGGCTGCTAGTAATGTCACTGTTAGGATAAATAGCAGCACCAAATGTGATTGTTTTTTCATACAGAGCCTCCATTTCTTCATCCCACTCGTTCATATCGGTCAAATATAAGCATCCTTTACTACATAAAAATACTTCGCAAGAATTGATTTCTTTTATTGTAACAGACAAGCTCGTGTCACTTCTGTGATTTATGAGTAAATGGATGAAAATACGTCTAAGGATTCACATTTCCCTGTCATTTCCCAATACAACCAATAGACGACGAGACATACGTATTTGGTTTCAATGAATTCATCTTTATGATGTATGCCCCCCCTTTTCGCATTGCATAAAGTCCATATGAGATAAGAGGTCCAGCGGCTGCTCTGCCGCTGGCTTTTGATTAATATCTGTTACGAAGCTCCCTTAATATAAAATCGTATACGAGATTGAGCTGCTGTTCCTTTGGATACAGCATAAATTCTTGTTTCTTAGGAAGACCTCCATCAAGACGATCTTGAAATTTCGTTCGGAGATATGCTGTTCGGTGCACCTGACTCTCAAATGATTTATATGAGACATCAAGTTTGATGGTTTGCTCATTTGTAAAGGTGACCACCGTGTCTCCGAGGGATGATTCCTGGAAGGTATGAATGTATTTGTGGGAGATCCAGCCGCACTGAGGACGGTTGGATGAATAGGTTGGGAAGAAATACAGATGATTGGATGAGTCAATTACAATTGGAGGCTTATGAGAAATTCCTGTTACTTCGTATGTTCCCGCCTTTCTGCCTGCATAGCTTGAGCCGAAGAATCTGCAGCTGCGTTCAATAATTTGCAGGGGCTTTAATTCAACGTAAAAGCTTGTCTCTCTTTCGATGACTTTTGAATATACTCTTTTTCCTTCTTCAACTGAAAGGACCGCCATTGTTGTTTGATTAATGACGTATGAATCTAAAGGTGTTTCACTAATTCCTGACACTTCATTTCCTCCTGTGTTAATATTTGGTTATTTAAGATACTATTAATCTATCACCAACATATAAGAAACGACAGGATTTTTTCAAAATTTATTAAAAATCATCTTTTTATCATATTTTTTAGTCCATTCGATCTATCGAAAAGCTTTTTTTAAAGATATATCACATTCTGTCGATTGGACAAGTGATGTCGATTCTGCTCAAAAATAAATTGTCTAAAAATTATAAATTCTTGTTGATTTTTTCTCCGCCAATCCATATACTATAAAAAAGGCATCGGGGGGATTCTTTATGAAAGAGAAAAAAACGTATGCTGAGCTCATGAAGTCCCGCAACACCCAAAAAACCGAAGAAAACGGCGTCACCATTTTAGACATCTATATTCAAATGGTTTTAGATGAGGCGCTTTATAAACAGCGCTTAACCTTCCTAAGAGAAGAGATTGATAAGGCACTGGATCAGCGTGATGAAAAGCGATTCATTGACTTGTCAGCTCAATATGCAGAACACTGCTTACATCAATCATGATGATTTTACTTGCGGCAGAGAGACAGCAACTTGTCTCTTTACCGCAAGTTTTTTGTTTATCCATTTAAAATGGTTCCACCATTCACATGGAGCATTTGTCCATTCATATAAGATGAGTCTTCACTTGCTAAAAACAAATAACTGGGTGCAAGCTCTACTGGCTCACCAGGACGCTCCATTGGGACATCCCCGCCAAATTCAGACACTTCTTTTTCAGTAAAGGTTGATGGAATCAGCGGTGTCCAAATAGGACCCGGTGCTACCCCATTCACTCTAATCCCTTGTTTAATGAGCGATAAGGATAATGATCTCGTAAATGTCACGACCGCCCCTTTTGTAGATGAATAATCGATCAATGTTTCATGCCCTTTATAGGCGGTGACAGATGCTGTATTAATAATACTGCTTCCTTTTTTTAAATGAGGAAGAACAGCCTTTGTTAAATAAAACATGGCAAAAATATTCGTTTGAAACGTCCGAAGAAGCTGATGTGAGGTAATTTGCTCAATGCTTTTTTGCGGATGCTGTTCCCCGGCGTTATTCACCAAAATATCAATGGAACCAAACGCATCTTTTGTTTTTTTGACGACCTCATTTGAAAAAGCCTCATCCCCTAAATCACCTGCAATTAAGATGACACGGCCTCCCGCTTTCTCAATATAGTCCTTCGTCTCTTCGGCATCGCGATGTTCACTTAAGTACACAATGGCGACATTGGCACCTTCCTTCGCAAATAAGACAGAGACTGCTCTTCCGATCCCGCTGTCTCCACCTGTCACAATGGCTGTTTTTCCTGCTAACTTTTTGTCCTGCACCTCACGATCAAAGACAGGTCTAGGGTTCATTTTATATTCAAGACCAGGACGTTCATTTTGGTGCTGAGGCGGCAATGTTTTCTTCGGCTGCTTTGTTGACACGTTAGTCCACTCCTTCCTTTTATCTTGTTTATTTTTATGTGGTGACTCCTTTTTTATGTATGACGCCCTTGTTTCCTTACAGATGTATGATTTTCATCATTGTGGAAAAATTATACACAACAAGTTAAGTGGAGGCGACAACATGGAACAAGAACATAAAGGAATGGAAGAGGCAAAATCGTTATGGCTGGCGGACAGCCGGAAACATTCTTTTCCCGCTGTCAGTGAAGATCTCACAGCAGAAGTGATCATTGTCGGCGGCGGTATTACCGGTATCGCTGCGGCGTTTGAAATGACAGAGCGAGGATTAGATGTGATCATCATTGATGCCGATCAATTGCTGCAAGGCACGACCGGACACACAACGGCTAAAATCACTTCACAGCATGATGTGTACTATCATGAGCTGATACAGCAGATTGGCATGCCAAAAGCACGTTTGTATGTAGAAGCAAACGAGAAAGCAAAAGACCTCATCCAAGCTCGTATCAAAGAGTACGACATCAATTGTCAGCTAGAGATAAAAGATGCGTACCTTTATACAAAGGAAGAAAGCGGAGTAAAAAAGTTAAAGAAGGAATTAGATGCCTACAAACAGCTTGGTATTGACCGGGAATGGAAAAAAACGCTTCCTTTTGACGCTGACATCAAAGCAGCCCTTGGAATGACGAAGCAGGCACAGTTTCATCCTCTTCATTATCTCAATGCGCTAATTGACAAGCTCCTCAAGCGAGGTGTACGTATCTTTGAACAAACAACCGCTGTTGATGTAAAAGAAGGAAACAGGCCTGCTGTCGTCACAAAAAACGGACATCATCTGACAGGGCGCTACATCATTTCATGCTCACACTTTCCTTTTTATGATGGGAAAGGACTTTACTTCACCCGAATTCATCCAGAACAATCCTATGTTGTAGCAGCCAAAACGACAAAACCTCTCCCAGACGGGATGTACCTCGGAATTGATCAGCCTGCTCACTCTTTAAGAACGGCAGAATGGCACGGCGAGGAAGTTGTCCTCATCGGAGGAGAAGGTCATAAAACAGGACAAGGCGGAGATGAATCCGCTCACTATGAAGGACTAGAAACGTTTGGAGACGCCACCCTTGGAATTGAAGAAGTGCTGTATCGCTGGTCGACACACGATATGGTCACAATGGATCAAATCCCTTACATTGGCCGCCTGACCAAACACCACCAGAATATCTTTGTAGCGACTGGCTTTAGAAAATGGGGTATGACCACAAGCCACGTGGCTGCTACTCTTATCGGTGATTTAATTGAAGGAAAATCGAATCCATACGAATCAATTTTTACGCCATCAAGACCTGTTACTAACTCTTTCGTCAAAGATTTCGTAAAAGAAAATACCAATGTCGCTGCCAAGCTGATCAGTGGTAAATTCAAACAAACTGATCAAACAATCGATGATTTACAACCAGGCGAGGGCGGCATTATCTCGTATGAACATAAAAAGTGCGGCGCCTATAAATCAGAGGATGGGAATGTTTTTCTTGTCGATACCACGTGTACTCACCTAGGCTGCGAAGTCGCTTGGAATAATAGTGACCGCACTTGGGATTGCCCGTGTCACGGTTCACGTTTTTCTATTACTGGAGAAGTAGTAGAAGGCCCTGCTAAAAAACCACTAAAAAGGTCATATGCAGAACAGTAAAATTTCACTCGTTCCCCTTTAAAAAATCCAAAATTATCCGATAAAAAACATAAAGTCTGATATTTGTGATGATTATGGGGGGACAAACACATTGTTATTTAAAAAAGAATCGAAAAGAAAAAACACTGCTTTTTTCACAGAGCAGGATGATGGGATAAAACGAATCAATTTCTCGAACAATACGGACATTGCTAAACAAATCAAAATGATCGACCTGACGCAGCATGACCTATTGATATTAAAGCAACTCAATTCAATTGTTCAGGATGATATTGCACATATCGTTGATAAATTTTATAAAAATTTAGAAGTCGAGTCTTCCTTGATGCATATCATTCAAGACAATAGTTCTGTCGACCGTTTGAAAAAAACACTCCGCATTCATATTAGCGAAATGTTTGCAGGTGTGATTGACGAAACCTATGTAGCAAAACGCATTAAAATTGCGCAAGTTCATTTACGGATTGGACTCCAGCCTAAATGGTACATGGCCGCATTCCAAGACCTTCTGCTATCAATTATGGATTTATTCGCTAACCATATCCAAGATTTCAAAGAATATCAGACAGCAGTCAAAGCGACAACGAAAATTTTAAATTTAGAGCAGCAGCTTGTCCTAGATACATTCCAAAACGAATATTCTAAAATTCGTGATGAAGCAGAAGAGCAGCAGCAGGAGCTTCATACAAAAATCACGGAAACGTCAAATTCGCTTGCTTCGCTCTTCTCAAACACAACAAGTGCAGTTGACAAGCTTGTCTCAAAATCGGATGAGATGGCGGACATGTCACAAGCTGGAACACAAATTTCAGCACAGGTCGAAGAAAAATCAATCGGCGGTAAAAAAGAATTAGAAATTCAGCAAACACAAATGAATCAAATTGATGGCAGTATGACAAAGATTGAAACAGAAATTAAGCGCCTTGAAGAAATCGCTAAACAAATTGAACAAATCTTTGGGATTGTCACAGGCATTGCAGAGCAGACGAACTTGTTATCCTTAAATGCCTCAATCGAATCTGCACGAGCAGGTGAACATGGAAAAGGCTTTGCTGTCGTTGCAAACGAGGTGCGCAAATTATCAGAGGACACAAAGAAAACGGTTTCAACTGTATCTGAACTCGTTAACAATACCAATTCACAAATCGCCATAGTGTCTCAGCATATTGCGGACGTGAATTTACTTGTGACAGACAGTAAAGAAAAAATGACACAAATCAATTCACTCTTTGATGATATCGTCAGCAGCATGAACTTAAGCAAAAACCAAAACGGAAAAATTGAAATTGATCTTCAGACCTTCCTTAACGAATTGAAGGAAGTCAAACAAACAGTGTCTCAAGTCGCAAGCTCCGTCGAATCCTTAACTAGCCTGACAAATCGCTAATACAGCCTTTTTTCTTCTGCTTTAGTATAATAGAAGAAAAGATAGAAAAGGCGGGATTTGATTGACAACAATTTGCCTAGTCAGACACGGGGAAACAGATTGGAATGCAGCGAAACGAATTCAAGGACGAACAGATATCCCTTTAAACGACACAGGTAAATGGCAGGCTGAACAAACTGGACTTTACTTAAAGGATGTCCATTGGGATGTTGTCATTTCCAGTCCACTCATAAGGGCAAAAGAAACGGCACACTTGATTTTAAATCATGTCCATGCCCCACTTGTCATCATGGATGATTTCATTGAACGAGATTACGGTGACGCTGAAGGCATGTCGTTTGAGGAACGTCAAAAGCTGTTTCCAGATAAACAGTATCCAAATATGGAACCACTAGAGACGATTCAAAACCGAATGTTAGAAGGAATTGAGAAAGTCAGAGCAGCCTATCCAGATCAACATGTGTTGATCGTGGCTCACGGTGCTGCTATCCATGCTTTACTCACCACTTTGGCTGATGAACATATGGGTCTACAGAACACGAGACTTGTCAATGCTTGCTTAAATTATGTGGAATGGTCAGATGGTAAATGGAAGGTTCGTGATTATAATGTGGTCAGCCATTTAACTCAATCTACCCCTTCTTAAAGAGCCTGTTATCTTAGCAGGTTCTTTTTTATGACAAAAACAATGATAAAATAATATTTTTTTATATCGAAATTCGAAATAGATGCTAGACGATTCTACCTATTTTATGGCTTTTCGGGTATCGAATATTTAACTAGAAATGGATCATGAGAAAAAAAGCATACTCCCTTTTTAATAGATCATCGCTGAAATGATAGAATAAACATATTTTACCACCAGTTCCAAGTGACTTAATTCCCCAATTTTCGCTAGGACTTTCACAAAAATTCAGGTCTACTCTTATTTGCCTACTTCCCTTAAACTGAATATACAGAATAATCAAACGGATCATTCTATTAGACTACGGATGATTATTCTGAAATAAGAAAAAAGGGATGTGGAATGTGCGTGAAAAAGAAAAATGTGATGACAAGTGTTTTATTGGCTGTCCCTCTTCTGTTTTCAGCAGGGTTTGGAGGCTCCATGGCAAATGCCGAGACGGTCTCCAAGACAGATAGTGAAAAAAGCTATATTGTTGGTTTTAAAGCCTCTGCCACCACAAACAGCTCTAAAAAACAAGCTGTCATTCAAAATGGTGGAAAACTAGAAAAACAATACCGCCTCATTAATGCTGCACAAGTGAAAATGTCCGAACAAGCCGCCAAAAAACTTGAACATGACCCTAGCATTGCTTACGTAGAAGAAGACCATAAAGCAGAAGCATATGCACAAACCGTCCCTTATGGAATCCCTCAAATCAAAGCTCCAGCTGTACACGCTCAAGGTTATAAAGGTGCTAATGTCAAAGTAGCTGTCCTTGATACTGGAATCCACGCTGCACACCCTGACTTAAATGTTGCAGGCGGTGCGAGCTTCGTCCCTTCAGAGCCAAATGCCACCCAAGACTTTCAATCACACGGAACTCACGTAGCTGGAACCATTGCTGCCCTTGATAACACAATTGGTGTACTCGGGGTCGCTCCAAGCGCTTCCCTATATGCTGTAAAAGTATTAGACCGTTATGGCGACGGACAATACAGCTGGATTATTAGCGGTATTGAATGGGCTGTTGCCAATAACATGGATGTCATCAATATGAGCTTAGGCGGACCAAGCGGTTCAACTGCGCTTAAAAATGCCGTCGATACAGCGAATAACCGTGGAGTCGTTGTTGTGGCAGCCGCAGGTAATTCTGGCTCTAGCGGCTCTAGCAGTACAGTTGGCTATCCAGCAAAATACGATTCTACAATTGCTGTTGCCAATGTAAACAGTAACAATGTCAGAAACTCATCTTCTAGCGCAGGTCCTGAATTAGATGTTTCTGCACCTGGTACTTCTATTTTAAGTACAGTGCCAAGCAGTGGATACACTTCTTATACTGGAACATCTATGGCGTCTCCTCATGTAGCAGGAGCAGCAGCGCTTATCCTTTCTAAAAACCCGAACCTAACAAATTCACAGGTTCGCCAGCGCTTAGAAAATACAGCGACACCGCTTGGTGACTCATTCTATTATGGAAAAGGGTTAATCAACGTTCAAGCGGCTTCGAACTAACCAAGTGTGATAAAAAAATCCGGCTGATCCAGCCGGATTTTATTTATTACTGCTTTTTAGGCGGCTTCTCTTTTTCCGCCGCTTTTTCCATATCCATGATTCTCTCCATCATGGTTGGGTGTCCATAACGGAAAATCTTCACTAGAAATGGTGGATTCACCTGGGACAATCCTGATTTTGCAAGCTTTTGAAAAGACGTTACGCCCGCCTCCCCGTCTTTTGTCATGTTCACCGCATATTCATCGGCTGCCCGTTCTTGATGCCTTGACACTGCATTTGTAAAAGGTGAAGCTGCAAATGACAGCATCGATACGATGATTAAAAGAAGCGGAAGAGCAGCAATGTCGTGTGACACCTTCAGACGAAATGTGGCTGCCCCTTTTTGATAAAGATAAAAATAAAGACGATCGATCGCAAATAATCCGGCCAATGACAGCACTAAATATCCTGCTAATCCAATATAAACATGTTTCATGACGTAATGTCCCATTTCATGCGCCATGATAAATAAAATTTCGCGGTCTTTCAGCTTTTGCAGTGTTGTGTCCCATAAGACAATACGCTTATTTTCACCAATTCCTGTGACATAAGCGTTCATCGTGTTCGTTTTCTCAGACATATTGACCTCATACACATGATCTGCCGGAATATGCGCTTTGTCTGCAAGCGTTAATATCTTCTTCTCAAGCGCTTGATCCTTTAGTGGATAAAAATTGTTATATAACGGATCAATGACGACCGGCTGTATAAAGAAGAGAAACAGCGTAACTGGGACTGTCAAACACCACGCATACAGCCACCAGCGTTTTCTTCTCTTTTGAATCAGCCAAAAAAACACAATTGCACAAAGGGCAAGGAGCGGATATTGAATCCAAAAATCCAGTGTTTGATCTTTCAACCAACTTGCCGTACTTTGTGCAGATACTCCGTAGTGCAAAGACAGCTGATAGCCAATCCACTTCATTGGGAATGAAATGAGCATTGTTAGAAGCGACAGCACAAACACGTACACAAGTTTGCTTAAAAACGTGAAACGAGCTGCTGACAGGCTCCAGTCTGCTATTTTCCGTGAAAACCCTGAAATGAGCAAAAGGAAAAAGACATACCAATCTAATGGGATGGTTATGAAATACAGCAGGTTCCGTATGTTCGAGAAATTCTCGCTGATCGCAAGCTCATGACTTGTCATAAAAGTATGCGGATCTGCACTTGTCCCTTTTACACTTTCAGGTACCGATGAATCCCCCATTAGAAACAAATATGAATAAATAAAAAGACCGTACAATATGTATGCTACCGTTGCAAGAGCTACCCATTTACGTACTCGCACAGGTCAGCCTCCTTTCCATTCCTCTCTCTATTCTAATCACTCTTTTTTTCGTTTAGAACCTGTCTCATGTGGCTCCATCATAGCATGCCCCATCTGAAAAAGCTTTCGCGAAAAAAATGATTATGCGACTTAAAAATCGGAGAAGCTACATGTATAACAGTGAGTTGGAGGATCAAAATGAAGAAAATCCTTGCAGGAGTTGTGATTTTGGGACTTTTATTCATCACCTTCTTTTATGTGTTCAGCCGGACGAGCGAAATCTTTGATGAGAATCGAGCAGAAAAATTGCTGCTCTCGCCAGCGAATGAATCCATCTCGTATGAAATAGATGATAAGGACACAGCAGAAGATCTAATTGAAGATTTAAATAAAGGCAGACAAACAAGTAATCATCTCAAAAAAAATTTAAAAAAGCCCGATTATATCGCCAAAGTGATGTTCGGACGAACAAACGGCACCACCTTTCAGCTTTGGACCGACCGATCACAAGTCGTTTTTTTGGTTGATGGAACGTTTTATGAACTCAATCAAAAACAGTCGAAATCTTTTCAGAAACAGTTAAAAGAAGCCATTCAAAAGAGCTAAAATGATCTTTTTAGCCCTTTGTCTTCTTTCGGCGTGAGATGCGAGGATTTGTCTACATGCTAAGGGAGCCTCCTCATCAGAGACTCCCTTTTTTATTTACTTTCTTCTGCTTGATACTTCTCCTTTAGCGCTCTTCTTAAAATTTTACCTGTTGTGTTTTTTGGAATATCATCTATGAAATGGATCGTTTGGGGCTGCTTATATTTCGCTAAATAGCGTGAACAATGTGTGATGATGTCTTCTTGATTAATGTGAGCATGTTTCTTAGGGGAAATGTAACAGACGACTGCCTCTCCTGTGTTTGGGTCTGGCACACCGATAACAACGGCTTCTGCTACAGCTTCATGTTGATAAAGTACTTCTTCTACTTCTCTTGGATAAACATTATAACCGCCAACAAGAATCATATCCTTTTTCCGATCGACAATATAAATATATCCTTCTTCGTCTCTTCTCGCCAAATCACCAGTATACAGCCAGCCGTCTCTTAGTGCAGCTTCCGTATCTTCTGGCATTTGATAATAGCCTTTCATGATGTTTGGCCCTTTTGCTATCAGCTCTCCGACTTCATTAGGACCAACTTCTTCTCCAAGTTCATTCACAATTTTATTCTTCACATTCATAATGTCAGTCCCGACAGAACCCGGCTTTCTTTTTCCATCAAGAGGATTGAATGCAGTCACTGGAGATGCCTCTGATAACCCATAGCCCTCAAGGACCGTCACTCCGAACTTTTTCTCAAATCCATGGAGTAAGGCAACGGGCATTGAGGCACCGCCTGATATACAGATCCTCACGGAAGACATCGCTTCATTATGCCCCTCCTGACGGTACAAATAGTTATACATGGTAGGAACACCAACAAATAGCGTTGGCTTCTCTTTTTCCATCATGTGCAAAAGCTCTGATGGGCTGAAATGCGGCAAGACATAAATCGTCGCGCCATGCATTAACGGTGCATTCATACAGACTGTTAAACAAAAAACATGGAACATTGGCAAAGCGGCAATGACCTTGTCCTTTTTATCAATCGATAAATACTCAGCGACATCTCTGGCATTTGAATAAAGGTTGAAATGAGTCAGCATTGCACCTTTTGGTTTTCCTGTCGTGCCAGATGTAAATAAAATAACAGCGGTATCATTTGGCTGAATGGAAGGATGTACATTCTCATTCGCAGCTCCTGACACAAGCTTTCCAAAGAAAACAAGTCGATCAGATACTTCCTTGAAGCTTGATCTGCACGCCGATTCATTTTCTGCACAAATGATGACTCTTTCAATGGACGGAAGCTGCTCATACACCTGCTCGTACACTGGCAGAAGCTGTTCAGGCGCCACAATACCTTTTACATCACCTGTGATGAGCATATACCCAATTTCACTAGGTGTGTATGTTGGGTTAATAGGTACTACGACAAGTCCTGCCTTTAATGCGCCAAAAAAAGAAATGACAAAATGCGGTGAATTTCCTAAAATAAGCGCGATATGATCCCCAGCTTGAAACCCTTCGTTGACTAATCCATCTGCAAAACGCTCGATACTTGTCATCAGCTCTCGATAGGTCCACTTCTTTCCTTCATAGATCAGTGCGATATTTTCTCCCTTCGTCATCGCCGTCTGCTGAAGATTTTTGATCAAATCCATTCTCCCACCCCTTACATGTCATCAATGAATGAATGACCATTCATTTTATGGCCGAACATTCCTCCTTTCTATTATAATAGACAATCGAAAAAATCCACAAGATCAAATGTAAATCGCTTTCATTTCCTTCAATCAAAAAAGCACCGCTATCTCTAGCCGTGCTTTCACGCAATTAATAAATCAAATCAAGAAAATCCTCTTTTGATACATTGCCGAAATAGTGGCGCATATCCATATCTTCTAAGACGTCACTGATCGTTTTACGATCATATTGCTGCCCAATGAGCCGCTTCTCAATATCGGCAATATCCCCTACGCCAAAGAAATCACCAAAGATTTTGCAATCCTGGATCATCCCTTTTTTCACTTTTAATCGCAAATCAATGGAGCCTGCAGGGAATCTCTTAGAATGCTGTAAATTAAATTTCGGTGAACGGCCATAGTTCCATTCCCATTTTTGATAGCGATCTCGGGAAATTTCGTGAATCTTTTCCCAATCCTTTTCGGTCAGGCGATATTGAGGCACGTCCCCATTTGTATCAAAAATGTAGCTTAAAAGAATTTTTCTAAACTCTTCTGTTGTCATTTTTTGATCCATCAGTTCACTGATATTGGCAACCCTGCTTCTAATCGATTTGATGCCTTTTGATTCTATCTTTTCTTTTTTCACATTTAAAGCCGAAACGACATGTTCAATTTCTGAATCAAATAGCAGCGTGCCATGGCTGAAAATACGTCCTCTTGTTGCGAACTGAGCATTTCCAGAAATTTTACGTCCATCTGCCATGATGTCATTTCTGCCGCTCAATTCAGCTTTAACACCTAGCTTTTCAAGCGCTTTGATGACTGGTTCTGTGAACTTTTTGAAGTTATGGAAGCTGTCCCCATCATCTTTGGTAATAAAGCTGAAGTTTAAGTTTCCTTTGTCATGGTAAACTGCACCACCGCCGGATAAGCGGCGCACGACTTTGATTCCGTTGTCTTCCACGTACTTCGTGTTGATTTCTTCTATTGTATTTTGGTTCTTTCCAATAATGATTGACGGCTGATTGATGTAAAACAGCAAATACGTTTCTTCTGGATCTAAATATTTTAAGCAATATTCTTCAATTGCCAAGTTAATCATTGGATCATAATGTTGTTCGTTATCGATAAACAGCATCTCTATCTTCCTTCCTTGTTCCATCTAAGCCCTGAATGGGCAAGCTGTATATTGCCAGTATATAACGCCTGTGCTTCATTGACTAGGTCTTTATGACGGCCAAAATGAGGCAGATGGGTGATGATGAGTTCCCCAACATTTGCTTCCTTTGCAATCTTCCCTACCTCTGTACTGTTCATATGTCCAGCACCTGATCCATCCTGTCCAGCATAAAAATTGCTTTCGGCTATGAGCAGATCTGCCCCCTTGCTAAATGGAATAAATGCCTCCTGATAGCTTGAGTCTGCTGTATACACGACCACAGCATCCTCTGCCTGAATTCTCATAGCATAGCATTCTGCTGGATGAACCGTTTTCAAAAAATCAATTTGAAATGGTCCAAGTTGAATCCCTTCTTCTGGCTGATAAGGCTTTGCCTTTGTATGTACATCATCAGAAAGCCGTCCAAACGCTTCTTGATCACCAGTATGTCCATAGATTGGAAGCGGGCCGCTGCTTTTTCCTAAATGATATCCCACTAGCTTCGCATATTGGAGTGGTCCGATATCTGCAATATGATCGTGGTGATAATGAGAAAGGAGAACAGCATCTAGTTCTTCTATATCAATGTATTGCTGAAGCTTTGAAAGAACACCGCTTCCGCAGTCTACAAGAAGACGAAAACCGTTTGATTCAAAAAGATAGCCTGATGTCGCTTCACCTGCTGCCGGAAACCCTCCATAGCATCCAATTACGGTTAATTTCATCGTCATTTTTCCCTCCTTTTCTAAAAATCCCCTTCTTACAATATACCCATTTTTCACGAAAAAAGCATTCTTCTTGCCTATTGTTACAAAACAGATTGACAATTATTAATCTGTTATAATACAATGATAGCAACAAAACGTATTGGAGGATGACAAATGCTAGGAAAAATCACAGAGTTTTTTAGAAATTTGCCCTCAAAGAAATGCACAAAATGTGGAAATGATTTAATGGAACAGCACGAGTGTTACGGTAATGAATGTGAGGAATGCTCACAAGTAAGTTATCTTAAATAAGGAAATAAATTGAATAAAAAAGCACTTTTTCCCTCCTCCGTCAGTTGGAGTCAAAAGTGCTTTTTATTTTTTCTGAAAAATAGGTAAAAAGGTAAAACCCTTGTCACAAAAGGGGTTTTTAGTATTTTTATATGATGAGTTTTAGTTCTGAAGACACTTTTTATTGACTAAAAACAATGAAGGAGGTTCTAAATGTCTATTTTTTCTAACAATTTTGTATTTTCTTAATATAATTTTATCGTGGACGAACCTCTTTAATTTTAGTTATACTTTAATTCATATATTAAAACTTAATATGATGGGAATATTCCTTTAATGAATATGTTAGGGAGGAAATCTATGAAAAAATTAAAATTTGGATTGGCTACTCAAATCCTAATCGGTCTTATTCTCGGTGTCGTTGTTGGGGCAATCTTTTTCGGTAACCCAGGTGTCGAGACATACTTAAAACCAATTGGAGACTTCTTCTTGAGGCTCATCAAGATGATTGTCATCCCAATTGTCGTATCCAGCTTAATTTTAGGTGTTGCAGGTGCGGGTGATGGTAAAAAAGTAGGGAAACTAGGTTTTAGAACCATTCTTTATTTTGAAATTATCACAACATTTGCGATTATCCTTGGCCTTGTCCTAGCAAACTTTGTACAGCCTGGTGCAGGCGTTGACTTTGGACATGCTGAAAAACAAGATATTAGCCAGTATGTTGAAACGGAAAAAGAGCAAAGCAGCAAATCAGTTGCTGATACGTTCCTTCATATCGTTCCAACGAACTTCTTCCAATCATTGGCGGAAGGTGATTTGCTTGCGATTATTTTCTTCACTGTGCTATTTGCACTTGGCGTTTCAGCGATTGGTGAACGCGGTAAACCAGTGCTCGCCTTCTTCGAGGGTGTATCACATGCCATGTTCCATGTCGTTAATATTGTGATGAAAGCTGCACCATTTGGTGTATTCGCACTCATTGGTGTGACCGTATCAAAATTTGGTCTTGAATCTCTTATTTCATTAGGTAAGCTTGTAGGTCTTGTTTATTTTGCGCTCGCTCTTTTCCTTATCGTTGTATTCGGAATTATCGGAAAGATGATTGGCGTCAATATTTTCAGATTTCTTGCTTACATGAAAGACGAAATGCTTCTTGCCTTTAGTACATCCAGCTCTGAAACAGTTTTACCAAGAGTTATGGATAAAATGGAGCGAATCGGATGTCCAAAAGGAATTGTTTCGTTCGTTATTCCAATCGGTTATACGTTTAATCTGGACGGCTCCGTCTTGTATCAAGCCATTGCTGCGCTTTTCCTTGCACAGGTATATGGCATTGACCTCACGATCGTCCAGCAGCTTACACTTGTTCTTGTACTGATGGTAACATCGAAAGGAATGGCTGCCGTTCCTGGTACTTCATTTGTTGTATTACTCGCGACATTAGGAACGATCGGTGTACCTGCTGAAGGTCTTGCATTTATTGCAGGTGTGGACCGTATCATGGATATGGCACGGACTGTTGTGAACTTAACAGGAAATGCACTTGCAGCTGTTGTGATGTCTAAATGGGAAGGGCAGTATGACCCTGAAAAAGGACATCGCGTGATGACAGGACAAGATGTACCTGAGCCAACACAGCTTTCAAGCTAATGAAAAAGAACCCCAGCTTACGGGGTTCTTTTTTTATGCTGTGATTAATGGTGATTGAACATAGTGATAAAGAAGATCCGCTGTATGGACAAGTGAATCTTCATGTGTTCTTTCAAAGGCATGCGAGGAATCTATACCAGGACCAATCAGTCCATGAATGATATCATGCCCTGCTCTAATGGCTGCTGATGCATCAGAGCCGTAATAAGGGTAAATATCAAGGCGGTAATCAATGTTGTGCTCTTCTGCTAATGCAGCTAAATGCTTGCGTAATCCATAGTGATAAGGGCCGCTCGAATCTTTTACACAAATCGATACACTGTATTCATCTGTTGATTGACCGTCACCGATCGCGCCCATATCAACAGCTAGATATTCCACCGTTTCTTCTGGAATATTCGAGTTTCCGCCGTAGCCAATTTCTTCATTATTGGAAATTAAGAAGTGCGTCGTATGCGGCAATGTGATATTTTCGTTTTGAATTCTGTGGATGAGCCGCAAAAGTAGCGCCACACTTGCCTTATCATCCAGATGTCTTGATTTAATAAAACCTGAAGACGTCACTTCCACTCTCGGATCAAATGAGATAAAGTCCCCTACTTGAATGCCAAGTGCTTTGACATCGTCTGCATCTTTCACCTTTTCATCGAGACGAATCTCCATATTCTCTTGGTTTCGTTTCGCTTTTCCAGCATCCGCATAGACGTGCACGGATGTTTGATGCATAAGAATGGTCCCTGTGTATGTATGGCCTGATGCTGTTTCAATTTCACAATATTCGCCTTCAATTGAGTTATACTGAAAGCCTCCAATAAGTGCTAGACGAAGCCGTCCATTTGATTTAATTTCCTTAACCATCGCACCGAGCGTATCGACATGCGCTGTCAGCATGCGATGTTCTTTGTCATCTGTTCCTTTAATGGTGGCAATTAATCCGCCTTTTCGATTTCGTTTTGTCTCAATGTTCAAATCTTGTAAAAAACGTTCAACAAAGCCAATCACTTTTTCTGTATTTCCTGATGGACTTGGGATTGAAACAAGCTTTTGAATCAGCTGAATGGTTTCATTTACTTCAGTAGTCATTCGGCATTTCCTCCTTTGTCTGAAAGCAATTCCTTCCATGTATGCCTTTTTCAGCATCTCTTCTTAAAATATATCGCTTCAGGTTCGAGATGTCTAATTTCAAATGAAAAATCCTTCCTCTATTAAAGAGAAAGGATTCATGGATTAAGCTTCGTCCTGTTTCATTTTTCTTACGTTCCAAGCAAAGTATGCTGTTGTTGCCGCCATCATGATGATCGCAACTGTTCCAAGGATCGCTGCTTGGTGCCATAAATAGCTGTCATCACCGCTTGCAATGATCGTTCTAAATCCGTTGATTGTATACGTCATTGGAAGCAGACTGTGAATGACTTGGAAGAATTTCGGCACAAGCTCAAGCGGGAATGTACCAGCACTTGCTGCGAGCTGAAGAACCAAGATAATAACAGCAATGAAGCGTCCTGGGTTCCCCATTGTTGTCGCCAGCAGCTGAATGATCGCTAAGAATGTCAGACTGACGATAATCGCAAAGAGATAGAAGCGCCAGAGGCTTTCCACCTCAAGACCAAGCCCAAAGATGAGCAAGGAGCTTGCAATAACTGCTTGCAGGATACCAACAAAAAAGAGCACACTATATTTGCTGAAAAACCATTCAAACGCATTTCTAGGGCGTCCAGCAGGGTCTTTCATTGGGAAGACAACGGTAAGCATGAGAGCCCCTACAAAGAGTCCCATCGATAAAATATAAGGTGTGAGTCCTGTACCATAGTTATCAATCTTTTTCGCTGTATCATTTTCTGTTTTCACGGGACTCGCAATCATATTGTAATTGTCTTGACCCGCATCAATTTCTCCTGTTTCATCAGCGGCGCTTTTTAATTTATCGGACAGCTTACCTGTTCCGCTCTTTAAATCTCCCAATCCTTTATCGAGTGATTTTGAGCCTTCAGCAAGCTTAGATGTGTTGCTTTGGATATTCGTTGAACCACTTTCCAGCTTATTTAACGCTGCGCTCAGCTGGCTTGAACCATTTGCAAGCTTATCTGCACCGCTTTTCGCTGTTTCAAGCTTTCCATTTGCTGTTTGCAGACCATCTTGTAATTGGCCTTGACCTGTTTGAAGCTTCAGTGCACCTTGATACAATTTATTCGTACCAGATGTCATTTGATCAATCGCATTTTGTATCGCGACTGTAGATGTGTAGAGCTGTTCTGTTTTCTTTGGCAGCTGTTTGACTTGCTGCAGCTGAGCTTTTGCAGAAGCAACTGCAGATTGAACCTCACTTGCATCAGGCAGTTCCTGCAAGGCCGCTAAGCTCTGTTCAAGTCCAGACAGATCAGGCAGTTCGATTTTAGGCAGACTGTCAAGCTGATCCATTGCCGCCTTTTTCTCTTCATCTGTCATTGAGCTGTTTTGGATGATGCTTTTTACTTTAGCATCTCGATTCGATAACGCTTCTTTTAATGAAGCAAGTTTTGTACTAAACGTCTTTGCGTCTTTTTTCACCTGATCGAGTTTAGGCGCCATCTTTTCAAGATTCGCTAATTCTGGTGATGACAAGACTTTTTCTACTGCTTCAATTTTTTCTGAAAAGGATTGTGCTTTGTTGTTTAGCTGCTCAATGCCTGCTGTGAATTGCGGCATTTTAGAAGCGAGCTGCTGATGGCCTTCCCGGCTTGTGTTTAACCCTTCAGTCAATGTATCAATTCCTGTACCAAGCTCTCCAAATTTCTGATCGATGGTTTGATAGCCTGTTAAGAGCTGGCCAAGTCCGCTGTCAAGAGATTGTATCCCTGTGTTCAGTTCACCCATTTTACCAGCAAACTGATGAACACCTTCGCTATAGGTTAACGTTCCTTCAGCCAATTTTGCTAAATTGTCTTTTAACTTGTTACTGCCATCTTTTGCACTTTTTGTTCCGTCATCAATTTTCTTCGCACCATCGCTTGCTTGATCTAAGCCTTTTGCAATCGTTTTGAAGTTATCAAAAATGACCTCTGCGTAATTTTTCGTGACTTCCTTTGAAACCGAATCTTTTAATTTGATAATGGCATTATTCGCAATTTGTGACGCCGCATAGTTGGCACCTGGATTCGTATAATATTTCAGATTCGATTTTTTTGGATGTTTATCAAGGACTGTACTTGCATTTTTCGAGAAATCCTTTGGTATTTCCACGACGAGATAATAATCCTCGTTATTTAATCCCTTCACTGCCTTTTCTTCACTATCGACAAAATTCCATTTGAAATTATCGTTTTTCTTTAATTCCTTCACTAAATCATCGCCGACATGCAGTGTTTTCCCGTCATAATGACTGCCTTCATCCAAGTTGACAACCGCTACAGGCAATTGATCGACTGTACCATATGGATCCCAGTATGCTTTTAAAAATACGCCGCTGTAAATCAGCGGAATAAATAACACAGCGAAAATCGGGATCAGTAGTTTTTTGCTCGTCACAATGTCTTTCCATTGATTCCGAATTAAATTCATTGCTGTTTTCCTCCCATAGATGAATGACTAAATTTAGAATTTGGTCATTTGAACTTAAAAAAAATTATGTTGCGGCTAAAAGTCCTTTGAGTACATAAAGCTCCAGCGACTCGGCCACCTCTTCTTTTGTTAAAGGCTCGTATCGCTTTTCCCAATCAAAAATAAGTGCAATATATAGTTTCACCATCACAAATGCAGTCAATTCAGGATCACATGGCTTAATATCGCCTTTATCAATCGCTTCTTTTACTTTCGTTTTAACATAGCGAATGATCATTTGCTCCATCTTTTCAATCATTTCCTTGACCGCTGATGTGCCAAGCTCCGCATTTTCCTGAAAGATTTTGATTGTGAGCTGGTGGTTTTTTCGAAATTCCAATATTGCAAAGAGTGCTAAATGAAGGTTTTCAGAGAAACTTTTCTCCTCATCCATTGCTTCATCTGCAATTTTCCTCATCTCTATTAAAAGGGATGTGAAAATTTCATCGAACAGCTCTTCTTTGTTTTTGAAAAAGGTATAAATGGTTCCTTTTCCGACGTTGGCAAGCTTCGCCACAAGGTCCATTGTGGTGGCTTTATACCCAAATTGAGTAAATGCCTTCGTAGCCCCGTCTAAAATCATTTGTCTCCTATCAACACTCATGATCTCACTCCCAAAATGACTATTTGAACGTTTTGGTCATTAAGTACAGAAAGTAATATACCACATCCTTTTCTCCGGATGCAACAACTTTGTTCACTTTTATGATTCACAACTCTTTTTGAATGATGAGAACACGAAAAACCCCCTTTCCTTGGTAGAAAAGGGAGTTTGTTTTATGAAAATAGATAAGATACAGCCTCTGAAATGGCAGCTTTTCCTTGATCAATACAATCAGGGATTCCGACACCTTCAAAAGCAGCACCTGTGATATAAACACCAGGATATGATTGCTTAAACGTTTCTCGCATGTTCGAAATGGCTTTTTGATGACCGACGTGATATTGCGGCATGCTGGTCTTCCAGCGAGTCACTGTCGTCAGTTCTGGATCTGCTTTAATATCCATGATTTTCTTCAAATCCTCCAGCACAATGCTGACGATTTGATGGTCTGACTGTTCGACAATTGATTCGTCGCCTGCCTTCCCTACATAAGCACGCAATAGCGTTTTTCCTTTAGGAGCTGTATGCGGCCATTTTTTGTTCGTCCACGTACAGGCTGTAATAGAGAAATCACTGTTTCTTGAGATGACAAAACCAGTGCCGTCATATTCATTATGAACATCCTCTTCTTTAAAACCGAGTGCAACTGTTGCAACAGAAGTAGATGTCATATCATGCAAGTACTCAAGCCCCGCTTCTTTTGGAAACATGGAATAGATCGATTGATGCGGAGTTGTCACAATGGCTGAATCAGCAAAAAGCGTTTGACCGCTGTCTAATTGCACTCCGTAGCCCCCATCAGTTTTTTCAATCTGCTTCACTTTTGTCCCTTTATAAATCGTTGTCATCTTGAGCTTGCTTTCTACTGCTTCAACAAGCGCTTGCAGTCCTTGATTAATCGTTTGGAACTGCCCTTGTTTTTTCGCCGTCACTTGCTGCGCTTTCGCATGCTGCTGTGATTTTTTCATCCCAAGAATCAAACTGCGATGCTTCTGTTCTGTTTGATAAAACTGCGGGAAGGTGGACATTAAGCTGAGGCGGTCAATGTCACCAGCATAAATACCTGATAGTAGAGGTTCGATTAAATTCTCAACTACTTCATCACCGACACGTCTTCTAAAAAATTCACCGAGCGACTGATCTTCTGTCTGCTTGCTTTTTGGCAGTACGAAATCCATTGCGGCTCTCGCTTTTCCTGCAACTGAAAAAAGACCGGTTGTGATGAATGGGCTGATTTGAGTTGGAATACCCATGACAGCGCCTTTTGGCATTGGGTGAAGGGTTTCATTGACTAGTACATATGCTTGCCCTGTTTCATTATTGACGAGCTGATCCGCGAGACCAACATCCTTCGCCAGCTGCGGTCCACTGACCTTTCTTTCCAAAAATGAATCAGGTCCACGTTCAATGATGTAGCCGTCTTTATATAATGTTTGTATTTTTCCACCTAGCCTAGGGCTCGCTTCAATAAGAGATATTTGAATGGGAAGACCTTTTTCTTCGACTTCCTTTTCCAAATAGAAGGCGGCGGCTAAACCAGTGATGCCACCGCCAATGATGACAAGGTGTTTTTGATTGTCATGCATAGGATCGCCTTCTTTTATATAATTACTTGCTTTCGTCAAGCTTCTTTAATACGACAGTTGCCAGAGCATCAATAAATGCTGGTTTCGCATTTGGCATTTCTGGACGATAGTAGGCTGCACCGATTTCATCTGTCACGACTTTACATTCATAATCGTTGTCGTATAACACTTCTAGATGGTCGGCGACAAACCCAACAGGCACATATACGAACGTTTTATAGCCTTTTTGTTCGAATAGATCCCGTGTTAAGTCTTGAACGTCAGGTCCAAGCCATGGATCAGGCGTATTGCCTTCACTTTGCCAGCCAATTTCATAATGTTCAATTCCCGCACCTTCTGCTATCATTTTGGCAGATTGTGCGAGCTGTTCAGGATATGGATCTCCTGCTGCAATAATTTTTTCAGGAAGGCTGTGTGCAGACACAATGAGTACGGCTGATTCTCTTTCCTCTTCACTCATCGATGCATACGTATCCTTCACTTGTTTCACCCAATAGTCCACAAACTTCGGCTCATCGTACCAGCTTTCCACAGATGTAATCTTCAGATTGCCAAGCTTGTCTGCCTCATCTTGTGCACGCTTGTTATACGATTTCACGCTAAAGGTTGAAAAATGCGGCGCAAGAACAATACTCACTGCTTCTGTGATGCCGTCTTTGTGCATCTCTGCAACTGCATCCTCAATGAATGGTTCAATATGTTTTAGGCCAATGTAGACATGAAATTCAATGTCGTCTTGGATGTCATTCAAATGATCACACAAACCTTTTGCCTGCTGTTCTGTAATTTTTGATAAAGGAGATATACCGCCGATTGCCTTGTAGCGGTCCTTCAAATCTTGCAGCATCTCTGGCTCCGGCTTTCTGCCTCTGCGGATATGTGTATAATAACGTTCAATATCTTCTTCTTTATATGGGGTGCCATATGCCATGACAAGAAGTCCCATTTTCTTTTTCTCCACAACCAACACTCCTTCAGATCATTTGAAATAGTTTAGATGGATGATTTTTTATATTTCGCTGAATAATCGTGAATAAAATCTGTCAGCTTCTTTAACGTATCTGGTGAAACATCAGGAAATACCCCATGACCTAAGTTAAAGATAAAGTGATCTGATTTCATTCCTTGATCTAAAATATCTTTTGCTCTTTCTTCAATGACTTCCCAAGGAGCAAGTAAGATAGTTGGATCAAGGTTCCCCTGTAACGTTTTTGTGAGCCCTTCTTTTCTCGCTTCATCTACACTCATACGCCAATCCAGTCCAACCACATCAAGCGGCAGATCGTGCCAGTCTTTCGCTAGATGGCTTGCACCAACTCCATACATGATCATTGGGACGTTTTCAGACTTCAGCTCTGTGAAAATTCGCTGCATGACAGGCTTAATGAATGTCCGGTAATCTGCTGCATTTAAAGCGCCAACCCATGAGTCGAAAATTTGAAATGCACTGACCCCGGCTTTTACCTGCGCGCGTATGTACGTGATCGTCATATCAGCTAACTTGTTCATGAGCAGCATCCACGCCTCAGGATCACTGTACATCAGCGCCTTTGTTTTATGATAATTTTTAGATGGACCGCCTTCAATCATATAGCTTGCCATCGTAAATGGTGCGCCAGCAAAACCGATAAGTGGAACATTCAGCTGCTCCTTCGTTAAAAGCTGAATGGTATCAAGCACATATGGCAGGTCTTCTTCAGGATGAAGTTCCCCAAGACGTTCGATATCTGCTTTAGATCGAATCGGTGCATCAATCACAGGTCCAATTCCATTTTTAATTTCTACGTCCACTCCAATAGCCGGAAGCGGGGTCATAATATCTTTATATAAAATAGCGGCATCTACACCATATTGTTCTACAGGAAGTCTTGTTACATAAGCACATAACTCTGGCTGATGCGTAATTTCAAATAGCCCGTATTTTTCTTTAAGGGCACGATATTCAGGCTGTGAGCGTCCTGCCTGTCTCATATACCAAACTGGTACATGGTCTGTTTTTTCCCCTTTACACGCCTTTAAGAACGTGTCATTAAAAACCTTCGTTTTTCCCATTACCTTTCATTCCACCTTTCGCCCTACACTCTCTTTGCATAAGGCTCAAACACTGCTTTTACTATACCGCGTTTTCAAGGCACGGTATACTAAAGCGGCTCAATGTTCAAAAAATCGCCGAATATTAACGTCCAAAAGACTCTGGCTTGACATACGCACTGCCTTCGCCTTCTTCTTGTGTTTGGGTATTATATGGAACAACTTTATACTCTGCGTTTGAAAATACATTGGCATACGGCATTGTATAACTGCCCACGCCTGTTACTGTGTCGATCAGCGTTTCGCTTCCATTTCTCTTTTCATAGATGCGGTATTCAACGCGTTTATCCTCCTGCTTGTCCCAAGACAGCTCTAATGTAAACAAGCCTTTGATTTTAAACGCATAGCGGGCTTCAAATCCTGATACTCCCTCTAAATGGATAGGAGATTGAAGCTCTTTTATTCCCTCTGGTTTTTCAAACGTTTCATTGGTGATTTGAGCTGCTGTTAAAATATCTTTAAACAGCTGCACTGGGTATTGACTGCCCCCAGTTAAATAGTGGCTGTTATCGGTTTTGTCATACCCCATCCAAATCGCACCCGTTGTACTAGGCGTATAACCGGCAAACCAAGCATCCTTTGTTGCACCTTTCACACCCGAATATGTGGTCGTTCCTGTTTTACCAGCTAAATCTCCAGCGTATGAACCGCTCTGGGCTGTCCCGCCTTTGACAACTTGCTGAAGCATTCTTGTCATGTTCCATGCATTCTGCACGCTAAACACTCGTTCTTGCTTACCACGATTCTTTTCTACAGTTTCTCCTTCATCATTGGTGATCTTCTGAATAAAGAAGGGTTTTTTATATACGCCTTCATTGGCAAATGTATGGAAGGCTCCAGCGATCTGTAATGGAGAAACTCCTTTTTCTAAACCGCCAAGCGCAATAGCTAAGCCTTTATCAGAGATATCTATCCCCATTTTCTCGAGATATGACTTCGACGTATCAATGCCCAGCTGGCTTAACGTCCACACAGCAGCGGTATTTTTACTTTTCATGAGAGCTTCCATCATTGTGACCCGGCCTTCATACTGCCCATCGTAATTCTTAGGTGAGTAGCCGTCATAGCTTTTTTCTTTGTCTTCAAGCAGTGAATAAGGTCTGAATTTTTTCTCCTGCATTGCCGGACCGTAGACCGCGATCGGCTTAAAAACAGATCCCGGCTGCCTAACAGCTGTCACCCTGTTATAGCCTCTCGCCTGATATTCTCGTCCTCCAATGGCTGCTTTCACTCCACCAGACTCGTTATCAATAAATACGGCGCTGCCTTCCGGAGAACCGCTTTTTCCCGGGAAATAACGGTTGTTCTTCATCGCATCATATGCAGTTTTTTGCAGATTCATATCGATCGGTACTTTAATGGTATAGCCGCCTTGAAGCAATTGTTCATGTGAAATGGCATACTCTGATTCTGCTTCTTTAATGATGAGATCAACATAGCTGTCCACCCAAGGTGTTTCTGATTTCTTTTTTAAATGAATGCCTAGTGTTCTCCCTTTTGCTTCTACCGTTTCTGTTGAAGACAAATATCCTTGTTCGTTCATTAAATTCAGGATGGTGTCCCGCCTTTGTTTATTTTTATCAGGGTGTAGAACAGGCGAGTAAGAAGATGGTGCCTTTGGCATCGCAGCGAGTGTAGCACCTTCGCTGACCGTTAAATCTTTGACATCCTTACTAAAGTAATAATTGGCTGCTGCCTGAATACCATAAACACCATGGCCGAAGTAAAGCTGATTCAAATACATCTCAAGTAGCTTATCCTTGGAATAATCTCTTTCTAAATTAATGGCAATAATGACTTCTTTCGTTTTTCGAAGAAAGGTTTTGTCATTTGTGAGAAAAATATTTTTTGCGAGCTGCTGAGTAATTGTACTGCCGCCCTCTACCTTCCCTCCTGCTAATATATCTCGATAAATCGCCCTTGAAATAGACTGTGCATCAATTCCGTGATGCTCATAAAAACGCTTGTCCTCGACAGCCACAAAGGCTTTTGCTACTTTATCAGGCACCTCTTTTAACGACACAGGGTCCCGATTTTCTGAATACATGCTTGTGAGTTCTTTTCCATTCTGATCAATGATTTTGGAGGAAGCATGAAAAACAAGCTTCTTTTCATCTATGACATAATGTCCTAAAAATAAAATCGTCAGATAGCCAATAAATGAGAGTACGATTGTACTTCCTGCAATGACTAATGGAATGATTATCTTCTTTTTCTTCAAATTAGGTCACCTCATTCCTTTATACGGATAGTATGGGATGTATTGCTTCATAATATGTTTTATGGATTGACTGCCAAAGAATTATATATCATTCTTTTGTTATACTATCAAGCAGGAGGCGGTTTAGATGAATTTCTATATTACATATGGAACAGCAGATTTTTTGCATAAAATCGCAAAAAAACACCATCTGGAAAATCTGCTTTATATGGTCGGAAAAGAACAAGCAGCTCTTTTTCATGAAACGGAGGGTGAGACTGTATTTAAAGCCCCTCATGCCTATGATGTGATTTATGCGAAAGGCGAGCTTGTCCAATCTGGTTTTGTCACCTTGAATCATATCCCTGTTAAGCTTGAAAGCAGAGCACTCTTTGAATCCACCTTTCAGAAAAAGACGAACATCTCAGAACATCAGCGCGGCTTCCAGGCTATTCGCGTTTTAAGACCTCAAAAAGATGAAGAAGTTTATTTGATTTTGACACTTTGGGAATCAGAGGACTTATTTCAAGACTTTCAAGAATCAGAAGCATTCTTTCAGCCACACGAGGATACAGGCTCCATTTTCTCTCGTCCAGCTTACCTCACATCCTACCATGCCGTCACAGACAATTAAGGAAGTGCTGCTCTCAGCACTTCTTTTTTTCATGAAAAAAAGCCCAGTCGCTGGGCTCTTCATTTTATGAGCTTGATTTCAGCTCGTACCGATGAATGATCGGCTGAAGCACATAGAAATTCAGCAATATCCAACCTAATAAGATCGGCCATTTCAACATAGGTGAAGCACCTTTCAATTGAACGAGCAGCACCAATAGCGGAATCAAACAGATCATGAAAAAACTCATTTTTGAGATAAACGTTTCTTTGATTTGATGCCGGCAGCTTGGACACATCATCATTTTCGTATGTGATAAATGAAACTTTTCGACGAAAGAAAATGTTTTTGAACAATTTGGACAGCTTCCCAACGCTACTCCTCCCTTTCCCTGCTTCATATCAACTTCGACTTTTATGCAAAATGACCTTTTGATACTGACCACGAAATCCTCTTCTGTTGAAAGATTCTAACAATTACCATACAATCAGTAAAAGAGCATGAAGGAGGTTTTCGATTCAATGACAATATCCACTTTACAGAAAAGCATCAATGAACGTCTTGATGAACATTATGAGGAAATGGTTGAAATTAGACGCCATCTCCATATGAATCCTGAACTTTCTTTTCAGGAAGAAGAAACAGCCGCTTTCATCGCCAGCTATTATGATACATTACAAATCCCTACGCGTACTCAGGTGGGCGGTCATGGCGTACTCGCTTTTATCGAAGGAGCTTCTCCGGGGCCAACCATTGCCCTCAGAGCTGATTTTGATGCACTTCCCATCCACGATGAAAAAGATGTACCTTACAAATCAACAAAACCTGGAGTGATGCATGCGTGCGGTCACGATGGGCATACTGCGACACTTCTTGTATTAGCAAAAGTTTTGCATACACATCGTGACCAATTAAAAGGAAAGATCGTCCTCATTCATCAGCATGCGGAAGAATATGCTCCCGGCGGCGCAAAACCAATGATTGAAGACGGCTGTTTAGACGGTGTCGATGTGATATTTGGTACGCACCTTTGGTCTTCAGAGCCTTGTGGCACGATTCTTTATAAAAGCGGGAACTTTATGGCAGCTGCCGATCGTTTCTCTATTCAAGTCCAAGGGAAAGGCGGGCACGGTGCCCAGCCTCATTTAACAAAAGATGCCGTACTCATCGGTTCACAAATCGTCGCAAACCTGCAGCAAGTCGTTGCCCGTAAAGTCAATCCAGTTGATTCTGCTGTAGTGTCTGTTGGAGGTTTTGTCGCAGAGAATGCCTTTAACGTCATTGCAGATTCAGCTGTTTTAACTGGTACTGCACGATCCTTTGAAGAAAGTGCACGGCATATCATCGAACGAGAAATTGAACAGGTGGTAAAAGGGGTGTGTCAGATGCATGATGCTTCCTACACATATGAATATGTGAGAGGATATCCAGCTGTCAAAAACCACCCGAAGCCGACTGAATATATTGCTGACATCGCTAACCAGACAGAAGGAGTTACAGAAGTAAAAGAAGCGGAAACCCAAATGGGCGGAGAAGACTTTGCTTACTACCTACAGCATGTCCCTGGCACCTTCTTCTACACAGGCGCCATGCCGGAAAACAGCCAGGACGTGTATCCACATCATCATCCAAAGTTCGATATCAATGAAAAAGCAATGCCTGTCGCAGCAAAGGTACTCGCTAACGCCGTTCTTTCCTACAATGAATAAAAAAAGCCGCTGTCCTCAGCGGTTTCAGCGTGTAGACAAACCCTCGCATTCGGTGTCAGGTCTGCGCTCCGGTGCTCACGAATGTCAAATTCGCTTCGCTCCGCTGCTCGTCCTTCCTAGACTGCAAAGGTTTTCTATCACGCTGTGCTGAAAAGAAGACAAAGGGCTAAAATAAAGATCATTTTAGCCCTTTGTCAACAATCTGAAGCCGCTGTCCTCAGCGGCTTTTCTAATTCATATCTTTCAATATTCGCAAGTGAAATACATGGCGTGCGACCTCTCCGAGCTGTCCTGTCAGCTGATGATTTGCCACGCCGCCAACAGCGGCTCCGACGACCGGCATTAATTGAAACAGCTTCACAAGATCAATGTAATCTCGATACTCCTGCTGAAAGCTGTACCAATCCATTTCCTCTCGGCTCGTTTCCCAATCATCTATGATCTTCATCATTTTTTGACGATGTGCACTGCTGGAAAAAGCGAGTTGAAATATACAGAGCAAAAAGAGTCTTTCTTCCTTTTGAGATAAATCAAAGCCGTAAATACACGCCAGCTCATAAAGGCATTTCATCTTTATGCTCAGCAGCAGCGGAAAGTCTGCCATTCCGAGGAATAAACCGCCTGCACCTGTTCCAATCCCTTCGACGGCAGCCGCCTTTTGGTAATACTTCACATTATCCTTTGCCAGTTCATTTCGTTCTACAAGAGATAATTGTTCATCAATCACTGAAAATGAAGTGAAGTGTGAACCTGATACGGTGGATTCAACCATTGTTTTGACCGCACTTGTGATGACTTGATGAAACCTGGCAGGAATTCGGCGGTTCACCTGCTGCTGAACTCCTTTTGAAAACCGTTCGATCTTTGAAGGTTTTCTTAAAAAACGTGTTTGAAAAAGAATGGCTTCTTCATACAACTCCCGTTCAGCTGCATTCATCCGGTCCCCTCCTAGATGTCATCATACGCGCGTTGTAAAAAACATACCTCTACTTATCTCATCTTTTTTAACCTGCTTTGTACGTAAGGCTTAAAGAGGACAAGCACAAATGCTAAAGAAATGACAAAGGCAAGTCCGCTTCCCTGCCAGCCTCCTGCTGGAAGTACCGCACAGCTCAGCAATATCGATTGGATGATGAGCACATTACGGACGAGAACAAAAAAGCTTCGATCCTTTTCTTTTTGAGAAACTGGATAAAGTGCCTGTAATGAAAGATGAGCAAAGTGCTTCGTTAATGGCACAAGCTGTACACCTGTGATAAATACTGTGAACAAGACAAGTAGCGCACCCACCCAGCCTGCTGCACCTGTATACAAAATAATCAGGACAAACACGGCCGTTAATCTAAACACCAGACCAAAATAGTCATTTGAGCGTACAAACGCCCTCACATACATATAAGAAAAAGTTTTACGCTGATCGTAAGGAACAAACTTCAACATCCAGTCCATGTATGCTCTTCTTTTCACCTGTTTCTTTAAGTGAGGCACATCG
Source organism: Bacillus sp. Nf3 (assembly GCF_003028545.1). Classification (NCBI taxonomy): domain Bacteria; kingdom Bacillati; phylum Bacillota; class Bacilli; order Caryophanales; family Bacillaceae; genus Bacillus; species Bacillus sp. Nf3. The sequence continues at coordinate 120,553 of NZ_PYUA01000004.1, read as the reverse complement.
GTAAATAAGTTTGCCAAACGATAAAAGCGCTGCTTCCGTTTTAATTCATCAGAAATATGCATTTCCCATTGAAAAGGCTGTTTTTTCACTGCATTTGTTAAGTAGACGAGATAGACACCGTAGATAAGATAAAAAACGATTGCAATCACATAGGCTGCCTGTAAGACGGTATAGATCAACATCAGATTTAATAGAAAACGAAGGGCTGCATCGAGCCATCTCACGTGTTTTCCTTGAAAATAAGTCATTCTCCATTGAATGGCTGTATTCAGGCCCTTTATCAAGATCATTTGCGCCAGTATCAGCACATACCCCGTGATGCCTCCTGAAGACACTGCCGAATAAAGCGGAAGTGCGACAATGGATACAGCAATGAGAGGAAAAAGCTGAGAAATGAAGCTAAAGTTAAAAGCTTGTTTTAAGTAAGGCTCCATCTTCCCTTCTAAAGGAAGTAAAAACACGAGATCGGCTTCTTTAATTAACGTACGTACGTATGAGCTTGTAAGTACTAACGAGAAAACAACTGCCATCACCCAGTAGGATGGGAAGTGAGCCGGAATCTGTTTGAGCCAGCTGCTGTACCAGCTTGCTCCGCCTGCAAGGAAAAAAATGAGCACAATGACAAGATGATCGTTGAACATGTATTTTAAGTATTTTCTTGTTTCTTGTATGTGTTCCTCTAATCTTGATTTCCAAATAGTAAGCGTTGTTTTACTCATAGTTTTCTTCCTTTGTTAATTCCAGATAAAGATCATCGAGTGTCGCATCTCTCATATTGAACTGTTCTCTCAGCTCTGCCAGTGTTCCTTTCGCTCTGATTTCCCCTTCGTGCAAAATAATAAAGGAATCACAATAGCGCTCAGCTGTCGCTAAAATATGCGTTGACATCAGGACACTAGCACCGCTTTTCTTCGCAGCATTCATCCGTTCAAGCAGTGCATTGATCGCAAGAGGATCAAGCCCTAAGAACGGTTCATCGATGATATACAGCTCTGGTTCCACAAGGAATGCACACATAATCATGACCTTCTGCTTCATTCCTTTTGAAAAATGAGCAGGGAACCATTTCAGCCGTTTCTCCATTCGAAATTCTTTCAGCAACGACGGCAGCCGTTCGTCTAATTGTTCCTTTGATAGACCGTAAGCCATCGCTGTCAGCTCTAAATGCTCTTTTAACGTTAATTCTTCATATAAAACAGGTGTCTCAGGAATAAATGTAAATTGTGAACGATACGCCTCTTGGTCGTCTTGAAGGGTTCGTCCATTCAATTCAATGACACCTTTATGCGGTTTCATAAGCCCGATAATATGGCGGATGGTTGTACTTTTTCCCGCCCCGTTTAAGCCAATGAGACCAACAATTTGATTTCTTTCTAATTCAAATGAAATATTTTTTAGAACGGGATTCTTCGTATATCCACCCGTTACATCTTTTACAGTGAGAAGGGACATGAATTCGTTCCTTTCTTTCTTTTTTCCTTTATAGTAACAAAAACGAATGATAATTTGAAATGTTTACCTATAGACGAGTCATGAATAAAAAATAGGCGCTATGGTCATCATAATGTATGTAGAAGAAATGAACTTGATGACCAATAAGTAAATGAGGTGTTTGTTAAAGGCAAAGAACCGCATGACAAGTTGGTTTTTCATCTAAAAACCTTAGCTTCTGTTTTGCTTCACTGATTCTTGATTTTTGTGTCCTATACAATATGTATACGACAAACCAAAACGTCAAATGAGGTGTTTACGGCAGAAATAGCAGGCATATGAATTCTTTATTTTAGTAAATAGAGAATTCAAAAGGCATATCGAATGAAAGCATCAGCATTTCTTCTGCAGGAGCAGGATGAGCGACCAAAGGAGTACGCTTGTCCTGTTTTCTTTTTTGCTTCTTTTTGTGATACGATAAAGGAAAAATAATGAGGAGTGACATGGCGTGAGCGACTGCATTTTTTGCAAGATCATTGATGGAGACATTCCATGTGCAAAAGTATATGAAGACGAGCATGTATTGGCTTTTCTTGATATCAGCCAAGTAACAAAAGGACATACCCTTGTAATCCCGAAAATACATAAAGAAAATATCTATGAGATGACACCAGAAGTGTCTAACCACTACTTCCAAGCGATTCCAAAAATTGCAAGGGCGATCAAACAGGAATTTGAACCAATCGGGTTAAACCTCCTGAACAACAACGGTGAAAAAGCCGGACAATCGGTGTTCCATTACCATATGCACATCATTCCGCGCTACGGCAAAGGTGATGGCTTTGGTGCCGTATGGAAATCACATCAAGATCAATACACGTCAGAGGATTTAAAAGACATTTCTTCTGCCATCCACACGCGGCTTACCTCATCTTAACAGATGAGGTTCAGCATGTAGACAAACCCTCGCATTCGGTGTCAGGTCTGCGCGCCGGTACTCACGAATGTCAAATTCGCTCCGTTCCGGTGCTCATCCTTCCTAGGGCTGCAAAGGTTTTCTATCACGCTGAAAAGAAGACAAAGGGCTAAAATAAAGATCATTTTAGCCCTTTGTCAACAATCTGTACCTCATCTTAACAGATGAGGTTTTTCTTATTTTTGCCCCTTTTCATCGCTTTCATCTCTTAATAGTAAGATATTTTGAACGATTCAAATTTTTTGTCCAAATGCTTCAAATTTGTGATAGGATGGTTTTATCTTTTGATCCATTAACGCGAGAAATAGGGAGAGATTGTGATGAAGCGAACGACAAATTTTAATGCTGGTCCGGCGGCACTGCCGCTAGAAGTGCTTCAAAAAGCACAGGAAGAACTTGTTGATTTTAAACAAACTGGGATGTCTGTGATGGAGCTTTCTCATCGCAGCGGTGAATATGAAGAAGTCCACAATAAAGCAAAAGCGCTTTTGGTGGAACTGATGGACATTCCTGAAGATTATGAAATCCTCTTTTTACAAGGCGGAGCTAGTCTTCAATTTGCGATGATTCCTATGAATTTCTTACATGAAGGCGAAACAGCTCATTTCATTCAAACAGGCGCTTGGTCAGAAAAAGCCTTGTCAGAAGCAAAAGGGTTTGGTCAGACATCTGTCTTTGCTTCAAGTGAAGATGACAACTACTCGTATATTCCAGAAGTAGATGCTTCCGGTTTAACAGATGGCGCTTACTTACACATCACATCAAACAATACGATCTTTGGCACACAGTGGAAAACGTTCCCACAAACGTCATTGCCGCTCATTGCGGATATGTCCAGTGATATTCTCAGCAAAAAAATAGACGTTTCTTCATTTGATCTCATTTATGCCGGGGCACAAAAAAACCTAGGGCCTTCTGGCATCACGATTGTGATCGCACGTAAACGTTTATTAGAGAAAGAGAAAAGCAGTACGCCAAAAATATTAAAATATTCAACACACGCAAAAGCTAACTCTCTTTATCACACACCACCGACTTTTGCGATTTATATGCTGTCGCTTGTCCTTGAGCATGTTAAACAAGCTGGCGGTGTAGAAGCAGCGGAAAAACGCAATGAACAAAAAGCAGGCATTCTCTACGATACAATTGATCAAAGCGGCGGTTTTTATCAAGGACATGCGCGTGCTGACAGCCGTTCGCATATGAATGTCACCTTTACTCTTCGCGATGATGCACTTACTTCTTCCTTTGTGGAAAAAGCAAAGCAAGAGCAAATGGTTGGACTTGCCGGCCACCGTTCTGTCGGTGGATGCAGAGCATCTATTTACAATGCGGTCTCAATTGAAGACTGCCAAAAGCTTGCGGACTTTATGAAAAAGTTCCAGCAAGAAAATGAGTAAAAAGGCTTTTCTATAGGGAAATAAATTTGTTATAATAACGAGAAATATAAAGTCATGACTCTTGCAATAAATGATGAGCCATATTATTGGAGAGTCCTATAAGAGCTTAGCAGAGGAGAGCATAGAAATGAAAACAAAAGAATTAGTGATTATGTCATTGCTTGCAGCAATGGGAGCTGTTTTGCATACGATTTTCCCGCCCATCTTTTTCGGAATGAAACCTGATATGATGCTGGTCATGATGTTTTTAAGCATCATCCTTTTCCCAAAGGTTCAGCATGTCGTCGTGATTGCGCTAGTGACTGGAGTCATTTCTGCATTAACAACGGGATTCCCAGGCGGACAAATTCCGAATATGATTGATAAGCCAGTGACAGCCTTTATCTTCCTAGCCCTTTTCTTATCTTGCTCGAAGATAAAGAACAAAGTGGTGCTGACCGCTGTGTTAACTGCGATTGGAACCATCGTATCCGGCGTGATTTTCTTATCTGCCGCTTTACTGATCACTGGACTGCCAGCTGCATTACCGGCACTTCTTGTGGGCGTCGTCCTGCCAGCAGCTGTGATTAATACCATCGCTATGGTATTTGTCTTCCCAATTGCTCAGTCCATTTTGAGACGTGCAAGAATGATAGAAGTTGCTTAACGAATAACCGAACCTCTTCATGATAGATGAAGAGGTTTTTTTCATGCTTTTATAAAAGAAAAAGGGTCAGCAGCAAAATGAGGAGCGAAATCCCTGCACCTGCCGCACACACAAGTGCTTTTTGTTTTAAGACATGTTTTGGCGGATAAGACCCTGCATACCCAAGCTGTCTTGCATAATGAATAGAACCACCTGTAAAAACGATGACGATACACATAAAAACGAACAGAAAGACAGACAACCTTCTCCCCTCCCTTTTCTTCAAAAGTATGCTAAAATAAAGCAAGCTATGTATGGAAGTTCAATGAAGCTGATCGTCAGCTCAGAGAGAACATGCGAATGTGTAAAATTTGACTAGAGGTGATTTGAATGGCTAGTGGACGTTCTTTATTAACAGGATTATTTGTAGGCGGTCTCCTCGGAGGTGCGGCAGTGCTCCTGACGACTCCCTCTTCTGGCAGAGATGTGCGCGGAAAAGTGAAAGACGGCTATGACAAATTCGAAGATACGCTGACAAAATTAAAAAGAGATGGACAAGCTTTAAAAGAGCAAATTGTGGAAACAGCAAAAGAAAGCGCAGAGGTGATTAAAGAAGTCGGATCTGAATTGCAAACATCGATTCAGCAATGGCGCGAAGAAATCAAACCTCATCAGCAGGACTTACAAAAGGAAATTCAGGAAATTGAGGAAAAGCTCAAACAACTGGAGAAAACCTTACAAAACTAATATACTCACAAAAAAATATTCGTTTACAAAAGTGTGCGGGGTGCGTATCCCGCACTTTTTTTGTTGAAAAAAGGTTATTTTGTCAATGTTTTTCATGACTTTTAAAAATTCTTGAATTTTCAGCTTTATTAATCTTTATTTTATTGGCATAATAGAATTACAAGAAAAAGAGAAGTAGGTGAAATGGATGAATCATTCGGAACAGCCTTTCGATGTAAAAGAAGCACTTTTATTCAGTCAAAGAATGGCCCAATTGAGCAAAGCTCTTTGGAAATCCATTGAAAAGGACTGGCAGCAGTGGATCAAACCGTATAACCTAAATATCAATGAACATCATATTTTATGGATTGCGTATCAATTAAAAGGAGCTTCAATATCAGAAATTGCAAAGTTTGGCGTCATGCATGTATCAACGGCGTTTAACTTCTCCAAGAAACTGGAGGAACGAGGATTTTTAAAATTTTCTAAAAAGTTAAACGATAAACGCAATACGTATATTGAGCTAACGCCAAAAGGCGAAGAGACATTCCATAAACTACTCGAAGATTTTGACCCGGCACGAACTGGTATTGTCAAAGGCGCACAGCCGCTTCATGACATTTACGGAAAATTCCCTGAGATTTTAGAAATGATGTGCATCATCCGAAACATTTATGGTCAGGATTTCATGGAGATTTTTGAGAAATCGTTTTCAAACATTGAGAAGGACTTTTTGAATGAGCGAGGAAAAGTCACGAAAAAGACTGAGGAACTTGAAAACTCAGCTGAGGCAGCAGAAAAAGCGGCTAACACAAATCAAATTGTTTAATGATCTTTATAAATTCATTCATTAACGGCTGAAATAGTCCTTGATCATGCAAAGCAAATATGGTCTCATGAACATCCAGCTTTTCAATTAATTGTCCCGCAAAAAGCGCGAGGAGATCGTCAAACATGACGTAACCTTGTGCTTTTTGCTTATCCATTTCCTCTGAAAGTTCAGCACAAATACGCTCAATTTCCTCTGCCTCTTCTTTCGATACACGCTGCCTGATCAATAACGCATAATATGGATAACGGCTCATATCGGTTGCCGTCAATAAAAGTTCCATATAATATTCAAGCTGGCTCATTCGTTCCTCAATACTCATGTACGTTCCCTCTTTCTCTTAGTCCTTCTATTTTAGCCGAAATTACTCATTGACGAAAGAGACGAACCTCCCCCTTCTGTTCTTTTTTCTTGAAAAATCCAAAGTTTCCTCTCTTTATTCCATTTGAAGGCAGCATTTTATTTTTTTTCATCAAAACCATTGATTTTTATCCTCAGGAAGAGTAAATTATCTTGAGATATTCAATTCGATTTTTAGATTGGAAGGATGAAAAATGAATTGTTGGAAGACCATTAATCTTGAAAAGGATTATGGTTATACGAGAATGATGATTTCTGCCATAAGTCTTGCTATCCTTTTTTTCATTATGGCATTTTTATGTTTTCAACTGACTCATCCTGAAACGAGGCTAAGCAGCCATAACGCACCGCTTTTTGCCGTGCTCTTACTTGTGACATTGCTTGTCCACCGTGTGGTTCACTTGATCCCAGTGATGAAAAATAAGAAAAAAATGACGCTATTTATGAAACGAAATTGCTGGCAGCGCGTGCCTAAAAAAGTGATGCTTTTTTCACTTCTCAGCCCGTTTTGTGTCATCTCACCGGTTTACTTTGTATTAGGGGTGGCGTTTCCCATGTATGCACACTATTTTATCATCATCGCAAGTATACATGCAGGCTATTGTTTGCCTGACTTTTTATTTGCATGGAAGCTGCTTAAAGCACCTAAATCCTGCATCATCGATCAAGCTCAAGACGAGTTTGATATTTTAGTTGACCAAACTTCCTCATCATGAGGTTTTTAAAGCCAACTTCTATCTTTTTCATAAAAAATTTGGTAATGTAGTATGGGAATAGCATAGAGAGGGGGGATCTCCGATAGTTTTATTTTACTTCATCGTCTTTGCCGCGTTTATTGTGTATTCAATAAACAGGCTTACTAATACATTATGCCTTGTCAGAGAGATTCCTGAAGAACGGCAAGATAAGGTGTTTCGCTTTATCAATGTATCGATACTGATCTTACTTATCTCATCATTTGTTGAAATTACCATTTCCATTTAAGATCAAAGCAAAAGCTGCCAATTTGAGGGCAGCTTTTTGTGTATATTTTAATTAGCAAATCCAAGATGCACCGATGATGATCAATAAGATGAATAATACGACGACTAGTGCAAAACCGCCAGCAAAGACTTCTCCTCCCATGTAAAAACACCTCCTGCCAGTTCTTCCTCTGTTCTAAGCTCAGTGTATGCAGAAAAATAAAAAGCGTTTAGGCACCTGTCATCGTTTGAAAAAAGAACCGCCCTCACGCACGGCAGGACGGCTCCCTTCTGTCACAGCGATTTAATTAGTAAAGATATGCTGCACCAACGATGATCAGCAAAATGAATAGCACGACCAATAAAGCAAACCCATTAGAATATCCTGCTCCCATATAATTCAGCCTCCTTTTTGTGATCACTATATGTGTATGTCGCGGGCAATTTTTTGACTAGACGAATGCCCTTCCATTTGCATTTCTTTTTACAGCATGTCACAATATGTTATGATACAAGCAATGATAAATAAATTGGAAAGATTAGGAGTGTTTTTTGAATGAAAAAAATGGCTTTAGCAGCTGTAACAGCAGTAAGTGTTTTAACTCTTGGCGCATGCAGTAGCGGTGATAAAGATGTAATCGCAACAACAAAATCAGGAGATGTCACAAAAGGTGAACTTTATACAACTCTTAAGAAACAAGCAGGTGGAGATGCTCTAAACCTACTTGTTCAACAAAAGGTTCTTGCTGACAAATACAAAGTATCCGATAAAGAAATTGATAAGAAATTGGAAGAATATAAAAAGTCACTTGGTGAAGATCGTTTAAAACAGCTTCAAGATGAATTCGGTAAAGATTACATCAAAGATCAAGTGAAATATGAGCTGCTGACCCAAAAGGCTGCCAAAGCTAACATCAAAATCACTGATAAAGAAGTCAAAGCGTATTACGATGACCTAAAAGGGAAAATCCGCGCAAGCCACATTTTAGTAGCTGATAAGAAAACAGCTGACGAAGTGGAAAAGAAATTAGATAAAGGTGAAAAATGGGATGCCCTTGTCTCTGAATATTCAACTGATACTGCTTCAGCTGCACAAGGCGGCGATGTAGGCTGGTTCGCAAAAGAAGGCCAAATGGACGAGAACTTCAGTAAGGCTGCTTTTAAACTAAAAGTAAATGAAATCAGCAAGCCAGTAAAATCCCAATTCGGCTACCATATCATTAAAAAGACCGAAGAACGCGGTAAATATGATGACATGAAAGCGGACTTGAAAAAAGAACTGCTTGACCAAAAACAAGCAGACACAAACGAAATCCAAAACATCTTAAACAAATTAGTAAAAGATGCTGATGTGAAAGTAAAAGATAAAGAGCTTGAAAAAACGTTCAAAGAAAAATCTGAACAGCCTGCACAAAATCAGCAGACTCAACAGTAATCACAAAAAACCCCTCTGCCATCATCGTGCAGAGGGGTTTTTGTATGACTAGATTAAGCAATCGAATGATCTTCTTGTGCCGCAGTATCCTGTGATCTTTTCACCTGCTGATCCTGACGTCTGCGCTCTCTTTCCTGTTCCATTCGCTCGATAAAAATTTCTCCTTCCTTTTCAATAAAGGATTGATCAATTTCTTGCTCCTCTTTGGCTGTTGTCATTAATTTATACGCACAGAAAATAATGCCGATGATACAGGCATACACCCACCACGGAAAAAACAACATTTTTCATCGCCTCCTTTTCTTAAGGACATTCCTCTCTTCCTTTGTGTTACATGCTTATGCGAAAAGAAGACAAGTTATGAAAAAAACGCCCACATAAACGGACGTTTTGACATGATTATTCGTGATGGAAGGTTGGTTTATAAAACGAACGATTCTCAAGTGCAAAAATACGTTCTGTATATTCTCCTGGTTTCACATGCTCAAGCGCACGATCCATCATGTTCATTTTCGCATCTAAATTATCAATATAGTGGAGAATTTCAGCCTCTTTCACCATTGGTGGTTTCGGGCTGCCCCACTCTCCTTTTCCATGATGACTGAGGACTAAGTGCTGTAAAATGAGAATTTCTTCTGAATCAATGCTAAGCTCTTCTGCCGCTTTCGCAATTTCTGTCACCATGATGGAAATGTGACCAATTAAATTCCCTTCCACTGTATATGTGGTAGAGACTGGACCTGAAAGCTCTTTTACTTTCCCTAAATCATGAAGAATGATGCCTGAATATAAAAGATCTGGATCTAGTGATGGATATAGGTCAACAATGGATTTTGCTAAATGCAGCATGGACACGACGTGGTAGGCGAGTCCAGAGACAAATTCGTGATGATTTTTTGTCGCTGCTGGATAATCAGCAAATTCCTGTCCATATTTCTTCAGCAAATGCCTTGTAACACGCTGAATATTAGGGTTTTTCATATCAAAGATATATTGCATAATCGTATCCATCATATCGTGTTTTGGAATAGGAGCTGTTTCGAGAAAATCATCAATTCGAATTTGCTCGTTTTCAGCAACAGGGCGTATATTCCTAAGCTTCAGCTGATTCCTCCCGCGATAATGATGAATGTCGCCTACTACCTTCACGATGGTTTGCGGGCCATAGGTGATTTCATCATTCTGCTTTGCATCCCATAGTTTCGCCTCAATATCTCCACTTTGATCTTGAAGAATGAGCGTTAAAAATGGTTTGCCATTACTTGCAATCCCTTTAGTAGATGATTTAATTAATAAATGCAGGTCAACTTGTTCGCCGACATCATAGGTCATGATCCCTTTAGCCATTCAATAAAAGCTCCTTCCATGTTTCTGCTCATATAAGTATAACATAAGTCATTATTTGTCAATCATTCAACTGCTAAACTCGTAATCTGTCCATCTTCTGCTGCCTGCGCCATATGCTGATGACAGGTAAAATAAAACAGCTGTGTTTCAAAACGTGTGAGTTCATTCATCAACTCCAACACTCTTCCTAGACGTACATGATCAAAATGAACGAAGCTGTCATCCATCATAAACGGAAGCTGACACTCCTGCTGATGCGACAAGGCGAGTGCAAAACGAATCGCCAGATAGATTTGTTCACATGTTGCCTGTGAGAGCTCTTCTGGGCGGAATATTCGTCCATCCACCCTTTTCACGATCAGCCGGTCATCCTCGGGTGAAAATAAAATGGCTTCATATCGATCATTCGTTAACGGCTGAATAAAGCTTGAAGCTGTTTGCAGCAATGCTGGCAGCCTTGTTTCTTTATGCTCATTCAATTTTTCTCGAATGACGGAGCGGACAAGCTGAATCGCCGCCCATTTTTTCGCAAGGTGCTTTGCATGCTCCTGCTCAGCTGCAAGCTGATGAGTCAAATCAGACACCGTACCAGAAGCTTCTATTTGCCGGATTTCCACTGCTCGTTCTGCCAGGCGTTTTTCCATATTTGCCGCATTCGATTGTACGTTATTCAGGTGCTGCTTCGCTTCTGCACACTCATCTTCAAGAAGACGCAATCCTTTGCGAACAATCGATTCTTCCTCATCAAAGCAGCCGCTTCTATGCAGCTCTTGATTCAGCTGCTGCAAATGGGAAAGCCGTGCCCGATATTCTTTTGATACATGAGAAAGGATTTGGTAATCTTTTTTGGACTCTGCTTCTACTTGACGAAAAAGCGCGTCCATTTGTTTTTCGTAATAGTCAATTTCCCCTTCTAGCGTCGTGATCTGCTGTTTCACATGTTGAATCGATACATCCAATGTCTGACGTTCTTTTTCTCTTTTCGCCTCATCTTTCAATATCTCTTGAAAGGCCAAGATATTCTCTTGAATGGTGCCTTCCTTTCGTTGAAGAAGACTGCTTAACGCTTCCACCCTGTGCTCATAATTGGATTGCTGGCCGGCAAGCTCGTCTATTTCCCGGCTAAGCTCCTCATATCCCGCTGTATCCGTTTTTAATTGCTTCAGAATAAGGAAGGCTTCTACAAGGAAAGAAAGCTCTGAGGACAAGCCCAGCTGTCTTTTCTTTTCCTCTACTTGCTGCTGGACAGGTTCCAGCTCCAGCTCCCAGTCTTCATATTGCCGGATAATCCTTTCGTACAAAAGCTCCTTCTGCCTCACAAGCGTTTCAGCTGAAGCTGCCTGCACCTGGAAGGAATCGAATGTTCCCACGCCGCTTCCCTGTTTCACCTGTATTGATTTCAAAAATGGATAAATGGCAAAGAAGACAAAAACAGAAAATCCCGCAAATAAGAAAGTAATCCACCATTCTGTTAAAAAGAAAAGGACAAGCAGAAATGCAGCATCAAACATCACCATCACAGGAAATAACCACGCCCGGGAATGAACCTGTTTCTCTTTTGTTCTTGTTTCCCCAGTTTCCACTGTACTGTGCGATTTGGCCTGCTGTTCCTTTAATCCTTTTAAAGCGGTTTCCGCTTCTTCCAGCTCATGTCTTGCATGATCAAACCTGTCATCCAGCTGTGCCTTTCTGTCCATTAAACGAACATATTGGCTGACAGCCTCCTTTAATTCCCACTCAAATTCAAGGGAGTCGTCGATCTGATCGAGCTTGACTGAACGCTGCCACTTCAGCTTCGCTGCGGCTTCGTCCATTTTTTGTTTCAATGAATCACGCTCTGCTTTACATTCAGCTAAGCGATTTTTGACACGTTCAGCATGAGATGATTCATCAACGACACGCTTCATCTCCAGTAACGTATCCTTGTCATGAAGCGGTTGAACTTGTGCCATCGTGGTTTGCAAATGATCTAATTTTTGCTTTAGTGCAGTCATATGAGCCTTTTTCGGGTGAAGGTGTGATTCTAATTTATCCAATTCATGCTCTGTTTCTGCTCTAAAGCGTTTGACTCGTTCTGGATAACGGGCTAATTCTATTTTTAACTCCATCTTCTTCTCTATCATGGGATAAAGTCGAATGTATTCAGTTAACTGCTGAATCTGTTCTTCTGTCTGCTTCATTTCATTTTGAAGCGCTGCGATCGTCTCTATGAATTCAGAATGCTCCCGTTTTTTTTCTGTATAGCGGCCTTCTGCCAATCTAGCTTGTTTCAGCTGGCCAGTTAGCTCTTTTAAACGATCAAGTTGCTGGTTTAATTCTGGCTTGCGTCCATTTGGTTTAAACAGCTGCTCCTGCTGCTTAAGCAGCCTGCTATCCATCTTGGAGGCCGCATCTGAGCCAAATAAACTTGAGAAAAGCAGAAATTCACCGATTTGATCTTCGTTTAAGGCTTGGACATTTTGCAGTCCAAACACATCAAATGAGTAGATTGATTGGAATAATCTGCGATCCGTTCCCTTTAAAAGAGTCCGCAGGAATACTTCGTCTTTCACTTCACCATTCGGTAAAAACACCTGTGCTTGACCGCCTCGATCGGACGATCTCTCAATGTGAATGACACCTAACTCCTCATCTAAGCAAGTGAGGGAGCCGCCATAGAAAGAACCTTGTTTCGACTTGTACATCTTGTTTTTTGAAAAACCAAATAACATCGACTCAATAAACGCCTTCAATGTCGTTTTCCCCGATTCATTCAGGCCGTAAACTAGCTGAAAACCGTCATCAGAAAAGTGAAAGGTTCGATTTGAAAATTTCCCGAAATTCGCTATATGGAGTGAACGTATTTTCATCATACCTCTCCTTTTCTCATAATTGCTTCAGCTGTTCCGTCAGCAGCCTTTGTGCTTCTTCTTTTATATCCACTTCATCCTCTTTTGTGAGCGCTGTTCCTGACTTTCTGTAGGTTGGGTGACGCTTGATCGGTGAAAGCAGCTCTTCATATGACTCAAACTGTTCAATTTCTGTAGTGAGTTCCTTCAAAAAAGAATCCTCTGGATAGATCACTTCCTCATTTGTTCGGCAGTCAATTGACATCACCCAAACGAACACGTCTTCATCTTCCTCCTGCTCATGAAAAACAGTCATCAGCTCTTCGAGGACCTCAAGCTGTGTATGCTCAAAGTAAGAAGGCGCATCACCTATCAATTCAATTCTGACAAAATGAGGAATGCCTTCCTCTTTCAGCTCATTGATTTTGCCTTCCACAAGTGTGACAAGATCCGTCATATGAGCCGTTTCTGTGATGTCTATTGCCAGTGTCTCAAAGATGATATCTGTACAGCTGATAAAATCCGCTGTGTGAGAATCTTCGGAGAGGTGAATCAAGTAACAGCCTTTTTCTCCCGCTTCTTTCATATGTCTGCCCTGCACATTACCAGGATAAATAATATATGGATCTTCATGCAGAAGGGCTCTTTTATGTATATGTCCGAGCGCCCAATAATCAAAATCTTGCGAAAGGAGCTGCTGAAGCTGAAACGGGGCGTAAGCATCATGGCCTTCTTGCCCAGCTAATGTGCCGTGAAGCATCGCAATGTGATAGGCAGCATCTGTCGTTTTGACATAATGAGATGTCATATTTTCATAGACAGCCCGCTCTTTGTAGCTAAACCCATAAATACTCGCGACAAGCTGATCCCCTCGATAATAGGAGTGCTCACTTGGTGTGCTGCTCGAAAAGACATGTACATTCTCGGGCCACTCAATCGGTGTCCATTCACCGCCTAAATGATCATGATTCCCATAAATAATAAAGACTTCAATCCCGTGTGTTTGCAGTCTTACAAACTGGTTTCTTAAAAAGAGCTGTGCTTTCAGGCTGCGATTGGATTCATCAAATAAATCTCCGCTCAGCAGCACAAAGTCTACTGCCCGCGCAATGGCGAGATCAAACATGTTCTTAGCGCTTTGAAATGTACTTTCTTTGAGCCGCTTAAATATGGAACTAGGTATCGTCGACATTCCTGCAAATGGACTGTCTAAATGTAAATCTGCGGCATGAATAAAGGTGAGCTTAGTCAAACGTCTATCTCCTTGTCCGATACTGTCATTGTCCATATTTTATCATGCCATTTTTACGAATGCACGTTCTATCACTTTCATTCTAAAAAACGCATTTTTAAGGGCTAAAAAAGAGGTTTTATCTTATTTCATGTTTAATTACATTAAAAAAGAGAGGAAAGGAAGATGAGGCATGGAGAAGACATACTTTTTAACCGTATTTGACCGGTCAGGTGAGACTTTATTAAATGAAAAAATCACAGCGGATAGTGACGAGAAGGCAAAGGAATTAGGACGTCATCGCTTAATGGAACAGCAATACACAAAGCATTCTCATCGACTCGTTGATCCAGCAGGTAAGCTGCTTTTATTTGAACGTTAAAAAGCCGGCTTTCGCCGGCCTCATGTTCATTTATGCTTTTTGAAAGACAGGTCGTCTTTTTTCTAAAAAAGCCTGTATACCTTCCTTGTGATCATGACTTTTTCTCAGTCTTGCCTGTGCTGCTCTCTCTTTTTGAAGAACTGCTAAGAGCTTTGATTCTGACTGCTGGAAATAGATCATCTTTGTTTCGATAAAGGCTTGAAGCGGCATGTTCATAAACGACTTCACACACACTTTTTGGTACGTATCGACCTCTTCTTGGAACAGCCCGTCGGCAAGGCGCAGCTTTAACGCTTCTTCAGCCGGCAGCTTTTGTCCGCTCCAAATCAATTGTTTGGCGGTTTGCTCACTGACTCTTTTTGTGAGGAAAAAATGCCCCCCGCCATCTGGAATTAATCCTACCCCATTAAAATTCATGGCAAGTTTAGCATCGTGATGCATAAACAAGTAGTCACAGCTTAGGGCAAAGCTAAAAGCGAGGCCTGCTGCTGACCCGTGGACAAGCGCAATCGTCACTTTTTTCATACTAGCTAGTGAAAGTGTAATTCCCTCGATCAAATCCATCACACGATGGAAATCTTCTTCACTTTCCTGCTTAAGCATCATCCCAATATCTCCGCCTGCTGAAAATCCTTTTCCCTCTCCCTTGATGACAACGACTTTAGCACTACTTTCCTCCGCTGCATCACATGCTTCTTTGAATTCAGCAAACATGTCCACATGAAACGAATTATAAGCTTCAGGCCTATTGAAAACGATTTCAAAAACATCCCCGTCTAACTGACAATTGATATATGTCATCATCCATCCCCCTTTTTGTTTAAAAGCTCATAACTTACTTCCATTTCCATCAAGTAAAACCTTTTTCTCTAAACAAAAAATTTCAAGATCAATTGATACTAAAATAAGCATAATCATTGAAACAAGAAATATATTTTTATATAGTAAAATAAGAAAGAAAATAAATTTGAAAGGAGGAGGATGATTGATCAGATGTTCCATCATGATATTGGTTAGCTTCATCGTCATGTTTTCTCCTTTTTCAAATGTCGTTTTTGCGTCACAAGCAGAAGCGAGCACACCTAGCCTGATTTCTCCATCCATCTATGATGAAGAAATCAATGCTGTGAAGACACCTTCATTTTCAAAAAAACATGCTTCATCTATTTTGTTGAAGGACAGATTATCAATGGCGGATGCCAAAACTTTTCTGTCAAAGCCTGCCCCATCATCTGCATTATCCATTGATCTATGTTTTTTGGAAATGAAGTGTGTGATCCCCGTTATGTATCAATCTAATTACCTCTACTGATTCATTTTATTTCATCCGTATTTACTATACGAAAAACACAGCCTATCAAATTCGGAGGGATAAAATGAACATTAAAGAAAATGATCTTCCTGGGATCGGAAAGAAATTTGAAATTGAAACGAGAAATAGAGAAAAGATGACGATTGTGATTCATGATGATGGCAGACGGGAGATTTATCGTTTTGACGATGATGATCCAGATGAAGTGCTGTCTACCATTTCACTCGATGATGCTGAATCCCGGCAAATCGCTGCTATTATCGGCGGTATGGTGTATAAACCGCAGGCACTAGAAACCATTGAAATGGCCTTCAATGACTTGATCATTGAATGGTTTAAGGTGGAAAAAGGTGCAAAAGCGGTGGGACATACACTCGGTGATTTAGATGTGAGACAAAATTATGAAGTCACCGTGATTGCGATCATTAAACATACAAATGAAAAATTACTCAACCCTGGTGCCGATTCGATTATTCAAGCAAATGATACGATGGTCATTTCGGGCGAAAGAAAACACTTGAAGCGATTGATACGTGATTTTCTTTCTAGAGGGGGAGAGTGATGAATGGATCATTTAGTCTTTGAAGTTGGGACGGCGCTTATTCTTATCGCCATCGCCAGCTTAATCGCCAATAAAATTAAATTTTCTATCATCCCTTTTCTCATTGTCCTCGGAATGATTGTTGGGCCGCATGCTCCAACTATCGGGATCATTGATTTAAAATTTATCGAAAGCACCGAGATTATTTCGTTTTTTGGCAGAATGGGCGTCCTGTTCCTGCTTTTCTATCTTGGACTTGAGTTCTCTGTCGGAAAACTCATTAAATCTGGTAAATCCATTGCAGTCGGCGGATCTATTTATATTTTGATCAACTTCAGCTTAGGACTGCTCTACGGTTTTATCACAGGGTTTGGATTCCTTGAGGTTCTCATTATGGCAGGAGTGATTACCATTTCATCCAGCGCCATTGTGGCCAAAGTCCTTGTCGATTTGAAACGGACGGCAAATCCTGAAACAGAGTTAATTCTAGGGATTATTATGTTTGAGGATATTTTCCTTGCCGTTTATTTATCCGTCGTATCAGGTCTTGTCCTAGGAGATGCCACTACTGTTGGCGGTGCCTTATTATCTATTTTAATCGCTTTTGGTTATATGATGCTTTTCTTTATCATTGCGCGAAAGCTGCCAAAACTATTAAACAAGTTGTTTGATATCCGTTCGAACGAAGTGTTCATCATTGTGATATTTGCGGCTTTGTTCTTTGTCGCTGGTTTCTCAGAAACGATTCATGTAGCAGAGGCTATTGGGGCTCTCTTACTTGGTCTTGTTTTCTCAGAAACAGAGCACTCTGACCGCATCGAGCACCTCGTGGTTCCGTTTAGAGATTTCTTTGGAGCAATGTTCTTTTTCAGCTTTGGTCTCAGTATTGATCCATTTACATTGGGTGATGCCTTCTGGCTTGCGATCGGCGCTGTGATGCTTACCTTAATTGGGAACTTCACTGCCGGAATGTTTGCTGGACGGAGAGCTGGATTTTCTCATAAAGCCTCTTCTAATATTGGATTAACCATCGTATCGAGAGGAGAGTTTTCAATCATTGTTGCCGAGCTTGGCATTGCGGGCGGACTTGCCGCTACTTTGAAGCCCTTTGCTGCATTGTATGTCTTAATTCTTGCGATATTAGGACCGCTCGTAACGAAAGAATCTAAGAAAATCTATCAAATCCTCAACAAAATCTTCAAATGGAAACCTGAAAAACCAAAAGTAAAAAAAGAAACGACGATCTAATAAAAAAGGGCCCTATGCTTGGGCCCTTTTTTATGTCTTATTCAAATTGCTGAAATGCAGTCTCTTGCTTGACTGGCGCTTCCTCGATCCCGCGAATGGTTTGAATCACTTTCTGGTTGCGGTAAATCGATAGTTTTAAATTGGTCGCCGCTGTTCCATGAGAATGATCAAGATTCGTGAATGTAAAGAAATGATTTGAGCGCTTGTCTTTGAACACAAGCCTGAAGTCGTCTGTCACTTTAAAATGCGCATCACTTTCCCATTCAATCAAAAGTTCATATGCGTCAAACCATTCAGGGATATTCGGTGTGTACCCTGTAGCTAATACGGCATGATCTGCTGTTATGCTTTTTTCTTTCTTCAGCTGCCACTGTCTGAGGTGCAGCTCCAAAGACTGCTGCTCTCCTATTTGAATCGCTTCAAGCTCGGTCATTGGCTGAATGATCACAGATGGCTCTTCACCTGAAACAGAGCGATGATACAATTCCTGATAAATGCGCGAAAGTGTCGATGCATCTATGCCATTTCTTAATCCTGTCAGCCTAGGCAATGTGTTCATACGTTCTTCATAAGGAAGCGAATGAAAATACTCGACATACTTTGGTGTAAAAAGCTCTTGGCCAAGCTCAGCCGTCTCCAGCTCTCTAAATTCACTAGAACGCGTAAACCACGAAATTTGCTGGCCTTTGTTTTGATGCTGAAGCAGGTCTAAGAAAATTTCGGCTGCACTCTGCCCTGAACCGATCACCGCCACCGACTCAGCTTCGTGAAGTGATTTCTGCTGTTCTAAATAACGGCTGCTATGGGTCACATATGGGTATGCTGCTTCAGGCACATCGACCGGAATCATCGGTTTGCTTCCTGTTCCAAGCACAACATGCTTTGCACGATACTCAGATAGTGAACCATCTTTCAATCGTCTGACTTTCACAAGGTAGCCTTCTTGGCAGTCCGTCACTTCTTCTACCTTCATCCCAAACTGACAGCTATCTAACTCTCCTGCAACCCATGATAAATACTCATTGAATTCTCTCCGCGGGATATCAAACTGTTCAAATGTATAGAACCGGTGAAGTCTATTTGATTCATGTAAATAATTTAAAAATGTATACCTGCTCCTTGGATTCGCCATTGTGACAAGGTCTGCTAAAAAGGAAACTTGTAAATCCGTTCCTTTGATCAGCATACCGGGATGCCAAGCAAACTCAGACTCCTGTTCAAAAAAACAGCATGAGACATCCTCATACTCCTCTAACAAAGCGGCCAATCCTAAATTGGCAGGTCCAATCCCAATTCCGATCACATCTATCATATGTACACCTGCTTTAACTTTTTATCACTTATATACCCTTTTACAAATGAAAAAAACACTGCGTCATCGCAGTGTTTAAACGTGAGAAACAAATAATGATTCAAGGAATTGAATTTTCTCTTCTGTATAGTGTTCATAGCGGTCATTATACGATTTTGGATCTTTTGGATTGGCATACTGCGTAATTTTCCCTGACCGTGGATCAATGAATTTACTTGCTGCACCGCACCCAATGCCAATGATTGTCTGTACTTCTTCCATGATGATGATATTATACAAGCTTTCCTGTCCATCTAATGAATACCCGACATTTTCGAGATTTCCCAAAATATTTTTTTGTCTATATAAATAATATGGGTGATAATGATGTGCTTTCGTCCAAGTGACTGCTTCATCCATCATACGTGTGATTTCTTCTCGGTCTGCTACTTGGTATTTCTCCTTATTGCGCGTCATTTCAGATGCTCTTTTAAAGGAAAGGGTATGCACAGTTAAAGATTCAGGCTTGAGTTCCTCAGTCTGCTGCAAGGAGTGCTGGAATTCTTTGAGCCCTTCTCCCGGCAATCCAATGATTAAGTCCATATTGATATTATTCATGCCGTACTGTCTTGATAAATGATACTTTTCAATCGTTTCTTCCACACTATGATGCCGGCCAATAGCCTTTAATGTTTCATTCTCATACGATTGCGGGTTGATACTAATCCGGTCAATATTGTAGCGGTTTAGCACCTCTAGCTTATCAGGGGAAATCGTATCCGGACGCCCTGCTTCGACAGTTACTTCCCGTATATGCTTCACATCAGGGAACGAGCGATACATTTCTTCATACAGCAAATCCATTTCTTCCGCTGTGATGCTCGTTGGCGTGCCTCCGCCAAAGTAAACGGTCGTCACTTTGATCCCATGTTCTTTTAGCCATTCACCCATTTTTTGCATTTCATAATGCAGACCAAACAAAAACGTTCCCACTCTACCAGCTTGTCCTTTAATGGCGTAAGCAGGGAACGTACAATAAGCACATTTTGTGGGACAGAAAGGAATGCCAATATAAATACTCACTTCCTGCTGAAGGTCATACAGATCTGGAATGGCTTTAAGCTGACGGTCGACAATCTCCTGCATCAAATTGATTTTTTCATCATGAATCAAGTAATCACGCTTTAATGCCGCATGTGCATCTTCCTTTGACATGCCCTCTCTCAGCATCTTATGAAGCAATTTCGTAGGACGTATTCCTGTGAGAATCCCCCACTTTTGTGTCATTCCCGTGTGCTCCTGAAGCAAGTGTAAATAAACAGACAGCACTGTGTTTTTGATTTGCTTCCAGCGCTCCTTATCGTTCAAGTTCTTTGGGAGATCCCGTGAAAAACGACTGGTGATATCTGACCCATCGATATGGCCAGACGCTTCCACCATGCCATTTTCTTCCTTACAACTAAATTCAATGACCAAACCATCATCAAATTCACTTGTTTCAAATATCACTTCACTATCTTCTTCAAATAAATTGGCTATATTGACAAGCGGGCGATGAAATCGTTCATCTGACAGCCCTTTAATTAAAATTCGCATCATATCACCTTTATCTTCAAACTTGTTTCATTTTACAAAATTCATGTAGGAAAAGCAATGAAGGGAACAGACGAAGGCCCTGCCATTTCTTGATTGACAGGGCCTTCACTGTATTATCTTTTAATATCAAATTGATGTAAAAATCCTTCTCTTTGCTGCATTCTAAAGTATTCCTTGATCATATAAGCCACACCCTGTTCATCGTGCGAGCGGGTCACCCAATCGGCTTTGCGCTTGACATCATTGGGGGCATTTCCCATAGCAACGCCTAAACCAGCCAATTCAAGCATTGGAATATCATCTGTTCCATGTCCAATAACGACCGTATCTTCTAAAGTAAAACCGAGTGCAGAAGTTAAGAGAGAAAGTCCCGCTTCTTTCGAAACCCCTTTGCAGACAATATTCATTTTCTCATCACTGATCCTAATAAGATCAACAGATGGGAATGCTTGTTGAATGGTCCTGTGAATCTCAGGCTGAAGCTCCGCTGTCGAATATACTTCAATCACTGGTGTACTGACCGGTTCATCCATCAGCATATCACTTAACGATTCAACAAATTGAACGGGATAGAAAATTGGATCAGACGGATGAATGAGCGTCTTTCCCATCAGCTGAGACTGCGTTTTTTTCCGGTTGCCGATCGAGAATTTTTCATGCAGCAAGCGAACATTACAATCGAAGCTTTCAAGGATTTGCACAAGATTAAATGTCTTTTCTTCCGTTAATTTTTTCACATGAAGCGGCTCATCGAGTTTATCCGCGATAAATGCACCACTATGCGTCACAAGGGTTGATGTTGGAATCTTCAACGCCTTGGCAATTTTTTGAGCGGAACGAAAATGCCGGTTGGTGACAATCGTCACGTAAACCCCTTTTTTCTTTACATATTCCACAGCTTCTTTTGTAGCGGAATGGATTTTACCATTGGAACGAAGTAACGTCCCATCTATATTGAGTGCAAGTAGTTTTTTTGACACTGAGGCATCCCCCTTCTTGATGACTGTACTTACGATGAGGATATGCCCTAGCTTGGTGCTTTAGAACATGCAGTTGAAAGAGCCACAGGTTATGAATGATTGATAAATAAAAAAAGCCTACCCCTAGGCTTTTTTTTATGTATGGTTTGGATGCGTTACAATGGAGTGATGAAGCTCCCCATGATCCCCTTATCTTTCACACACCAAAGCATTGCTTATATCAGATCCCCTTATGCTTTGCGTTTCTCCCAGAAGCGCTTCTCTCTCGTTTGGCTCACTGCCTTAAATCCCAAGTGAAACGCACCCAATTGTCCCTTGAGAGCGCCTTTTTGAAAGCACTTTCAATATAAGTATTATCGCAGAATTTATGTGCTTCGACAACCTTTTTTTAAAAGATATTGAGGAGAAAAGTTAAAACAAAAAAGGGCGAATGACATCGCCCTTTCCATTAGTTTTCTTCTGGATTCCCATAAAGCTCTTCAAGTGGCTTCATGATAATTTTATTTAATTCACCGATAAGAACACTCACACGTTGTTCTGCTTCCATCAACTGAGAGATTTTGTCGTGCTGCTGAACAAGCGCAACTGTTTTTTGAGCTTGCTCCACTTCTTCTTGTGTGATCTCTTGACCAGTCATTTGTTTTTGTTGAAGGTTTACTTGAATGTCACGGAAGTTCTCAAACATTCTTTTAGAGGACTCATCCGCATTTACCTCATCATAAAGATTTCTTAAAGTTGAATATTCTTCGCTATGACGCAATGCTTTTTCAAGGTCATATGCAACATCGTAAAGATTTACAGACATGTTATGTCTCCTTTCTATCCGTTATCACCGATATGATCGGCGGACACCACTCCACTATAACAAACTATGGCTTTCGTTTCACATATATACAATGAATTCATTAAAATTTCTCTAGCTTGTCTTAGAATAGCGCCACAAAAACAGCCTGGATAGCACCAATCATCCCGCCTAAAAGACCGCCTAGAAATGTAATCATCTTCAGCTCCTTATTGGAGATGCTGACTACAAGCTCTTCCATTTTTTCAAGCGGGAAAAGTTCAATTTGTTCACGAATGATATCTTCAAATTGCAGCTTAGCAAGCAGACCCTCTAAAGCATTTGAAGCCGCTCCGATCCCCTTATCAATCAACACTGGCACAAAGTGTGTTTTAAGATCATCCGCGACAGCACTGACATATGTCCCAACAGGTTTGTCTAATATCAGCTTTGTAGAGAAATGAGAAAGCAATTGGTTTTTCACACTAAAAATAAGTTCCTTCACATTCCATTTTTCATCAAGCTCATGAAGAGAAAATTGCTTCACCTTGTCCCATTCTTGAACAAGCAAATCTGATAAAAATCTTTTTGTTTCTGCGTTTCTTAAAAACTTGATGATTTCGGGATGTACACGATCAATTAAGCTTGTATTCCCTAGAAACATTTGGACCATACTGCCAAGCATTCCCCGTTCTTTTAAGAAATCATCAATCATATTGCCGAGCCTTGCTTTGCCTTCATTACTTTCAAAATAATGAATGCCTCTCTTTAAAATATAATCTGCTGCATCTGGAATTTTCGATGATATTTTGTTTTCCACTTCTACAGGGAGCAATTCAGATAAAGTTTGCTGGTTATATGTTTCAAGCAGTGATTTGAGCTTCTGATCAGACCACTGATGGAGCCATTTATCTGCTTTGACATCAGCCTCTGTAACGCCGAACCTTTCTAGCAGGGAGAATACGGTTATCTCCATATTTGCGCCTTTGTCAATATATCGATGGACTGTACGCAGGATCTCCTGCTTTGCCTCGGATGATTCAAATCGCTTTTGAATACCTTCTGGCGTGAGCAAATGCTCCATAACCATGACACCAACCTGCTTGGCTACTTCGTCTCTTCTTTTAGGGATAAGCCCCGGTGTAAATGGAAGCTGTTTTCCGAATAAGTAATATGGTTTATAAGGCCGAAAAAGCATTTTAATTGCAAGATGGTTTGTCGCTGCTCCTATGACTGCGCCGATAACAATCATAAAGATAAACGTTGTGAATATATTCAAAGTCGTCATCTACCTTTCAAACAACACCCGATGTTTATTGTTTTGATCTATACGTATTATAGTTGTTGTCAAGTTCCCAAGCAAATGAAGTATGCAGCGAGACATATGATCAAGCGATCTGTCGTAATGATAAAGGAGCGCAAGCTTTATGTAAAATCATAAAAAAACGTTTTTGTGAATGGTAAAAAAAGAAGTTGAAAAGAAGGTGTTTTTTAATGAAAACATTAGGTATTGTAACCCTTTCTCCGCAGTATGAAGAGGCATTTACACGTCAGCTCGCCAAAGCTGCCTCTTCTTATCGTTTAAAGGTTGTTCGTTTTACACCACTTGATTTAAAGCCGGCTTCAAATTTGATACAAGGTCAAACATATATGAATGACCAAGGGTTTGCCGACGCACAGTTTCCGATTCCCGACTTGATTTACGATCGATGTCTTTACCGGCATGACGCACAATCTAAAAAAGCAAAACCCATCATGGAATGGCTAAAAAAGTATCCAAAAACAGATTTTTTGAATACCGGCATTTCAAATAAAATGGTGCTATTTGAGCAGCTCCGTCTCCTCTCTGCTTTACAGCCATATTTACCTGGATGCTCTTTATTAAAAGAGCCCTCAGACCTGATCAATATGGTAAGGGAGTGCGGGGCTGGCGGTTATTATAGAATGCAGCCTCTCTCCCAGCAGCACGCAGCATCTACTTACTTCATTTCCTTTGATGGCAAATCAACATTCACCGTTCAGCTAAGTTCCAATCAAACCATTACATTTTCTCGCGCGTCAGAGATGGAGCGCTGGTGCCAAAAATATGCAGGCCGGTATTTCCTTCAATTTTTCAACACAAGTGATCAAAAAGAACCTTTATTCAATGAAATCAGGATTTTTCTTATGAAAGATTCACAAAATCAATGGAAACGCATGGGGATTCACACAAAATCACCTGCAGAAAATAGTCTTTTAAGTTTTACACAAAAATCAGATCCTGTGATAGGCTTTGAACACTATCTACATACATTGCAGCCACACATCAAGGAGCTCCTTTTAGACGATCTTGCGTCCATTCAGGCATCAATTCCAGCTTATATAGATAAAACCTACTCTCCTTGCTTTGAATTCGCAGTAGACTTGCTTCATACAAGTGAAGGCAGGCTGTTCATATCATATGTCAGATCAAAGCCAGGACGATCCGCTTTTTTAAAAGCTTACCCTGAAAAGGAACATCAGTTGATTCGTACCATTCTTGAACATGCGCAATCGATGATGTCTCAACCGAAGGAGGTTTCTTATGAACAAAAATCGCTGCATCATCGCCCCACACCTCACAAGTGAAAAAACAATTCATCTTCCCGACCATTATAAACAGAAAGAGGCCATCCATTCTCTTGCCCTAGGGTCTCGTTTAGTCGATGACTTCAACATTTCCTATCATCAGCATCCAAAGAAAATATTATTATCTGAAGATCTATACAGAGATTTACTGATTCCTTACCAATCAAAAGCTGATGTGATCATCATTGACCATACACTTTTTATAGGGGCGTTGATGGGCATTTTCACTGCAGGTTTTGAGCAAAGCACGCAGCCATTAGGAACAAGAACACAACTTTTTATCAAACTGCTGCATTCTTTCAGACAGCATGCTGGTTTTGCCTATCTTTTTGGGTCACATTCTATTGATTGGGAAAAAGGAATTGTAGAAGGATTGTTGTACCAGCAAGGTTCATGGGTTAAAAAACAGCTTCCCCTGCCGTCAGTCATTTATGACCGTCTTCCAAATAGAAAAGCTGCTCAGTCAGCACTCATTCAAGAAACGAAGCGAAAACTCACCCAAGACTATAATATCCCTTGGTTCAATCCTTACTTTTTTAATAAATGGGAGATTCATGAACAGCTATTAACAGATGAAAAAACATGGTCCTTTCTCCCACATTCTGTACAATTAGATCCCATGGACGCTCTAAGTAAAATTGAAACACTTCTCCACCTTCATCAAGTTATATACTTAAAACCGACGAACGGAAGTCATGGAGACGGTATTTATCGGTTAAAAAAGGAAAATCACGGAATCACTGTATGCTCAAATTTTGGAAGGGCTATTCCATATGATTCAATAGATCAGTTTGTTCAAAGGCTGCGAAAAGATCATGCAATTCATGATTTTATTGCACAACAAGGCATTGAGCTTCTTCAAATAGACAATCAGCCGATGGATTTCAGAGTTCATACGAATAAAAATAAAGACGGTGATTGGACAGTCACAGCAGCAGCAGCAAAAATTTCTGGAGATCACACCATCACAACTCACCAGTTACACGGCGGAACGGTGAAAACACTTTATGCAGTCTTTCCAGAAGAAAAGAAACGTTTGCAGATTTTACAGCAGCTTTCTCATACTGCCATCACGCTTAGCCAAGTAATAGATAAAAAAATGACCGGGCATATTGGTGAAATCGGTTTTGACTTAGGCATTGATCAAACAGGCGCAATTTGGATGTTTGAGGCCAATTCTCGCCCTGGCCGAGAGATTTTCCAGCATGTCTCTTTGAAAAAATCAGAATGGCTGATTGGGAAAAGAATCATGGGTTACGCATCTTACCTTTCAGAAACGGCACTCACCACTTCAGATCACGCGAACGTCTACTGACTACATTTTTGCCACATGTTGTGCTCTTAAATTTATGCTTTTTCTATGCTCTTTTCATGAGATGAGATACAATAAAATCAAGTTCAAGGTTGTTTCCGTGTTGTCGTGTTTGTTTATTGTTTCATCAATAAAAGCAAGGAGGCAATGATGATATGATTTCTCATTTTCAATGGAAACCTCTTTTTAAGAAAGCACAATTGCCAGGCTGGAAAATATCCTTTTTCCACAATGGAGCGCACTATGAAGGCATCTACCACAAAACAGGTGACATTGAATGGGGCTCTCATCTTCCGCCCCATGAAGTTGAACCAACCTTAAAAGAAGAAATCCACGAATTAATGCTATTCCATGTCTATGATTAAACTGTTTAAGGAGCCCCGCCATGTTAGAAAAATTAAAACTTGTTTACGGAGACCATATCATCAGTACACCTACTCATGACAAACAAATTCTTTGGTATCAAACAGACGAAGGCGAAATATTCGGAGTAGACAAATCGGAGCTTACAGCAAGAGAGACACTTCTTCTCAACTCTTTTCTAACACCGATTGATCTATTTCAAAAAGCGCAGACCGAGGGTGAACAAAGATGGTTCAGCTATCTTTTTGAAAACAAACCACTAACTGTCCAACATCCCGTCCGTGTTTATTATTTTCAAATGATCCATCAAGAGGAACAAAGACAGCAAATAAAAGAGGCTGTGAATAACAGCCTCGAACATACTCATTTCATATGGACAGGCCCTGAAACAGCTATGCTGATTCAACCAAACGCTACATCAGAAAATAGTCAATTAAATCAGTTAAACGATTTGTCTCTAGCCATTACAAGTGATTTTTTAACAGACTCAGTCTTTATACAAGGGCAACTGCATTTGCCAAATGACCATTTACAGATGAGATTATTAAATGAACAACAGCTCTTTGTATGCCACATGCAGCGAGAAAAGCTTAGATCAGGGGTCTCCACATTTTATCAATGCCTGCCATCGTTCATTTGTTATGATGCATCCGCCCTCTCTCATGCTATATCAGATGCTTTTAAAGAAGCGGTTGTTGACCGAGATGTTTACCGCACTCTCATGACCTATATGCAATGTAATTTAAACGCATCCAAAGCAGCAAAAGCATTATATGTTCACAGAAACAGTCTTCAATATCGAATTGATAAATTTATTGAGCGCACTGGGCTAGATATACGACATTTTCCAGAAGCATCAGCTGCTTATTTGATGATGACTCTACTTGATCTTTCATAAAGAAAGAACGAAAGATGAGCACCCTGCCCAAAAATGAAAATAGGATGTTGTGCACGTTGTCCATTTACAGACTCTTCCCCATTTTATACACTTTAATCAATAGTAAAGCGCTTTCAAAAAGAGAGACTGGGGAGGCTGACATTAAATGGCTGAAATAATGCTGAATCAAATTTATAAAGTGTACGATAACAAGGTAACAGCAGTAGACAACTTTAATCTACATATAGAAGATAAAGAATTTATTGTGTTTGTTGGTCCATCAGGCTGCGGAAAATCAACAACCCTTCGCATGATTGCAGGTCTAGAAGAAATTTCACAAGGAGACTTTCTGTTAGATGGAAAACGGATGAATGATGTAGCGCCGAAAGACCGGGATATCGCAATGGTTTTCCAAAACTATGCATTATATCCTCATATGAATGTGTACGATAATATGGCTTTTGGATTAAAGCTTCGGAAGTTTCCGAAAGCAGAGATTGATGAGCGGGTTCGAAATGCCGCTAAAATATTGGGGCTTGAGCAATATTTAGACAGAAAACCAAAAGCACTGTCTGGCGGTCAAAGACAACGTGTTGCCCTTGGCAGAGCGATTGTACGTGATGCAAAGGTTTTCCTTTTGGATGAGCCGCTTTCTAATTTAGATGCAAAACTCCGTGTTCAGATGCGTGCTGAAATTTCTAAACTTCATCAGCGTCTGCAAACGACATTTATCTATGTGACACATGATCAGACTGAAGCCATGACAATGGCAACCCGCCTTGTTGTGATGAAAGATGGTTTTATTCAGCAGGTTGGAGCACCGAAAGATGTATATGAAAACCCAGAGAATGTGTTTGTAGGTGGATTCATTGGCTCACCAGCGATGAACTTTTTTACAGGAAAGCTCTCTGACGGCGCCATCGCGGTTGGAAAAACACATATTCGTGTACCAGAGGGGAAAATGAAAGTATTACGCAGCCAAGGCTATATTGGAAAAGATGTCATACTAGGCATCAGACCAGAAGATTTTCACGATGAACCAGTATTTATAGAGGCGTCTGAAGGCACAAAAATTAAAGCTAACGTAGAAGTAGCTGAATTAATGGGAGCAGAAACGATGCTTTACTCTTCTATCGATGATCAATCGTTTATTGCACGTGTTGATTCTCGTACCGATGTACAGGCCGGACAGTCTATCCCTCTTGCGATTAATATGAACAAAGCCCATTTCTTTGATTCAGATACAGAGCTGCGCATCCGCTCAGCTGAATAAAAAGATATATAAGCAGCGCCATCACTTATTATTGGGTGATGGTTTTTTGTATGTTCACACAACATTTACCATGTTCTTTTCTCGTATGTTTTTTTCGGAAATAACCATAATACTTAGTACAAAGCAGTTACTGCATTGGGTTTCGCCAAGTGGCAAATGACTTGATCATTTCGCTGGTGCGATTCCAGCAAACCCAACCAAAAAAATAAATCATATACAAAAAGGAGAATCACATCATGGCAAATTCTAATAGTTCAAACCAATTACTAGTTCCTGGAGCAGAGCAAGCAATCGATCAAATGAAATACGAAATTGCTTCTGAATTTGGTGTAAACCTTGGAGCAGAAACTACAGCTCGTGCTAACGGTTCAGTTGGTGGAGAAATCACAAAACGTCTTGTGTCTTACGCTCAACAAAACCTTGGCGGAACAAAAGCTTAATTTCATACCTGGATCATAGAAGGCACCTCTTATGGTGTCTTCTTTTTTTGTTTTTATCCCTCACCAAACTCCTTTCAGCTCATATCATGTAGTAGAAAGGAGCGGATCTTCATGGACATTATTTCTGGTATGAACTTTGAACTTTTACAATTTGTAGGGATCTCTCTATTATGTGAATATGGTCATAGTATTCGGTCCTTTCACCTTTATAAAAAAAGCATCACATAAAAGTTGTACCATTTTGGGTTCTTTTCACTTATAGTATGTAGTGGAGGGATCGAACAGATGAAAATAGCTCTTTTCGGTGCTCATGGACGTGTAGGACAAGCATTTCTTCGTTTCGTTCAAGTAGATGATCGTTACATGGTTCGTTCATTGATTCGGACAAACCGGGAAGAAATGCTTGCGGGTATGTTTCAAGTCACCGGCAATTCAAGAAATCGAGAAGATGTGCTTGAGACAATGAAAGGAGCAGATATTGTTGTGAGCTGTCTATCAACAGATGGTGATGATACATTATCTGTTTCAATGGAGCATATCGTACAAGCCATGAAGCAAACAAATACATCTAGAATTATTACAATTGGTACAGCAGGTATTTTAAAAGCAAGGCAGCAGCCGGAGCTTTACCGTTTTGAAACAAATGAATCAAAGCGGACTACTTCCCGAGCAGCTAAAGAGCATGCGAAAGCGTTTGAAATCCTTCAATCAACTGATCTAGATTGGACCATTATTTGTCCAACCTATTTACCAGATGGAGAAGTGACACGGTCATATCGCTATGAGAAAGATTTTCTCCCTATAGATGGAAAGAAAATTTCAGTTGAAGATACCGCACACTTTTTATATCAGCAGTTAAATTCGAAGGAATTTGTGCATCAACGCGTCGGCATCGCTTATTGATGATGCAGCCTGTCCAAACAATATAACCAGTAAAAGTCGAGGAGTCCGTCCTCGACTTTTTCATGCAAAGGAAAAGAGCCTCATTCAATTTGAAGAGGCTCTTTTTTCTACTATTCATCAACTGTTTGCAACAGCGCCTTTTTGCAGTTCATACATTTGCGCATACAGCCCTTCTTGCTGCATGAGTTGTTCATGACTGCCACGCTCGACGATTTCACCTTTTTCTAACACCAAGATCATATCGGCTTTCTTAATCGTGGATAATCGGTGAGCAATCACAAAAGTCGTTCGTCCTTCTTTGACTACATCAAGCGCCCGCTGAATGATCGCTTCTGTTTCTGTATCAATGTTGGCGGTGGCTTCATCTAAAATTAAAATCGCTGGATCGTACGCTAATGCGCGCGCAAATGAAATCAACTGACGTTCCCCTGAGGAAAGGGTGCTTCCCTTTTCAACGACTGGTTCATCAAAGCCTTGCGGCAGATGCTTCAATAACTCTGCTGCGCCTACTTGCTTTAATGAGGATTCAATGGTTTCTCTTTTGATGTCTTCATTTCCTAAGCTGACATTGGAGGCAATCGTTCCCGAAAATAAATACGGGTCTTGCAGCACAATGCCCATTTGTTTACGCAGCGTTTGACGCGACTGATCATATATGCTTTCGCCATCTATGAGAATGTCTCCTTGCTGAATGTCATAAAAACGCAGCAGCAAGTTCATGATCGAGCTTTTCCCAGAACCAGTATGCCCCACAAGTGCAACCGTTTGACCTTTCTTAGCTTCAAACGTAATATTCTTTAAGACATTTTTCCCTTCATTATAAGCAAAGGTGACATCTTTGAACTGAACGTGTCCCTCCAGCTTCTTCTGAACAGGTTCTTCCACTTCTGTTCCGGGTTCATCTAATAATCGGAACACCCTTTCCGATGAAACTCTTGCTAATTCCAACCTGGAGAATTGATTCACAATACCTGTGATCGGCTGAAACAATCGATTTAAATAATCGACAAACGCATAGAGCACACCAATGGACACAATGCCTGTCGCACTTAACGATGCACCGCCAAAATACCAAATGAGCGCCACATATGCTAAATTTCGCAGCAGGTTAACCAAGTTATGTGAAAGAAGTGAATTTAAATGCAGCATCTTTCGCTGATACCGAAAGTGATTGTTGTTCAGCTCATCAAATTCCTCTTTCGTCGCTTTTTCATGACGAAACGCTTGAATAATGGTCATCCCTTGAATGGCTTCATTTAACTTGGCATTGATTTCACTGATGATCGAACGAATTCGGTGATTGTACACGGATGCAAACTTTCTGTAAGTCATCGACCATAGGAATATAATTGGTACTGCGACCAAACAAATGAGTGCCAGCTTCACATTTAATAAAAACATGGCAATGTAAATCCCAATCATGTAAATGGCACTCGTCACAAAATTAGCAAGGACTGTTACATATAGGTCACGAATGGTTTCCGTGTCATTGGTGATCCTCGCGACAACCTTTCCAGCCGGTAAATTATCAAAATATCGGATCGGCAGCGTTTGGATGTGCTCAAAGACGTCTACCCTCATTTTTTGAATAATTCGATTTGCAATCCTCTGGAGCAAATAATGCTGCCCATACTGAAAGAAAATCGCAACGATGAGCAGCCCTAGATAAAATAGAACAAGCTGCACCAAACCACTGATTTCTGGCTGATAAAAAGCAAAAATCTCTTCTTTTGATAAACGCTGTACCTCATAGGTCTCACGCTCGTTCCCATTATCAATGGTGAGCTGATCTCCCGATATCTTTCTGTTTCCATCAAAACGAATCGGCTCATTCACAAAATAGTAACCGAACCCGACTTGCACCACATTGATTTGCTTTCCAGATTCCATTCCATTGTTTAATCGATCGCTTCGTATATAGTTATTTCCCTGGTAATAAACGGTTTTGTCTGTCTTTTCATTGACCTCGACATACGGTTTTTCTACACCTAAAATATGATCATCAATCATTTTCTTCCCAATAAACGGTCCTGTCAGCTCAGCACCAACTGCAATCATTAGAAAGATTAAGGCAACAGACAGTACTTTCTTATATAGGAGTGCGTAGGCAAGGAGTCTTCTTCCTGTTGTCATGCCTCATCCCCTCCTTCCAGCTGATTTGTCAGCTGCTGACGCAAAAATTGTTCTTGGTACCACCCATCCTGCTGGATGAGCTCGTTGTGAGTGCCCTTTTGGACAATGCGTCCTTCTTCCATGACAAGAATGAGATCCGCATGTTCAACAGCTGATAGGCGATGAGTCGTGATAAACGTCGTTTTGCTATGACGGTTTTGTCTTAGATTTTCTAGGATAGCGGTTTCTGTTTTTGCATCTACCGCAGACAATGAATCATCCAGAATTAAAATGTCTGGATCAATTAATAAAGCACGTGCAATGGATATTCGCTGTTTTTGTCCGCCTGACAGCGCAACACCTTTTTCCCCAACCATGGTCTCCAAACCTTCTGGCAGAAGGCGTAGATCCTTTTCAAAGTAAGCATCTTTGATTGCTTGTGCTAACTCATCTTGTTTCGCGTCCCGATGACCAAAGCGCATATTCTGTTCGACACTTTTTGAGAAAAGAATATGATCCTGCGGTACGTATCCGATCCATTGAAATAACTGATCTAATTCAATGTCTTGGATTGGAACACCTGATAGCAATATTTGCCCATCACCTGCCGGGTACTGGCGCAGAAGCTGTTTGACAATGGTCGTTTTGCCGCTTCCCGTTTTGCCTGTAATCCCAATCGTCTGCCCTTTTCGAACGGTAAAAGACACATCAATGAGATTATCTTTAGGTGAAGTTGGATACCTGAATGTCACGTGATCAAACTCAATATCTCCAGGCTCTTGTAATGTTTTCGGCTGAGCAGCGTCTGTTACGTCCGGCTTGTAGCTGAGTGTATGATTCAACCGGTCTAACGACGCATTTCCTCTTTGCATAATATTAATCAATTCGCCGATCGCAAACATTGGCCAGATCATCATGCCAAGATAGACGTTAAATGCAACAAGCTCCCCAATGGTTAAATCACTTTGGAATACGAGATAGGCTCCGTAGCCGATTCCGATTAAGTAGCTGATTCCTACAAGTAATTTCACTGTCGGTTCAAATAAGGAATCAATGATTGCCACTCGCATGTTTTTTTGGAATACATCATCTGTCATTTCGCGAAAGCGTTCGACATCTTGTTTCTCCTGTACAAAAGACCGAATGACTCGAACGCCTGCCACTGATTCAAGAACACGATCGTTCATATCACCAAATGCATCCTGAGCGACAGTAAAGCGCTCATGGATTTTGCTGCCATAAAACGCAATCAAGAGCGCCATCAGCGGCATAGGGATAATCGCCATTAAGGTTAATTTCCAGCTAATTGTCAGACCCATCGTAAAGAAGATCATCAGCATATAAGCAGTGGAATCAACCAAGGTCAGAACGCCAAAACCTGTCGTTAAGGCCACAGCATTCAAATCGTTTGTTCCTAATGCCATTAAGTTACCGGTTTTTTTCTTTTCATAAAAGGTCGGTGTCATCTTCAGCAAGTGGCGCATCAGTTTCCCGCGCATCACACGCTCCATGACATTTGCGCCGCCAAATAACTGATACATCCAAAAATATGTAAGTGTATAGACGACGACACCTAGTAAGCAAAAAATGGTCACATAAAACAAAATACTGGATGTTGTAAATTGACCAGAACGAATGTCATCCACTGCCTGGCCAAGGTATCTTGGCGGAAGCATTTCAAGCACATTCACAATGAGCAGAAGCGTAATAGCGATTGTATAACGCCTCCACTCTTGTTTAAAGAACCAGCCTAATTTCGCAAATACTGAAAACATGTTTGTCTCTCCTTTTCAAGCTAGCCGCTTTCTAAATTTTCCTGCAAGTCACCTTGTTTCGTTTTTTGGGCTTTTATCATTTGTCTTGATTTTGGCATGTTCACATGCTTTCACTCCTCTTCATTTAATTGGTGTTTTCCATCTCTTTATTTCGGATTGCGAAATGAATACAACAAAAAAAGAGGCCACCAGCTGGCTGGTACGCCTCTTTTCGTCATGTAAAAAGGCGCATGTTGACAAATACGCAACATACGCCTTGATTCATCCGATCAATTGGAACATACGAGTTCCTTTTCAATGACCAATGAAGGTGTAATTGTCACGTGAATCAACCCATTCATGCAGTTTGATTTCATTCTTCCAATGTTGCACATGACATTTCCTCCTTTTGGCTCTTGAATCTTTTTTTATCTTATAGTGGC
This sequence comes from Bacillus sp. Nf3, assembly GCF_003028545.1. Lineage (NCBI taxonomy): Bacteria > Bacillati > Bacillota > Bacilli > Caryophanales > Bacillaceae > Bacillus > Bacillus sp. Nf3. The sequence continues at coordinate 86,188 of NZ_PYUA01000004.1, read as the reverse complement.
TGTCACCATTTTGTCAATAAATATTTTTCAATAAATGAAATTTTCTAACAAAAATCAATCTCCTTTATGTGTATCTTTTTCTAATAACGGGTATACCATGAGTGTAAAGACTCCTTTTGAAAGGAATGAGGACATTGTTTCAAGCTGATCGGATGGTCGTTGCATTTGATGGACATGAAGACAGTAAGAAAGCATTAAAAAAGGCAATCGCTTTAGCCAAAACCTTGCATGCCAAGCTGACCGTTGCCTATGCCCATGATGGCAAAACAGGCAGACAGGTGTTTGATGCACCGCGCCCAATGACTGGCGGGGCTTATATCGGCGGCGGCATGGCAGATCTTCAAACACCCCCTGTGTATGTGCCTCATGATGAACAGCAAAGTCCCTTGATTTTTGAAGACCATACAGAAGAGGTCGTCGCAGAAGCAAGAATGCTTTTAAATGAGGAGCAGTTTGAGGCTGCCATTGAAATTGTGGAGGGAGAACCAGCAGAAGCGATTATCGAATATGCTGAGGAAATTTCAGCAGACCTCATCGTCATGGGAGCACGTGACCAAAGCAGATTGAAAAAAATGCTATTTGGCAGTGTGAGTGAAAAGTTATCAGCAAAATCAGATATACCTGTGCTTATTGTGAAATAAATGCATCACAAAAGGCTGTAAACTAATGTTTACAGCCTTTTTTATTTATGAAGAGATCGATGCTTCACTTTCATGTTTAATTTTTTGCTGGAAGCCTTCCTGTACGCGCTTTGTCAGCTCGCCTGGAACGCCTTTCCCTACTGGCTCGCCATCTATTTCAACAATCGGAATGACTTCAGCCGTCGTCGAGCTGATGAAGATTTCCTGAGCGCGCAGCAGTTCTTCTTTGCTTATTCGATTTTCTTCAACAGTACATCCTTCTGCCTCACATACCTCCAGCAGCTTTCTACGGGTAATGCCGTTTAAAATGAGATTGTTTGCAGGGTGAGTGCGAATCACGCCATCAATCACGGCATATACATTCGAGGAGGTTCCCTCGGTCACAAAGCCGTCTCTTATCAGGATTGCTTCAAACGCACCAGCTTCAGATGCTTTCTGCTTTTCCATGATGTTATATAAAAGGTTTAAGCTTTTGATATCACATCTTAACCAGCGAAGATCCTCAGATAATATGGCCTTTGCACCAGCTTTCTGCTCTTGAACAGGCTTTTTCACCTGGAACGTATATGCCGTGATTTGAGGAGTGAGAGAATCGCTATATTGATGTTTACGAGGGGCGACTCCCCGCGTGACTTGAATATATACACCGCCATCTGTTAATTGATTGTGAGCGACGAGCTGTTTTAACTTTTCTTCCATATCAGATACTGTACCTTGCAGATGAATACCAATTTCCTTTGCACTCTTGAACAGACGCTCTGTATGCTCCTTTAACGTAAACAAAGTACCATTGTATACTCGGATGACCTCATAGACTCCGTCACCAAATTGATAGCCTCTGTCCTCAATATCAACATGTGCATCCTTTTTTTCAATGAAATCTCCATTGTACAATACTTTCATATGGAATCTCCCCTTCGCTTTGCAATAATGGTTGAATCTGATGCTATCTTAGCGGATAAATGAGTACGTTTCAATGATTATTCAGAATTATTTCACATCATATAAAATGGATAACTTTCTATTGTAACAAATATAGATTCATAACCAAAAAGATTCCAATTTTTTAGCATCTTCTATATTCATAGGCTCTTTTTTCCTGTATACTGACACCATATAAACATGACAAAAAACAGCGGAAAAAGACAGAATCTACTACATGATTCGACACAAATTTTTGATTTATTGGAGCGATTGTAATGCAACGGGTTAAAAAAAAACAGACACCTTCAAACACAATGCTGCTCTCAAAGGCGATTGGTTTTGTCATTCTGACACTGATCCTCTTTTTTATTTGGGATATGTCCAAAACCAATATGCAGGCAGCAGATCAGCCGGCGAAATTGTCTGCGAGCAGTCAATTTAGGGACACAAGCACTAGTATGAAAGCAAAAGATGCTTCTCGGAAAACATTAGATGCACATTTTAAGATCGATTCAAATAAACATATAACGGATCAAACAATCTTTTTAACCTTTGATGATGGTCCATCAGCGACTTCAAATCAGCTGTTAGATGTGCTAAAAGCGCAAAAAGTGAAGGCTACATTCTTTATGCTCGGGCCGCAGATTAAAGAACACCCGGCAGCTGTGAAAAGACTCCATCAAGAAGGTCATCAATTAGGGCTTCATGGTATTACCCATGATGTGAAACGCTTTTATCAAAAAAGTGATTCTCCTGTTAACGAGATGAAGGAAGATCAGCGCATTTTGGCTTCTGTCACAGGTGAGTATACCCATCTTGTAAGAACACCTTATGGCAGTGCCCCCAATTTAACCGATCAGCAAAAAGCACGTTTAAAACAAAAAGGCTTTGTCTACTGGGACTGGACCATTGACAGTCTGGACTGGAAATATAAAAGCTCAAAATATGTACCAGAGGTATTAAATCAGCTGCAAGTGCTGGAGACAAAATATCCAAAAGAACCAAAAATCATCTTAATGCATGATCAGCCTGCGACGGCAAAATACTTAAGCAGCTTAATTACGCAGCTAAAGGCGAAGGGCTATACATTTGAAGTCCTTGATGAAACAATGAAGCCGCTGCAGCAATAAAGAAAAACCCGCACCTTTAGGATGCGGGTTTTTTAATAATCTATAAAGCATTCACGAGATCGCCAATTCGCTCATGAAAGACAAGATCAAAAAGCGGATCGAATTCTGTTTCACTCAAATTCATCATCACCATGAAGATGGAAGGATCATGAGCTGCATCTTCTGGAATATATCTTGCTGGCGCTACCTCCAGGGAAGTCCCCATGACGAGCAGCATGTCCGTTTTCTGAAGTGATGTCTCCACTTGGTCTAAATGTTTGACCATATCTCCAAAAAGAACAACATCTGTTTTTAGCACACGTCCACAAGTACTGCCGTCTGAGGAAACCCTTTGACAGACCGGCACCTCTTCTTTTAACAAATAAGGCAAATCATATACCGCCTGGCACAATGGACAAGTAGCCGTTTGAATGGAGCCATGGAGTTCATATACATGCTGGCTTCCCGCCTTTTTATGAAGACCGTCAATATTTTGGGTGAAAATATCCACATGCTTCCCTTGTTGCTCAAGGCTGGCTAAAAAGGTGTGCCCACTATTCGGCTCGTACTTCCCACTCATTTTCATCTGAAACAATTCCTTGAATTTCGGCCAGAATTGATGAGGATTTGATAAAAAGTAGGACCGGCTCATCGCCTCCATGCGAGAAGTATCTTCCGTCCACAATCCACCCGATGATCTAAAATCAGGAATACCCGATTCAGTACTCATACCTGCACCTGAGAGTACCGTGATATGTGAAGCCTGCGATATTCTCTCTCTTAGCGCTTCCAGCTTTTTTTGATCCACGTACCATTCCTCCTTTATTCACCCAGCTGCTTCTCACCTTTTTGTTTCATATAAATGGTCTGTCCAGGGAAAGCAAATTCTACGCCTTCTTCGTGGAAAATATCTATGATGCGATAGTTAATGTCCTGCTTAATATCAAGGTTTTCAGACCAAGCTGTCGTGTTTGTGTAAAAGTTGAAAAACAAGTTCAAATAGCTGTCTGCCAATACATCGAGATTCACCATAATCGTCTCCTTATGTACACCATCATGCTCGTGAAGCATCTGCTTCAGACGCTTAATACACTGATCAATGTTTTCCTTTGGTGTATTGTAGGAAACGCGAACAGAAAACGTAATCTGACGTTTATTCATTCTAGTCCAGTTTGTGATCGGCTCCTTAGAAAGCGTAGAATTCGGAACGGTCACAACGGCTTCAGCAGGTGTTCGAAACCTTGTACTTCGAAAGGTAATGTCCTCCACAGTCCCAAGAACACTTGGTGTCTCCACAAAGTCGCCCATCGTAAAAGGCTTCTCTGTAATGATGACAATCCCTCCAAAAAAGTTAGCCACTGTATCCTGAGCGGCAAGCGCAAAGGCTAGACCACCTAAACCAAGACCTGCCACAAGTCCATTGACATCATAATTAAATTCTTGTGCAATGATACTAATACTTAGTGCGATAATAATGAAACGAAGTACCTTTGATAAAAACGGTGCTAAAATATCATCCATTTCTAATTCAAATTTCGAATTGACCTTTTGAAATAAGAAGGAAGATGCTGCGGTTAAATTACAAAGTCCCCACGTCAGCATCAATATAATGGAGGATCTATACAATTTGATGATGACATCCATATGATGCTCAAAGTATGGTGCCTGTCTTAACGCAAAATATAAACCAAGTGCCACGAAAAACAGCCTGGCTGGTTTTTCAAATGCCACAACAATCTGGTTAATGACCTCCGTTTTAGACCGATTTGTCAGCCTAAACAGAAGTTGAAATAAATACTTCGTAAATACTTTCCGAAGCAATAAAAAAAGCAATAAAATACAAAGGCTAATACCGATTTGGATCGCAATATCTACTGTGAAATATGTATCCATCCATTTTTGTGTAAACATGTCTGTCTCTCTCCTTTAAAACAATCCTCTCTAGTTTATAATATATCCTTCGTTCATGTCCTCTCTTAAATGTCTGACCTCTACATAAAAAGCCTCGGGAGTAATCCCGAGGCATGATGTTCAAATATGAAATTTTGGCTAGAGACATATCGACGGGCAGCAAACTACTTTTTCTTCTGAGCCTGATCAAGGAGAGTCGCTTTAAACATTTCAGCATCCGTTTCGGCCTTAATACGTTCTTCCACTCTAATTCTCCCTTTACCCAATCATCTCGCCTCCTTTTCATCATTATAAAACATCAGAATTTTCAGTCAACATGACGAAAGCACTAATATTTTGACGAACGCTGACGATTTGGACAAAATTGATCGAAGAAAAAATGATGTAGTTCAGATTTACTCAATAAGAGCTTGGGATATTCCTGCAACTTTTCACCTTATATACACGATGCTTTCTCACCACAAGCCATGTTCCATTACATACAGCTCTCCCTCGTTCCATATAGTAAAGAAGGAAAAACAGCAAAAATTTGATATGATAAGACCAGAACTTATGTCAGGAGCTGGAGCATGTGTATATTATCGCGCATAGAGGGTCATCAAGCGCTGCCCCAGAAAATACAATCGCCGCATTTGATTTAGCTGTTCAGCAGGGTGCGGATTATATTGAGTTAGACGTCCAGCTGACAATGGATCAGCACGTAGCCGTTATCCATGATGATACCGTTGATCGAACGAGTAACGGAAGCGGATTAGTGAAAAGTTATACACTTGATCGGCTGAAGAAACTTGATGCAGGAAGCTGGTTTGATTCTCAGTACGCCAACGAACGAATTCCCACCTTACAGGAAATCCTTCAAAGATACAGTCAGCTTGTCGGGATACTGATTGAGATCAAGCATCCAAAACGACAGATTGGGATTGAAAAGGCAGTTGTCGACATCATCAACCGGTTTGCCTATTCCCGTCACATCATGGTTCAATCTTTTGATGCCAATGCCCTTCAAAAAGTCAAAGCTTACGCCCCTTCTCTTCGAACAGCTTTTATTATAAAACCCTCGGCTTTCAAACTGACGAAAAGGAAATTAGCAGAGTACAGCTCCTTTGCCGATTGCCTTAATATGAAGAAAACGATGATCAACAGATGGTGGATTGATCGCATCCACTCATTTGGAATGGATGTCTTTATATGGACAGTGAAAGACCAAAAAACAGCCGACAGGATCAAAACATATCCCATTGATGGAGTGGTGACGGATCACCCGCCATTTTTTCTAAAGGAGAAATGATGTAAATGAAAGCATATCTCGCCGTATTTATCGGTGGACTGGTTGGTACCCTTTGCAGATATGAACTTAGCCAGTCCGTTGTCAGCCACACATTCCCCTATGCAACACTGATTGAAAACATTACAGGCAGTCTGCTTCTTGGCTTTTCAACAGGGTATTTTATGTTTCGGAAGGGAAAAAAGTATCTTGCTGCTTTAATCGGAACAGGATTTTGTGGTGGTTTTACGACAATGTCCACTTTTTCTAAAGAAACAGTTCTCTTATTACAGGATGGACTGTTCACATCAAGTGTCATATACATTCTACTCTCAGTGATTGCTGGAGTGGGCGCTGCCTTATGTGGACTGATCACCGCTCAGCACTTCTTTCAACAAAATGAGCAGCCGAAAGGAAGCAGATAAATGATTGTATTTTATACAGCTGTTGCTGGCGGGATGGGCAGTGCCCTTCGTTTTTTCCTCAGTCAATCGATTCAGAAAACCAAGTTTCATACTCGTTTTCCGTATAGTATTATTCTTATCAACTTACTCGGTGCAGCCGGTTTAGGTTTACTGACAGGTGCAGTGACTGACAATAATCCGCTGCTTATGATCATTGGGACTGGGTTTTTCGGTGGTTTTACAACATTCTCTACATTTAGTGTAGAGGCTGCGTCCATGCTGCATGAGCGGCAAATTGGACAGCTTGCTGTCTACTTATTGGTTACCATCATCGGGTCTTTATGTCTGTTTGCTGCGTTTTATCAAATAGGACAGCATCTTTTTTAAATATTGGTGATGGCGGCTAAGCTGATGAGCAGCTGATTCATGAGCTGGCGCTTCATCAAAAAGAGTGTTTTTTCACTATAGCCGATTTCCATTGCACATTTTGCCATCCGCCAATCTCGAAAATATTTGTAATCGATGAGCTGCTGCTCTATTTCATCCAACTCTTTTAATGCCGTTTCAATACAAGCAACGATGAGTTCATACTGACTTTTTTGCTCTTCTAACTTTTTCCGTGTCATGTGGTCGAGATGATGCGGGCTTCTTTTTTCAAGCTGCCTTTCGATATTTAAGATCGCTGCTTGATAATTTTTGAAATTCTTTAAATGAAACTCAATTCGTTTCATTGATGTTTTTTTCTCCGTGATACTTGCTGTTTCATACCAAAGCATGTCCATCCCCCTTTATCGAACGTTTGTTCTTATTATATACCGAACGTATATTCGTTTAAAAGAGACTAAATACCTAAAAAAACCTTGAGCTTATTTTTCGCTCAAGGTCATTTCGTTTACTAGCAGTGGCTCCTTTATATCAAGCCCAGTGCGTACACTGCCTTTTTCTGCCGATGTGACGCCTTTTTTTAAATCAATCTTTTTAACGTAACGTCCATCCATTTCCAGCACTTTCATTCGAATATCATCAAGATAGATGGATTGTCCTTCTCTAATATCAATATTCTCTTTTAAGATGAGCCCGCCGATTGTATCAATTTCCTCATCATGATATGAAATCTCGATCAAATCTTGAACTTCATCCAATCTCACTTTGCCATCTAAAACATAATGATGATCGGCTCTTTTTTGAATAACTGGCTGCTCATCTTCATCGAATTCATCTCGAATATCTCCGACAATCTCTTCTAAAATATCTTCCGTTGTGACAAGCCCAGACGTTCCGCCATATTCGTCAGTTAAGATCGCCATATGCATTCGATCACGCTGCATCTTGACGAGAAGCTCTTGAATAGGAATCGTGTCGATGACCTCAATCACTGGATATATATAATCTTGAATTTTCAGTTGATTTTTTTCTCCTTGATACACAAGATCTGCAAAGAGCTGCTTTTTGTTCAGCATGCCGATAACATGGTCTTTATCTCCTGAAAACACAGGGAAACGTGTATACTTTTCCTGCGTCATGATGGCGAGGATATCATCTAACGGCATATCTTCTGGAATCGCACAAATTTCTCTGCGCGGTATCATGATCTCTCTGGCAATTCGATTATCGAAATCGAAAATTTTGTTCATATAATTATATTCTGATGGGTTGATTTCCCCATTTTTTAAGCTCTCAGATAATAAAATTTTCAATTCCTCTTCAGAATGGGAATGTTCTTTTTCAGCCCCCATATCAATGCCCATCATTTTAGTTAGCAAACGGGCTGACCCGTTTAACACATAAATGAAAGGGAACATAAGGATATAAAATGCATGCAGCGGGCCTGACAGCCATAGCGTCATTTTTTCCGCCTTTTGAATGGCGAGTGTTTTTGGTGCAAGCTCACCTACAACTACATGCAAAAAGGTAATAATAGAGAACGCAAGTGTTGCTGAGATCAGGCTGATTGCTGAATCAGGAATGTTTGTCAAACCAAAACCTCGAACCAAAAGTTCTTTCACAGCCGGCTTACCAATCCATCCTAAACCAAGGGATGTCACTGTAATACCGAGCTGACAGGCTGACAAATATTCATCTAGCCTTGATGTCACCTTTTTCGCCATGATGGCCTTTTTGGACCCTTCGGCAACAAGCTGATTAATTCTTGAACTTCTCACCTTGACTATGGCAAATTCAGATGCAACAAAGAAAGCTGTTAAAGCAATCAAAACACCGACTATACTCAGATTAACAATATCGTCCATTTAACCTTGCTCTTTCTTAGAAGAACAAGGAGTCACCTCCTGATTGATGATGTTATGTTTTGCAAAACGGTTAACTGATTAAATAAGACGACTTTGAGGGCCCCACTTAACCACCTCCGGTTCACGTAAAATTCCGCCTCTCTACATATATATGAAACGGTATTCATTTTATCTTACCATAAATAATCTGAAAATTCCTGTATCATCATGCTGTTTTTGACATGACTGACTAAATTGAGGGAAATCCTCCTCTGTTTCTTCTTATTGGCAGGAAATATGAACAATTAACTTGTGTTTCAGACTAGAATTATATTAAACTATTTTCATAAACTATAACGTGACGGTTAGGAGGAGATGTTCAGATGGGGCTGAGAAAAAGTATCGTATTGGTGAACTAGCACAGATTGCACAGGTAACGAAACGAACTGTAGATTATTATACAAATCTAGGTTTGCTTGCGCCTGTTAGATCTTGCTCAAATTATCGTTATTACGATGAATATGCTTTAAAACGATTACAATTAATCGTTCTTTGCAAACAGCAGAGATTGGCTCTTTCTGACATCAAATCCAGATTAGATGAACAATTTCCTTCTCAAAAGGAAGATCATGATGAACTTGTCCATTTAACCTCTGATATCGATCGGATGAATGAGCATATGGACCGCATTTTGGCACGTTGTAAGCAGCTTCAGCCAGAACAACGTGAAAAATTAAAAGAACAGCTTACTCCTGAAAAAATGACGGCTGTCCAATCATTTTTACTGCTGTTAAGTTAAAATTTTTACTAAACAGGAGGTGTTACCTTCGTTCTCAAAGTCAGAACGAAGGCCTTAATTGGACATAGTTAATTTACTCATAGTTGCTTTACTTATAGCTTTAACCGCGTTTTTCGTTGCATCAGAGTTTGCGATCATTCGCTTAAGAAGCTCAAGAATTGATCAGTTAATCGCAGAAGGTAATAAAACAGCAGTTGCTGTCAAGCATGTAACGACTCACCTTGATGAGTACTTATCAGCCTGTCAGCTTGGTATTACCATTACCGCCCTTGGTATTGGTTGGTTAGGGGAAGAAACAATTGCGCATATGCTTGCTCCACTATTTGTAGAGCTGTCGATTCCTCAATCAGCTAGTTCTATTGTCACTTTTATTATTGCGTTTAGTATCATGACGTTTTTACACGTTGTCGTTGGAGAGCTTGCACCAAAAACACTCGCCATTCAAAAGGCGGAGCAAGTATCCCTTCTATTTGCTAGACCACTGATGATCTTTTACAAAGTGATGTTCCCGTTCATTTGGGTATTAAATGGTTCTGCTCGTTTGTTAACAAAAGCGTTTGGTCTTCAGCAAGTATCTGAGCATGATATGGCGCACTCTGAAGAAGAATTGCGGATTATTTTATCAGAGAGTTATAAGAGCGGCGAGATTAACCAGTCTGAATTCAAATATGTAAATAAAATTTTCGAATTTGATGACCGTCTGGCGAAAGAAATTATGATTCCTCGTACCGAAGTTGTCAGCTTCCCTCATGATATTACCATTGAGGAAATGTTGAAAGTAACAAAGGTAGAAAAATATACACGTTATCCAATTGAAGACGGCGACAAAGACAACATTATTGGTGTTCTAAATATTAAAGAGGTTCTCACTGCCTGCATTAGCGGTGAGTGTTCTACAAGTGATACGATCGAAAAGTTTGTGAATCCGATTATTCATGTGATTGAAACGGTTCCTGTTCATGATTTACTGCTCAAAATGCAGCGCGAACGTGTACACATGGCCATTTTATCTGATGAATATGGCGGTACAGCAGGTCTTGTGACCGTTGAAGACATTCTTGAAGAAATCGTTGGTGAAATTCGTGATGAGTTCGACATTGATGAAATCAACGAAGTACGTAAACTTGGAGAAGACCATTACATCTTTGATGGCAAGGTCCTTGTTGATCAAGTCAACCTGCTATTAGGTATACAGCTTGATAATGAAGAGGTCGACACAATCGGCGGCTGGTTCCTTACTCAGAAATATGAAGTAGAGAAAAATGACGCCATTCGTGAACAAGGCTATGAATTTATCATTAATGAAGTCGATGGACACCATGTGGCATACATCGAAGTAAAAAAGTTAAATGAACAATTATTAGAAGCAGCTGAAGAAGGCGCTTCTTAATAAAAAACGACCCTTGCCTAAGCAAGCGGTCGTTTTTCTTATGACTTTTCGATTAATTGAGCTTCTAACTCTTTAATTCTCGTGTTTAATACTTCCGTCATGGCACCTAATCTTTCTTTTGGCGGGAGATGGTCAAATTCAGACAGTTCAATCGGTTCACCGATAATTAAGCGCATTTTCCCTTTTTTGAAAAGACTTTTCGCATTTGAAGGCCCTTTGTATGCGGCTGGAACAATTGGCGCTTTACCGAGCTGCGCAATGGTCACTGCCCCTCTTTTTAAAGGAACATCCTCTGTTGTACGTGTTCCGCTTGGAAAAATCCCAACGATCTTTCCCTCTTTTAATAATTTAATGGGCGTTTTAATACTGCTTGGCCCAGGGTTCTCTCGATCAACTGGAAAGGCATGAATCTTTTTTAAAAATCCACCGATCCATTTATTCGCAAACAATTCTTTTTTCGCCATGTAATGGATCTCAAACGGAAGAATTCCTGCGCCTAATGCAAGAACATCCACAAAACCCTCATGTGTACAAGCAATGACAAACCCCCGATCAGTTGGCAGATTCTCTTTTTGATATACTTTGATTCCACCTCGGAGACCAAATATTAATTTGACGGTATAGCCTGAAAATTTATACATAGTGCACTTCCTTTGTTTGAAAAATGAAGGATTTGTCTCTATTATAACAAATTTTTTATTACCTGGTACTAAAAATTTATGAGCAGCCCAATCCTCCCTGTCTTTTTCGTTTAAAATGAACGTTCTGACTGTATTCAAGCACATGGTTTTAGGGGAGAATAGAATAGGAATTGTGTCCATTTTTGTCGTTTTTCGATGTTTTTTCCTGATTTGTTCTATTGAAAATACTTTATAAATGATGCAAATTTCGCTATGATAAGGAGAAATGATTTTGATTCGGCGAAAGAAATGAGTAATGTACGGTAATGAGAAGTTTCGTGCAACTTTATGCCTTTCTTATGCGTGTATAACATAGAGGGGAGAAAAATCAGTGACGATCGATGAAATTTATCAAATGTATATGAACGATGTTTACAGGTTTCTGCTCTCCATGACAAAAGACAAACATTTGGCAGAAGACTTATTGCAGGAAACCTTTATGCGTGCGTATATACATATCCATTCCTACGACCATAGCAAAGTGAAACCTTGGTTATTTCAGGTGGCACGAAATGCTTTTATTGATTATGTCAGGAAACATAAAAAAGAAGTGACCATATCGGATGACCTCATTGGCGGCCTTTTACAAACGTCTGTACAAAGCCCTGCTGAACAGGTTGAAATAAAGGAAGTCCTCACCATGTATTTGGAGCAGCTTCCAGATAACTACAAGGAAGCGTTGACATTGTATTATTTAAAAGAACTAAATTACAAGGAAGCATCCAAGGTCATGAATATTACTGAAGCAAATTTTAAAAGTGTTTTATTTCGTGCAAGGCAGCGCCTAAAAGCACTTTACAACAGAGGTGTTAATGATGAATGAAGAGTTTAACAAGCGATGGGAACAATATAATAATGGTGAGATGAATGAGGAAGAAATGATGGCGTTTGAAGAAGAGCTTGAAGAAAACGAAAAACGCTTAAGCCAGGAACTGAACGACTCGGATTGGACAGATTTTTCCATCAGTCCTGAGAAGCAAAAAGCCATTTTACAATACGGAAAAAGAAAGTCATATTTACGTATTTCCGTACTTGCTGTCATATCGACACTCATTATTTTACCACTTTGTACATTAGGAAGTTATCTATACTACGGCGTTGGCGGAGCCGAGAGCAAAGGCAATCACTTCATGGAAACAGCCGCTGTCACCGTCGCTTTGACCAAACCAAACGTGGCCATAGATATGAAGGATTTAAAAGGTCAGGTCAAACTTTTTGGGATGAACACCGAATTGAAGCTGCAAAAACAAATTGGCAATAAAACAGAAGCCATTGGCAGTGAACAAATCGAGATGTTTTTCGATAAATTAAAGCAGCCTACCATCTCTTATTATGGTGACAGCGCACGCGAAACGGAAGGTTTCTTTACTCATCCTTCGGCGCAAGCAGATGCCTCAAAAAAACAAACACTCACTACGTTAGACAAGCTTCCTGAAGGAACAGTAAGTGAAGTGTATGTATCCTATGACAAAGCTTACACACCAAAGGATGTTTATTCCTTTGCTAAAAAATACGATATGAAAGTGCTGTGGAATGCGATTAAAACAGAGGATTCATTAAGTGGAAATCAGCGGCCAATCGGCTTTCCTGGGAAAGACTCTGAATTTTTAAAAGAGCTTCAGCACACATCCAAAACTGAGGTAGATCAATTCAAAGATGCCCTTGCTTATGTCAATCAGCACCCGACCTGGGCAACAACGATCTCTGGCAGACCTGATCTTGATCTGTCTAATCGTATACGCTATATCGATCGAAATGGCGTCACGGTTTATGGCTCTGTGGTCACTGGACCTTCTAAAGAAATTGAGAAATTTGTGAAGACAAAACGCATCAAAACGGCAAAAGTGAGCGAGGTGGAATTATGGAATTGGTAAGAATCTTTAAAGAGCATAATGTATTTGGCTGGATTTCTGTCGGCACAGCGATATTATCCCTGCTCATGCTAAACCTCGCCATTATCAGCAACGTGACATTTTATTCTTTTCAAATGCTACCTTTTGCAATGGCCGCAGTTCCATTTGGCATTATTGAACTGTTCATTAAAAAAGGCCGTACGGGTCCAGGTTTCCTCGGTGTCGTACTGAATATCTTTGTCATTGTTTGTGTCTATGCCATCGTATCAATCGATGTCGATCTTCAGTTAGGTTTTTAATCAGTACTCAAAAGCAAAAGCCCGTGTTACTTGACTGAACCAAGTAGCACGGGCTTTTTTAAGTTATTTTTTATTCAATTCTGAGTGCTTTCTTGAATATAAGAAATACACAACCAGCCCAATCGCAAGCCAGATTAAGAAACGAACAAAGGTGATTGCACCAAGCTTATAAATGAGCAATCCGCAAGATAGAATAGCCAAGATCGGAATAAGCGGAACTGCTGGGCATCTGAATGCTCTCGGTAAGTCCGGCTGCGTTTTTCTCATCACAATGACGGCCACTGAAATCAAAATGAATGCTGAAAGTGTCCCGATGTTCACTAGGCTTGCCAGCTCATCAAGTGGAATAAATCCACCCATTAATGCTGACAATGTACCGAAGAACAGTGTATTGATGTAAGGTGTTTTATGCTTTGGATGAACCTTTGATAGAACCTTCGGCACCAAACCATCACGAGACATAGCAAACATCACGCGTGTCTGGCCGTACAGCATGACAAGCATCACGGTTGTCATCCCTAGAATTGCTCCGACATCCACAATACCCGCCACCCAGTTTTGTCCGGCTATTTGTAAAACGAGAGACACTGGATGTGATACTCCCTCAAAATTCATGAAAGGAACGATGCCCGTCATAATCGCACTAACAACAACATAAAGCAGCGTACAAATCAATAAGGAAGTAATAATCCCTCTAGGCAGGTTGCGTGATGGATTTTTTGTCTCCTCTGCCGCGGAAGCTACTGCATCAAACCCGATAAATGCAAAAAATACTAGGGCTGCTGCACTTAAGACCCCTGATGTCCCAAATGGAACGAATGGTGTCCAGTTTTCAGGTTTTACATATTTCACAGCGACTAAAATAAAGAGCAGAATCACAGCAATTTTCATAATAACCATGATGTTATTTACTCGTTTTGATTCTTTAATACCAAAGTACAGCAGGAAAGTGATGACCATTAAAATAATAAATGCTGGAAGATTAAAATATGTCACTTGCCCCTTTAAACCACCTGGTGCTGCTGTTAATTCAACTGGTATATGAATCCCTATCCCATTTAAAAATGACACAAAATAGCCTGACCAGCCCGCTGAAACGGCACTAGCGGCCAGCATATATTCTAATATTAAATCCCAGCCAATGATAAACGCTAGAAATTCCCCCATTGATGCGTACGTAAATGTATACACAGACCCTGATACAGGCACTGTGGAAGCAAATTCCGCATATGACAGTGCTGCAAACAAACAAGCAAGACCTGCGATGACAAATGATAGAACAAGTCCTGGCCCCGCAGTGACGGCTCCTGTCCCTGTCAGAACAAATATCCCTGTCCCAATTATGGCTCCAATGCCAAGCATGGTTAAATCAAATGAACCCAATTCCTTTTTTAATGCTTTTTCCCCTTGTGTTGCCGCAATGAGCTCTGAAATGCTCTTTTTTCTAAACAACGAATTGCTCATACCATCACTCCCAAAACTTAGTATCAGTCTAAAGACGCCACATTCATATAATTCACAATATTTTCTGAATATTTAGATTAAATTTAGCGCAATAAATTGGTGGCGTAAAATTATTATATATGAAAATTAAAAAATGAAAACACTTTTTTTAAAAATAGAGTGAAAATTCTTATATATCAACGAAATGTTTGTCAATAAGTGGGTTAGATTTTCTCCATTCCTTATTCAATTGATAGCTTGTCTTTCTCTATTTATTATACAACATAGCAGATTATATTTTTTTAGTATACTTATTATGCAACAAAAATTAGACCCTTTTTTAAAAAGCGGGTCCACAATTATGTTATTTTAAAGCCTTTAGACTGATAGTGATCTATGAGAAAAGACCAGTTCCGCGGCACAATTGATATATGAAAAAAGAGACTGCTTCATAGCAGTCTCTTAAAATGAATTAGTTTACGAATGTTTTCGCTCCAAGATAAATGGGCTTCCAATAGCTTGATGTCATATCACTGATCGTTACTCCGTCAGAAGCAGCATGAATAAACTTGTTGTTCCCAAGGTAGACACCCATGTGAGATGGACCCGATTTATACGTTGTAAAGAAGACAAAATCTCCAACTTTTGGTTTGGATACACTTTTCATCGATCCCCAGAAGCCTTCAGTGGTTTGTCTTGAAATCTTTTTTTGTTTGTTAATGATATACCACATAAATCCGCTGCAATCAAAGCCCTTCGGTGTCGTTCCACCCCATCTATATGGTGTACCGTTCTGCGCTTTAGCATCTGCTATGAGCTTAGACGTGTTTAAGGAAGAAGTAGAGACTGTTTTTTCTTTTACAGGTTTCGTCTTTACTTTAGATGTCTTTTTCACCTTTAGCTTTTGTCCGATTTTGATGAGGTCTGTTTTAAGCTTATTTAACGATTTCAGCTCTTTCACAGTCATCCCGTATTTTTTGCCAATCTTCGATAATGTATCGCCTTTGACAACTTTATGAGTGGCAGTTGCTGAAGCCGTTTTTACTTTTGTTGTTGTTTTTGATGTTTTCACTGCTTTTTTCGAAGAAGTGCCATTTACTTTTAAGGTTTGTCCAACATAAATTACGTTAGATTTCAGCTTATTGTCTGATTTAATTTTGCTCACGCTTGTTTTGTATCTTTTCGCTAGAACAGAAAGAGAGTCACCTTTTTGAACTTTTACTGATTGTGCTGAGGCAGCTCCGGCAAATAATGTCGTCCCAAGTAGAACTGCACTTGCAGCTGTGATCAATTGTTTTTTCATTTGTTCCTCCTGTATGTATCTATCTGATCCGATTTTTTATCTACTCCCTATTATAAGGATCAAATACCAGAAGAAATAGTCTTGACTTCCTACGACATTATGCTTATTAATTCGGCAAAATTTATTTTTTTTTAGGGTTCTTTTTATTTCATTTTCATTACACAATCATGACAAAATAATCGCATCTTGTCATGGATAAATGATACATTCATTTCTCTTTTTGGTTCATTCTATGTAAAGTGGACCTTTACAATTTTAAAGTGAACTTTACGATGCTGTAAAAAGGAATCCACACTTCTGCTCTACCATTGTAAACGTAAGAGCGATACATAAACAATGAGGAGGCAAAATGAATGAGTGTGTTGAAAAACTCAAAAACGAAAATCGCTGCAGTGGCAGCAGCATCTGTGCTATCGATTGGCATTTTTTCAGGGATTGAATTTGGACAAGCTGACAAAGCTGAGGCTAAAAAGAAGCCGAAAAATGATGTGCAAAATGTGATCGTGCTGATTGGAGATGGCATGGGAACACCTTATCTTTCAACTTACCGCTCATTTAAACACAACGGTGACCTTTCAAAGCAAACAGCGTTTGACCCTTACCTCACTGGCATGCATAAAACATACCCTGACGACTCTAAAAGTAACATTACTGATTCAGCAGCGGCTGGTACAGCCATGGCCACTGGTAAAAAGACATACAACAATGCCATTGGTGTAAATAAAAACGGCAAAAAATTAAAAACCGTTTTAGAAGAAGCCAAACGCAAAGGAAAGTCAACGGGTCTTGTCGTGACATCTGAATTAACGAATGCCACGCCTGCTGCGTATGCCGCTCACGATGTGTCTAGGAAAAACACAGCAGCCATCGCTGATGATTTCTTCGATGAGAAAATCGGAAAACAGCATACAGTCGACGTCATGCTTGGCGGTGGACTTGTCGATTTTGTCCGGAAGGATCGTGATCTGACGAAAGAATTCAAACAAGCCGGTTATGATTATGTCACCAATAAAGCCGCCTTACAAAAAAACAAAAATGAAAAAGTGTTAGGCATTTTTGCTGATGGAGGTCTAGATAAAGCCATCGATCGTGATAAAACGACTCCTTCCCTGCAAGATATGACATCCTCAGCCATCAAACAGCTGTCTAAAAACAAAAAAGGATTTTTCCTTATGGTTGAAGGCAGTCAAATTGACTGGGCTGGACACGATCATGATATTGTCAGTGCGATGAGCGAAATGAAGGATTTTGAGAAAGCATTTGAAGAAGCGATTCGTTTTGCGAAAAAGGATAAAAACACGTTAGTCATCACGACAGCAGATCATTCAACTGGCGGACTTTCCTTCGGAGCAGACGGTTCGGGCAGCTGGGATTACAAGCCTGTCAAAGCAGCGAAAAAGACGCCTGACTTTATCGCAAACAAAATTGTCAGCGGCATGCCTATTGAGTCAGCGCTGAAACAATATATCAATCTTGATTTCACAAAAGAGGAAACAGCCGCCATTCAAAAGGCCGCTGAAACAAAGGATGCTGTTAAAATTGATGATGCGATTGAAGAAGTGATCAACACGAGATCACATACAGGCTGGACCACATCAGGTCATACCGGTGATGAAGTTCCATTCTATGCATATGGTCCAACAAGTGAGCAGCTAAAAGGTCTGATGGAAAACACCGATCAAGCAAAACACATTTTCAAACTGCTGAAAAACCAATAAAACGAGCAAAAAAGATGTCTGCTAAGAGACATCTTTTTTCGTCTTTTTTTATGCGAGATATTTCCGATGAACCCCTTTTCCATCATAAGAAAACATGACTTCTTTTCCTTCAAGAACTGACTCGATATGCACACTTCTTCCCCATAGCTGATATAAATACGGCAGGACTTTTTCTAAGTATTTCAGATCAAGTTCAATGCCTTCATACCAATGCTTGATATAAAGTTCATTATTTTTTAAATAGTCGCCATCAATCACGGTCAAATACGGAAAGCCGCCATTCACTCTCATGCTGACTAACTGATCACGTACCGCCTTCCATTCTTTATCAATGACTTTATAATCTCTCCCCTGCTTTTGAAACAAGTACAAGTCTTCTCTCATCACAAGGTCTTTCGTTAAGTAGTTTCGAATAAAGGAAATATCCGATTCAATTTCCCTGACTTCAAACATTTTGCTGCGGCCAGATCCTTCTGTGACCCCTGCTTTTTTTAATTCTTCACACGGGTTGTCATAGCGCTCTTCGATATCTTCAAAAATCTTCAGCCCTAAATAGTAAGGATTGATGCCTGTTTTAGATGGCTGCACCACACCTGCATTTAATTTTGCGAACTCTATCGATTCACTTGAATCCAAATCAAGCTCCCGCATTATCCGTTGGTGCCAATACGATGCCCAGCCTTCATTCATAATCTTTGTTTCCAGCTGCGGCCAAAAATAGAGCATTTCTTCTCTCAGCATAGTAAGAACATCCCGCTGCCATGGCTCCAGCTCCCGGGAATGCGCCTCAATAAAGAGTAAAAGATCCTTTTCCGGCTTTGGTGGAAATTGTTTGACGGTTTTCTTTTTCTGACGCGTCTTCGGCTCATCCATTCCCCACAAATCATCATAAGGCGTTTGACGTTTTGGTTTATCATCTTCATATTCTTCTTCATCGTCCATACTCCAGCTTAATTTTGATCGAACAAGAGACGGATCAATATGCTCTTGGATAGCCAATACCGCGTCTAAAAAGGATTCGACTTCTTTTGTTCCGTGGATATGCTCATATTCTTTGATCCGCTCTGCCGCTGCTGACATGCTTTCGACCATATCTCGTTTTGTGTTTTGGAAACGGCAATTATTTTTGAAGAAATCACAGTGTGCCAGTACATGAGCCACAATTAATTTATTTTGAACAAGCGTATTGTTATCAAGTAGAAAGGCGTAGCAAGGATTTGAATTGATCACCAGCTCATAAATTTTACTTAACCCTAAATCATAATGAAGCTTCATTTTATGAAATTGCTTCCCAAAGCTCCAGTGGCTGAATCGTGTTGGCATTCCGTATGCACCGAACGTATAAATAATTTCCGCGGGACAGATTTCATATCTCATCGGATAAAAATCTAGACCAAATCCTTCTGCAATTTCTGTAATTTCATCAATCGCTCTTTGTAAAAGACGTTTTTCAGATACGCTCAAGGAAACCATCCCTCCTCATCGGACTTATCCCTACTATATGAGCGTATGTAAAAAAACATGATGTTCCTCCAACCGTTTAGACGACTTCCATTTCTTTCGTGGATTGCCCGCCAAATGCTTCGAAATGAATATGGTCTGTTGGAATTCCCAGCTCTTTTAAAATATGAATGATCTCCTGTGTAAACACCGGGGAACCGCATAGATAAAATTGGCCTTTCCCTTCTCCGATCACCGATTGAAGAAATGGACGATCAATGCGGGAAACCGCTTTCTCAACAAGCTCACCCTTTCCAGACTGCGCAAATTGTTCATTACATAGAATGATGCGCCCATGGGCTGCTGAAGCTAAAACGCGTTCAAACTCATTTTCAAAAGCGATGACATCCTCTAATCGATCAGCATGAATCATCGTAAATGTCTGGCTGTTTTGTGCTGCAGTTTTCACTAAACCAATCATTGGTGTGACACCAGACCCAGCACTGATGAAATAAACAGGCTCTTTTATGTCATCTTGCAAGCAGAACATTCCCTGCGGCATACTCACTTGAAGAACGTCCCCTTCTTCCATTTCATCATGCAAAAATTTGGACACATGACCATCACGCTTCACTGTAATACGGTAATAAGATGGATGATGCTCGTCTGATAAGCTGTATTGTCTGCTGCACATATAGGCTTCTCCTGGCATATCTGTCTGAACCGTAATGTATTGGCCTGCTTTATACATTGGCAGCTCTGATTCATCTTCTGGTACTAAATAAAAGGAGATAAGCGATGGAGATTCTTGCTTCTTTTTCTTTATCACAAACGGCTTCACATCTGCCCATCCACCTGTCTGCTTCACATTATCATCCATCATTTCTGCTTCAATGGTAATGAAAATATTCGCAATGATGTCATATGCAGCTTTCCACGCTAATAGAGTGTCATCTTCTTCTCTTAAACGAAACACATCTTTCATCGCTTCAATCAAGTGATACCCGACAATTGGGTACTGCTCTTTTTTGACCATGACACTGACATGCTTATGGGCAATTTGTTTGACCGCAGGTAGTAATTCCTCTAATCGATCAATGTGCAGTGCAGCCTGATATAGTGTCGCAGCAAGTGCCTCTGGCTGACTTCCGTTCATAAGATTTGTTTTATTAAATTGATTGAGTAGCTCCGGGTGCTGGCGAATCATATTTTCATAAAAAACAGTGACAAGTTTGGTTCCCTCGGCTTTTAATAGAGGAGCTGATTGCTTTATTGCATTCATTTGATCTTTAGATAACATCTTCATTCCTTCTTTCAAAAGAAGTATTTTAAATACATCTTTATCGTAATGGAAGACAGTCTCTAAAAGCAATATTTATAATACATGTTTTAAATGTTGTCACATTTCACACTTTCTCGAACAGTTTTTGTCTAAAATGTGTTACGATGATACAAAACTCTATTAGGTTTAGAGGTCGTCAAAATGAAACTTACGAATTACACAGATTTCTCATTAAGGGTACTCATTTATTTAGCATCAAGAGAAAACAATGAACTGTCAAATATTCAGCAGATCGCCGATGTTTATGGCATTTCTAAAAATCATCTGACGAAGGTGATTTATCATCTTGGAAAACGCGGGTATGTAGACACGATTCGCGGAAGAAATGGCGGGATCAGGCTTGGAAAAAGCCCAGAAAGCATTAACATTGGAGAGGTTGTCCGTTATACAGAGGATGATTTAGTCATGGTTGAATGCTTTGATCCAAAGAAAAATGGCTGCATCATTTCCCCGATTTGTTCATTAAAGCATGTACTTCATGAAGCACTCACTGCTTATTTAAGCGTTCTTGACGGATACACACTAAAAGATTTAACACAAAACAAAGATGCTCTCAGAGAGCTCCTGCTTTAAGGCGAAAGAATTTTATTCTTTCGTCTTTTTCTTTACCTTCTTGTAATAATAATTTATTTAAAATTATTATAAATAAATATTGACTATCATGTTTGATTCAATATAATTAGGGTATATAGATTGCTAGAAAACACTTTTTTGTTTACAGGAGGAGAAAAGAATGACAAATTCAAATCATAAAAATTTGACAACGAACCAAGGCGTTCCTGTTGGCGATAACCAAAACTCAAGAACGGCTGGTCACCGCGGACCTACCTTTCTTGATGATTACCATTTGATTGAAAAACTCGCACACTTTGATCGTGAACGTATTCCAGAACGTGTCGTTCATGCTAGAGGCGCCGGCGCTTACGGTGTGTTTGAAGTAGAAAACAGCATGGAGAAACATACAAAAGCGGCCTTCTTAAGTGAAGAAGGCAAACAAACAGACGTTTTCGTTCGCTTCTCCACCGTTATTCATCCAAAAGGTTCACCTGAAACCTTACGTGACCCGCGCGGCTTTGCTGTCAAATTTTATACAGAAGAAGGCAACTATGATCTCGTTGGTAACAACTTGCCGATCTTCTTTATTCGTGATGCATTGAAATTTCCTGATATGGTTCACTCTCTCAAGCCAGATCCTGTAACCAATATTCAAGATCCTGACCGTTATTGGGATTTTATGACCTTAACACCTGAATCCACTCATATGCTCACATGGCTCTTCTCTGACGAAGGAATCCCTGCAAGCTACGCTGAAATGCGTGGTTCTGGTGTGCATACATTTAGATGGGTGAACAAATACGGCGAAGCAAAATATGTGAAATATCACTGGAGACCTTCTGAAGGTATTCACAACTTATCTATGGAAGAAGCAGCAGAAATTCAAGCGAACGATTTCCAGCATGCGACAAGAGATTTATATGACCGCATTGAAAAAGGCAACTTCCCAGCATGGGACTTATATGTCCAGCTTATGCCGCTTAGTGATTATGATGAACTTGATTATGATCCATGTGACCCAACTAAAACGTGGAGCGAGGAAGATTACCCGCTTCAAAAAGTAGGACGCATGACACTCAATCGCAATCCTGAAAACTTCTTTGCTGAAACAGAACAGTCTGCTTTCACGCCAAGTGCATTTGTTCCAGGAATTGAGGCATCTGAAGATAAACTGCTTCAAGGCCGTCTGTTCTCATATCCTGATACGCAGCGTCACCGTCTTGGTGCGAACTACATGCGCATTCCGGTTAACTGCCCTTATGCACCTGTACACAATAACCAGCAGGATGGCTTTATGACAACGACTCGTCCAAGCGGTCATATTAACTATGAACCAAACCGTTATGACGATCAGCCAAAAGAAAACCCTCACTACAAAGAAAGTGAGCCAGTTCTTCACGGTGACCGTATGGTGAGACAAAAAATTGAAAAACCGAACGATTTCAAACAAGCTGGAGAAAGATATCGAAGCTACTCTGAAGAAGAGAAACAAGCATTGATTAAAAACCTAACAGCTGATTTGAAAGATGTAAATGACAAAACAAAATTACTTGCAATCTGCAACTTCTATCGTGCCGATGAAGATTACGGCCAGCGATTAGCAGATTCACTTGGTGTGGATATTCGCGCTTATCTTCAAGGAAGCATGAAGTAAATCCATCTCGAAATAAATTGTTGGACAAAGGGCTAAAATGATCTTAATTTTGGCCCTTTGTCTTTTTTTGAGCGTGCTAGTAAAGGCAGTTATTGAGGGTTTGTCAGAACACCTCGAGCACCTTTTACAAAAAAAGGTGCTTCTTTATAGTCGAAACACGTTAATACTAATCAAATGACCGGTCACCGGATGAAAATAAATTTCTGCATGTGCGGCAAAGCGAGTTGAGCCTTCCTTAACAGTTACGCGAAACACATCTTTTGTCTGCTCATCATTTACTTCTGTCCGGCCAATGTAATGATAATCGTTTAAAGCGGCACCTTTATATTCATCTTGCAACGCTGTGTACGCGAGTCTTTCCCAATTTTCAAACGGCTGCACCGCTGCTTTTGATGCAGGATGAATCATCAAACTGCCAAGCAAAACGATTCCTGCTGCAATAAGCATCCACCATTTCGACTGCATGATATCATTGATCTCACTTTCATATATGTTTTGTTTAGCTTTAGCTGGCTGATCCTTTTTCATACATGAAGCAATTATTCAGCCTATAATTCCCGGTACGCAATTCATGCGGACACCAACTTTTCCCCTGAAAAAGTCGATATGTTCCGAGCAAACTAATGAGGACTTCTCAAGGGAAAGGAGAAGGTTTAATGAATGTGGCGGATTATGATAAAGCACTTTATTATACGCATCGCTCGCAATGGGATAATTTACTTATTCTTATGGTACGTACGCAAGATGATTTGCTCTCGAAACGTATTGAGCATTTCTTACATGCGTATCAATTTAACCGGAACGATGCAGATGTTGAAAAATGTTTATATGGGCTCCTGCAGTACATTGACCACGCTTCAGAGGCTGCTGCTGCTGAAGTTTATTCACAACCGATGTACACATAAAGAAAAAGGGCTAGAATGAAGTTTATTTTAGCCCTCCCTTTTTACATACAATTAGCAGTGCGCTGTGATGGGAAACATAAAGTGGCCTTTTGCCCAATGTTCCTTTGTGTAAATAAATAGTGCATCCTCGTCATTTGGCTTTGTAACTGCGTGTAAACCTTCAATTGTCGTATCAGGCGTGAAATAAAAGATCACTTTTTCCGTTGTTTCCTTCACAATGCTTTCTACAACTTCTTGTACATTTGGTGTTTGAAGCGAAATGATATCGAACACATGCATCGTTTCATTTTCTTCATTCAACAGCACAATGCTATCTAATGCTTCAATATAAAAAATGGCATCCGGCCATACTAATGTAAAATAAAACATCAATAAGCTGCTGTGATGCTGAGCATCCAGCTTCATTGAGTGAGTTTGCCGCTTTTCTGCGAAACGTTCAAGTAATGAGAGGTCTTGCTCCAATGTCAGCTTTTTAACATCTACGCCTTTTTTTATTTGAATAGCGCTTTTATTGATATTTAAGCTATATTCACTTTCGTGATGACGGGTAAAACCAAATCTCGGATAAAAATCTAACACAGTTTCATTAGCAAAAAGAAAGATGACATCACACTCATTTTTGTATTGATCCATGATATGCTGCATTAATTTTGCCGCTAATCCTTTGCGCTGATAGGCTTGATCTGTCATAACAGTGCCGATTTGAACTGCTCGATACGTTTGCCCATCAATGATCACTGACATAAGATAGACAGAAGCGTTAGAGATTACCTTCCCGTTATGTACAAAGGAATAAGGTATATATTTTTCATCCCAATAGCCTCTTTCGTACCAGCCGCTAAAATCCAAATCAAATGTATCGATCGCAAGCTTATTAAAGCTCTCTTTTAATTTGACATCATGGCGATAACCACTTACTAATTCATATTTTTCCACTTTGATTCCCTCCCATTTTAAATTCACCTGTGATTGACCAGTTCATCACCTCCTATAAAATAAAAAAAGACTTGATGAGCATCCACTCGTCAAGTCTTTTACATTTTTCTATTAGAAATTAGACGATCCATGCCTCTCTTTTTACACAAAAGCGCACATCAAATAACCAACATCTGTGCTCTTTTTTATTCAATTCATTGAATTGAATGTGCGCTTAAAAGTTTTAGCATAACGACTAAATCCCCTTCTGTCATAGCAGCTCTTTTGGCTGATTTTTTTGATAATCCACTGCATACAGAGCCGCCTGGGTTCGATCTGCCAGCTCTAACTTTGATAATACATGAGATACGTGCGTTTTGACAGTCTTTTCAGAAATAAACAGCGATGAGGCAATTTCTTTGTTGCTTTTGCCCTTTGCAATCTCAAATAAAACATCTCGCTCTCTATTGGTAAGCTCTTTCATCAATGCCCATTTCTGTTCTTTTGGCTCTGTCAGATGCTGCACAAGAAAAGTCGTGATATGACCATCTAACTGATAGGTGCCATTTTGTACTTCAATCATGGTCGAAAGCAGCTTTTCTGGTGCTACATCTTTTAATTGATAGGCTTTCGCCCCTGCTTGAATGGCGGGAATCACATAATCTTTGTCCGCATAGCTTGTCAGGATCACAATGCGGGTATCCGGCATTTCCAGCGTCATTTGTTTCGTTGCCTCAATGCCATTCATGACAGGCATAGACAAATCCATTAAGACAATGTCAGGCTGAGTATCTCTGACAACCTCTAATGCCTCTTGCCCATTGGACGCCTCACCAACGATGTCCACATCAGGCTGTGTCTGTAAGAAAAACACCAGGCCCTTTCTCACAATATGATGATCATCTGCAATGACAACTCTCATGACGATCCCTTCCTTTCTTGTGAAAATGGCACTTTTACATGAATCGTTGTTCCTTTTCCTAACTCTGAATGGATACAAAATGTACCACCTGCTCTTCGGATGCGGTCAGACATCCCTTTCAGCCCAAGTGAAGGAAGGCTCATTTGCTCGTCATATTGAAAACCTTTTCCGAGGTCAATGATTTTCATCTCGAACGTATCTTTTGCTTGCTCAAGTTTGACCTCGACTTCTTCTACTTCCGCATGTTTTTGACAGTTATTCAGCGCTTCTTGACAGACCCGAAACAAAGTTTCATTGTGAGAATGATCCATTTCTACACAGCCTGATAAAGATAAATTGCAGCGTAATCCTAAAAGCTGAGCATACTCTTCAATTGCTGTCGTAAACCCTTTTTCAAGGCCTCTTGGTCTCAGCTGCCAAATGAGTGACCGCATTTCAATCAGAGCGTCTTGTGACAAATGTTGAATAAAATCAATCATTTCCCCTAGATTCTGATCGCTTGTCATTTGCCGTGCAGCCTTAGCAGTCAGACTCACAGAGAATAGCATTTGGTTGACAGAATCATGTAAATCCTGTGCCAGCCGGTTTCTTTCTTGTAAAAGGGCGTGCTGCTGTTCATTTTGCACAAGCTTCATCCGCTGAATCGCTGTGCCAATTTGAAGCGCAATGCTTTCAAGCAAATTCAGCTCTTCTTGTGTAAATGTGACTTTCCCCTTTGCCGCCACATTTAATAAGCCGAACGTACGCTTACATGCTTGTAGCGGCACCGTCGCATGATGTGTAATCCCTTCTGTATCTCCAAGCTTTTGTTCAATCGCCGTTTCAATCCGTTTGCAGTTTATAATATTGGTGGCTGATTGCAGTGAGCCTTTTGTGTATCGATTGATGCAATAACAATCATTTTGACACATGAGCTGTTTTTGATGCTTTGCGAGTGCTTCAGGTAAAGAAACCTCTGCCATCAGTTCATATGACCCGTCTTTTTCTATAAAATAAATCCATGCTGAATGAAAGCCTGTGACATCCATCAGCATATGGAGCACTTCATGGAGCGTTTCTTTCATTTCCATGCCTTCATTTAGCTTTTCAGCAATTTCTTTTAACGTTTTTAATGTTTCAACCTTCTCTTGGTATTCTCCCATACTGTTTACCCCCGGCATTTGCAGCCTTCACTTATCATTACGCTCATTATACCATGAGTCCCCACGCGGCTCTTTCTCCAAAAGAATGATTTCTTCTCATCCTTTTGACTGAGAAAAAAGCCATCATGCATTCATACACGATGGCCTTGTCTTTCGTTATTTCGCTGTTTCTTCCACAATATCATAAACGACTTTCATCACTTCTTCTGACAGATGCTTTAGTTTTTCTTCACTATCTGTTAAAGATGTGCCTTTGACTGCAATATAAAATTTCACTTTAGGCTCAGTGCCGGAAGGTCTTAAGCAGAACCACGAACCGTCCTCAAGGAAATATTTCAGCACGTTTGATGCCGGCAGATGAATGGTTTCCTCTTTCTTTTCAGCCACAAGATGTCTTTGACTTGATTGGTAATCCTCGATCACTGTGATGCGCTGCCCTGCGATGGCAGCTGGCGGATTTGTTCTAAAGGTATGAAGGATCGCTGAAATCTGCTCTGCTCCCTCTTTTCCTTTTAAGGTTAAAGACTTTAATCCTTCACGGTAAAATCCAAACTGCTTGAAAATATCGACAAGCGCGTCGTACAAGGACTTGCCCTGTTTTTTATAGAAGGCAGCGACTTCAACGGCTAATAGTGCCGCTTGCACCGCATCTTTATCTCGAGCAAAGTCACCGATCAAATAGCCATAGCTCTCTTCATAACCGAATTGAAACGTGTATTCTCCGCTCTTTTCAAACTGCTTAATTTTTTCTCCAATAAATTTAAAGCCTGTAAGTGTGTCTATCGTGTCGGCCCCAAAAGCTGATGCTACAGCACGCCCAAGCTCACTTGTGACAATGGTTTTCATCACAACAGGACGAGGCGGCAGCTGACCCAGCTTTTGTTTTTCAGACAATAAATAATGGAGCAGCAGGGCGCCTGTTTGGTTGCCTGTTAAAACAGTAAATTCTCCTTCGTGATCTCTGACCGCAATGCCTAATCTGTCAGCATCTGGGTCTGTTGCAATGAGGATATCGGCATTTTGTTTTTCGCCAAGCTTGATGGCGTACTCAAATGCTGCATGCTCCTCTGGGTTAGGCGAGGTCACTGTTGAGAACTGTGGATCTGGTTTTTCCTGCTCAGGCACAACCGTGACATGCTGATAACCTAGAGCCTGAAGCCCGTTTCTGACAGGGTGATTGGCCGTCCCATGAAGCGGAGTAAAAACGACTTTGACATCAACCTCATGTGCCAGCTCAGGGTGCACAATTATGGTTTTTAATTTTTCAATATAAGCATGGTCGATTTCTTCTCCGATCATTTTGATCAGTCCTTGCTGTTTCAACGTTTCTTCAGAATCAACTGAAATTGACAGTTCATTTTCAATTGCATCTACTTCTTGAATGACTTGGTCTGCTTCAAATGGAGGCAGCTGCCCGCCATCTTCACCATACACTTTATAGCCATTATATTCTGGTGGATTATGACTTGCTGTCACAACAATTCCAGCAAATGCATGCAGCTCACGAACCGCAAAGGAGAGCTCTGGTGTCGGACGCAATTCATCGAATACGTACGTTTGAATGCCTTGTGAAGCAAGTGTTTTGGCTGCTTCCATCGCAAATTCAGGCGATTTATGACGTGAATCATATGCAATGGCGACGCCTCTTTTTTTTGCATCCTCTCCATGTTTCGCAATATACGCAGCAAGACCTGCTGAAGCTTTACGAACAGTATACACATTCATTCGGTTCGTGCCTGCACCAATCTCACCGCGCATTCCTCCAGTGCCGAACTCAAGGTTTTTGTAGAAACAGTCTTCAAGTGCTTGATGATCATCTTGATGCGTCTCCAGCCATTCCCTTAGTTCAGTTTCCAGGTGCTTCTCATTGATCCATCGCTCATAATTCGTCTTCCAACTCATGGTCGTCCTCCTATTTCTTACCATCATTATAAATAATATCTACTTATATTTTATATCGAATCATCCTTAATGTCATGCTATATCAAAAATTGCGATAGACAATTAAAAAAGCCGATACATGATCGGCTTTTCCTTTTATTCAGCATCAAGCGGTACGACTGCTTCATGGAATAGTTGATCTAATTCTGTTTGATGTTTCTGTTTTGCTGCTTCATCCCAGCCAAAACGCTCTGCCATGTAATCAACAACAGGCTGTGCGTATTTTTTTGCCCAATTGATATTAAATAATAGGCTTCCTGTTCTTCTTAAGAAGAAATCGACTGGTGTTACAGCTAGTTCTTCTTCGATCGCATAGACAAGCTCTGCCAGCACATATGCTGGAATGTTTCGTTTGTCTGCTTCCCCTTGAAGCTGCTCTACTCGTTTGTAGACACTGCTGACGTTTGAACCATATTTTTCAGCTAGTTTTTGTGCAATCGGTTCTGTTAAACCAACAGATGCTCCTTCTGCCGTTTTCGCTTGAACAAAAGCTGCCATGTTTTTAGATCCGCCTACATGACCGCCTGAGATTGGCATATGCTTTGTTTTACATGGTCCGTAATCTTTGCCAGTCTCTTGTTTCAATCCATCACGTACGAGATCGACAATATGCTCAGCCATTTTGCGATAGCCTGTTAATTTACCACCAGCAATGGTGATTAAGCCTGAAGATGATGTCCACACTTCATCCTTACGAGAAATTTCTGAAGGATCTTTGCCCTCTTCATGAATGAGCGGACGAAGACCGGCCCAGTTGGACTCCACATCTTTTTCTGTAATATTGAGATCAGGGAACATGTATTGGATCGCTTGAATGACATAGTCGCGATCGGCTTTTGTCATACGCGGATGCTCCAGCTGTTTTTTGTACACTGTATCTGTTGTTCCAACGTACGTTTTGCCTTCTCTTGGAATGGCAAAGACCATACGTTTATCAGGTGTGTCAAAGTAGATCGCTTGTTTTAATGGGAAGACCGATTGGTCGAATACTAAGTGAATTCCTTTTGTATGCTGTAAGTGTTTTCCTTCTTTTGAGTGATCTTTGTCTCTAAGCTGATCTACCCATGGACCTGTCGCATTGACGATCTTCTTCGCATACACATCGTATGTTTTCTTCGTCATGACATCTTCAATGACAACACCAACCACTTTGCCTTTATCATAAATAAATTCTTTTACTTTCGCATAGTTGACCGCTTCCGCTCCGAATTTCACAGCCTCTTTCATCACTTCGATTGTGAGGCGTGCATCATCTGTACGGTATTCAACATAGTAGCCGCCGCCTTTTAAGCCGTCCTTTTTGACAAGCGGTTCTTTTGCAAGCGTTTCTTTCGCACTTAGCATGCTTCTGCGTTCGCTATGCTTTACGCCAGCTAAAAAGTCATACACTCTCAGTCCAATAGAGGTTGAAAACTTCCCAAATGTCCCGCCTTTATGCATCGGAAGAAGCATCCATTCTGGCGTCGTGACATGAGGACCATTTTCGTATACGATGGCACGCTCTTTACCGACCTCTGCGACCATTTTCACTTCAAATTGTTTTAAATAACGAAGTCCGCCGTGCACTAGTTTCGTTGAGCGGCTAGACGTACCTGCTGCGAAATCCTGCATTTCTGCAAGACCGACACGCATTCCGCGTGAAGCCGCGTCAAGTGCTGTACCAGCGCCTGTTATACCCCCACCAATGATAAACACATCATATGGTTTTTTTGTCATTTCCTGCAGCATTTGTTCTCTTTCTAAGCTAGAAAAAGTCATCTCTTGTTCCTCCCATGTTGTACGGTAAAGAAAAAGAGACCGCAAACACCCAAAGCGTATTTCTACACTTCGGTGCCTGCGGTCTCTCCAGTTCTCCAACCGTTCTATTAACTTACTTGAAGTATACCATACTTTTGGTTTATTTGAAAGCTTGAGCTGCTTTTACAGCCTTTTTCCACCCGCTGTATAACGAGTCACGGCTGTCCTCTTCCATTTTAGGGTCAAAGCGCTTGTCAAGATTCCATTGTTTTGCAATGTCTGAACGGTCGTTCCAGAAGCCAACTGCTATTCCCGCAAGATAGGCCGCACCGAGTGCCGTCGTTTCATTAATTTCTGGACGCTCTACTGGTACATCCAGCAAATCACTTTGGAAGCCCATTAAGAAATCATTCTTTACAGCTCCGCCATCTACACGCAAAGTTTTTAATGAGATGTTTGAATCCTTTTCCATCGCATCTAAAACATCCTTCGTTTGATAAGCAAGTGATTCTAACGTTGCACGGACAAAGTGCTCTTTAGAAGTACCGCGTGTTAATCCGAATACAGCGCCTCTGACATCACTGTCCCAGTATGGTGTGCCTAGACCAACGAATGCTGGAACGACATATACGCCCTCTGTTGACTCAACGCGCTCCGCATAAGCTTCGCTGTCTTTTGAGTCTTTAAACATTCTCAGTCCGTCGCGCAACCACTGAATCGCTGAACCAGCTACGAAAATACTTCCTTCTAAAGCATATTCAACTTTACCGTCAATGCCCCATGCAATTGTCGTTAATAAACCATGATCCGACTTAATTGCTTTTTCCCCTGTATTCATCAACATGAAACATCCTGTACCATACGTGTTCTTCGCCATTCCTTCTTCAAAGCAAGCCTGACCGAATAGTGCAGACTGCTGGTCTCCCGCAGCTCCTGCAATCGGAATATTTCTGCCGAAGAAGTGATAGTCTGTTGTTTCACCATAGATGTGTGAAGATGGTTTCACCTCTGGAAGCATAGAAGCAGGTACGCCAAGGATATCCAGTAATTCTTCATCCCATTTCAGATCGTAAATGTTGAACATTAACGTTCTTGACGCGTTGGAGTAATCTGTGACGTGTGATTGACCGCCTGTCATCTTCCAAATGAGCCATGTATCGATTGTGCCAAACAGCAAGTCGCCATTTTCTGCTTTCTCACGAGCACCTTCTACATTGTCTAAAATCCATTTTACTTTTGTCCCTGAGAAATAAGCATCAATGAGAAGACCTGTTTTATTTCTAAACGTTTCATTGTGTCCTTGCGCTTTTAACTCTTCACAAATGCCTGACGTTTGTCTAGACTGCCAAACAATTGCATTATAAACAGGTGCGCCTGTATGTTTATCCCAAACAACAGCTGTCTCACGCTGGTTCGTAATGCCGATACCGGCGATTTGATCTGCTTCAATGCCTGATTCAATTAAAGCAGTTGAAATGACAGATAGAACAGAGCTCCAAATTTCATTTGCGTTATGTTCTACCCAGCCTGGGTTCGGAAAATATTGATTAAATTCCTTCTGAGCTGTATGTGCAATTTTGCCTTCTTGATCAAATAAGATCGCTCTTGAGCTTGTTGTCCCTTGATCTAAAGCGAGAATATATTTTTCTTTTGCCATGGTGTTTTCCTCCCCTTACATACTTTCATTTACAGCATTTGTTTGATTTTTCGTAGAGACATAGAGTCCTAACAATACCACAACTAAAATAACGCTTACAATCCAAAAGGCTGGAGTGATGTTCGCTTTAAAGGCTGCATTGTAGAAAACACCGCCAAATGCACCACCTAAAATTGGACCAACGACCGGCACCCACGCATACTTCCAATTCGATGGACCTTTACCTGGAATCGGCAGAATCGCATGAGCAATTCTCGGACCTAAATCACGTGCAGGATTGATTGCATAACCAGTTGTTCCGCCTAATGAAAGACCAATTGCGACAATTAAGAAACCAACAATCAGCGGATTGATTCCATCCGCGAATTTATTTGCACCAATCGCTAAGATTCCTAGAACCAATACAAATGTACCGATGACTTCACTAAGTACGTTTGCAAAAGTATGCGGAATCGCAGGACCAGTTGAGAATACACCAAGCTTTGCACCTGGATCGTCTGTTGCTTTCCAGTGCGGTAAGTAATGTAAAAAGACAATAATAGCTCCTAATAATGCGCCAAGCATTTGACCGGCAATATACATTGGTACATCAGCCCAAGGAAAACTTCCTTCTAACGCAAGCCCGATTGTCAGTGCAGGATTCAAATGCGCTCCGCTGATTCCACCTGTTGCATAAGCTGCTATGGCTACTGCAAATCCCCATCCGAAAGCGATTACAATCCAGCCGGACTGATATGCGAGCGATTTCTTTAAATTGACTGCCGCACATACACCGCCTCCAAAAATAATAAGCAGCATTGTACCTACGACTTCACCCCAAAATGGTGTCATGAAAATTCCTCCTCTGGTTCAGTTGCCATCCCCTATGAATGTGTAAAAAAGATAAAGAAAAAAGATCCACAACAAACATACTTTACATCAGGGTCATTTGTCACCTAGTAAAGCGCTGTTGTGGATCTCCGTTTCTCCATCACATGATATTAACTTAGTGCTATAGTATCAGAGAATGAAAACGTTGTCAATCAATTTTCACATTTTATCTTTTTCACTTTTGGAACGCTTTCCAAAGGGCTGTATTCGATGTTGTCACAGCTGTAGCACCTGCTTCAAGCGCCCTTTCTACATCTTCTTTTGTACGGATAAACCCGCCTGCAAATATTGGAATCCCAGCTCGCTCGCGCACTTCTGTAATTAAATCGGGTACCACCCCTGGCAATACTTCAATAAAATCTGGGCGATGTTTCCCCACGAACTCCATGCTTTTTTCCATGGCACTTGTATCAAGTAAAAACATTCGCTGAATGGCATATACCTTTTTTTGCTTGGCTTTTACTATGACTGAAGACCTAGTAGAAATAATTCCTGCCGGCTTCATTTCCTGACAAATAAATTCCGTTCCATACTCATCATGTTTGATCCCGTGAATGAGATCGACATGGACAAACATTTTTTTATGATGGGCATTTGCCTCATTCATGATGCCCTTTAGCCGGCCTAAATGGACATCAAGTAAGACCCCATATGTAAATGGACTTTTTAAAAATTCCTCAAATTGCTTCATATTGCGAACAGCAGGTAGAATGGGTTGATCATGAAAACTCATATGCCGTCTCCTTCTAAAGTGTATTGGTTCAGTCATCTCCTAACAGTAATAGAATCTCTGCTATTTTTCAATACACCTAGTGTATCCAATGCCGATTTTACTTAGCAGCGTATGTGCTTTTTCCATAGAAAAAAGCAGAGAAATCTCTCTGCTATAACTGTGCCATGCTTTCTTTAAGCGTGTTCATAATAAATGAGGCGTCTTCGTCTGTTATATTTAGCGGCGGTGCAAGCTGGGCAACGTTATTATAGCCGGCAACCGTATCACCATTTTTCCCAATGATCAGTCCGCGTTTTTTACATTCTGCAATCAATTGACCGACAACCTGTGGATCAGCTGGTTTTTTGGACTGTTGATCCTGGACAAGCTCAATTCCAAACAGCAGGCCTTTTCCTCTGACATCACCGACAAATGGATGCTCTTTTAACTCTTGCAAACGTTCAAGCATGTCTTGCCCAAGCGTGTCAGACCGTTCTACTAATTTCTCGTTTTCCATGATCTCTAAGTTCGCAAGGGCAACCGCACAGGAAGCAGGGTGTCCGCCAAATGTATTCACATGGCGCAGCCTGTCATACGTATTTTCCCCTGCGTAGGCTTCATAGATTTCTCGTTTCACGCACGTTGCAGAAAGAGGTAAATAGCCGCTTGTGATTCCTTTTGCCATTGTGATGATGTCCGGCTTTACATCTTCATGCATAAAACCAAACCGCTTCCCTGTCCGGCCAAAGCCGCAGATGACTTCATCCACAATGAGAAGCGCCCCATGAGCCTCACAGATGTCTTTAACCTTCTTCAAATACCCTTTTGGCGGCATCAAGATACCGCCGCCTGTAATGATCGGCTCCATAATAACTCCAGCAATGGTCTCACTTAGTTCCCACGTCATGGCTTGATCGATTGCCGCTGCACTTGCCAAAGTTTCTTGATCCTCAGGATGACGATACATATCAGGCGGTGCGACATGGATAAAGCCTTGACCTAATGGTTCATATTTATATTTACGCTGCGCCTGCCCCGTTGCGGCAAGGGCAGCTGCTGTATTGCCGTGATACGATCGATACCTGGAGATGAACTTTGTTCTTGTGCTCTCTCCTTTTTGCGCATGATATTGTTTGGCGATCTTAAATGCGGCTTCATTGGCTTCAGAACCGCTGTTAGAAAAGAAGATGACATAGTCCCCTCCAAGCCATTTATTTAGCTTTTCAGCCAATTGAATCGCTGGCACATGACTTTGCGTCAGCGGATAATAAGGCATTGTATTTAGTTGCTTATATGCCGCTTCTGCAAGCTCTTTTCTGCCATAACCGGCATTTACACACCAAAGACCTGACATCCCGTCTAAATAGCGATTCCCATGAATATCTGTCACCCATGCGCCTTCTGCCTCGTGAATAACCATGCTTTCATTTTCCTTGTTTGTCCCTTTCATATGATGCCAGATCAACTGATCATCTTTCGCCTGAAGATTTTGAGCCTGCTCATGTATTTTCATCTTCCCGCCCCCATGTATCCGTTTTCATCACTAAAGAAGCTTAGACTGGTTCAGCAGCACATTGCCTCTCCATTCATTATATGGATGAAAAGGGAGGCATATGAAACTGAAACTAGGCCGCCTGTAAGAGAGAACCAACCGTTACTTTCATTATAAAAAAGGGGCCGAGCTGATTACATTAGACAGATCGTCAACTGATTGAAAAGAACGATAAGACATTCTACTCGGGTGCATTAGCAAATCTAACAAACCTCGTTAACGGCGATTTCCTTGTAGAAATTCATATGCAAGAATCGCAAATTCAAGCGCCTGTCGTTTCGGGGCCTGCATCATATCCTCGCCAAGCAATGCATGCAGTTTATCTAGTCTATGATAAAGGGTCTGCCTGACAATAAAGAGCTGGCTTGCAGTTTCCTTTTTAGAACCGTTTGTCTGTAAAAAGATATTCAGCGTTTGATAGAGTCTTCCGCTATTTTGCTTATCATATAAAAGCACAGGCTCCAAATACTCTTTCACCATACATTCAAGCAGTCCGCTTTCCTGCATGACAGGCATGAGACGGAGCATATGCAAATCTTGATAAAATGGGCTTTCCACCCGCTGGGGCATCACTTTCTTTAAATGCAGCACTTCTTTGGCTGCTTGAAAGCTTTTTCTCATATGCTGAAACTGCTCACAATATGGACCGATGCCAAAATTGATCACGGTTCCGCGTGGCTGCTCCCGATCATACAATTGTTTGATGTCGCTTGCAGCCTTCTCTGCACGCTCTTTCCAGTCCTCTTTCTTTCTCGTGTTCAATAAAATAAACAAGGTTTGTCCTTGATGCTCATACGGAATCAAATGGAAACCCGCACGCTGAAAGATGGAGCGGCACGATACGAGAAAATATAGATTTCCTGCGATTTCTTCAATTTGATGATGCTTTTGAAAGAGCATCACGACACAGCCGGTTGGCTTTTTCAATCCTTCTGTTTCTTCAAGATGCTCTAATATATCTCTTTCTGTATGCTCTTCTTGGAACCATTTTTGCAGCCATTCGTTCTCTTTGGTCTTCTTCAATTCTTCTGTATAAAGCTCTCTTAGCGTTTGCTGGGCCAGAGCATTTGCTCCTTTATCCATTACGAGCAGTTCAAATTCTGAGAGTGTGTTTGTTTGATGAATGAGCACAAGGTCTGCAAATGTCTGCTTGAGTGCAAGCACTTCTTTTTTGGTCACTTCGTATCCTTTTGGCAAGGAAGCAAACTGTAAATAATTCATGACCATCTCTTCGGTTTGTTTGGAGGAATCACATACAATAATTGGCTCCCCCTGAACAGGAATGAGTAAAAGAATGCCCCTTACGTGCTGATACACTTGATCCAAAATATCCATCTGCGGATGGGGAGTCAGCAAAAGCTCATTCAGCTTTGATGATAGTGCTTCTAGATCAGCCATCATTTGATACTGGCGTTCAATCATCATCGTATGGAGATGCTGTGTGATGTTGACGAATTTCACTTCTTTTGTAAACAAAATCAGCGGAAAATCTCTTTCTTCTGCATACACAATCAGTTCTTCCGGCACATCGAATCTGAGCGGAACAAATTCAATACACAAGCCTGCCGCACCAGAATCGATCAGCTGCTTTAAAAATGCTTGAAACACATCCAATTGATCATGGAAGCCTGCGGCTGTTGTTAGTATGAGCTCTCCCCCATTTAATAAATCTTCTACAGCAGGCACTTCTAACACATGAACCCATCTGACCTGCCGAAACAATCCCTTTTCTCCTGCTAACACTTTCGCATGGGCAAAATACTTTGTTTTCAACACATCACTCACTTGAAAATGAACATCTACATTCATTGATATGTCCCCCTTTGTTTTGCCGCCTATCCCCTATCCCAGAGGGTGCATAGATAAAATCCATAATAAAACTGGTAATGTCACGATGCTTAAAACGGTACTGAGAAATGTCGTGCTTGAGACAAATTCAGGCTTCGTTCGAAATTGTACAGCCATGAGCGTAGTATTTGCTGCTGTCGGCATGGCTGCAACTAAGATCATAATTTGTTTCACTAGATCATCTACCGGTAAAATAAGTGTAAAGCCAAATGCGATGAGTGGTGAGATAAACAGCTTCAGCAATACAGCATAAGAAATGTTGCGATAATCCACTTGCTTAAAAGAAATGACGGCGAGCTGCATACCTAAAATAAGCATAATCGTCGGTATGGCGGCATCTCCCACAAGCTGGACACCCGTCATCACCTCTTTAGGTAGTGAAAGATCCATTAGCTGAAATAATAGACCGAGGAGTGCCCCATATGCAACCGGCATACGCAGCACTTTTTTCAGCACGACCTTTCCATCCCCTGCATCCTCTCCGCCCTTTGCTGCATAATACATACCGATCGTACTCATGACAAGCTGCTGAAGCACCATTAAAACGATGGCAATATCTAAACCAGCTGCTCCGAAGACAAGCAGGACAACAGGCGTGCCGTAATTCCCATTGTTCATAAATGCTGACGACAGAATCATAGCACAATACATTTCCTTCGAATAACCATAAATACGAGATAAAATAAAGACACATAAAACAAGTGAAAGACAAAGTCCGACGACAAAAATAGATAGGTACACATAGTCCATCGACACTTTGTTTTGATAAAAGGTTTCAAACGCAAGAAATGGT
Organism: Bacillus sp. Nf3; assembly: GCF_003028545.1. Taxonomy (NCBI): domain Bacteria; kingdom Bacillati; phylum Bacillota; class Bacilli; order Caryophanales; family Bacillaceae; genus Bacillus; species Bacillus sp. Nf3. The sequence goes on along the minus strand of NZ_PYUA01000004.1, from coordinate 48,237 downwards.
GACATTAAATATAAAGACATTGATGAGAGCGTATGTATGTCAAAACCAATGGCCTTCTGCCCAATATACCCGATAAGGAAAATACCGAACACTGGCAGTAAGACAAGTAAAAACTCCATGCTGCACCTACTTTTCTCTAGATGAATTCCTATTTTTTGTTTCCTCATAATCATACCACTGTTAAACAATAAAAAAGAAGCACCCTTATGATAGGCCGCTTCTGATTATTGACAAAGGGCTAAAATGTTCTTTATTTTAGCCCTTTGTCTTCTTTTCAGCGTGATTGAAAACCTTTGCAGTCTAGAAAGGACGAGTACCGAAGCGGAGCGAATTTGACATTCGTGAGCATCGGAGCGCAGGCCTGACACCGAATGCGAGGGTTTGTCTACACGCTGAAGCGCCCTTATGAAAGGCTGCTTCTCTCCTCATCCAAATAGAACACTTCCCACAAATGACCATCAAGATCCTGAAAGCTCCAACCGTACATGAACCCATGATCCTGCTTTTCCTTAAACGGTGACCCGCCTGCTGCCATCGCCTGCTCCACCAGCTCATCGACCTCTTTTCGTGAATCAACCCGCATAGAGACAATGACCTCTGAACCCTGCCTTGCATCCACCAATTGTTTCTCTGAAATGGTTTGAAAATGCTTATGGGTTAACAGCATGACCGTAATGGTGTCACCAATGACCAAACAAGCTGCCTGATCATTCGTCAGCTGCTCTTGAAAGTCAAAACCCAGCTGCTCAAAAAAAGCCTTTGATTCCTTGACATGCTTTACCGGTAAATTGATATACAAATGTTTAGCTTGTCGCCCCATTTTCCTCTCCTTTTTGAACACATGATCTCGTTTCAGTATATTCAGATTTTTCTCCAGCATCCCTTTATCACATGAAAAAATAAGCTCTCCTCCTTCTTCAGCTTATTTTTTCAATACATATATGATGAATCTTGAACAGGTAGCAGCGAAAGCCTTAGCTCGTCCAGCTGCTATGTCATTTTAAAAAATGTCATAAAAAAGAAGCGCCTTGTGGTAGGCGCTTCCTTTCATTATTTCTTATATTCAATATGGTACACATCTCTTCTTCGGTCTTTGAGCTGACGTACCGTTCCATCTTGCCGCTGTCTTCTTAAAATTTCTAAATCGACATCGCCAACGACAACCATTTCTATATTCGGATTACACTCTCCTACAATCCCATCTCTTGCAAATTCAAAGTCAGATGGGGCAAAAATCGCTGATTGTGCATATTGGACATCCATATTTTCGGTTTGCGGAAGGTTTCCGACAGTTCCAGAGATGACGGTATAAATCTGGTTTTCAACCGCTCTAGCCTGTGCACAATAACGCACTCTTAAATAGCCTTGACGGTCTTCTGTACAGAACGGAGTAAAAATAATTTTTGCTCCTTTATCAGCTGCAATCCGAGCCAGTTCAGGAAATTCAATATCGTAGCAAATTTGGATCGCAATTTTACCACAGTCCGTATCAAATACCCGAACCTGATCACCTGCTGAAATCCCCCACCATTTTCTTTCATTCGGTGTGATATGGAGCTTATATTGCTTTTCAATCGTTCCATCACGTCTAAATAAATACGCGATATTGTAGATTTTCCCTTCCTCTTCAACGAAATGGGATCCACCAATGATATTAATGTTGTACTTCACAGAAAGGTCTGTGAACAAATTAATGTAGTCCTCGGTATATTCCGTGATACGCTGCACTGCAAGACTTGGGGAGCGCTCCTCTAAATAAGACATGAGCTGCGTTGTAAAAATTTCTGGGAATACGGCAAAGTCAGCTGACGCATCTGATGCGACATCAACATAATACTCCACCTGATTCATAAATTCCTCAAAGGAATGAATTTGTTTCATCGCATATTGAATGACGCAAATACGTACTGGGAACGCCGATTTATAATATCTTTTTGATTGCGGACGATAATCGACGTTGTTCCATTCCATTAGCGTCGCGTATGTGCTGGATGCCTTATCATCCGGCAAATAATTCGGATTAATCCGCATCAGGCTGAATTCATTTAACAGCTGAAAAGATAAAACAGGATCATAAATTTGGTGAAGCATGACCTGCTCCACATATTGACGAGGCGTCATTTCCTCTTGGTATTTATGATAATTCGGGATGCGTCCCCCAATAATGATACTTTTCAAATTTAATCTTCTTGCTAAGTCTTTTCTTGCTTCATATAAACGATGGCCAATTTTCATGCGGCGGTACTCAGGACTAACCATAACCTCAATTCCGTACATATTCATCCCATCTGGATTATGGTTTGTAATGTACCCATCATCTGTGATGTCCTGCCAAGTATGACGGTCATCGTATTCATCAAAGTTAATTAATAAACTTGAACAAGAGCCAATGATTTCTCCCTCAAATTCAGCACAAAACTGCCCTTCTGGGAAATGTTCAAGATGGCTTTCAAGATGCTCTCGTTTCCAAGGGTCCATGCCCGGAAAGCATACCTCTTGTAAGGCAATGATTCGGTCAATATCTTCTTCCCGGATATTACGGATCACCATTCTTTTTTCAAACCGCGTTAAATCGAGTTTTTCTGCCATGATGTTTTTGCCCCCTTACTGATCCTCTTTTTCAAGCTGATGGAATAGCTGGAGCAATTCGATTTCAGCCATGGATTCTAATCTCACATCGTATTCTTCAAATTGCAGCGTGCTCGTCACTTTATTTGGGACGATGACGCATTTCATGCCTGCCCGTTTGGCAGCCACTGATCCATTCACTGAATCCTCAAAAGCCACACAATCCTTTGGCTCTACACCTAAGCAGCTTGCGGTTTGCAAATAAAGCTCTGGATGAGGTTTGACTTCTTCCACATCATCTGACGTACGGATACATTCAAAGTAATCAAAAAGACCAATTTGCTTCAGGTGATCAGACACCCATTTATAGTCTGAGCTGGAAGCAAGTCCAATCTTGATCCCAAGCTCCTTCGCTGCCTGTAAATAAGCTTCTACGCCAGGTCGTGCTGATTCATCCTTTATTCTCTTTTGAAAACGAGAACGCCGGTCCGCTGTGAGTGCCTCATGATCGAGCGTCTTTCCTAGCTGTTTTTCCAAGTATTCAAACGGCTTAAAGCCTGCCTGCGTCCCGATGACGTTGCCCCAAACGGAAAGAGGCAGCTCTGACTCATGCTCCGCAAACATTTCTTGTAATACTTCATATTCATGTGTTTCTGTATCTAAAATTAATCCGTCAAAATCAAATATAATCGCCTTTACCAACGAGGCCACTCCCTTTTTTTACGAAAGTCTTTAATATGATACTCAATGCTATCATATCGTGAATAAAATTGACTTTCAAAGATGAATGTCTGCTAAAATAATTATGTATAAAAGGAGCCTGTACCATTTTGTCAGGCTCCTACCCGTGTTCGGTTCATTCTGCAAGAGGTCCAAGCGCTCCGATTCGTGGAGAAATAGGCAATGTTGAAAAAGAGCGGGTTTGGTATTACAGATCTAAAGGTTTCTCCGTTCCCTTAAAAATAGTATGTGCGGCAGCCTTGTAAGTTAACAAGGAAGTTCACACCAACTTTTACGCATTTTGAAGGCGGCGGCTGGCAAAATCGTCTAAATCAAACGGAAAAGAAAAGCCGCATGCATTGACCTGCTCACGGTTTCGCTCGAATAGCTCACGATCACACTTTGTAATATGGCGTTTAGGTTTTACAATAATGGTATGTAATAGCTGAAGTCCCGATAAAATACGAAAAGCATCGTCCATCGTTCCGTTATAAACCCCTTCAACAAAGGTTAGCGGGCGTTCTTTTTGACGCGCAGCTGGGTCTTCATCGACAGGATGGGATAGAAGATCTTCAACATCCTTTGATATTTCTTCAATTGCCTGCTCCTGCAGGTCTGTAGCAGCTTTCATTAATCTCACGTGACATCTACCTCTCTGTCGTTATTTCTCCATTCAGAATAGCACAGAAAAAAAGGCGTTCGCCAAGGTAAGTGTTTCCTATATATACCCAAAGAGAGGAACGGATATCATGAACATTAAAGGACACACGCTCTCGCTAAAAGCAGGCGAGCAGCATCATGACATTTCACTGAGTCAGTTTTTAAAAACAACCGTGTCGGCCTCAAAACCGATTATCCATTTTTGGATGGAGCACCAAAAAATACGTTTAAATCAAAAGCCTGCCCATCACGCGGCAAAGGTTAGTACAGGCGATCACATCTTGATCGATTTATTTGAAACGGAAGAGAGTGATGTAACGCCAGAATATGGTGAATTAGAGGTGCTTTTTGAGGACGAGCACTTATTGATTGTGCAAAAGCCCGCTGGACGACCAACGCACCCAAATGAAAAGGGACAAACGGGCACACTGGCAAACCTTGTGGCCTTTCATTTTCAAGCAAATGGCGAGGAAAAGCGAGTGAGACATATTCACAGACTCGATCAAGACACAAGCGGCACGGTCATTTTTGCTAAACACAGGTTAGCTCATGCTGTGCTTGATCAAATGCTTTCTAAAAAAACGATTCGTAGAACATACATCGCCATCGCAGAAGGACTTTTCAAGAAAAAGAAAGGCACTATCGATGCAGCGATCGGCCGTGACAAGCATCATGCCGTCAGACGAAGAATCTCTCCTACTGGTCAAAGTGCTGTCACTCACTTTCAGGTCATGGACAGTAATAAACGTCTGCAAATGACAGCCGTCAAGCTGCAACTAGAGACTGGAAGAACACATCAAATTCGAGTCCATCTTAGCAGTCTCGGGCACCCTTTAGCCGGAGATACACTTTATGGCGGAGCTCGTCATCATATCAACAGATGCGCTCTCCATGCCAAACAAGTAGACATGACACATCCTTTTACAGGTGAGCACCTGAGCATAGAAGCACCGCTTCCTCTAGATATGTCCCAGCTCATGGACGAAATCATCCATTAAAAAAGAGCCTGCATTTGAACAGCAGGCTCTTTTTGTTTAGACAGATGCTCTTTTTGCATAAATAATATACCGCTCTGGTGCATTGCCGACGAAATGAAATGGATAGCATGTCGTTAACACCAGCTCTTCCTTTTTATTCTGCAAAGTAATAATGGAAGTATCATGCTGATCCACGATTTTCGTATGTGTGATTTCATAAACAAACTCACCATACGGCACAGTGATTTTCAGCTGATCCCCAATATTCAGTTCACCTGTTCGGCGAAACACCGTGTCACGATGGCCAGATAGGACGATTTGTCCCTTCTGATCTGGGTAATAACTGCCTTTGTAATGCCCGACTCCTTTGGCAAGATCATCCGCATCTGTCCCTTCGACAATGGGAAGGTCTGCTTTTAATTTCGGAATCGTCAGGATGCCAGAGGCTTTCCCCACACCAGGAGAAAACTGCTTCTTTGACATCCCTTGATCGTCCGCTACCGCTTTCTTTGCATCTTCTAATGATTGTGCCGTTTGAAGGTGCGTAGAGGCGATTTGCCAAATTCCCCAGCCGAGCAAGACAATTCCTGCTGTCATCACAGTAAGTGCAAGCCACTTTTTCATGCTTAAACTCCTTTACCTGTTACATTTCTCTTAGATGATACGGTCTTTAGCTTGCTGCTTTTTCTTCTTGTTTTGCTTTTTGAATGCGTCCCTCTTTTTGATACACAATGGAAGCTCCTTCAAAGCTCTTCACAAAAGCGACAGTGGCTTCTAAATCCTCTGGACCTGTTTCAGGATTTTTCCCCAGCCGTCCTATCGGTGCATATTTACTGCCAGTTGCAGTTGCCATAAAATTATTCACCGTGAGTGTATACGTTTGATCGAGCGCAACGGCTGAACCATCTGGAAGCTTTAAGTCGACTACTTTATATGTTACCGGATCATAGGAATATGAAAAGCCCGAAATGCTATAATCTGGTCCAAATTGAGGAGAAATTTGCGCTTCAATGATCTCAGCCAAGTCTTTCCCCTTAATCTCAAGTTTAACTAAAACGTTGCCAAAGGGCTGAATATTAAACAGATCTCCCCACGTAATCGGCCCTTTTTCAAGGTTTTGCCTGATCCCGCCGCCATTCATCATGGCAAAATCACTTTTCATAGAATATCTCATACCATCGGCAATCAAATTACCGAGCGGCGTGTCTCCATCATTTGAATAGCCGCCTTCCATTTTGACACCAGCTTCTCCAACTACCTCAATAATAATCGGCTCAACTTCTTTCCCGTAATGAGCCAAGATGCCGGCTGCTTCCTTGTCCTTTTCAATACCAGACTGGTCAACATACTGGATATTCGCACTCTTTTTGACAATATTCTTTGTTTTGCGGTCAAGTGTTACATTGACTTCGCCAATGGCCTTCCCATATTCAAAGGCTTGAACAATTAATTTCCCATTGACCTCTCCGTTTACGACTTCGTGATTATGCCCTGCAAAGATGACATCAATTTCATCATCGCCTTCTTTGGCAAGCTTCGCACTCTCTCCAGTGATGGTATCTCCATTTTGCGAGGCTGTCATATGAGCTAAAACCGCAATGGCCTTGATCCCTTTTTGTTTTAATTCCTTCGCGGCTTCATTTACTGCTTTAACTTCATCTGTAAACTGAATGTCTTTAATTCCTTCTGGCATGACCATTCCTGCGGCTGATTTTGTCACAACACCGATAAATGCTACAGGGATTCCTTCGACATCCATTATTTCATATGCAGGTAAAAGTGGTTTACCTGTATCCTTGTATTCACAGTTTGCACAAACGAGCGGAAAATTCTGTCCGTCATATCCCTTTGTGCCTTTAGGATGTTCTCCGCCATTTATGATCCGTAATAGCTCGTCCACCCCTTCATCAAATTCATGGTTGCCGACCGTGCCAACATCAAAGCCAATGTTCTCCATGAGTTCAACCGTTGGTTCATCTTGCAGAAGAGAAGATATTGGAGAGCTGCCGCCAATCATATCTCCAGCATGGACTGTGATCGTATTTTTGTTTGCTGCTTGTTTTTGTTTCATATAAGCCGCCACATAATCCATCCGTCCGTACGTTCCTTTATTGCCATCACCTTTCAGATCCAGTTCGTATTGTTGATCAATTTTCCCGTGTAAATCATTCATGCTTAAAATGGTTAATGGGACTTCCCCAGTTCCTTCTTCCGGCTGATAGCCAGCCTGTTCTGCTTCTTCTTTTGAAGCAAAAAAGATGCGTTTATCTACAGCGATTTCTTTCCAGCTGTCAGGCGATACGTACGTTTTCGCTGATGAATCACCGACGTAGCGTGTCAGTCCTTTTTTCTGTTCACGTGCTCTAAATTCAAACGGCTGTTCCAGCAGCGGATCTGCTTCATTCCAAATGCCAAGCCCTTTTTCTTTCGCCTCTTTGACAGCTTTTTGGAACGTCTGATAGTCCTTTTCAACTCCAACCGGCCAGATGAAATACGTAGGAGCATATCCTTTTTTCACAAGCTCTAAATTCGTATTGACCCCTTTTTTGGTTTTCACTTGAGCTAAAAGACGTCCATAGCCGTCCTTCGCTTCTGGACCAATCTTTAATGTGACTTTATCTCCGCTTGAAAGAAGTGTGTTTAAATAGTCCGCCGCCTTCTGTCCAAAACGCAGCTGATTTTGATCTAATTCATTTTTGGGCTTATGGTACGTTTCCGGCGTGTCCATATTCACAAAGCGCACCTTTGTTGTACCAAGCACAGGCTTCTTTAAATGAATCGTATCTCCATCCACCACCCGGTCAACCGTTGCCTCGTATTCTTTCTTGATTTTTGGCGGCTTTGGCTGGCGTTTCAGCAGGCTGACATCACCCTTGTGTCGTGGAAGCACCTGCAGCGTATCATACCTGCTTAACACTCCTGTAAACTCATACCATTTCCCTGTCTTCACTTCATCAATGGCACTTGTATCCACCATCACTCTAAGGGTGGTGCTGTGATATTTTTTATCAATGATCACCACATTGTATCCACCGCCAGCCGGCTGCTCTGGTTTTGATTCAACATAGCCCTTGACCTTCACAAGTTTTCCTTCATGTTTACGTGCCTGATCCGTTTCTAGTTGTTTCACGGAGACTCGCTTCGGCTTTGGCAAGGCTTGATTCACACCATCGATCTTCAGGCGGTCTCGATCCGGCACAATTTCAATCAGTCCTTTATAAGACGTGATCTTCCCCGATACTGTCACCTTCATGCCCGCTTTTAGTTCTGGGAAGTTGTCAGGCTGTGCTGAATATATATTGATTCCAGCTGATTTGTCTTGAATGTACGTTGACAGTTTCCCATTGCCTATAGCAGATTGATCTGCTGTCACAATTCCGCTCACTGTCACTGTCTCTCCGATTAGCTGACGGGCTTTCTTGATTTTCATTGGCTTCTTTTGGTTCCATACCGTTTCCTTCTTTTCAGACGCACTGGCTTGTTCTGCTGTGATCACGCCAGGCAGTAAAGTTTGCAGACTAAAGATCACCAAAACCAAACAGCAGATCATTCGAATGGATCGAACACGTTTCATTAGACCTCTCCCCTTCCGAGCTTCATCTCTCATAGTGTACTAAGTAAATATTGATGGTAGATGGATTTCTTGTAAATCTTATGTCTGCTAGCTCATTGGAAACGTAATAATCACCCGTGTCCCCTCAAAGCTTTTGCTTTCAAAACGAATGCTGCCGCCATGGCTTTCAATGATTTTAATCGTCATCATTAAACCAAGGCCAGTCCCTTTTTCCTTCGTTGTATAAAAAGGTTCACCCAGTTTCCCTATTTCGTCTTCTGGTATGCCCTTACCTTGGTCTTCAAAGATCAGCATCATCTGATTATGTTCCAATACGGATGTGACCTGAATAACACCTGTCACACCATCCATCGCTTCAATACCGTTTTTAAGAATGTTTAAGAAAACTTGTTTCAGCTCATTCGGTATACCTTGAATGTTTGGCAGCGACGGAGACAAATTCTTTTGAATAGACACGCCTTTTAAAACCGCCTGTGATTCAACGACCATGATCACTTCTTCGAGCAGAAGATTGACTTGTACCGGCTCAAATTTCACCGATTTGCTTCTAGAGAGCACAAGGAATTCATTAATAATGGCTTCAAGTCGATTAAATTCAGACATCATCACATCTGCATAATCCTTCTGATATTTCTTACTTTGAATCATCAGCTGTAAAAATCCCTTTAACGACGTCAGCGGGTTCCTTATCTCATGGGCGATGCCGGCTGCAAGCTGACCTACTGCGGAAAGCATCTCTGACTTCATCAGCATCTTCTCTGACTGCTTTTGATTCGTAATGTCCTCTGAAATCCGCATCACGGTAGACTGCATTTTGTCAGGATCATCAATTCGATGTAAAGAGACCCTCTCCCATCGTTCACGACCTGATAAATCCTGAAAGTACAGCTCACCTGTCCAGCTGCCTTCTTTTAAACAAACGTCCCATTGCTTTTCTAAATCATCACATTGACACAGCGAATGATAGACAGAAAAGATATCTTTGCCGATCAGGTCATATTCATGCTGCTGCACAAACTGGCAAAAACGCTGATTCACGCATTGGATGACCCCTTCCTCAGTTGCAACAACAATATGGATATGGCTATTATCCAGTGCTGTTACCGCTAGATGAAGTGACTGTTTCATTTTTGTCATTTCCGTCATTTTAATCCACGTCATCACCGCTCCCTCATGATCTTGGTCAAGGATAGGTGTGATGTGAACGGTGAATTGTTCTCCTTCATTCGTTTCAATTTCTCGTTCGATGACGCGCTTGTCCGAGATAACGGATTGTATGTCATGATAGAGCGTTTCCTGCGTAAGTTTCTTAGCCATCGATTGAAAGGATTGCTGGTGCCTTATTTGAGCTGAAGTAAATAAAGAGGCAGCTGTAGGAGTGTAGTAGCGAATATTCATGTCTCGGTCCACAAACAACGTCGTAAGCTCCGGCTTGACAGAAGGTCTATACAGTTCTTCCCTTGTTACCCTTAAGTTGTTTATGATATTAATAAAATGATCGTGTTTTTTCTCAAGCTCCGCTATTTGCGTGTTTTTCGCTTTTAATTGAGCCCTTGCCTCCTGCTCTTTTTGTTTGACTTCATTTAGTTCATTTTCTAAGTCGACAATACGCTGTTGATAGACTGAATTCTGATCTGGCATCCCATTTTCCCTGCTGTTCTTTTGATTTTTCCCTCTCTCATTCATTCGAATGAGAATGACGTATACTCCTTTAAAACGGCGATCAAAACTCTTTACAGTAAAATCCGCATACTGCTTTTTTCCTTTTTCCGAAATGAGAACATGCTGAAACACAACCTCTGTCTCGTCAGTCCACACCTTTTGAAAGGTTTGGCTTAACATCTCTTTCAAATATTCAGGTGTTACATATTCACATGATTGATCTGACACTTCTACATGGTCTAAGAAGGAATAGGCCCCATTTGACATCGCCAGGATTTTGTTACAATCATTAATGACTATACATGCATCATAATCCTCGCTTACATCCTTCATATATTGTGCAGCTCGCTTTTTTAACTCGGCATCACGAGCGTCATGTACCCAAGGGACACTAGGTGCAGGAACGTTGGAATAGGTGTAAATGTTCCACTTCTCATTGAACAATTGAAACAATCGAGGGATATTGGAGATCGTTTCATTTGGCCCTAAAATCAACACTCCTTGATCTTTTAAAGCATATTGGAATCGGGATAATACTCGTTTTTGCACTTCTGGCTCAAAGTACATCAGAACATTTCGGCAACTGATAAAATCGAGGTGGATAAAAGGTGAATCAATCAATAAATTGTGAGGAGCAAAAACAATATGTTTTCTAAGCGACTGCTTCACAATAAAAGCGTCACCTTTCTTTTCGAAATATCGCGCCCGCCATTTTTCCGGTATGCTTGCCATAGATTCTCTCGAATAAAGACCTTTACTAGCTATTTGAATGGCTTTTCGGTTGATATCTGTCGCAAAGACTTGAAGTTCAATGGACACATCTCTTCGCTTCATTTCTTCTAAAAATAAAATTGTAAAAGAATAAGCTTCTTCCCCTGTCGAACATCCCGCAATCCAAATTCGGCATCGAGATTTCCCGTTGTTCATTGAATGGTCAATGATTGACGGTATCACCTTCTGTTCACATACTCGCAAAGCCTCCGTATCTCTAAAGAAAGTAGTCGTGCCGCTTAGGAGCTGAGCGTGCAGGCGATCAAGCTCATCTGGTTCTCTTTCTAATAAACGATCGTACTCTGATAATAATGACATCGGCTCGTTTGCAGTGCGCATACGCTTTTGAATGACAGAAAGCAGCCTTTTCTTCTCATAGGCTGAAAAGGCAATCCCTTTATACATTTCAAGACGTTCAATGATTCTTAGTAAAGCTGGATCCATCTCATCAGTATGCGGAACATTGATGATATTGGTCATATATGCCGCAAGGGTGGCTGGATTTTTGAATGTGTGATGATACATACTGTCAAAACCACTCTCTACCTCACTGCACGATAAGGCTGTACCGCCTTGCTCAACCAACTGCAGCAATCCACTCCCCACACAATGGCCTTTTTGAAAGAAGATCGCAAACGCCTCTTCCTTTTGAACACTGGCAAGTGACTTAAAAAGCGAGTTGACAGAGCATGTCTTGTTTGTTGGCAGCTGCTCAGACACATGAAGCCGGTGATCTTCCGTTAACGTCACTGCTGCATGCTGCGGACAAAAATAGATCGTCTTCTTCATGACTTTCTCACCATGTATAATCGTTTTTGCCCGGTAGCCAATCGGTAAAACAAGTGCTTCCAAATCTGTTATACAATCGCCTGTCACATGATTTTGCACAACAATAAAAGAGGCATTTAATTCATGTGGTAATGATTGAAAAAAAGCCTCAAGATGATGCTGTTCAAACGGCGAAACACCGATGCCGATCACTGGTGTCTGCACATGTTCGTCTTCTATCAAACGATTAATGATTTTGTCCTGCATCTGGTACCCCCATGTTCATTCGTCTGATACTTTTTTTCGACAAAAAGAAAGAAAACCCTCTAATTGTAAATAATGTTTTTTGCATGAAAACGTGAAAACATCCTCACATTAAAACAGATTGTATAAACAGAAGGAGGAATTTCAATGCAAAACGATCAGCAGCCAATGTTTCAAGGAAGCGCTCAGCAGCCTGAACTCAACCATGGCGGGCATGAGTTATTCGATTTACATGAAATTTTAGCCGGCACGATTAATATTTTGGATCAATATATGATCTTCCGGCAATTTATTCAAGATCCTGCATTATCCGACATCCTGGATCGACAATATCAATTCGTTTTATCCCAGTACAATGTCACTGTAGATTGTTTTTCTACCGGTCAAAAGCCTAGTGAAGAAACCGCTACTTATATGATGAAAGAACACACACAAGTGACATACGGAATCAAACCTTCTCAGCCGAAGAAGCCGAATCAGTCATTACAGGATGTAAAAGACTTAGGCATCACAGGACACATGCTCAGCCTAGTCAAATCACACGCTGGGTTACTTTCAATGTCAGCATTAGAAGTAACAAACCCTGTTGTCAGACGTGTGCTTGCTGCGCAGATTCCGAACTTTATCGAAATGGCGTATGAAATTTTCTTGTATCAAAACAAGCATGGCTACTATCAAGTTCCTCAGCTTTCCAAACAAGACATGACAGCCATGACGTCAGCTTTTGCACCGCTTCAGGGGCAGGTTCAAATGCCTCCTAGCAAGGCCGATCAACAAAAGCCTCTTCATTAAAAAAACGGCTGACCCCCTTCTTTGGTCAGCCGTTTTTTCTTTGATACATGACTTTAAACTGATCTTCAAAATCTGTGAGCCTCTTCCCCGTCGCCTGTTCAAAGCCGCTAGCAAATTGGCCCGTTTTCGCAGTTTCCTCTATGATTTCATGTATGACGTCTCGTCCGTAAAGCTGCACCAGCTCATAGATCATATAATAGCTTTGTAAATAGACATCTGTCTCATACGTCACACGGGAATTCTGCCAGTCTTGATCAGAATGAAGAGATTGAAAAGGAATCACGTCGAAGCGTTCAGACGTAGCATTTAACACGTCATAGGCCGTCCATTCTGCTGTTCCTTCGTGGAACCAAAGCGGAAACATTCCTGGAGACACTTCATATGAATGGACCTTTTCATAGAAAACAAAATGAGCATACTCATGAATAAACAACGTATTGAAAAAGTATAAAGGCAGTGTCTCTTTCTTCAATAATGCTTCCCGTTTATCTGGATATAAGCCAATCATTTGATCATGATCAGAGTAAAATCCGGTAATATGCTTGATCCCCGCCATTTGTTCGATCGACTCTTTATCATCAAAATAGATAACGTCTAAAGGTCTGTCAGCTTCAAATTGAAACACTGACGCTGTCCTTTTCTCTGCCTGTTTCATGGCCTCTATTGTCAGATCAACAAAAGCTTCCTCTTCCTCTGCATAGTAGATTCGAATATGTTCATAGACTTGCTTATTGAGTCCCTCCGTTATAATCGATTTAGGAGAAGACTGCTGCTCTAAATATTGTCCTGTCAGCTGAAACGCAACATAAATCAAGTACGCGGTGAAAGCATAAAAAATCAGACCTGCTGCAATCATTCCGCCTACAAGTTTTTTATGAATCAATGACGGCTTGGCTTTCATTTGCTCCCCACCTGAATTCATCCTGCACCCTCTTTCTCTTTCTATGAAGAAACAAAGATCAACAAGAGGTGATATATTTTTTACTTTATGCAGTCAGGTGCGCGAGGTGCGGTTCCAAACAAAAAAGCCGCATATGACATACGGCTTTTGTCGTAGCTATTTTGATTCAGGGAAGACACGTCTAACCGTTTCAGTAAATTCATCGAAGAATCCTGAAATTGGCTCTCCGCTTTTAATACGTTTTCCGTAACCTTTCATACGATCGACAAAGTCTGGATTAGCAGATACATACACGTTGTCGATTTGTTGATCCGTTGATTTGACTTTGTCTGAAATTTTCTTTTTCAGATCGTCCGTTACATCACCGCTTTTATTGCCTTCAAGTACAACGGCAACAAATGCGTTTTTTCCTGTGACAAGCACGTTCGCTGTTTTCACTTCAGGCATATTCGCTACAAGTTCTGACGCCTTATCTGCCACTTTGACCTTCTGAGGTGTTTGAACATCTGGCTGATCCTGTCTCATGTTGTCATTCTTATATGTGACATTTTCATATTGCCTTTTCATTGTTCCTCTACGCTCATCGCCTTGATTGTTCATTCCACACCCAGCGGTGATTAATGTTGGCACGAGCAGTAAAGATAGCATCCATTTCTTATTCATCAATTATTCCCTCCTTTTGCTCATAGGTTTTTCATCCAGTCGGCTTTTTATGCACACATCCTCTGTTTTCGTAAAATGAATTCATAATTCAGCTGGGTTTGGTCATCCTAAACATGATGAAGAATCATCACGACCAAATGGAGGGATTCGTTTGTTTAAAAAAAGAAAAGGTATGAGCACTGGCGCAATGATCGCAGTATCAACAGCTATCATTGCATTATTCTCCCCGGTTTTACGAAGAAGGCTGAAAAGCATGACACAAATGAATATGTCTTCAATGATGAAAGGCGCAAGCCATCAGGACCAAAACTCATCTCGCCATGAGTCCCACTCACATAAAGAATCAAAAGGAACAGGTGAAGTTGGACAAATGATCAAGCAAGCATTCACAGCTGTCCAGCCAAATCAAACAAACCAGCACCAATCACCAACAAGAACCCATCAGCCAAGAGAGTCTTATGCGCAATCTCTTCACATTGATGAAAATGTGATGAATGTGATGGATGATGAATCAATCCAGCAAGTTATCAATGACATCGAACACAAATAATAAAACAGGAGCCTTCATAAAGAGAGGCTCCTGTTTATTCTCCAGAAAAATGTTCTTTGACCATGATACAAAAGGAAGGTAAAAATGAGATTTCGATTGTTGTGAGGAAGTCGTCATGATGCTCTAATATCAGCAAAAGCTCCTTTTCTTCCTTTCGATCTTTTTTTATCTCTACATGCTGCACAGTTTTAAAATCATATATGCCTAAAACGGATTCGGTCTTTTTTCGAACGACCTTTAAGGTAAATTCCCGCATAGCAAGCGACATGTCCACAACAAATCGCTCCTCCTGATTCTCGAATCGAAACGTCAAATCTTGATATTCAACCGGCATTTCTTTTTCAAATCCGGCATCTGGCATTTTTTCAAAAAAAGAAAGCCAGTCCGTTTGATCTGGAAAGCGTTTTCCTCGCATATTCTTCAATTCCTCATCATTAAAATTTTTATTAATTATCCTTTTTCCCCTTTTCTTTTGCAACAAATTTTAGTAATTTTAAAAAGGTGATTCTATTTTGCTAAGAGACCTCTTTATTAATTTAACAATTCTTGTTACTTTCCATTATTTATTTATGCTTGTGTTTAAAGAGAATTTTCTGAAGAAAGAAGATACCTTGCTCAGACAACTATGCAAAGGCATGCTTTCTGGGTTACTCGGTGTCCTTTTAATGTTCTTCTCTATTAAAACAGGACCAGCGATCATCGATTTAAGACATATTCCCCTTATTTTAACGGCCTTTTATGGGGGCATCGCCCAAACAATGATTGCAGCCTTTGTTGTCATCATTGGCCGGTTATTAATTGAAGCCAACATCGCTTCTTCCATCAATATTTTTTCCATGATGTTTATCGCAACCTCTTCTTTTTTGATTGCAGAGCGTCATATGAATCATGTTGTGAAAATGCTGTTATCCCTTACGATTGGTAATGTGATGGCCACAAGCCTGTTTATCATGGTCGTGCATGAGACATCATTTCAACTTCATTCTACTTATTGGATTTTCTCATATATTGCTGGATTGTTTAACTTTTATGTCATTGAGCATCAAACAAAAGCATATCAGCTGTTAAATTTGTATAAATTCCAAGCTCATTATGACTTTTTAACAGGTGTTTTAAATAAACGGAAGTTCGATGAGGTATTAAGTGATGCTTTTACTAAGAAGTTGAAGCAGCCTATCCATCAAATGTCCCTTATTTACCTAGACATCGATTACTTCAAAACCATTAATGATCAATATGGGCATCATGAGGGAGATATCGTTTTAAAAGAAATTGGTACAAGGCTGATTAAAAACACAAGAAGCTCTGATTATATTGGGCGGATTGGCGGTGAAGAATTCGCTGTCCTTCTACCAAACTGTACAATTGAAAAAACATGGCAGATTGCAGAACGCTTACGAAAAAAAATAGCAGATCAGCCGATTTATTTAAAAAACGGTCTGTCCATTCACACTACAGTATCAATTGGATGTGCTTATTCTCATGGAACTGGTGCAGACATCAAGCAATTACCGATTATAGCTGATCAAGAGCTCTATAAAGCGAAGGAGTCCGGCCGAAATCAAGTGAGCTTTTCAGAGAGAAAAAAAGACCATTTGACATAGGCATTTTCCTCAATTTGTTAGCGCTAATTATTTTTAAAAAAGTTTTCGTATAACAGTTGTTTTTTCCCGCAAACACTGGTAAAGTAAAGGTAATTATTTTTGTTCGTATCATCTTTAAGAAGAAAGTTTTGTAAGAGTTTTCGTCTTTGAAGTTTGTGTAAGAGCAAGAATAGTGAATTTAAGCGTTAAGATCGCTTTAGGAGGAAATTTCATGTTAGAAGGTAAAGTAAAATGGTTCAACTCTGAAAAAGGTTTCGGATTCATCGAAGTAGAAGGTCAAGACGATGTATTCGTTCACTTCTCTGCTATCCAAGGCGAAGGCTTCAAAACTTTAGAAGAAGGTCAATCAGTTTCTTTCGAAATCGTTGAAGGTAACCGTGGACCACAAGCTGCTAACGTTAACAAAGCGTAATTTAAGAGCATCTGCTCTTTTAGCACTTTATAGAGTGAAGGAAAACCGCCCGGCTTCTGCCGGCGGTTTTTTTTGTTCCATAAAAAAAGAGAACCTGATGAGAGGTTCTCTTTTTTATTTATCCTTCTGCTTTAGCTTCTGCAAAGCAGAACGATACATATCATCATTCATTTTAGTTTCTGGTTCTTCTTCTTTGACAGGTGGTTCTGGCTGTTTAAACTTTTGAAGCGCCTGTCTATAGAAATCGTCGCCAGACGCAGCATCATCTGTTTGAGAAGGCTCTGACGCTTTTTTTTCAACTTCAGGCTCTACAGGTCTCGCCACAGCTTCTGGCTCGCTATGCGGCACGTCAGGCTGATTGGAGACATCTTCTTTGATCTCTTCCTTATCGGCCGATGCGTGTCTGACATTGAACGCTACTAATCCAATAATGACTAGAACAGCAGCTACTAACGCTACAATAATCGTCGCCAAAAGAACCCTCTCCTTATCGCTTAAATGATGCAGTGACTGATGCTACACGTCTTCCTAGTGCTTTTCCGAGTTCAATGCCTTCAGTCGAAATCAATTCATCAGAATCGATCGGACATGTCACACCAGCTCCATAGTAAGAGCCGTATAAAGCATTCTCAGGAACATTCCCAGGAAGGCCGACAACAAGCATTCCTTGGTGGAACATCGGGGTAATCAAATTATGCATTGTCATTTCTAAACCGCCGTGTGTTGTAGCAGTTGTACAGAAAACAGCACCGACTTTATCGATTAGTTTTCCTTCTGCCCATAAGTAGCCAAGACGGTCAATCCATGTCTTTAACCCAGAACTAATAGTACCAAAGTGACCAGGGCAGCCCCAAATGATCGCATCCATTTGATCAAGCTTGCGAATGTCTGCATCTTTCACGTGATCAATGAATACTTCAGCTTGCTCTGTTTCACCTGCGCCTGCTGCAATCGCTTCTGCAAGTGCTTTTGTATGGTCACCTTCACTATCGTATACAACATAAATTTTCATGTACGGTCCCTCCACACTTATCTTGCATCTTGGTTTGCTTCCTTAGGTGCTGGAAGCAATGATATTTCTTGTTTCTTATGCTGCTGTTCTTTTCGCTTTTTATCCTTACGAACATCTCGCAGGAACAAGCTGAGAATGACACCAGCCGCACAGAATAATGTCACCCACATGTAAGCATCATTGATACCCATCACGTTTGAATCGATCTGTGCTTTCGTAAAGAGCTGGGTGGATACATATTTTTGAGCAGCTTCTGCTGTCATGCCCATATGATGCATCACATTCGATACAGCCGCCTGGAATGAATTCATAAAGAGCGGGTCGGCTGTATTTGTTTGATCCGCCATATTGGAATAATGGAATGTCGTCCGATTCGTATAAATCGTTGTGATCAAACTCGTACCGATGGAACCGCTAATTTGTCTCAATGTATTAGACATCGCTGTACCATGGCTGTTTAAGTGCTGTGGTAATTGGTTCATCCCTGCTGTCATAACCGGCATCATAAGAAGTGACATACCAAATGCACGTACTGCATACATGAGCACAATGTGACTATAAGAAGTATCAATGGTCAGCTTTGTAAACTCATATGTCGTGACAACGGTAATGAGCATCCCCACAATCGCAAGCGGACGAGGTCCAAATTTATCAAACAAGATCCCTGAAATCGGGGACATAATGAGCATCGCAAGTGCCCCTGGAAGCATTAATAGCCCAGATTGCAATGCCGTAAACCCAACGAGGTTTTGCAGATAAATCGGAAGTAAGAACATCCCTGTATATAAGGCAACCGTAATAATGATGTTAATAACACTTGATAATGAGAAGATGCTGTATTTAAATACGCGGAAATCAAGCATCGGATTATCAACTTTCAACTGTTGGAAAATAAAGAGAATAATCGCAATCGCACCAATAATAATCGTAGATAAGACGATCGGATCTGTCCAACCATCACTTCCTGCTTCACTCACTCCGTAAAGAAGGGAAGCAAAACCAACGATTGAAAGAATCGCACCAAGACTGTCCAGCTTGATTTTTTTAGGCTCTACAATATTTTTAAACATAAAGAAAGCCGCGATAATGACAATCGCACCGATTGGCACAAGTCCGTAAAACATAATACGCCAAGAATAATGTTCAATAATGTAACCTGATAATGTTGGTCCTACTGCAGGAGCAAACATCATCGCAAGACCGAAAATCCCCATTCCTTTCCCTCTGTTTTCCGGAGGGAAAATAAAAAGGATTGTTGTCATGACGAGCGGCTGTAAGATACCGCCGCCGACAGCCTGAATCAAACGGCCGATGAGCATTGTTGAAAAGTTTGGCGCAATACCGCAAATAAATGTACCTAGTGTAAATGAGATCATGGCCACTAGGAATAAGCTGCGCTGTCCAAAACGTGTGATTAAAAACGCAGACAACGGAATCAGCACACCGTTGACAAGCATGTAGCCTGTTGTCAGCCACTGAATCGTTGTCGCACTCACATTAAATTCTGTCATTAAATGGGGCATAGCTACGTTCAAAAGCGTTTGGTTTAAAATCGCTACGAACAAACCGGCCATTAAAATGATCAGTAAAGACAAGGAGCCTGCTCCCTGTTTTGTCGCTGCAGGTTGATTTGCCATCTCAGACAACCTCCTTTCATTTTTTGGTATCAATCATCATTAAGATGAAATTTTGACAGAAGCATTCATACCTGGAAGTACTTTGTCTGATGGATTTTTAATTGAAATTTTCACTGCTACTTTTTGCGTTACTTTTGTATAGTTACCACTTGAATTTGTTGCTGGCAGCATATTGAATGTTGAGTTTGTCGCATAACCAATTTGTTCAACAGTTCCTTCAAACGTTGTATCAGGATCTCCATCTACAACGATGTCGACTTTATCGCCTTTTTCAATGTTTTTAATATCTGTTTCTTTAATATTTGCTGTGATGTAAAGCTTGCTTAAATCGATTGTTTCACCAAGAACTGTACCAGGCTGCACTTGTTGGTTGTTTTGGATTTCTTTTTTGACTAATGTGCCATCAGCCACTGCTTTAATGTTTGTTTTTGTTTGTCCTTCAACTTTTGCAACTGTGCTGTCTTTTTCCACTTCGTCACCTTCGTTGATATCCCAGCCTTTGATTTGTCCAGCTGCTGGAGCTGTGATTTGATACATGTCACCTGTCACTTTAGCCTCATCTGTTTTGACAAAGTTTGTGCTTTCGTAGTAGTAATAAGCACCTCCGGCAATAATGGCAAGAATTACAATAAGGCCAATAATGTTCGTTAGCAATAAACGCCCTCTGTTCATGTTTTGTTTCTCCTTTCATGTATAAAAATATAGTGTCATCTGCTTTAGCAAACTTAGAATGCCCATCATCTGACAGAATATGAAACAAGCTCAACAATCTGTCTTTTTCCCTTGATCTACTCCCGCCCGAAACATGGTGTGCAGCCCATTTATATTTATTGTTCAATTATGAGCAAGGAGCAGAAAAAGAAGAAAAGACGATCGGCATCTTTTTTGAAAAACTTATATTTAACAAGATTAAATATTAATAAATGAAAATTGAAATGTCAAAGAGAAAGTTTTACTTTTTTTCTGGTGATCCCTTCCTTCTCCACACAAAAAACCTTTCAGCCCTTATGCTGAAAGGTTTTTTCAAATGTGCTCGTTATGAATGAACTTCTTCCTGCTGAAAAAATTTTTTTAGTGCGAGAAAAACATCTGATTTTTGCTTCAAAATATAATGCTTAAATTTCTCATCCTGAATATGCTTGTATGCTGACATTAACGTAGAATGCCGGTTGTATTGATTCACTTCACCATAGCAAAATAAATTGGCTTTTTTCATGATCTCAGAAACAAGTTTCACACACCGGGCGTTATCTGATGTCAAATTGTCACCATCAGAAAAATGAAAAGGATAAATATTATACCGCGACGGCGGGTATCGTTCGTCTATGAGCTCTAGTGCCTTTCGATAAACAGACGAGCAAATGGTCCCCCCGCTCTCACCCCGCGAGAAGAAATGTTCTTCGTCTACCACCTTCGCCTCTGTATGGTGAGCAATAAATTCAA
Organism: Bacillus sp. Nf3; assembly: GCF_003028545.1. NCBI lineage: Bacteria > Bacillati > Bacillota > Bacilli > Caryophanales > Bacillaceae > Bacillus > Bacillus sp. Nf3. Next base: position 27,259 of record NZ_PYUA01000004.1, on the reverse strand, counting down.
TATCGACTGTCTCATACTTTGTCCGTAAGAAACGTGTCATCCAAAAGAAAAAACTTCTCGCCATATATTTTTCCCAAAGACCCATACTTCCGCTCGTATCCATCATCGCCAAAACGACGGCTTTCGACTCTGGTTTGGTCACTTCATTCCACGTTTTATACTTGATATCCTCCGGGTAGATGGGATAAAAGGAAGGACTCCCTGTCATCGCATTTCGTTTAAATGCCGAGAGCATCGTTCGTTTTTTGTGGATATTTCCTGTTAACCCGGTTTTGCGAATATCGTTAAACTCAATTTGTTCGACAATGATGTCGTCAAGCTCCTTTTGCTTGAGGTTTGGCAGCTCCAGTTCACGAAACAGTGCTTCCTCGAGATCCATTAATGAGACTTCTGCTTCGTAATAATCCTCACCAGCTTGATCTCCAGCGCCCTGCCCCTTTCCTTGACCTTGCTTACTGTCTGAGCCGTCACGCGCAACAACATCGCCAACCTCGCTGTCTCCATCCCCTTGACCTACATGTTTATTTTTGTCGTAGTTATACCGAATTTTATATTCATCTAATGAACGGATCGGAATTTTCACAACATCTTTTCCATTCGACATGATGATGCTTTCTTCTGTGACAAGATCCGGCAAATTGTTTTTAATCGCCTCTTTGACTTTTTTCTGATGACGCTGCTGGTCGTCATAGCCTTTTCGATGGAGGGACCAGTCTTCCTGAGACACAATAAACTGACTTTTTTCTTGCCGGGACATCCATCCCCCTCCTCACCTTTTTCCACAATTCTTCTAACCATCGATTCCTTTATCCTATGCTGCTCGTCATCCAAGTTGACGATCATTTCTAAAAAAGACATTACCGGTGCTGATGCGCCAATAATGCCTCCTTCATTTATTAACGATTCAGAAGACTGCCTACATATTTTAAAAGTTCATTTGCACTTGTTGAATTATAGCCATGCTCATCAATCAATCTAGCCACTACTTCGTTGACCTTCTTCAGCTGCTGTTCATCCGGTGTCTTCGTCGATGTCGTAATTTTCACCACATCTTTTAGATCGGCAAACAACTTCTTCTGAATGGCCTCTCGCAATCTCTCATGCGAATTATAATCAAAGCGTTTTCCCTTTCTCGCATAAGCCGAAATACGAATCAGAATTTCTTCTCTAAATGCTTTTTTGGCGTTTTCAGAAATGCCGATCTGCTCCTCAATTGAACGCATGAGCTTTTCATCAGGATTCATTTCTTCACCCGTTAACGGATCACGCAGCTTGTTTTTATTGCAATAAGCCTCAACATTATCCAAGTAATTATCCATCAGCGTTTTCGCGGACTCCTCATAGGAATACACAAATGCCTTTTGCACTTCCTTCTTCGCAATGTCATCATACTCTTTTCGCGCGACTGAGATGAAATTCAAATAACGCTCCCGGTCCTCGCTGGAGATAGATGGATGCTGATCAAGCCCTTCTTTTAAGGAGCGCAGGACATCCAGAGCATTGATCGATTCCATATTCTTTCGAATGATGGTAGATGAAATTCGGTTGATTACATAACGCGGGTCAATTCCGCTCATCCCTTCATCATGAAATTCCTTTTTCATCTCATCAATGTCGACCGATTGGAAGCCTTCGACACTTTCTCCGTCATACAGACGCATTTTTTTCACCAAATCAATATCAGAACGCTTCGGCTCTTTCAATCTCGTCAAAATGGAGAACATTGCTGCTACCTTCAGCGTATGCGGGGCAATATGCACATCTGAGACATCACTTTCTGAAATCATTTTATGATAAATGCGTTCTTCTTCTGTGACCTTTAAATTATAAGGAATTGGCATCACAATAATTCTTGAATGCAAAGCCTCATTCTTTTTATTTGAAATAAACGACCGGTACTCGGTTTCATTCGTATGAGCGACGATCAATTCATCTGCACTAATCAAGGCGAATCTCCCTGCCTTAAAATTTCCTTCCTGCGTTAATGACAAGAGGTGCCATAGAAATTTCTCATCACACTTTAACATCTCCTGAAACTCCATCATCCCTCGGTTTGCTTTATTGAGTTCTCCATCAAAGCGGTACGCACGGGGATCTGACTCTGATCCAAATTCGGCAATGGTTGAAAAATCGATGCTTCCTGTTAAATCGGCAATGTCCTGAGATTTCGGATCAGACGGACTAAAGGTACCAATGCCGGTCCGTTTATCCTCTGAGAAAAAGATCCGCTCGATCCTTACATCCTCAATTCTGCCGCCATATTCCTCTTCCAGTCTCATCATGTTCAGAGGCGACAAATTCCCCTGCACACGAATTCCATATTCTCTATAGAAATCCTCCCGCAAATTTTGCGGAATAAGATGAAGCGGATCTTCATGCATAGGGCAGCCTTTGATCGCATAAACTGCGCCATGATCTGTCAGTGAATATTCTTCAAGTCCTCTTTTCAATCTAGTGACAAGCGTCGATTTCCCTCCGCTTACTGGTCCCATCAGTAATAAAATACGCTTCCTGACATCCAGCCGCTTTGCAGCAGGGTGAAAATATTCCTCCACTAATCTTTCGAGTGATTCCTCTAACCCAAACAGCTCCTGATCAAAAAATTTGTAGGTTCTGACCCCATTCTCCTCTTCAATCCCGCTATCTTTAATCATATGATAAACGCGAGAATGAGCAGATTGAGCGACAAGTGGATTTTCCTTAATAATGTCTAAATAATCGCTGAATGTGCCTTCCCATTTGAGACGCTGCTCTTCTTCTCTGTGCTGTTCGATTTTCTTTAAAATATCCATATGAACCTCCTCTTTCAAGATTGAAGCTAGAAATCAGATACTGTTTTACAATCTATGCGGAGGCGTCCTATTACATGCTTTCGTTCTTCAAAATGACGAATTGGCAAACTGAATTGACAACCATCCGCAAGACCCTTCATAATAAAGGAAAAATAGGAGAAAAATGATTTTCTTCTCCTGCTTTTCAAGGTGAACTTCACATCATATGAAACAGGCAGCGAACGGAACAAAGGGATAAGGGGGAGCTTATATGAGAACGGTCATTATGATGGGCGTCATCATTACGTTTTTAGTATCCATTTTCACTGCTGGCTACGAAGGCAAGCCTGGGAAATGAAAAAAAGGATGTTCCATTTGCGGAACATCCTTTTTTCATTTAGTTCGTTGTTTTCAGCACTTGCATATCCACTGTATTCCCTGACACCTGAACCTTCGTAAAGTCTTGGGTATCGACCACAGGTGTGACAGCACGATTATCCAATGTGATGTCAGTAAAACGAGTAGAGAAGTTCGCACGGATGTCTTTTCGATAAATATCGTCAGTTACTGCTACCGTCGACAGTAGTTTCCACTTGGTCACAGCGCCAATGTTTGAGTTTTGAATTTCTGTAATAATGCGGCCGGTATAGCCAACATTATTTGTACCCCAGAACGTCGCTCTTGTATGCCCATTCAAATTTTTATAAATCGTCATTTGAACAGTACTTCCAGGTTTAAATCCCTTTGTATACGTAAAGTCATTTTTTCCTTCGATATATGTCTCTTGATTATTTGCTCCCACTTTCATCGTAGGTTTCCACACATTATAGGTTGGACTGTATTGAAGCCCAATATCCGCTTCCTTTGAACCTGTGAATCCAGAATAAATATAAGCTGTACCATTTGACACACTCATTGCGGGAGGGAGCTGAATTTTTGTGACCAATATGGATCCGTTACTATTGATATAAGTACGCCCGCCAATCCCTTTTGATAGCTGAGCTGCTTCTATCTCCTGCGTCTGAGAGAGTCCTGGAATACTGACTGGAATCGTCCCCATTAAAATTGCTGAGCTAATGGCACTAGTGATCAGTAGCTTTTTCATCTCATTACTCCTCCTAATGGATTCATCATTTTTTGAAAACGTCATCACAATCTATCATACTACCTATTTTTAACATGTCAAAAAAAGTATAATTAAGTCATATTTTTCATCTATCTTTATCTTATCTCACATAAAAAAGCCGAGATCAGTATCTCGGCTTTTATCATGATCTTATATGAGATCGCGATATTGCTGCTGGCGAAGTGCCTCATATACAAGAATGGCTGCCGTATTCGACAGATTCAGAGAACGAACATGCTCTGTCATCGGTAAGCGAAGACAACGGTCCATATTCTGTTCAATCAAATCTTTTGGCAATCCACTTGTCTCTCTGCCAAAGACGAAGAAATAGTCTTCATCCAGCTGAGAGTAATCAAATGTCGTATGCGGCTTTTGGCCAAATTTTGTGATATAGAAAAATTGCCCCTTCGGATGAGCCTCAAACAATTCATCAAGTGAATCATGATAGACCACATTGGCATATTTCCAATAATCGAGTCCTGCACGCTTCAGCATTTTGTCATCTGTCGAAAAACCAAGCGGACGAATCAGATGAAGGGTTGTATTTGTTGCTGCACATGTACGCGCAATATTTCCAGTATTAGCTGGAATTTCTGGTTGATATAAAACGACATGAAGTCCCAAAAAAGTTCACCTCTAATTTTCTTTTCCGCTCAACATTATACCACTAACTACCTTTCGCGGCATCGTCCAAAATGTGAAAAAACATATATCGAATAGCAGGTGTATAGGCGGTCGAATCCTCGTATGACCAATAACGCATACGGCAGTCATACGTCTGTGCATTCACAAGAGGCATTCCGCCTTTGTCATGATCAACAACAATGGTTGTATGATTATACCTTCCATCACCTTCAAAATCGTAGCAAATGACATCACCAATATGAAGCTCATGCGCTTCTTTGAGTTTCTTTGCTCTCAAACCCGCTTTCGAATTCGCTAAATAATTTTTCATCGAATGAGCCACCGTCCAGCTATAACTCCACGTATGCGGACGCACCCACCAGCCAGACCCGCGGTTCGGATATCCTCTTGTTGGCGCATTCCCTGCTTTCAAACATTGTGAAATAAAATTTGTACAGTTATCTTCAAAATTTTTATAGGCTGGATTCCGCTTATTCCAGTAAGTCTCCGCATACTGCACAGCTGCCCGCCGGTCATAGTGAAAAGCTCTGCCGAATTGTTCTTCGATCTGAAAGCGCTCATCCATAAGCTCTTCCCTTTGCCGTTCTTCTAGCATCATCCGATCTTTGACAAGCATGTCGTTATAAAGAAATGCTTCTCTTTTTTCCACCTGTTCCTCTAAATAAAAAGAATCGTCTACATCCTTGCAGACATATGTGAGATGAGCAAGATACTGCACATGCTGAGCACCATCATCTTGAATGGATGAATCGAGAAGTTTTGTTTTTGCTTTCGCCTTCACAATTTCAACCTGTCTTCTAGCAAAAAGCTCTTTTTTCCGCTCTACTGCTTCCACATCAGACATAAGCTGCGGCTGCTTGATTGCACGGTCATTGATTAAATACGCCAGCCTGTCTTCTAAAGTTTTCTCTAATAATTGTTTCACACAGACACCACCAAACATTTTTTAAAATCTCTGTTTGGTTCATTCTATGTTCACAGGGATGTTATTTAGTATTTAAAGGTGTCTGCAGGAGCTCAATCCCTTTCACAATCTCCGCTTTCGCTTCTTCATCACTTTCCCGCTCAAGGGCCTTTTCCAGCTCTGGGAGCTGCTGATCATCGCCAATTTTCCCAATTGCCCAAGCAGCTGTTCCCCGAATGACCGGTCTTGGGTCCTTGTGCATCAGCTCAATTAACACTGGTAAGGCAGATGTATCTTTAAAATGAGCGAGTGCCAAAATTGCATTCCGCTGAATGGGCTTTTTCCCCCGCCATGAACCTGAAACATGACCGTATTTTTCCTTAAACTCACGATTGCTGATCGTCAGAAGCGGCTTTAACAGCGGCTTTGCAATTTCAGGATCCGGTTCCATTTCAGGATGCAGATGAAAATCTTTTCCTTTATTGATCGGGCAGACAGTTTGACACGTATCACACCCGTACAATCGATTTCCTATTTTCGAACGAAATTCGTCAGGTAAAAACCCTTTTGTCTGCGTTAAAAATGAAATGCACCGCTGAGAATTCAGCTGTCCAGGATTCACAAGCGCACCTGTTGGACACGAATCCACACATTTATTGCATGTTCCGCACTGCTCTTCAATTTTCTCATCCGGCTCAAACGGGACATTTGTGATCATTTCAGCCAAATACACATAAGATCCAAACTCTGGCGTGATAATCATACAGTTCTTTGCACTAAAACCAATGCCAGCACGTTCTGCTACAGCACGATCAGACAATTCTCCTGTATCCACCATTGATTTTGTCCGTATATCGACATGCTTGCTCCGCAAAAATTCTTCGAGCATATCAAGCTTTTTTTTCAGCACGACATGATAATCTGTTCCCCATGAAGCCCGGCAAAAGATCCCCCTTCTCGCATCCTTTGTACTTCGTGGAGCATCTTTCATTTTGGAAGGGTACGCGAGCGCTATCGCAACAATTGATTTGGCCTTCGGAAGCAGCAAAGAAGGGTTTGTTCGTTTTTCAATATCAGGCTCTTCAAAACCTGACAAATACCCTAACGATTCATGTAAGATGAGGCGGTCCTTTAATGAATCAAATGTATCGGCACTTGCAAATCGAATTTTATCGACACCAATTTCTTTCGCATATTGAATCAATTCTTCTTTTAATTCTCCAACATGAATCACCTTGCAAACCTCCTTTCTTTGTTTCTTCTGTTGTTTTCAGTATAATACGAGTGTATCATGACCGATTGGAGTGAGTCACTGTGAAGATACATATGGAAATTTCTCATCCTCAAAACCCGTCTATCCATGTTGGGCAGATTGAATATTCGCATATTGAAGTTGGCACATCACCTCAAATGTTAAAAGGCCGCTTACGCCTGTTTCAAGAATCTTTATTTTTTGAATACGAAGATAAAGTCTTAGAAGAAGTACCAGCCATCAAAGAATGGACGGATCTTTTAAAAGATGTTCCTTTCCTTTCACTTCTTTCTGATATCCAAAAGGAACAATTTATTGACTCGACCAATTCCGTACAGGATTTGTCGATATTTTTCTCACTAAAATATTTCTTACCCATCCTGACATTAGATGCCGATCGCATCAAAGGACCGCTTTCACTGACAAAACATGAGGCTGGTCACATCGAATGGCAGGACGGCGCAGGACTGAATGGATTATTTTCTCAAGCAAGTACAGCACATATTTCTCCAGACACAAAGAACATTCTTCAAATCATCCTTTTCCCTCCATCTATTTCCCGGGAAAAGAGTGAAGCTCTTATTCAATCCTTGACGAAGATGTTTGTACAAATACATGGGGGAGAAAGCAAATATGAACTCATTGAAAAAGCACTGTAGCCTGACAGTGCTTTTTCACATTATACTGACATAATAAAAAACGCAACACTTCGTTTATCTATGAAACGAAATACTGCGTTATAAACAAAATTATGTATTGGAGCGGGTGATGAGAATCGAACTCACGACATCAGCTTGGAAGGCTGAGGTTTTACCACTAAACTACACCCGCATCAATTTTTTAAAAGCAACGTCATCGCGTTGACTTTTATTATGTTACAACTTTCTTAACAATTCGTCAAGAGAATATGAAGATTTTTCGTCAAAAAAATTCATATTCTCCGTATATATTACGATAGTTATTTATCTAGCTGGATATAAAATAAGTATGCATGTGACTTATTTTTCAGCGCTTGCTTTGGATTCTTCTCAATCTCTTCAAATATAGTTGAACCCCCGTCTTTCCCCATCGCCGCTGTATACGCAATCAGAGCCTTTTCTCCTGAAGCCACTTTGACAGTTTCAGATTGTGCAGAAAATACATAGTCACTTACTTTGAACGGAAAGCTTGATGTCGCTTTCGTCATCCCATCATTCTTTTTATCTGACCAAATACTAAATTGTGATTCATATGTATCTTTCTCATGATGTAATTGAAGAAGTACATTCACCGTTTGGTCGGTTCCATTCTGGTGTAAAGTAAAGGTAGCAGATGATGCTTCCTTATTCACTAATCGGCCATTTTTGTAATGGCTCCCGATAAACGTAATACTCTTGTTCTTCTTCGTTAATCCTTTCAGTGTCAGAGCCACCTTTTCATTAGTCGTTTCTGCTTCTAGTAAGTTTTTTTCTTTTTTTGAGAGTTTCATTTGTTCGATGGTTACTTGGTTTTTAGTAGCAGGCTCTGTTTTTATTGTCGAAACCGTCTTTTCGGTTGTCGTTGTTTCTGCAGCCTTCTCGCCGCATCCTGCTAATAGAAAAACTGTGAATAAAAGAATGCTCCATTTTTTAAACATTGTGATCCCCTTTGATGTTTTTTATTTCTTATTATACTAAAATTTGGTTTGTCATACAAAAAAAGATTAGGAGAATTCTCCTAACCTTTCGCTCTTTTCTGCTTTATTGCTGATAGGCATGCCACAATGAGAAAACTCGCAGCAAAAATCACAATCATATAAATAAAAAAGTTTGGCTTGATCTGAAAAGTAAATGCGGACGAGCCTTCCATTTCAAAAGCGAGACTGTTAAATAATAAAGCATCATTCGTTTTTGATTGAAATAAATGATAGAACAATACGCCGATTGTCAGCATCGGAAAGCCTAAGAACCCTAGAAAACCACCAACTATTGCGCCTTGTTTCATCGCCTGTACGTTCATGATCGTTGTCCTCCCATTCCCCCAAGCAATAGCTGCTTCATAATGGATTTACCATCCCCCATAAACGGAAGAAGATAGAGTAATTGGATAAAATACGAGATTGAAAAAATGAAAAAACCTGTTGAAACCGGATTTTCTTTTAGAAATAAAATGGTCACAATGATGCCTGCTGCGCCAATCACACCGGGAACGAGCGGTCCAAGCAGCGTGATCCACACCTGCTTTTTCTGAAACGGATCTAACACGGGTCTTACAAACTTCACTGACATCATGTCACTCGCAAAAAAGCCTTGAGGACCATCTCGCCCTGCAAATTTTCGATGCGCATAGCCATGTGCCGCCTCATGTAAGGCAGTTCCGGTAATTAACCCGAAATAAATAATCGTAAAATAAATCGCAATGGCTGCAATCGATGGATCAGGAATGAATAAAAAAGCGAGCCCTGCCATGACCATAAAAAGTAGCCAGAAAAAGATGATTTTACGCGTCACCATGAGCAAAGCCGTTCCAAAAATGTGAAGGAACGAGTGACCAGTACAATCAAATCGTTCCTTCATTTTGATTTGATACTGCTTGAAAAATTGACAGCAGGCTGTCACAATCCGATACGGTGAATGATAATGAATGGACAGCAAGTGATGCTGATTCAATCCCGTCATCAGCTGATAAAAATCACGAGCAATCACCGACTCATCGACCTGAAACAAATCGGCGAGCTCTGCGGTAATACTCGCTTCTGTCCTTTTACCGTCCACTTTCGTTAACATATGATAGGCACTTTCATTGATCGGGAGTGTGCTTCCATACTGCGTATCCGTGAGATGCCTCTTTTGTAAGGTCACATACGGCGCTAGTTCCGGTACCCGCTCAATCTTTAGCTTATTGTTAAGAAGTTGAATCATGTGAATACCTCCATGAAAAACCTTTGTATATGGCAAAGATGAGCAGACCCTCAAATGCAGCGACAAGCAGCCATTGAAGCGTTTGACTCGATGCCCCTATGACATAGTTCCCAATAAAAACAATCGGAATCATGAGTAAAATAAGCGCTCCAAATGAAAATATGCCTGTGTAGGGATTGTTTCGATCAAGAGGAAGTAAAATACCTACTACATAAAAGAGCGCAGTGGCATTGCATAAGACAGCCGCACCAATCAACGCGTGCCAAATTTGATCAGGAAGCGTCAGCGTTGTCAGCATGAATAAAACAATTTGCAGTACACCAACAAGCAGAAGACCGATAAACTTGTACAAAGCCACTTCCCAGGATCTCAGGCCAAATGTTTTATACATCCCCAGCATTCGTTTATCATTGCCAAACGAATTGAAGGCTGTTAATCCAGCAAGAGCACATAGAACAAAAAACGCTTCTTCTTCAAAGCGGAATCCAAATTGATAACGAACGAATAAGATCACTATGAGAAGAATAAGAAAGTTTAAAATGTTTTCTTCATTCCGTACCTGTGACTTCATTTCCTTCACAATAAGTGACCACTTTTTTGAAGAAGAGAATGGCATCTTGTGTAAAAAGGTTAACGCTTTTTTCTCTGCCATAATCGGCATCATCGCAAGAGAAAGAAATGCGCCGCCTGCCGATAAGAGGATGAACAGAATCAAGATGGCATAATTCACCCCTTCAGGAGACATTCCTTGTGCCGCTAAGAAAAACGGTGCTGTAAAATACATCAAATGATAATCAAACTGTAGATATGATTGCTGAATTTGGCTAATATCAAAATGCGTCAATCCATACGCCACAACGAGTGCCAATAAAACAAATATCGCTGCAAATTTTTGCAACGGTAATTTTAATTTCAAAACGAGTAAATAAGTGATATTGTAAATAAACTGCAGGAGCATTAAGACAAAAAGCGACTGCAAAAGCACCATCAAAAAGAAAGTAAAGATAAAGAAAACACCTATTCCCTGGGCAATAAAATTAGGTAAAAGCAGAATACCGATAAAAAATAAAACAAGTCCTGCCACCACTGTCACCATCGGAATGAAGTATCCAAAACTTTTCTGAAAGGTAGAGAGCGGAAACCAGCTGAGCTGCATAGAAAATCGGTCTTGTTCAGGTGTTCTGACCTTGATCAAAACGAATAACAAGCTTGTAAAAATAGAGGCATTGATCGCCATTGAGACAACGAGTAATCCAAGTGACCGTTCATCTCCATTTAAGAAAGCCTTCATAAAGACACCTGTAAAGCTGTATCCGATAATGGCCCCCATTGTGACGGCAAACAAAAAGAATAAGACCACAATGATCCGCTTCGTTTGAGTATCAAAGAGCTTATACATTTCCTGCTGCCACATTTTAAGCATCATTTTAGAAATGATTAATGATTTCATCAAAATGTGCACCCCTATCACTTAACATTGAAGCTTTCAGAAACACCTGTTCCAGTGTGCTTGATTGATACTTCTCCTTTAAGGCTGAGACTGTCCCTTCATCCATTTTATTTCCCTTAGAAATAATGGCGATTTTCTGGCACAGCTCTTCCGCTGAAAGCATATCATGCGTTGAAAGCAAGATCGCACCATGGTGCTCGGCATACCGCTTCATCAGTTTCTTTGTGTTTATAACCGCTTCAATATCAAGTCCTCTAAAAGGCTCATCCATGATCACCAATTGACTATCAAGCATAAAGGCAGCAATCAGCTGTGTCTTTTTTTTCATCCCATGTGAATAGGTTTCGATCGGTCTTGATAAAGCCGAGTCCATATCAAACAGTTCAATTAGTTGATTTCTTCTGTGAATTGTTTTACATTCATACATAGAAGAAACAAACTCTAAATATTCAGCACCAGTCAATGCTTCAGGGAGCAGCAGATCATCTGGAACATAGGCTACTTGTTTTTTAAAGGATGGTTCATCATTAGTGACGCCCTGCAAATGAATTTTTCCTTCTGTATGCTTAATGATGCCGAGTATACAGTTAATCATCGTTGTTTTACCCGAACCATTCGGTCCAGCAACAGCAACGATTTGATGAGGGTTGATCTTTAAATGAAAATCATTGACAGCAGTCACGTTATTTTTATACGTTTTGGTTAAATTCTCGATCGTAAACATATAACCTCCAAGTGTCTGCATTTTCTTTAAAAACAGATCAGGCTAAACCGCCCGCCACAGACGGTTTAGCCCTGGTGTCTTATCTAAGAAGTAAAAAGATGAATCCTAAGTATAGCTACTTACATTCAATTTGGACTTTTAAGCCACTTTCCCACTGAACGGCTCCTGTAAAGCTACCCTTGCCGTTTGCTAAACACCAAACTGCTGCTCCTAGAACGACTGTTGCTCCCAATCCAAGAAGTACAGCAACAAATACTAAGAACCAAGCTTGGTCCATAATAGCAGGTTCCATAGTGGAATAGTCAACTTGCGGCGCTGCATAAGTCATACTTTTCACCTCCCAGCTTATGATGATCGTATCATAGGCGTCACACGCCAAACATCTACAGAACATCCCATTTTTGACCGAACATACATTTGATTAAAACGTGACTTTTTATTCAATTATTCACTTTCATCTGTTTAAACCCTCTCTTATTTACTAGATTTTAACACCTCTTAAGAACCACAAAACCCATTTAATGTCATTTGCACCATCTTTTTTCTTCCCTTTTTCAAATAGTCCATATTTATCATCTATCATTTTTATTCTTTCTTTTTTGTGAGATAGAAAGAATTCCCCCGATATATCAGATATAAAAGTCCTGATTATATGTCGTAATAACATCAATTATGAAATATTTACTGATCATTCCGATAAAAGAGTGAGTATATTTTCCTTCTTCTCTTGACTCTGAAAATATGTATATACAAGAAAATCGATTGGGAAAAAAGCCCTTACCTTGTTCAGCAGTACACAACATATGACTCGCTCCTATTCTATGAAAAAAAGCAAAGCAGCCATCGCAGACTGCTTTGCTTTTTCATATTTATGAGGAACTAGCAGCAGAGGCTGCATCTGGAAAATGATTGTTCCCAATGATTTCACCAGCTGGCACAGAGAGTCCTGTATCCCCCGATCTCTTGAATGGAAGGAGCGGGAAAACAAGCTCTGCTAAATAATAAGCTTCTTCTAGGTGCGGGTAACCAGAAAATATAAATGTATCAATGCCTAGAGACTGGTATTCTATGATACGATCTGCTACTGTTTGCGGATCTCCGACGAGTGCTGTTCCTGCACCGCCGCGTACTAAGCCAATGCCTGCCCAAAGATTTGGGCTGATTTCAAGTTTGTCTTTTCTCCCTTGATGCAAATCCACCATTCGTCTTTGACCTACTGAGTCCATCCCCTGTAAAACTTTTTGCGCCTCATCAATTGTTTTTTGATCCAAATGGCGAATTAGATGTTCTGCTGCCTGCCATGCCTCCTCTTCGGTATCTCTCACGATCACATGAAGACGAATGCCAAACTTCACCGTTCTTCCTTCCTTTTCAGCCTGTTTCTTCACTTGAACAATTTTCTCTTTTACTTGTGCAGGCGGTTCGCCCCAAGTTAAATAGACATCTGTATGCTTGGCGGCCGCTTGAATTCCTGCTGCTGATGATCCGCCAAAATAGACTGGTGGATGGGGGGTTTGAGCTGGCGGGAATAACAGCCGGCCATTTTCTGCTTGTAGATGTTTTCCATGAAATTGTACATTTTCTCCTTTCAATAATCGCTTCCAAATCGTCAGAAACTCTTCTGTTGCCTCATAGCGTTCATCATGAGAAATAAATAACCCATCTCCTTCAAGCTCCTCTTTACTTCCCCCTGCTACCACATTAATCAGCAGCCTTCCACCTGAAAGACGATCTAATGTAGACGTCATTCTAGCAGCAACAGACGGTTGCATAAGCCCTGGTCTAAGAGCTACGAGAAACTTTAAATGAGTGGTTTCAGCAGCTAAAGCAGCTGCCGTCAGCCATGGATCTTCACATGATCTCCCAGTCGGCAGCAAGACCCCTGTATAACCAAGCTGATCAGCTGCTTGAGCAATCTGTTTAAAATATGGATAGTCTGCCTGTCTTGCCCCTTTTGCTGAACCTAAATAACGGCCGTCTCCATGTGTTGGAATAAACCATAAAATATTCATGACATCGCCCCCTGTTATTATTCACCTTGATAACTAGTGCGCCACTTGAGCAGACGCTTTTCTAACAGACGTACAAATGAATCTGTCAGCTTACCTACTACTGCAAAGATGATAATTCCGACAAACACTTTATCCGTTTGAGAGAATTGCCTTGCATCCATAATCATATAGCCGACGCCGCTGCTTGAACCCATTAACTCAGCTACCACTAAACCTAGCCAAGCAATTCCTAATGACAGCCTCACGCCCAGAAGAATATGCGGAAGAGCAGCCGGTAAAATCAGTTTTGTGATGCTTTGATACAGATTAAACTCTAAGGCGCGGGCCACATCAAACAGCTTATTATCTACACTGCGAATACCAAGAAAAGTATTAATATAAATCGGAAAAAAAGCCCCAAGTGCAATCAATAAAATTTTCGCCGTTTCATCAAAGCCAAACCAGAGGATGAATAAAGGGGTGACCGCTAAATGAGGAACGGTTCTCAGCATTTGCAAGGTCGGATCTACATACTGCTCTGTTTTTTTAGAAAACCCTACGCATACTCCCAGCATAAGACCTAAGCCTCCCCCAAGTAAAAATCCACATATTGCTCGATAAAGACTGATGTAAAGATGGCCAAACAGCTCACCAGAACGTATCAACTCTCGAAAGGATTCAGCAATCAAAACGGGCGAAGGCAATACAGTGGAAGAAACAATTTGAGAACCAGCTATAATCTGCCAAACCGCAATAAGTAGAACAGGTAATACCAGTCCCTTTAACTTATATAAAGAAGACGCTTTTCTCCTTTTTCTCTTTGACCGCTCAATTTTAGATGCTAAAGCCGGGTTCGAAATAGCTTTCATTCATCCATCTCCTCTTTCAGCATTTTTTCAATAAACGAATTATCTACAACCTGATTGACATCAATTTTCCGCTGGATCGCCTTTGTTTTATATTGAAAATCAGCGGTATGCTGCTGAGCATTGATGATCTTCTTCGAAATGGGCTTATTGAGTGGTTCCGTATTGTTTAATACTTGTGTGACGACCTTCTTATCTAAATTTTTTAAACGCGCATATAGAGTAACAGCCTCTTCTGGATGTGATTTCTGCCACTTCACCGCATGGTCATATACCTTTAAAAATTTCACCACTAGTTCAGGATGCTGATCAGCAAACTGAGTGCGAACAAGTGTGAAACCTGGAGAATATAAATCAGTCGCTTCCCCATTCACCAGCAGCTTTGCTCCTTTCTTGATCGTTTCAAGTGATAAGAACGGCTCCCAGATCGACCAAGCATCAACGGATCCATTTTCAAATGCTGATATCGCTTCATCTGGCTGTAGCTGAATGATCTGAACATCCTTCGCAGATAAACCTGCCTGATCTAATACTTTGTATAAAAAATCAAAGCCACTGCTCCCTTTAGCGACAGCAATTTTTTTCCCTTTTAAATCTTCTACTTTTTGAATCTCACTGTTCTTATTCACTAAAATACCGTTCGCTTTCAGCCCATCCTGAGATAAACCAATTTCCTTAAAATCAATACCCGCTGCCTGACCTGCTATGACAGGTGAGTTTCCAACTTGCGAGAAATCTAATTGATTTGCAGCAAGTCCTTCAAATTGGGGAGGACCACTTTGAAACTCCACCCACTTTACCTTCACTCCTTCTTTTTCAAATGATTGTTCAAACCACCCTTTTTCCTTTGCTAAAAGCAGCGGGCTCAAACTTTGCTGAATCCCAATCCGAATTTCTTTCACCTTGTTTTCTGAGCCGTCTGCTGCTTGACCACACCCTGCTAAAACAAGGAGAAGACTCAAAAAAATCACGATCATTTGTATCTTTTTCATGCGATTTCCCCTCCCTAAATCCCTGATCCATCAGTTAGTAACAATTCATCTGTTTTCTCAAATTCTGAAAGCACCTTTTGTCTTAAATGTTGAAAAGAGGTTGATGTTCTATCACGCGGAAAAGGCAGATTCACAGGAAGAATTTTATGGATTCGGCCAGGTCTCGCTTGTAAGAGCACAATTTCATTTCCTAAATAAATCGATTCATCAATATCATGAGTAACGAGCATCATCGTTGTTTTTTTCTCCTGCCAAATGTCCAGCAGCACATCCTGCAAGTGTTTTCGTGTGAATGCATCCAGCGCACCAAATGGTTCATCAAGCAATAAGATCTCCGGATCACGAAGGAGTGCTCTCGCAATGGCAACCCGTTGCGACATTCCTCCTGAAAGCTCATGTGGATAGGCATGTTCAAATCCTTTTAATCGAACAATTTCAATCAATTCATCCACTTTGCGGCGTACATCCTGTTGTTTTAAATTGAAATTGGCCGCTATGTTTTCTTCGACTGACAGCCATGGAAACAGGCGGTGTTCCTGAAAGATAAAGCCCTGTTTCATTCCTGGTTCTGTGACCCGTCTGTCTCCTATCAAAATTTGTCCATCATACGATGTGTCGAGCCCGCCTATGATTTTTAGCAATGTACTTTTTCCGCATCCACTCGGACCTATCACTGTTACAAATTCACCTGGAATCATGCTCAATCTCAAGTCTTCAAGAACCCGAATGGTCTGTTTGTCTTTCCAAAAGGATTTATCCGCAATATCAATTGAAATCGTCATTGAAACCCTCCACTCCTCTTGCCATCAGATACATACACAGAAAGGCCCTTATCCCAAAAAAAGAGATAAGAGCCTTCGTGTTGTCCGATCAGCTAATCATATTGATTTGTTAGCACCATCCTAAATCACATTAATCCCATAAATCAACTCAATTTTATAAAATAGTTATTTTGTCCTTGTATGCTTTTCATCAATCCGATCGTAAATTGCTTCTATTCGTTCCTTGCTGCTGTAAATCTCATATTTATTCCGCTCAATTAAGATGTCTAGTGTGATATCCATGTGTTTTCTGTATTTTTTTCGTTTTTTCTTTTTTTCCATCTTCATCATCCTTTCTCATTCAAATAAAAAAAGGCTCTTCACTCATGCTTGAGTGATAGAGCCTTCGGTTAACCGATCAGCCATTCTTGTTCGCGTTTTCAGTATGCTCATGTTAATACACACTATTCCTACCTGTCAACTATATTTATTATTTTTTCAGATTTATCTAAAAAATGATTGACCGAGCAGTGAACAAGATTTATAGTCTTATTAAATATTTCTTATCAAAACAGTTGGTTTTATCTAACAAAAGGAGGATACACACATGTCAGAAGAACGTCCATTTCGTTTAGAAACAAAAGCCATTCACGCAGGTCAGGAACTTGATTCAGCGACCTATTCAAGAGCCGTGCCTATTTACCAAACAAGCTCCTTTGGTTTTAGAGATAGTGATCATGCAGCGAATTTATTCGGTCTTCAGGAACCGGGAAATATTTATTCACGTATTATGAACCCGACAAATGACGTATTTGAAAAGCGTATCGCAGAGCTTGAAGGTGGGATTGGTGCACTTGCTGTTTCTTCTGGGCAAGCAGCGACGACTTATTCTATTTTAAACATTGCAGGAGCCGGGGATGAAATCGTTTCCTCAAGTAGTCTTTATGGCGGCACCTACAATTTATTTGCCCATACACTCAAAAAACTCGGAATTACAGTAAAATTCGTCGACTCATCCAACCTTGAAGAACTTGAAGCAGCGATCACAGACAAAACAAAGGCAGTGTATGCAGAAAGCATTGGGAATCCAAAAGGCGACATTTTACATATTGAAGCCATCTCAGCCATTGCACACAAGCATCATATCCCGCTTATTGTGGACAATACACTCGCCAGCCCTTATTTATTAAGACCTATTGAGTTCGGTGCAGACATTGTCGTCCATTCAGCGACGAAATTTATTGGCGGTCATGGTACATCAATTGGCGGCGTCATCGTTGATAGCGGCCGATTCCCTTGGGCTGACAGCGATAAGTTCAAAGGGCTGACTGAACCAGATCCAAGTTATCACGGTCTAACATATACAGAAGCGATTGGAGAAGCGGCTTATATCACAAAAGCACGAGTACAGCTCTTACGTGATTTAGGGGCAGCTCTGTCGCCATTCAACTCATTTTTACTTCTGCAGGGCTTAGAAACATTACACCTTCGTCTTGAGCGGCATAGTGAAAATGCGTTGAAAACAGCACAGTTCTTACAGGATCATCCTCTTGTCGATTGGGTAAGCTATCCGGGCCTTGAAAGTCACGAATCCTATGAACTTGCTCAAACCTATTTACCAAAAGGACAAGGCGCGATCCTCACATTCGGAATCAAAGGTGGACGTGAAGCAGGTAAAAAGCTCATTGATTCTGTGAAACTTTTCTCCCATCTCGCAAACGTGGGCGATTCTAAATCTCTCATCATTCATCCTGCCAGCACAACGCATCAACAATTAAGCGAGGCAGAACAAAAAGCGACAGGTGTCACACCAGAGCTCATTCGTTTATCCGTTGGAACAGAAGCGATTGAAGATATTCTTGCAGATCTTGAACAGGCGATTACCAAAAGTCAGTCTGAATGACATAGAAAAAAGCACACGGCTGTGTGCTTTTTTCTTGTTTATTAATGATTGAGTAATCGAATGTCTTGGAAAGGATAAAATACAAATGAGGTAGTTCCTTGAATATCGCGCTTTGTAAAAAGACCTAAGCCGTTGCGGCTGTCCATTGAATTTTGGCGATTGTCCCCCATGACAAAGTACTTTCCTTTTGGAACAGTCAGAGGGCCAAAATCAGGTGTCAGCAAAGAACCATCTGCCGCTGCTTTCTTTTTGTTTGACGCTAAGTAAGGCTCTGCCACTTTTTTCCCATTAACAAATAGCTGATCATTTTTCATTTCAATTTTATCACCAGGTAAACCAATCAATCGTTTGACATAATGAGTGCTGCGATCTTCCCCATCAAGAACAATGATCTGTCCCCGTTTATAATCACCGAAATAATCAACCGTTTTATTCACAAACACCCGCTCTGTGTTATGCAGTGTTGGGTCCATAGAAGTCCCTTTCACAATGTACGGTGCGAATAAAAAGTTCCGAATGATAAAAACAGCAATAAATGCGATTAAGATGGCTTTGATCCAGCCCCATAATTCTGATTTCTTTTTTTGTGTTTTTGTATTTGTTGTCATAAGCTCCTCCTGAATTCCCCAAGGACGAAATGTGTGTCACCAGCTGCCAGCCGGCGTCACGCTTGTTTCTCCCTAAATATAAACATATTTTGCCAACAAATCAAGCAAAGAGAGAGAAAAAGGCAAGCACCTTTCTGTGCTTGCCCAAAACTCAGTTAGTTAGCAGAAGAATCCGCTTCTTTTTCTTTGTTTGCTTTACCATAGAAATAATCCGATGGATTCACTGGTTTGAAATCAGATAACTTATGGAATCGAAGAAGATCCCTATAGAGCACTTTATCTGAAAGACTTAACTGATTATCAACACGGGCTTTAATCGCCTCTGTCTTTTTATTTTGTTTCACCACTTTACCTGTTTTCGTATCATAAACGGTATTATCGACAAGTGTGTATTTCGGTGTCACATAGTTTCCATTACGGAAGGCAACAGTCTCATCATGCTTTTTAGAGAATAAGTCTGTTCCAAAATTCACGAATTCATTTGAATCGATACCTTGTAAGTGAAGAAGTGTTGGCATCACGTCGACTTCACCACCATACGTATGGTTCACGCCGCCCTTCTTACCAGGAATACGAATCATGAGCGGAACACGCTGGTTTTGTGCATTTTGATAAGGAGTGATTTCTTTCCCTTGAATTTCACTCATTGCACGGTTATGGTTCTCAGAAATACCGTTATGGTCACCATACAATAAAATGACTGAGTCTTTATACATACCTGATTTTTTCAAGTCTTTGAAGAATTGCTCTAATGACTCATCTAAATATCTTGCTGTTTGGAAATAGTTATCGACTGTTTTATCGCCCGTTGTTGCTTTAGCGATTGTCGCATCTTTTTCATCTAAATTAAATGGATAGTGATTTGTCAGTGTCATTAAATGTGCATAAAATGGCTTTTTCATTGATTCTAGCATTGGAATTGATTCTTTGAAGAACGGTTTATCCTTCAGACCCATATTCACAAGGTTTTCTTCATCCATGTTGTAATAGGAAGCATCAAAGAATTGATCAATTCCCATATGTTTATAAATCGTGTCACGGTTCCAGAAAGATTTATAGTCCCCGTGAAGAACTGCACTCGTATAGCCTGCTTTTTGATCTAGGATGGCAGGTAGTGATTGGAAGGTATTTTCACCCTTTGTCACAAATGCTGCTCCCTCTGGCAAGCCAAACATACTATTATCCATCATCAGCTCAGCATCAGATGTCTTCCCTTGACCAGTCTGATGGAAGAAGTTATCGAAATACGTAAAGTCATCTTTCCCATGAGCCAGTTTGTTTAAAAATGGCGTCACTTCTTCTCCATTTAATTTGTAGTCAATTAAGAAAGACTGGAAGCTTTCTAAATGAATTTTAATAATGTTTTTACCTTTTGCTTTTCCAAAATACTCTGCATTTGGCTTCGCATAGTGAGAAGACGTATAGTTCACAACATCCGTTAAATCTTCACTGCTTGCATTTGCAACCTGCGTTGCGTTTTGTGCTGCTTGTACCCCGTCATAAATCGTATAATTGTAAACACCTAAGTATTTGACAACATACTTATGATCAAAGGTTCTCGTTAATAATTCTGGACGATCCTTTTCAGCCAAATGAAGGTTTACAAAGAACAGTCCAATACCTGCAGCTACAATCAGCAGTGCAAACGTCTTTTTCATTTGGAACTTCTTCACTTCCGGTCTCCAAATGACAATCGCAATCAAGATGATGATATCAAGGAAGTATAAAAGGTCATGCGGCTTAATGCTTGCTAACACACCGCCAGTCATGCCTCCCCCAAGATTTCCTGCCTGCTTCATTGTTGAGAAAGTCAAAAAGTCATCAAAGAAACGGTAATACGCTACATTTGCATATAAAAGTGCGGTCATAATAAAATCAATAACAATTAAAACAATGGCAGATTTACGCCCCTTCAAAAAGAGAGCAAGTCCAAAAAACACAATGGCTGAACTAAATGGATTCAATAAGAGAAGCCCCTCTTGAAAAGAACCTTTTACTCCTAAATTAAAGTCCATTTTGTAGGCTGTGTATGATTTAGCCCAGAATAATAGGACAGCCAAAACAAAAAAGCTATATTTGTTCGCAAATATTTTTTTCATAAAACCTCTTCTTTCTTATCATCGTTCTGATATAAATGAAATCATAAAAAATTTACATTCATTTTGCAAATGTAAATCTTCTTCGTCAAGCATTCCAATGCTCTGTCTCCGCCGGATACATGCGCTCCTTTAATATAACGAACGAGAGGCATCATAAGTTTCAAAAAAAATACGAGTAAATAAAAGGAAAAATATCCATTTACATTAAATTTACGCACACTTCATGTTTTAGTGGATGAAGAAGGTTTTGTAAATCACTCAGTATTACTTTACTTTTTTCATCTATTCGTGTCAAAGTAATTATAAAGAAAAGGAAGAATCACCTAGGCTTTTCGACTCACTTACCCAAATTTATACAAAATTCGATCCATGCTTCTTTTATTGTGACTCAACCTTCATTAATCCATGTACCTCCTAAAAAAACAGTTTTAAACAAAAAAAGCTTGATTTCCCCTACTAATGTGCGGTGTGATTAAGAGGTAGATTTTGATCATATCATCCTTATGTTCATGACAAAAAAATCGAGCTGGAGGACATCACATGAAGATTAACAAACAAATCAACACTTTTGAAGGAAGATTTTCAGAAGATATAGTCACTATCATTGCTGTTACAGGACCTTCTGGTGTAGGGGCAGGAAAAGCAGGACAGGCACCTCTTTGGACCGCTTCTATTCCACTAATTGCCTGGAAGGAAAACGGCCATATCACAAACGAAAATGTAAGACTTTGCTGGTTAACAGATGACGAAGGATTAAGGGAAAAGCAGGCACAATTACATAAAGAATCAATCGTTACACTCCAGGTCCGAAAGGGCGAAGGTGAATTCATGCTTGTATCTTTGATCAATACAGATACAAAGGATCAAGCACTTCAAGAAATTTTAGAACAAGCCCAAAAGCCTGTGTTTTATCATGATGACATACTTGGAACCTTTGAGTTAGTGAAAGGACTAGACTTATTTGAAAAGACGATCCAATGGAGCAATGAAGAGTGCCTTCTCTACTTCAACCTCGAAGAAGATGAAAAAATAAATGACTCTCTTTCTACAGCAAAACAACTCATACAAGAACAAGCTAAATGGGATTCTTCTATTAAATCATTTGCCGCGAATCAGCTGATAGATCTAGCAAAGGATTGGCAGGAACAAGACGAATCAGTTGAAAAGCAAGAAGAACTCACACTGAATCAATTTATGAGCCGCATTTCACTTGAAAGCCTGCATGTTTACCCTGAGGGAGAGTTTGAAGTCTACTATCATGACGGTGATTTATTTTGGGGACATGTCATTATTATCACAGGAAATATAAATGGCACATTTCATGATGCACACATTGCAGGCTAACAGCTGGAGGGACATTAGATGGAGAACAAAGCTTTTCAAGAATTAAATCTAATTGGGAAAACGCCAGCCATTGCCAAAATAGGCGGGTTCCGTCCTGATCCAGCTGTACACAGCTGGTTTGCAGGCCATTTTTTCATCGATCCTCATCAGGGCTGGCCGACAGATCAAGATGGTGCCATGATTCCGATCTTACAAATTTATTTACCAGAAGTGCCAGGAGGAATGAACGGCTTCAATGAGTGTAAGCTGATTCAAATTTTCCTCAACCAGAAAGCACTTCCGATTGATATCACCAAAAACGGCGAAGGCTGGAAGCTCATTGAATATGCATCAATCGAAGGTTTAGAAGTAGCTGAGACTCCTGAAGAAGTGAGAGGACTCAAACCCTTTCAAATCCAATGGAACAAAAGTGAGCAAAGGGATTTCCCTTGCTGGGAAGAAGCATGGTCATATGTGGATCTAACAGAAGTAAACGAAAGTGAAGAAGCGACAGACCACTTTTTTAATCAATACACAAATTATTCGTTCACAAAAATCGGTGGATATGGGGCGTATATTCAATCCCCACCCCATCAACAACAAGGCGAATTCATGCTACAAATCGCCTCAGAAGAAAAACCTCGTTTCATGATTGGTGATAACGGCACGATGTATTTCTATTATGACAAAGAATCAAAAGAATGGTTTATGCACTGGGATTGTTTTTAACGTTTATTGAATGAAACCTTGCCTTCTCCTAAGCGTAATGAATAATATGAAAGGAGGAAGCAAAATGGGATTCATTTTAGACATCTTTTCACTTGCTGTGTATATCCCTTTTTTAAAAGTGGATGAAGAGGAGATCTCGAGGAACGCAGCACATCTCAAAAAATATAGCTGGTTTCAGGCACTATTACATGATCAAACTTGCAGGGAGCTCATCATTTATGATCCCGGTGTCCGGCGTCTCATAGGCAGGTTTAAAACGGAGAAACTCCATAAGAAGCGATATAACTTAAGATGCGAACGTAAATTACTACAAGCATTACAACGCGCAATGTAAACTGAAACAACAAGAGCCGCACTTTCCTGTGGCTCTTTTTTTACCAATTGAATCGTTCCTTTTGAAGAAAACATTTGACGCCTGGACAACTCTCCCCGTATATTATGTATAAATCCATCTTTTTCAAAGAAAAGGGGGCCTCACATGCGCTTGTTTAAGAACTGGAGAAAAAAGCAGCCTGCACAGCAAGTCGCTTCAGAAAAACAAGAAGACAGCATCCAAATCAACTTCTCCACACTTCCCTTTGGCACAGACACCGTCGATGATTTTTTGTTCAACCTAGACCTGACCTCCAAGCTCACAGATCCCTATAAAGAAACAGATACGAACAAGCTTACCTAGATCTTCGCAAATCCTCATCCAATACTGGATGATTTTTTTATACTCAATGAAAGGTGTATCCAATGAAAACATATTATATCGTCAGACACTGCCAAGCAGATGGACAATCTAAAGATGCAGCTTTAACACCACAAGGCATCACTCAATCTCACGAACTGTCACAGTTTTTTTCCAGCATTCATCTTAATCAGATTATCTCAAGTCCTTATAAACGAGCGATCCAAACTACTGAGCCCCTTGCTCATGCAAAACAGCTCGAGATAAAAATCGATCAACGCCTCTCTGAACGTGTGTTAAGCAGTAAGCCAATAGACAATTGGTATGAGAAGCTAAAGCTTAGTTTTACAGACTTACATATGACCTGTGAAGGCGGAGAATCGAGCCAAGAAGCCATGAATCGTATTGTAGAAGCGCTCCACGAACAAATAAAATTAGAAAAAGATCATACCCTATTCATCACACATGGCAATATCATGAGCCTGCTTCTTAAACACGCCGATCCAACGATTGGATTCGAGGAGTGGGAAAAATTAAGCAATCCAGATGTCTATATCCTGAAATATTTCAAACCAGATCATGTAGAAATAGAACGAATATGGCATAAATAAACGGCAGAATGAATTCTGCCGTTTCCTCATCTATTGTTGATAATAAAAAGCCTCTACCCACTCATACGGCTTCTTACGCTCCGCACACCATTTCATGAAGCCTCTTGTCTCCGTTTGCTGAAATTTCTTCCAGTCCGATAAAAGCTGATCATAATAGGCTACTTGTTTTTCAACATTAGTACGAATCCTCTTATCTTCAATCAGCATCATGACATCTTCAATACCTTGAATTCGCTCTTGGTCTTTCTCATAGGTGCTTAAATAAAGATCTTCATGTATATGATGAAACGAATACCATAAAGCCGATAAATAGGTTTCGCAAATTTGAACAATGACACGCTGCTCACTGCTGCCTCCAAACTCTAGCGCTTTCAATAAATAGGGCAGCCCTTCTCCCTGATGTACAAACAAGCCCTGCCAGCGATATGGTCTCACATCCATTGGGTCAACCTTCTCCCACTCTTGCAGAACAGGCTGAATTACCCCAATTATCAATGGATACACAAGCAAATGATGACCATCCTCAAACCGTTCAATCTTCTCAAACAGCCAAGCAACAAATAAACGCTGTACTTCAAAATCGTTCTCTTTCATCTCTTCAATAAAGGCCTGAAGAACTTTTAGCGCATCTTTACGCAGGCCCTGTTCTTTTTTCACACAGTACTGTCTAAAAAGAGGATAATCATGTGATCCCTCGTCTTCAATCATGGTCTGTAATATCGTATTCGTTTGCAATAACAACGCCGCCTCTTTACATCCAATCTTTTCTATGTTCATGAATGAATTGAATGTCTTTTTGATAATGCTCAAGGTGCCCCTCATGAATCATGTTTTGAAAAGCGATATCCCCTTCACTCGCTTTTCGTTTCATGTACTGACATAACCCTTTTAAACGCAACAGCACCATATCCAAATAATCTTCTGCTATTTCCTCACCATAAGCTTCAAAAAACAGTTTGACTCTATGTTTTATCTGGTCTGCATGGTCTGATGAATGATAGTTCACGATATCTCCTGTTTTGGTGCGAAAAAACCTACTGATAGGTACACATGTATACAGAGTATATGCGATATCCCAAAGCCTTGGACCAGGAGCAGCTACATCAAAATCAATAATTCCTACTGGTTTTTCGTTATTGAAAATGATATTGTACATAGCAAAATCATTATGACATACAACCTCTATGTTGTTAGGCGTATTGTCCATTCGTTCCCAATCGTCTGAAATGGGAAAATCACAAACAGCATCATGATACAATCTAAGCATCCTCGCTATTTCTTTTAAGGCTTGGTGAGAGCACATGTATTCTTTTAAGGAATCATGGCCAGCTACGCCTTCAATGAAAGACAAGATCTCTCTACCTTTTTCATCAACCCCTAAAAACTTTGGAGCATAGGAGAAATTCTTTTTTTCTAAATGCTTTAGCAGCTTTCGTATATTGATATTGTCTGACTTTACTTCTCGACGAACCGTATCTCCCGAACGATATACGTTCGAGACATTGCCACCTGTCAATAACTCTTCATGGTCATTTTGTTTTTTCATAAATTCTCCCCTAAAATTGGGTCACAATGATGATGTCAGCTATAGATGTGTATGTATCCCCAAATATTCATTTAGTTACACAAAGGTTGTACACTGTTTTATGTGAATGTGCTACCTTACATGGTTAAATGTATCTTATCAAATGTTGCAAATCATCTAAAGATTATTCTGCTAAAAGAAGTATATGCTCATTATTTTCTAATAGTTTTCTATTTTTAATAACCACAAAAAAACGTTTACCACAAGGGTGAAACGTTAGGTTCACGGTAAAAACCAATCATGAAACTTTTAATAGATACCGATGGCCGGAGCTGAACCGGCAATCCATGATAAATTATTCCTAAAAGGCAAGGTATACCCTCTTAAAGTAAAGTACCCGTTTATGAAATAACAATCAAAGTTCTTCTTGATATATTTCTGATTTTATCGGCTTTAAACTCAAAGGTATTTTAAACTCATGAATACTTTCAATATGATTAAAAAAATGATCGATATCGTCATAATCCATTGACCATTCTTCTACCACCTTTAACTTTTTTAACTCGCTTGTTGGTTTAAATAAAAATTCACAGTGTAGTTGTTCCATGTGAGAATAATCATCTTCTTCATAAACTGTAAACTGACGTACAAGGTCAAAATGAAATAGTTCCTCTCCTGTAAAGTCATAGACACCACACTGAAATAAAATTTCTTTATCTTCTTCGCCCTCAACTGTCTCCTTTGAAAAAGCCTTAAATGTTTCCCAAACCTTTTTTATATCATCGGTATCTTTACCAATGATATCTTTAAGATAACTTTCAGCATTTTTAACCGTAACCATTACAACACCTCTCCTATGTACAATTTATCTCATCCTTCTTCAATTATCCAATCCCTTTAGTTTAATAATAAGGTAACCATCAATAAAGTAAAAGATAATCTCCTTCATATGTTCCTCGTAAGGCTTTAATTCAGAAATATTTATTCCTTGTACTGTTAGAACATTAAGAAACCTCTTAAATTTATTCATGTAATACTGAATAGAATGTAGTCTCAAATATTTTAACGTCTTGCCATTTAGCTAATTTCCCTTTCACCAGTGAACAGAACACGATTGGAAGCAATTTTGTCGTGTGAAAAATCAGCTAAAAAACAAATAAAAAACGCCCTCCTACAATTTGTAGAAAGACGTTTTAAACGTTGATATTCCTTAATTCTTCTGTAATGAATGAAAGAATATCTAAAACTAGATACCGGTGGCCGGGGTCGAACCGGCACTCCGTGAGGAACACGATTTTGAGTCGTGCGCGTCTGCCAATTCCGCCACACCGGCATGATCATTAAAGAGCGCATCTTATATTAAAAACAATGGTGCCGAGGGCCGGACTTGAACCGGCACGGTAGTCACCTACCGCAGGATTTTAAGT
>NZ_PYUA01000048.1:0-656 GCF_003028545.1 Bacillus sp. Nf3 | reverse complement strand
AGGATGTGGTCGGTCTTGATCGTGCCGTACTTGGTCGACACGTTGGAACCTTCCACCAGCGGCAGCAGGTCGCGCTGCACGCCTTCGCGCGAGACATCGCCGCCGCCCACGTTATCGCCGCGCTTGGCCACCTTGTCGATCTCATCGATGAACACGATGCCGTGCTGCTCGCAGGCTTCGATCGCCGCAGTGCGGATGTCGTCCTCGTTGACCAGCTTGCCGGCCTCTTCTTCCACCAGCAGCGGGCGTGCGGCCTTGATGGTCAGCGTGCGCTTGTGCGCCTTGGCACCGCCACCGAGGTTGGCGAACATCGACTTCAGCTGCTGGCCCATTTCCTCCATGCCCGGCGGGGTCATGATGTCCATGCTCACGTTCGCGGCCAGGTCGAGCTCGATCTCGCGCTCGTCCAGCTCGCCGTTGCGCAGCATCTTGCGGAACTTGATGCGGGTCTCGTTGTCCTGCGCCGACGGCTCGCTGCGCGCCACTTCCGGATCGAAACCGATGCCACCACTACGACGCGGCAACAGCGCATCGAGGATGCGGTCTTCGGCGCGTTCTTCGGCCTGGGTACGCACGCGCACCTTGGCCTGCTCGCGGTACAGCTTGACCGCGGTATCGGCCAGATCACGGATGATCTGCTCGACGTCCTTGCCGAC
>NZ_PYUA01000047.1:0-656 GCF_003028545.1 Bacillus sp. Nf3 | reverse complement strand
CTATGGTGGCCAATCCGCATTTCCCCTGTCAAGGAAAGTGAAGAAATTGTGGAGTCCAGTCGACAGTTCTCAGTAGTGCGGGAAGATTTCCGCACGTCCCGACAGTGTTTTCGCCAGCGCGATCACGGCCTCGTGCGTATGCAGGTCTGGCAGACTGAGCGGCAAGGCCATTCCGGCCAGTACCGCAAGGAGCAGGGGGGTGGCCGCTGGCCGCCGCGTCGGATGGCACGCGCGCAACGCCCAGGTGGCGCTTCCCAGGCCCAGTACCAGCCCTGCGATGACCTCGGACAGGCTGTGGGCCTGCAACGGAATGCGCGACCATGCGATGGCTGCCGCGAGCAGGCAGCCTGAGGTGATGCCGACCGCGCGTGCGCGCCGATCCGCACCGGCCAACAAGGCACCCACGACAGGGTAGACCACGCTGGACATGGCGGCGTGCCCGGAGACACCGGTGAAGTGCAGGCTCTGGATGCCCCATCCCCATCCCATGAAGGCGAGTTTCGAGCCGAGGGTGATCGTTGCCGTGGCGCCGATGGCGATCAGCCAGCGCCATCGGAAACCGCCCTGCGAGCGCGGCAGGGTCAGCAGCAGCACCGCAGCCATGGGCAGCAGCCAGCGGCTGTCGCCGAGGGTGGAGAGCGCTCGCCAGACGTCCT
>NZ_PYUA01000046.1:0-660 GCF_003028545.1 Bacillus sp. Nf3 | reverse complement strand
CGGCCACAGCGTACCCGCCGGCTATGGCCGGACGCCGCAGGTCCAGAAGACCGACGCCTATCCCCGTCTGCTGGAAGATGCCTTGGCCGCTGCATATCCCCATGCCGTGCTCAATGTCATCACTGCGGGGGTGGGCGGAGAAACCTCGACGCAGGGACGTGCCAGGTTCCAGCGCGACGCGCTGGATCATCACCCGCGTGTTGTGCTGATCGACTATGGCTTGAATGATCGCTCGCTGCCGCTGGCCGAATCGGAGCGCAACCTCACCGACATGATCGGCAGGGCACGCAGTGCAGGGGCCTGCCCGGTGCTGATGACACCCACCTGGGATGAGCAGGCGCACCCCGAACGGCAGGACGATCCGCTCCGCATCCAGGCCGACATGATCGCAGGCCTTGGGGCCCGGCTGCAGGTTCCGGTCGCCGACAACCTGGCCTCGTTCCTGCATTTCAAGGGCGACCGCAGCGGGCTCATGGCCCAGTCCAACCATCCAAACAGGCAAGGCCACGCGCTGGTGGCGAGGAACCTCGCAGACCTGTTCGCACGACCGGCCGCCGCCCCCGCAAACAGGTAGTGCATGGAACCTGTAATCTTTCCATTGCTCCGGCATTTTCCCTTGTGATGTCCACCTTACAGTCAGTCCTTCTTGCTGGCCTCGTG
>NZ_PYUA01000045.1:0-660 GCF_003028545.1 Bacillus sp. Nf3 | reverse complement strand
GTGAACTTCGGCACCCGCCAGGGCGGCAACTACACCGATGCGCGGCTGGGCTACGGCAGCTACAACACACGCAGCGCCCAGTTGGCGGTGGGCCGCGAAGGCAATGGATTCGCCCAGAACTACTTCGTGGGCTACCAGGACTCCGATGGCTACCGCGATAACGACACATCGAAGAAATACAGCGTCGGTGGCAAGTGGTTCTACGGCAACCTGGAAGAAGAGGGGCTGCGCGTGGGCCTGACCGCGCGCGCCTATCACAACGAAGCCGAAGAGCCCGGTTTCATGACCGCAGAGGAACTGCGCAGCCACCGCCGCGGCTCGGACCTGCGCAATCGCAATGATGGCGACGACCGCGACATGCGCCAGGTTGCGGCCCATGTCGATCTGAAGCTGGCCGACAATCTGTATCTGGCCAGCAAGCTCTACTACAACAACTACGAAGATGACCGCCGGGTCACCTTCAGCGACCTACCCACCGGCAATGCGCCTCGCCAGCGCCGTATGTGGGACGAAAGCCAGTTCGGCATGCTCAACACCCTCACCTGGAATGCCAGCAGCGCGCTGACCCTGGAAGGCGGGTTCAATTACGAGCAGCAGGACAATCGTTACCAGCGCATGCGCTTCAGCTATGCCGAGCCGACCGATTTCTGGGCCACCCCG
>NZ_PYUA01000044.1:0-665 GCF_003028545.1 Bacillus sp. Nf3 | reverse complement strand
CTTCGGAATGTCGCTGATCATCAGCGTGTTGGTGCGTTCGTCAGCCACGATGCGGCCACGCGAGGACAGGAACCCGCTGTCTTCCTGCGACGAGCTGCCACCATTTCCGCCGCTGCCGCCACCA
This sequence comes from Bacillus sp. Nf3, assembly GCF_003028545.1. Classification (NCBI taxonomy): domain Bacteria; kingdom Bacillati; phylum Bacillota; class Bacilli; order Caryophanales; family Bacillaceae; genus Bacillus; species Bacillus sp. Nf3. The sequence goes on along the minus strand of NZ_PYUA01000044.1, from coordinate 541 downwards.
CCACCGATGCCCTTGGCCTCGGTCAGCGCCTTGAAGATCTGCGTGGCGCTGTGGTAGTTGATCTGCACGTAGTCGGTGACCAGGTCTTCGCGGTTCTCGATGGCGATGCGCGCGTCTTCCTTCTCCTGCTCGAACTTGGCCAGCTCGGCCTGCGGAGCGACCCAGATCACGCTGCCGTCGCGGCGCTTGTCCAGGCCCTTGGCACGCAGCACGATGTCCAGCGCCTGGTCCCACGGCACGTTGACCAGGCGCAGGGTCACATTGCCCTGCACTGAATCGGATGCCACCACGTTGAGGTTGGATTCTTCGGCGATCAACTGCAGCACGGTGCGCACCGGCACGTCCTGGAAGTTGAAGGTCACCGGCTTGCCGGTGAAGCCACGCTGGCCGACAGCCTTGGCCGCCTGGGTGACACTGCCGGCCGTGACCGCACCGACCGCAGCCGGTGCCTGGCGCGGGCTGATCTCGACCACGTACTCGTTGCCACTCTGGTAGGCCAGCGATTCCACCGCACCGCCGGTGCTCAGCACCAGCTGCGTGC
>NZ_PYUA01000043.1:0-674 GCF_003028545.1 Bacillus sp. Nf3 | reverse complement strand
TCATCGTGGTCTACCTGCACATGTTCCGTGGCCTGCTCTACGGCAGCTACCAGAAGCCGCGCGAGCTGGTGTGGATCCTGGGCATGCTGATCTATCTGGTGCTGATGGCCGAAGCCTTCATGGGCTACGTGCTGCCCTGGGGCCAGATGTCGTTCTGGGGCGCCAAGGTGATCATCTCGCTGTTTGGCGCGATACCGGTGATCGGCAACGGCCTGACCGAATGGATCATGGGCGACTACCTGCCCAGTGACGCCACGCTCAACCGCTTCTTTGCGCTGCACGTCATCGCCCTGCCGCTGGTGCTGTTGCTGCTGGTGGTGCTGCACCTGGGCGCACTGCATGAAGTGGGCTCGAACAACCCCGATGGCGTGGAGATCAAGAAGGGCCCGAAGGGCAACCGCTGGTCGCCGAACGCCCCGGCCGACGGCATTCCGTTCCACCCGTACTACACGCTCAAGGATGGCGTTGGCGCCGGCTTCCTGCTGATCATCGCCGCCTTCATCATCTTCTTCGCGCCCGGTTTCGGCGGCCTGTTCCTGGAGCATGACAACTTCACCGAGGCCAACCGCCTGGTGACCCCGGAGCACATCAAGCCGGTCTGGTACTACACCCCGTACTACGCGATGTTGCGTGTGGTGCCGAACAAGCTCGGCGGCGTGCTGGTGATGTTCTCG
>NZ_PYUA01000042.1:0-677 GCF_003028545.1 Bacillus sp. Nf3 | reverse complement strand
CCGGCACGCAGCTGACCCTGGGCGGCAGCAATGACCTCACCCTGGGCGGCGTGCTGAGCGGCGATGGCAGCCTGGTCAAGAACGGTGCTGGCCTGCTGACGCTCAACAACAGCAACACCTTCACTGGCGGCCTGACCTTGAACGGCGGCAACCTGGTGGCGGGCGCCAACGGTGCGCTGGGTACCGGCGCACTGGCGGTGAACGGCAACGCCTCGCTGGATGCCGGCGCTGCGGTGACGCTGGGCAACGCGGTGAACCTGGGATCGGGCGTGGCACTGACCCTGCAGGGCAGCAACGCGCTGACCCTGAGCGGCATCGTGGCCGGCAATGGCAGCCTGATCAAGAATGGTGGTGCGACGCTGACACTGTCCGGCGCCAACACCTATACCGGTGGCACCACCGTCAATGCCGGCACGCTCGCGTTGGGCGCGGGCGGCAGCCTGGCTGCGGCAGGTGATGTCACGCTGGGCGCTGCAGGGGCGATCTTCGACATCTCCGGCGCAGGCAGCAGCCAGACCATCGGGGCGCTCAACGGCGTGGCGGGAACTTCGCTGGCCCTGGGCGGCAATTCGCTGACCTTCGGCAGCGCTGCCAACGGCGCGTTTGATGGCCTGATCAGTGGTGGCGGCGGGTTGGTGAAGGTGGGGGCGGGTGTGCAGACCCTGTCCGGTGCCAAC
>NZ_PYUA01000041.1:0-681 GCF_003028545.1 Bacillus sp. Nf3 | reverse complement strand
GCTCGCTGAGGCGCCTCCGGAACAGGCCCAGCGCGCGTGCGAGGAAGGCGTCGGCGCCGGCTGCTCGGCGCTGCTGCGCCACTTTCTCGCTGCACCCACCACCAGGGCCGGGCAGCAGGACGCGCCCTTGCCGGCCGCGCAGCGCGCCACCCTGCAGCGGCTCTGCCTGCAACAGCGCGGTGGCCGCTTCTGCACCGGGGTGGCCGAACAGCAGTTGATCGCACGCGAACCGGCGCTGGCGGTGCAGGCCCTGCAGGTAGTCTGCGACGCAGGCCGCGTCAGTGCCTGCGAGCGCACTGCGCCCTTGCTTGAGCTCGGCGCCGACCTGCGCCTGGTGCCGGCCCGGAGGCTGCCCTGCGGCCTCTACCAGGCTGATGGTGGCGTAATCGACACGATCGACTTCGCTAATGGCACGCAGGCGCGTCTGCACGAGGGTGCCGTTCATCTGCAGCAGGACGGTGAAACCCTTGTGCTGCGTCCGCTCGGCAACGGCGACCTGCTCGGCATGGATGCGCAGACCGGCTACCAACGCTACCGGCGCGTGCCTGGCACGGCACAATGCACGCCCCCGCGCGAGGCTCGTGATCTGCCGTAGCGCCTGGAGCTTCCTGTTCGATCGTCAAGGAGACGACATGCGCTTACTGCGACCGCGCCACCGCTGGCTGGCCTGGGCGTTGCTGC
>NZ_PYUA01000040.1:0-684 GCF_003028545.1 Bacillus sp. Nf3 | reverse complement strand
GGATCACTCTGCACATAGCGCCCCGCACTCGCGTCGTAGTCGCGGAAGCCGTTATACCAGAGCCCGCTCTCGCCATCGTAGTACTGCCCCGGGAAACCGATGTTCAGCCCACCGATGTCGTCCTTCAGAACGCTGCGGCCGTACGCGTAGTTGTAGGCCTTCCACACAACCTGCTGCGCTTTGTTGGTCGCATACTCAGGCCGACCAAGGTGGTCGTTGTGCACAAAGCTGACCGCGCCATTGCGGTCGATACCGACCAGCTCGCCCCCGAACCACAGATAGTTCGTCCAGGTTGCTCCGGTCTGCTCGGACAGCAGCCGGTTCTGTCCAGCATAGAAATAGCGACTGGCTGAGCTTGCGCCACTCTTTCCCACGCGCTGGCCCTGCGCATTGAGCAGGTAGTCGGTGCGAAGTCCGCCAACATTGCTCTGCACCATGCGATTGAAGGGGCCGTAAGTGAATGTGGAAATGCGACTACCCGAGGTTTCGCTGATGCGGTTGCCAAGCGCATCGTATTGATAGGTGCGGGTTCCATCCTGATTGCTGAACGACAGCATGCGGTTGCTCTTCGCATCGATGGCGTAGCGGGTCGCTTCGGTCGTGGCATTGAGTGCCGTGTAGTTTCCGCCCGCATCATGGCTCAGCGTGTAGGTCACACCGGATCGTGCCAGCGTGCTCAATCTC
>NZ_PYUA01000039.1:0-701 GCF_003028545.1 Bacillus sp. Nf3 | reverse complement strand
ATTGTAAAGGATCAAAAAAAGGCACTCAAAACGATTTTTCAAGACATCGATGACCTTATTTCCCTAGAGGTATTTGATAGTCAAACTTTCGATGAAAAAATAGAAGATGCGGAAGATGAACGAAAAAAGACGGTCAAAGAATTAAGAGAGCTTGATCAAAATTTAAAAGATGAATATGCTTTGTCAGAGACGGAGCAGCAAGCTACAATGGCATTGTACGCTGAAATGATGAATGCGACAAATGACGGAAAAGCGATTTCGCCTATGAATTTTGACAAGAAAGCGTATCAAAATAGCGAAATTTACAAGGCAAAAAGCGATATTGAGAAGCAAACTTCTGAATATCTGAAAATCAAAAAAGAACAAGAAGAAGCCCGCGAGATCGCAAAGGAACAAGAAGCCCTCGCCAACCGTCCTTGGTATGAAAAAGCGCTCGATTATGGTGGAAACATTGTGAATGAACTGACAGGTGTGAACGATGCAAAACGTGCCGCAACAGGCGTTGATCCAATCACGGGTGAGGAACTCACCGCAGGCCAGCGAGTCGCGGCAGGGGGCATGGCAGCAGCAGGCTATATCCCAATCGTCGGCTGGGCAGGCCGCATTTTTAAAGGCGGAAAGGCGGTCTATAAAACGACTCAAGCCACATCAGCTGCAGTCAGAGCAGTCGACATCTACAAGACATCACAAAAATCCTTTGA